>JBJMIS010000053.1:0-102397 GCA_045806705.1 Friedmanniella sp.
CTGCGGGAGCGGCTGCAGTCCAGCGGCACCACCCGGGAAACCCGCGCGGGAACCCTGGCGCCGCTCGGACCCATCGGGCTGCTCGTCACCCCGGACCGGGGTCGGGGGACCTTCCTGCTCGTCGGCACCGTCACCGCCCAGACTCTTGAGCACGCAGCCGATGAGCTGCCGAGGACGCCATGACCGAGCAACCGGTGATCCGGACCCGTGGGCTGACGAAGCGCTACGGCGAGCTGCGGGCCGTCGACGGGGTCGACCTCGACGTGGGCGAGGGTGATGTCTACGGCTTCCTCGGCGCGAACGGCTCGGGCAAGACCACGACGGTCCGGATGCTGCTGGGCCTCGTGCTGCCGACCTCCGGGACGGCGGAGGTGCTGGGCTTGCCGATGCCGGCCTCGCGACGGGCGGTGCTGCCCCGGGTAGGGGCGCTGGTGGAGGGCCCGGGCGCCTACAGCCACCTCTCCGGACGCGCCAACCTGGCCCTGCTCGACGCCAGCGGCCCGGACCGCAGCCCACGGGCGGCGCGGCGGGCACGGATCGCGGCGGTGCTGGCGCAGGTCGGCCTGGACCCCGCCGACCGTCGGCCGACGCGGACCTACTCCCTCGGCATGCGGCAGCGGCTGGGCCTGGCCGCCGCCCTGATGCGCCGTCCCCGGCTGCTGGTGCTCGACGAGCCCACGAACGGCCTCGACCCCCAGGGCATCCAGGAGATCCGCCGGCTGCTGCTGCAGCTCAACGCGGAAGGCACGACGATCTTCCTCTCCAGCCACCTCCTGGCCGAGATCGAGCAGATGTGCACCCGGGTCGGGGTGCTGGACCGCGGGCGCCTGGTGCTGCAGGACCGGCTGGACGAGCTGCTCCGCCCCACCGGGCTGGTCGCGCTGCGCACCCCGGACGCGGCACGGACCGCTGCCCTGCTCGGCGGCATGGTCGAGCAGGTGTGCGATGACCGGCTGCTCGTCCGGGCCGCCGACGCCGCGGCGCTGAACCGCTACCTGGTCGGTGAGCAGATCCGGGTGACCGAGATCGGGCCGCACCGTCGCGATCTGGAGCAGGTCGTGCTGGCGGCGGCAGCGCCGCCGTCTCCTCAGCCGGGGGAGCAGGCCGACCTGCGGACCGCGCAGAGGGTGCTGTCGTGATCGCCGTCGAGCTGGTGAAGATGCTGCGCCGACCGCGCACCTGGCTGATCATCGCGATGCTCCTGGCGCTGCCCACCCTGGTGGCGATCCTGCTGTCGATCACCGACCTCGGGCCGCGACCCGGCACCGGTCCGCCCTTCCTGTCGGCGGTCCTGAGCGACGGCACCTTGTTCCCGCTCGCCGCGCTGGGCGTGGTGCTGCCGCTCTTCCTGCCCATCGCGGTGGCGGTGCTGGGGGGCGACGCCATCGCCGGGGAGACCCAGTCGGGCACGTTGCGCTACCTGCTCACCCGGCCCGTCGGGCGGACCCAGCTGTTGCTCGCCAAGCTGGTCACCGTGGTCGCCTTCGTGGTGATCGCCGTCCTCGTCGTCGCCGCCGTGTCCTACGTCGAAGGTCGCCTGCTGCTCGGTCAGGCGCCGGCGACGGGAACCGTGAGCCTGAGCGGCTCCACCCTCACCCAGGAGCAGCTCACCGGCCGTACCGCCCTCGCGCTGGGCTACGTCGTCGTCTCGATGCTCGGGGTCGCGGCCGTCGCCCTGTTCTTCTCCACGCTGACCACGTCCGCGATCGGCGCGGCGCTGGGGACGATCGGGCTGCTCGTCACCTCCACCGTGCTGCTCGGGCTGGACGCCGCCGGCGCTCTGCACCCGTACCTGCCCACCCGCTACTGGCTCGCCTTCGTGGACCTGTTCCGGGACCCGATCCTGTGGCGGGACGTCACCCGCGGCCTGCTGGTGCAGCTGGGCTACCTGGTCGTCTTCACCCTCGCCGCCTGGGCCAGCTTCACGACCAAGGACATCGACGGCTGAGCCTCGGTGGCCCGCCGCCCGCCTCAGCAGCGCACCCCGGTCGGCGCCGTGGCCGGCCCACTGCCGAGCACCGTCGGAAGCATGGCCAGCACCACGGGATCCGCGGGCAGGTCCGGATGGCCGGCGGTGGAGCCCGGGCACAGGTCCTGCACCACCACGTTGAGCGCGCCGGCCAGCGCCGCGGAGTCGACGGGCGTGACCACCCGGTCGGCAGCCGTGCGGACCGTCGCCCAGACCGGCCCGTCGGGGGTCTCGTCGCCGGCGTTCAGCCGGCGCAGCAGGTCGCTGTCGGGGACGAGCTGTTCGCAGGCCGTCGGGCAGCCGCCGGCGAGCTGGGACCCGAGCGCAGCCTGCTCGGTGCCGTGGTGCGGCGCCCCGAGTGTCAGCACCCGACGAGCCAGGGCCGTCCCGCCCTCGTCCCGAACCCAGAGCCGGGCCACCACTCCACCCGCTGAGTAGCCGACGACATCCACCGAGGGGGAACCGCTGTCCGCCAGCACCCGCCGGGCGACCTCACCGAGGTGCTCGGCCTGGGCCCGCAGGTCGCCGCGACCGTCCCCGACCGGAGGGACGACGACCGCCTGCCGGCCCGCCGCCCGGAGGGCGTCCGCGAGGGGGGCCAGCGAGCTGCCGGTACCGCCGTAGCCGGGCACGAGCAGCACGGGGCCCGGCTGGTCCTGCGGCGCCGGCGCTGCCGCCCGCGAGCGGTGGAGGACGCTGGTCGCCACGATCGCCAGGACCAGCAGCAGCACCAAAGCGGCCGCGCCCAGGACGGCGCGGCGGCGCTGCGGCGAGAGGGCGTCCAGCACGGTCCCGAGCGTACGGGCCCGCCTGGTGCCGGGCCGCTGTGTCGGTCCGGCGGCTAGCCTGGCCGCCGTGCGCACCGGGCTGGGGAGGCTGGGGCCGCGGCCCTCGGGCGGGTCGGCGCTCCCGGTGCTGGTCGCCGTGCTGACGCTGGTCACCCTCGAGCTGGTCCGGGCGAGCGGTCCTCTGGTGGACCTGGCGCTGACCCGGGCCGGTGTCCAGGGCGCGGCCACCACCGCCTTGGTCAGCTACCTGGCCGCGGGCCTCGTCGCTGCTCTCCTGCTGCTACCGAGCCGGTCCCGGACCCGCAGCCTGCCGCGTGCCCGGGCCGTGCTGCTTCTCGGCGCCGGGCTGCTCGCGGCGCTGCGGCTGCTGGCCCAGGCGCTGCAGGGCGGCCCGCGATTCGGAGTGGGTCTGGCTGCGGTGGCTGTCGCGGTTGCCGTCCTCACGCTGGCCGTCGCGGTGCTGGCCGCCCGGCCTGGCGGTGGCCGCAGCGCCGCCGGTGCCGTCGCTGCCGGGGCCGCGGCGGGGGTGGGTCTCCAGCTCGCACTGCTGACCTGGGACGCGTTCTGGCGGCACACCGTCCTGGGCTGGACGGTCACGGTGGCCGTCGTCGCGGTCCTGGTCGGCTCGGCCGTGCTCGCGGGAAGGGATCCGGAGACGTCGACGCACCGCACAATCGGGCGGCTCTGGGCCCTGGGCCCGCTGCTGGCCCTGGCGGCGATGATGCTCGCCAACCCCGCCTTCGCCGCGTCCCAGTCGGGGTTGCCGTTGCGGCTCGCCGGGCCGCTGCACGCCGGGGGGCTGCTGCTGGCCGGCGCCCTGGTGCTGCTCCGACCGCCTAGACGCGCTGCCGTCCAGGCCGCCCTGCTGGTGCTCGCCGTGGCCTGCGGGCTCAGGTTGGGCGGTGTCGTCCCGGGGGATGGGGTGCTCGTGCTGGTCGCTCTTCTCGTGGCGCAGCTGGCGGCCGTCGGGCTGCTCGGCGCCGCCCTGCAACCGGCCGAGGACGCCGACCTGCAGAGCTCCCGGCGGGCTGCGCCGGGCCCGGTGCCGCTTCTGTTGCCGGCCAACGCGTCCCTGGTAGGGATGCTGACGATCGCGCCACTGCTGCTCTACCAGCTCCACTACGACGTGCCCCTGGGCGTCCCGAACGACCTGGTGATCGTGCTCACGGCGGCTGCGTTGGCGGGCGCCGGACTGCGCCCGAGCAGGTCGGCCGGCGAGCCGCTGGGAGTCCCGCCGACCGCGCGGCTGCTGGCCGGCTGTGCGGCAGCGGCGCTGATCGGGAGTGGCGTCGCCATCACCGGCTGGCCGGGCGAGCGTCCCGCCGCAGCTGCCGCGGTCACCGGTGCTGCGCAGGGCAGCGGCGTCGTGCTGACGTGGAACGTCCACTACGGCGTGAGCCCGGAGGGGTCGGTGGACCTGGAGGTGGTCGCACGCACGATCGAGGCCCAGGACCCGGACGTCGTGCTGCTGCAGGAGGTCTCGCGCGGCTGGGTCCAGGGGGGTGGCGTCGACCTGGCCAGCTGGCTCGGGCACCGGCTCGGACGCCACGTGGCCTTCGCGCCTGCCGCCGACCGGCGCTTCGGCAACCTGATCCTGACCCGGTCCGAGCCGGTCGAGGTCCGCAGGGTCCCGCTGCCGTACGGGCAGGGGCCACAGCGGCGGTCGGCGGTCGCGGCCCGGGTCCAGGTGGGCTCCGTGACAGCGGAGGTGGCGTCGGTGCACCTGCAGCATCGTCCGGGCAACACCTCGACCCGGCTGACCGAGCTGCGGACGTTGCTGGCCGCACTGGCGGTCGACGACCGCCGCGGGGCACCGGTGATCGTCGGCGGAGACCTCAACGCCGGGCCCGGCCGACCCGAACCGGTGCTGCTCGCCGGCGCCGGCTTCGTCAGCGCGCTGGACGCGGCCGGTGACCGGAGAGCCCTGACCGATCCCAGCACCCGGCCCCCGCAACGGATCGACTGGATCTTCGGCCGGGGAATCGGTTTCCGCGAGGCGGAGGTGGTGGCCGACGCCCGCTCGTCGGACCACCAACCGGTCGTGGCGCGGATCGCTTCCTGACCGGGCCCGGCGACCGCGGGTGCCATCATTCCCGGGTGGCTGAGCCGAGTGAGTTCTGGTCCTCGACGGACTTCCCCTACACCTGTCTGCGCGACCGCGCCCGCACGTCGACCTTGGCCGCCGTCATCGCGGCGACCGTCCGGCCCGGCGACGTCGTGCTGGACGCGGGGGCGGGAACGGGCATCCTCGCCCTGTACGCAGCCCGCGCCGGCGCCCGGCGGGTGCACGCCGTGGAGGCGGACCCGGTGCTCTGCCGCTACCTGCGGCAGACCGTCGCCCGGAACGGGTATGCCGACGTGATCGAGGTGGTGCAGGGGGACGTGCACACGTTCGCTGCGCCCGCCGTCGATGTGGCCCTGATCGAGCTGGTCGAGACCGGGCTCGTCGACGAGGCGCTCGTGTCGGCGTACAACGCGCTGCTGGAAGCGGGCACGCTGGGCACCCGGACCCGCTGCCTGCCCTCGAGCTACGCCACCTACGCCCAGCCGGTGCTGACCGACGACCGCTACGACGGCTTCGAGGTGGTGGCGCTGCGGCACGACTGGTCGCACTACCTCCGCGACCCGCAGACCTGGGGGTCCTGGACGTACCAGGCGGCCGGCCCTGCCGTCCGGGTGTGGGACGGGCGGTTCGCAGGGGACCCGGTGGAGCCGACGGTCACGGCCCGGGTGCCGGTGCCGCCCGGGACAGCCGTGAACGGGCTCCGGCTGACCGGGGAGATGGGCATGCCCGACGGCGGTGCCTGCGCGGACTTCCCCTCGCTCAACGGCCCCAAGATCGTCCCGCTGCCGGCCCGGCCGGAGGGGGCGGCAGCGGTCCGCCTCAGCTACACGATGTCCGCGGGGTTTCCCGGCTTCGACGCGTCCTGGGTCTGAGCCGGCCGGGGCACCCGGCGGGCGAGCAGCCAGACGGCGGCCGACGGCACCAGGTCGGCGGAGTGTCAGCGGGGCTGCTTAGGATCTCGCCCATGACCTCCCCGACAGTGCTGTTCCTCGGCGGTACCGGCATCATCAGCTCGGCCTGCACCGAGCGGGCTCTCGCGCAGGGCTTCGAGGTGTTCGTGCTGAACCGCGGCACCTCGACGACCCGTCCGCTGCCCGAGGGTGCGCAGTCCCTGGTCGGCGACCTGCGGGACGCCGACTCGGTTCGCTCGGCCATCGGTGAGCGCGAGTTCGACGTCGTCGCCGACTTCCGCTCGTTCACCACGTCCGACGTGCAGTCCCGGCTCGACATCTTCGAGGGCCGGATGGGCCAGTACGTCTTCATCAGCTCGGCGTCGGCCTACCAGACCCCGCCGGGACGGATGCCCGTTCGGGAGTCGACGCCCCTGCGGAACCCGTTCTGGCAGTACTCCCGGGACAAGATCGCCTGCGAGGACCTGCTCGTCGCCGCGCACCGCGAGCGGGCGCTGCCGATGACGATCGTCCGGCCCTCGCACACCTACGACAAGACCCTGCTGCCTTTCGACGGCGGCTGGACGGTGGTGGACCGGATGCGCCGTGGCGCCGAGGTCGTCGTGCCCGGGGACGGAACCTCGCTCTGGACGCTGACCCACCAGCGCGACTTCGCGCACGCGTTCGTGGGACTGCTCGGCCACCCGTCCGCCATCGGCGACAGCTTCCACATCACCTCTGACGAATGGCTGGCCTGGAACGAGATCTATGAGACGGTCGCGGCGGCCGCTGGCGTGGAGAAGCCGAAGCTCGTGCACGTGCCCTCCGACGCCATCGCTGCCGCGGACGCGGAGTGGGGAGCCGCGATGCTCGGCGACAAGGCGCACACGATGATCTTCGACAACTCCAAGGTCAAGCGGCTCGTGCCGGACTACGTGGCGAGGATCCCGTTCGTCCAGGGGGCGCGGGAGATCCTGGCGTGGTACGACGCGGACCCGGCCCGGCGGGAGGTCGACGCCGCGATGGACGCGACCATGGACGAGCTCGTGGCGCGGCACCGGGTCGGCTGAACCGACGCCAGGTGCCCGCCGACCTGGTCGCCCAGCTCCGGGCGGCGGGATGCGTGTTCGCCGAGGAGGAGGCCGCGCTGCTGGTGGAGGCGGCCGGCTCCCCGGCGGAGCTGCAGCGGCTGACCGCGGAGCGCGTCGCGGGGCGGCCGCTGGAGCAGGTGCTGGGCTGGGTGGCCTTCGCCGGGTTGCGGGTGCCGGTGGTGCCCGGAGTGTTCGTCCCGCGCCGGCGGACCGAGCTGCTGGCGGCGGAGGCGCTGGCGCTGGTGGCGGACGGCTCGGTGGTGGTCGAGCTGTGCTGTGGCGTGGCCGCCGTCAGCCTGGTGCTGGCGACCCGTCGGCGCGGTCTCCGGCTGCATGCCGCCGACATCGACCCGGTGGCCGTCGCGTGTGCCCGGGCCAACCTCGCCGGACGTGGTGAGGTGCATGCCGGGGACCTGTACGCCGCCCTGCCGGCCGGCCTCGAGGGCGAGGTGCAGGTGCTGGTGGCCAACGCCCCCTACGTGCCGACCCAGGAGATCGCCCTGATGCCGGTGGAGGCGCGTGAGCATGAGCCGCGGGGAACCCTCGACGGCGGACCCGACGGTCTGGCGGTGCTGCGGCGCCTGGTGGCGGGCGCGCCCGCGTGGCTGGCGCCGGGTGGGCACCTGCTGTTCGAGTGCGGCGAGCGCCAGCGGGAAGCTGCCCTCGGCCTGGTCCGGAGCGCCGGGCTGACCGGTTGGGTGTCGGAGTCGGCCGAGCTGTCCGCGACGGTCGTGTTGGGAAGACGCGGCTGACCGGGGCGCTCAGAGTTCACCGACTGGTCGCCCCGTCGTGCCGCTGCGGCCATCGGCGCGCCGTCCCGGCCGCGTTGCCTGGAGGCCATGGTCCTCCCGCCCGCATCCCGGGTGACGTCGGCAAGGCCGCTGCTCATCGCCCACCGCGGCGCCAGCGGCTACCGTCCTGAGCACACCCTGGCCTGCTACGAGCTCGCCGTCGCCCAGGGTGCGGACTACCTCGAGCCCGACATCGTCGCCACCCGGGACGGCGAGCTGGTGGTCCGCCACGAGAACGAGATCGGCGGCACCACCGACGTCGCCCGGCACGCCGAGTTCGCCGACCGGAGGACCACCAAGGTGGTCGACGGCGTGGCGGTCAGCGGCTGGTTCACCGAGGACTTCACCCTGGCCGAGCTCAAGACCTTGCGTGCCGTCGAGCGGCTGCCGGCCATCCGGCCCGGGAACACGGTCTTCGACGGGGTCCACGAGATCGCCACCCTGCAGGAGGTGGTCGAGCTCGCGGGCCGCTCGCGCACGGTCGACGGCCGCCGGGTCGGGATCCTCGCCGAGATCAAGCACCCGACCTACTTCGCCTCCCAGGGGCTGCCGTTGGAGGCGCGGCTCCTGGAGGTCCTCGCGGCCGGGGGATACCGCGGCGCCTCCGACCCCGTCCTGATCCAGTGCTTCGAGACCACCGCGCTGCGTCGCCTGTCGACCCAGACGGCCATCCCGCTCGGCCAGCTCATCGACGACGTGGGGGCGCCGCCCGACCTGGTCGCCGCCGGCGACCCGCGTCGCTACGCCGACCTGGTCACCCCGGCGGGACTGGCCACGATCAGCAGCTACGCCCAGGTCGTCGGCCTGAGCAAGGACCTGATCATCCCGCGCGACACCCGGGGCCGGCTGCTGGCTCCGACGCCCGTCGTCGGTCTCGCCCACCAGGCCGGGCTGGAGGTGTTCGGCTGGACGTTCCGGCGTGAGAACCGTTTCCTGCCCCGCCAGTTCCGCAGCAGCGAGGACCCCTCGGCGTGCGGGGACCTGCCGGCCGAGATCGCCACCTTCCTCGCAGCAGGGATGGACTCCTTCATCACCGACCACCCGGACCTCGGCGACCTGGCCCGCCGCCACCCCGGCTCCGCCTCAGCCCCGGTCGCTGCCACACCCCGGGTGCCGGCCGAGGTCCGCTGAACCCCGGCGCCCCTCAGCAGCGAGGCGATCGCACCGTTTTACGCACGAAGAGCGCGCCGCACCTGCGACGCTGGCGTGAACGTGCGACAGTACGGGCTGGACGGCCCGAAGCGAGCACGAGCGTGGCCGACGACACGTCCCACATCCCCGAGAACGCCTCCCTTCGCCGGGCGGCCCGACCACACGGAGATGATCGAGCTGGAGCTGCAGAAGAGGCCGGCCGGCGTGCCCGGGACCGCCCTGGTGGGGCATCGGGGCGCGAGCGGCTACCGGCCCGAGCACACCCTCGCCGCCTACGAGCTGGCGATCCAGCAGGGGGCGGACTTCATCGAGCCCGACGTCGTGGCGACCAAGGACGGCCGGCTCGTGGCCCGGCACGAGAACGAGATCAGCGGCACCACCGACGTGGCGCAGCATCCGGAGTTCGCCGACCGGTGGACCAGCAAGGTGATCGACGGCCGCCAGGTCAGCGGCTGGTTCACCGAGGACTTCACGCTGTCGGAGCTGCGGACGCTGCGAGCCAGGGAACGGCTGCCGGATCTGCGGACGGCCAACACCGCCTTCGACGGCCGTTACCCCATCCCGACTCTCGACGAGGTGGTCGACCTGGCCCGGCACTCGCGCACCAGGACCGGTGACCGGGTGGGCGTGTACCCGGAGACCAAGCAGCCGAGCTACTTCGCCTCGATCGGGCTGCCCCTGGAGGACCGGTTGCTGCAGGTCCTCAGCTCTGACGGCTACGGCGGTGCCGACGACCCCGTCTTCATCCAGAGCTTCGAGACCGCCAACCTGAAGGCCCTGTCCCAGCGCTCGTCGGTCCGGCTGGTCCAGCTGATCAACTGCGGGGGCGCACCGGCCGACCTCCGCAACGCCGGTGATCCTCGGACCTACGCCGACCTGCTGAGCCCCGCCGGCCTCGCCGAGATCCGCGAGTACGCCGAGGTCGTCGGCGTCTGCAAGGACTGGATCATCCCGCGGGACCCCGACGGAAGCCTGCTGAGCCCGACGTCGGTGGTGACCGACGCCCACGCTGCGGGCCTGGAGATCAGCGGCTGGACCTTCCGCCGGGAGAACCGCTTCCTGCCCACGCAGTTCCGTGCCGGCAGCGACCCTCAAGCGGTGGGGGACCTGGAGGCGGAGATCCGGACCTATATCGCGGCGGGCATGGACTCCTTCTTCACCGACAACCCGGACGTGGGCGACCGCGCTCGTCGTGCTGAGGCGAGCGTCCTAGACTGCTAGGCCGGGCGGCGCCGCGTGGGCCCGCCCGACATCGCTGCGTTCGGACCTGCCGGCGTCTCGACCTCCAGGAGGGCCCCCATGTCCCCCGCCGGCCCCGGGCTGATCTTCCTGTCCGTCGGGCTCGCCGCCTTCGCCGCCGCGCTGCTGCCGCGGCTGCTCGGCCGGGTCCCGGTCTCGACGCCGATGGTCTTCCTGGCGCTGGGCGCGCTGGTGTTCACCCTGGCCCCGGGTCTGCCGACACCTGACCCGCTCGCCCACCCGGTCGTCACCACGCACCTCGCCGAGGTCTGCGTCCTCATCTCGCTGATGGGCGCGGGTCTGGCGCTCGACCGACCGCTGGGCTGGCGACGGTGGCGCAGCACCTGGCGGCTGATCGGGCTCACCATGGTCGCCTCGATCGCGGTCGTCACGGTGCTGGCGGGCTCACTGCTCGGATTCGGGCTGGCGGCCGCCGTGCTGCTGGCCGCGGTGCTGGCGCCGACCGACCCGGTCCTGGCCAGCGAGGTGCAGGTGGCGGAACCGACGGAGGACCCGGAGGCGCCGCCCGAGGACGAGGCCCGGTTCGCACTCACCTCCGAGGCAGGGCTGAACGACGGCCTGGCCTTCCCGTTCACCTATGCGGCCGTGGCGTTGAGCACCGTGGGCCTCAGCTGGGCGGGCGTGGGGCACTGGCTGGCGCTCGACGTGCTCTGGCGGATCGGGTCGGGTGTCGGTGTCGGTCTGCTGGCCGGTTGGCTGCTGGGCCGGATGTTCTTCAACGCGCCGCTGCAGCCGCTGCGCTTCGCCGACCACGCCGAGGGCTTCGTCGCCCTGGCCGTCACCTTCCTCACCTACGGGCTCGCGGAGCTGGTGCACGGCTACGGCTTCGTCGCGGTCTTCGTCTGCGCCTGCGCCATCCGGGCGGCCGAGCGCAGCCACGGCTACCACCGGGTGCTGCACTCCTGGGTCGAACAGCTCGAGCGGCTGCTCACCGTGCTGATCCTCGTGCTGCTCGGCGGCGCCATCGCCCGCGGCCTGCTCAGCCCCCTGCAGCCGCAGGACGTGGTGCTCGTCGTCGTCCTGCTGCTCCTCGTCCGGCCGGTCCTCGGCTGGCTCGGTCTCGTCGGCGGCGGCACGGGTCCCCGGGAGCGGCTGGTGATCGCGTTCTTCGGGGTCCGCGGCATCGGGTCGCTCTACTACATCTCCTGGGCACTGGAGGGCGGCGACTTCGGCCAGCACGAGCGTCTCTGGGCCATCGTCGGGCTGACCGTCGCGGCCTCGGTGCTGCTGCACGGGGTGACCGCGACCCCCGCGATGGCCTTCCTCGACCGCGAGCGCCGCCGCGCCGCGGTCCATCGGCACGGCGATGAGGCGCGGGCCCCGGAGACGGCGGTCTGAGAGCCGGCGTCAGCCCTGGCCGAAGAGGGCCCGCAGGCTGAGCGGCTCCCGTCCTGTCAGCTTCTGCACGTGGTCGGTCACCCGGGACAGCTCGCCGCTGGCGATCGCGGTGTAGGTGGACACCCAGGCCTCGACCTGCCAGTCCGGGGCCTGGTAGACGGCGCGGGAGGCGTAGGCCTCCGGCAGGCTCTCGTTCTGGAAGCTGATCGCCCGGCCGGTGACCTCGCTGAGCACGGCGGCCGCCTCGTCCAGGGTCAGCGCCTCGGGGCCGGTCAGGTCGTACGTCTGGTCGCGGTGCGCTGCCGGGTCGCGCAGCACGGCGGCGGCCACGCGGGCCACGTCGTCCCGGGCGACGGCGGAGACGGCTCCCTCGCCCGCCGGTCCTCGGATGACCCCGTCCGGGCCCGCCATGTCGGGGAAGAAGTCGGCGTACAGGTTGTCGCGGAGGAACGTGAACCTCATCCCGCTGGCCCGGATCCGCTCCTCGGTGGCCCAGTGGTCACGGCCGAGGGTGAAGGTGGCGTCGGGGGCGGCTGCCAGGAACGAGGTGTAGACGATGTGCTCGACTCCGGCGGCGGCTGCCGCGTCGACCAGGCCGAGGTGCTGGCTGCGCCGGTCCGCGTTCTCCGCCGCCGAGACCATCAGCAGCACCTCGACGCCGGCCAGCGCCGAGGCGGCTTCCGCTGTGTTGCCGTAGGTCAGCGGGAGCACGACGGAGCCGGGAAGCGCCACCACCCGCTCGGGCGAGCGGGCCAGCAGACGGAGCCCCAGGCCGGAGGTCGCCAGCTCGCGGGCGGCCCGACCACCGACGTGGCCGGTCACCCCCGTCAGGGCCAGGGTGGGGGCGGCGGGCATGGCGGCTCCTGGGGTCGGTGGGTCCAGCTCAGGGTAGAGCGTCGCTGCGCTCGGCGGCCGCTGCCCGGCCCGAGCCGAAGCCGAAGCGTTCTCCGGTGATCCCGGTCAGAGTGTCCGCGATCGTCGCCACCGGGTCGTCGAGGGTGGCGATCTCGTGCTGCAGCCGGGCTGCCTCCCGGCGATAGCCCGGCCGAGCCAGCACCCGGCGGACGGCCCGGCGGACGCGGCGGCTGGTCGGGGTGCCGGTGCGCAGGTTCAACCCGGTTCCCGACCAGGAGACGCGAGCCGCCACCTCGGGCTTGTCCTCACTGCTGCCGGCGACCACCAGCGGGACGCCGTAGGCCAGCGCCTGCTGCACCCCGCCGAAGCCGCCGTTGGTGACCATCACGTCCGTCCGCGGCAGCAGCCGGTCGTAGGGCAGGAAGGAGGCGACCCGGGCGTTGGCCGGGAGCGGGGCGCCGTACTGCTCCCGCAGCTGGGCCACCGGCCGGCCACCGGTCGAGGCCAGCACCAGGACGTCGTCGTCGGCGAGTCCGCGGAGGGTCGGGACCAGCAGCTGGCGCAGGTCGACGTTGGCCATCGTGCCCTGCGTGACGTGCACGACGGGGCCGCGACCGTCGAGGTCTCCCCACCAGGAGGGCAGGGACCTGCTCTGGCTCGCTGCCTCCCGCAGCGCGGCGCCGGGGGCGATCGGCTGCCGCAGCGGACCGACGAAGCGGACGGTCGGCGGCATCTCCCGTCGCGGGTACTCGATCCCCGGCGCCGCCAGCTGGAAGGTCAGGTCGAACCGGGTGGCCTGGTCGAAGTAGTTGCCCTGCAGCGGGGGTGCGCCCGCCGCCCGCAGCGCGGCGTCGAGCGCGGTCTGGACAGGGCGCAGCGGACCGCGGTGCAGGACGGTGGTGATCAGCCAGTTGCGGCTCAGCCCGTGGATCGTCCGGTCGGGCTCCAGGCCGGCGCCGAAGGGGGCGCAGTCCACGCTCGTCAGCGCCAGCGGGGTCGCCGAGACCCCCAGCACGGGTAGCCGCCGGTCCGGCGGAACGCTCAGCAGCGGAAGCGTGCCGAGGAACGCGGCTTCGCTCAGCACGGCGTCGTAGCGGTCCGCGGCCAGAGCCTCGGTGAGAGCCCGGTGCTGGGCGACCAGCGGGCGGACGAACAAGCCGAGGATGTCGTAGCGTCCAGCGGCGACCCCGCGGTAGCGGTGCCGGTCGGGCAGCCAGTCCTCGAGGTGGGCGTCGTCGTAGTCAGCCTCGGCGGGCAGCCCCCGAAAGGCCAGTCCGGCGGTACGGACGGCGTCGGCGTACTTGTGACCGGTGAGCACGGTCACCGAGTGGCCGCGCTCGACGAGGCCACGCCCGATCACCACCATCGGCGTCACGTGACCGTAGATGGGCGAGCTCGGGAGCAGGAAGTGCGACATGGGACCGGCGCCAACCTAGCGCGGCAGCCAAGAAGCGCACCGACCTGCAGCGCCTCCGAAATTAAGCAAGGACGTTGCGTTACTGCTAGGCTGCCGGCTGTGCCAGGGCCTGCCACCACCTTCCGCAGAGCCCGCTCCGCCGACCACAAGGAGCAGCGCGCCCGGGACCTGCTCGAGGCGGCCCGGATGCTGGCGGCCGAGCAGGGTGTGCGGACGGTCACCCTGACCGCGATCGCCACCCGGGCCGGCGTCCACGTCTCGGCGGTCCGGCGCTACTTCGACTCCCGCGAGGACATCCTCCTCACGCTCGCCGGCGAGGGCTGGCGGGAGTGGGCCGGCCGGGTCGCCGTGTCGGTGCAGCCGGGCCCGTCCGGTCCCGTCGGCCCGGCCGAGGCGCTGGCCGCCACCTTGGCGGAGCTCCCGCTGTTCTGCGACCTGCTGGCGCACGTGCCGCTGACCCTGGAGCGGGAGGCGCCGGTGGAGTCGGTGCGATCCTTCACCGTCATCGTGCTGGCCGCGGTCGAGTCCATCGCCGGTGCGCTGGCCGACGTCGGGGACGGGCTCGACCGGAGCCGGGCCCGGGAGCTCGTCCGGGCGACGGCCCTGCTCGCCGGATCGCTGTGGCAGGCCGCGCATCCCACCCGGGAAGTTGCCGGGCTCTTCCGGGACGATCCGCGGCTGGCACCCGCCGCCGTGGAATTCCGGCCGCAGCTGGAGCGGCTGGTTCGGGCCCTGGCTCTGGGGCTGCCGCTGCAGGACCACGGCCCCACGGTCTCCGACGGGGACCCCGCGCGTGGCTGAGCCGGCGGGGCGGGCGAGCGTCGAGGACGTCCATCAGCTCGCGTCGGCGCTGCCGCATGTCACCCGGCTGACGGGGTCGGGCGGCAACCCGGTCTACCAGGTGGGCGGCAAGAGCTTCATCTTCTTCCGGACCGCCCGGCCGGACGCGGTGGACCCCGAGACGGGGCAGCGCTACGACGACGTCATCGTCTTCTGGGTGGGGGACGAGTCCGAGAAGCAGGCCCTCGTGCAGGACGAGAACAGCCCGTTCTTCACCACGTCGCACTTCAACGGCCATCCCTCGGTGCTTCTACGCGGCAGCCGCATCGGCGAGCTGACCCGGGCGGAGCTCTCGGAGGTGATCGAGGACGCGTGGCTGGCCCGCGCCTCGGCCCGGCGCCGCGCCGAGTGGCTGGCCGCGCGCTCCGCTCCGGGCTCCTGAGGGCGCCGCCTCGCTAGCGGCTGCGGTATCGGGTCAGCACGGCGCCGAGCACCACCAGAGCCGAGCCGGTGCGCCAACGGCGGCGACGGCGCCTGCTGGACGCGATCTGCTCCCGTCGGATCGGCGGCGCCACCGTCATCGGGCGGCCTGGTGACACGCGGCTCCGCACCAGGTTGAGGGCGTAGTGGTAGCCGAAGGACACCACCAGGGTGTGCAGCAGGCCCTGGTCCATCCGCCGGGAGGAGGTCCAGACCGGGTTGCGGGCGTCCCAGACGATCCTGCCGCAGCCGCGGAGCCGGCGTAGCAGGTCGACCTCGTCACCACCTTGGGTCAGGCTGGTGTCGTAGCCAGGGAAGCCAGCTCGGCGGAAGGCGACGTTGGTGGCGGTGAGGTAGCAGAGCTGCCCGGTGAGCCGGTGCACGACGGCGATGGCGGCGAACCACAGCGGCGGGACCACCCGGGCCCACCAGGGGGCGTCGGCGTAGCGGCAGGGCCCAGCGACCGCGGCCACGCCGGGGTCGGCGAAGTGGGCGTCCAGCCGGGTCAGCCAGTCCGTCGGGTGCACGGTGTCGGCGTCGGTGGAGACGACGACAGCGCCGAGGGCGGCGTCGGCGCCTCGCTGTCGTGCCGCGCAGACGCCGGGTGTGGTCTCCTGCAGCACCCGAGCCCCGAGCCGGGCCGCCACGCCGGCGGTGTCGTCGGTGCTCGCGTTGTCCACCACGATCACCTCGTAGCCGCCCGCGTAGTCCTGCTGGAACAGCGACGCGAGGGTGGCGGGCAGGTAGTCGGCCTCGTTGTACGCCGGCACCACCACGGACAGCCGGACGGAGCCTCCAGCGCGCATCGGGCGGCTCAGATCGCGGGTGGCTTCGGCCAGCTGCTGTTCCCCGGGTCGACCCGTTCGAGAATCGCGTCGATGCCCTCCCGCAGCCGGCGTCGCTGCGTGGCGCTCAGCGCGTCGAAGACGAGCGCGCGGACGGCCGTGACGTGCCCGGGGGCGGAGCTGGTGACCTTGGCGAGGCCGGCGTCGGTCAGCACGGCCCTGGTGTAGCGGCCGTCGTCCGGGTCGGGCTCGCGCTGCAGGAAGCCCCGCGCTTCGAGCCGCTTCGCCACATGGGACAGCCGGGAGAGCGAGGCGTTCGACAGCGCGGCGAGCTGGCTCATCCGCAGGGTGCGGTCATCCTGCTCGGACAGCATCGCCATCACGATGTACTCGAAGTAGTTCAGGTCGGCGTCACGCTCGAGCTGGGCGTCCAGCGCGCTGGGCAGCTTGACGATGATCCGCGACAGGCTCAGCCAGGTCGCCCGCTCGTCCGCATCGAGCCAGCGCGTCGGCTCGTCGGTGGACGGCGGGTCGGGGGAGGCCATGGCGTCATTCTAGGCAGCTTCCCTGGTACCCCTGCCCGGCTGCGGCCAGCGCGGGGCCGGGTTCACTGGGCCGGCCGGGTGAGCATGTGTCAGGGTTCAGCCATGGCGGGAAGCACGAGCGAATCCGGCGACGCGGCCGTGGACGAGGCGGTCGTTCTCGTCGTGATGGGAGTCACCGGGACGGGAAAGTCGACCGTGGCCGGCATCCTGGCCGGGCTGCTCGACTGGGACCTCGAGGAGGGTGACGACCTGCACCCGGAGGCCAACGTCGCGAAGATGTCTGCGGGGGAGCCGCTGACCGACGAGGACCGTTGGCCCTGGCTCGACCGGATCGCCGCCTGGATCCAGCTGCACACCCAGTCGGGAAGACCCGGGATCATCACCTGCTCGGCCCTGAAGCGCTCCTACCGCGACCGGCTGCGCGGCCCCGGCGTCGTCTTCGTGCACCTCTCCGGCAGCAAGGAGCAGATCCAGGACCGGCTCGGCCGACGGCTGAACCACTTCATGCCCTCCTCGCTGCTGGACTCCCAGCTGCAGACCTTGCAGCCGTTGGGGGCGGACGAGCGTGGCATCGTGATCCCGCTGGGTGGCGGCCCTCGCGACGAGGTCGGACGCGTGCTGGCCGCGCTGCGGCTGACACCGCTGGCGCCGCCGTCGTCCGCTCCCGACGACGAGGGCGAGGACGCGGACGGGTCACCGCCGCGGCCCCCCGGCGGCTGAGCGGCCGGTGAGCGCAGCCCGCTAGCTGCTTGCTAGCCGGACAGGTGGGGCGCCGGCTCCGGCCGCTGCCAGACCTGCGTGCTCCGCTGCAAGCCGGCCAGGTCGCCGCGCGACGGTAGCGAGTGGCGCGGGTGGTAGTTGATGCCGACCGTGCGGGCTCGCAGCGCTGTCGCCATCCGCCGGCCAAGCCGCGCGTCCCTCGTCCAGACCGCCCCCGCCCCGGCGTACCGGTCGTCGTTGGCCAGAGCGACCGCCTCGGCCTCGGAGCCGAAGGTCTGCACGGTGAGCACCGCCCCCCCGAGCCCCTGGCGGAGGTCCGCCAGCGCGCTCGTGCCGCCGTCCAGCACGGTCGGCGGGTAGAAGCTGCCCGCGGCGAGAGCGGGGTCGCTGGGCAGGGTCCCACCACAGCGCAGCCGGGCGCCCCCGGCCACCGCGGCCTGGACGGCGCGGTGCACGTCGTCCCGGTGCCGCTGCGAGATGAGCGGACCGGCCCGGCCTTCCTCGTCGAAGGGACCACCCAGCCGGATCTGCTCGACGCGTCGCACCAGGTCGCTGACGACGTCGTCGGCGATGCCGTCCTGCACCAGCAGGCGGGCGCCGGCCGACCAGAGCGGACCTGGGTGCACGAAGGCCGCGGCCAGGACCATCTCGACGGCGGCGTCGCGGTCGGCGTCGCCGAGAACCACGATCGGGCTGCTGCCGGCGACCTCGAGAAGAACAGGCTTCAGGCTGTCCGCGGCCGCCGCGAGGACCTCCCGGCCGGTTGTCACGCTGGCTGCGAGGCTGACGAGGTCGACGGCGGGGTGCGTGGTCAACACCGCGCCCACCTCACCGCCGGTGCCGGTGACCAGGTTGCCGACCCCGGCCGGCAGGCCGGCTTCGGTGAGGGTGTCCATCAGCAGGATCGCGGTGGCGGGAGTGAGCTCCGCGGGCTTGAGCACGACGGTGTTCCCGGCGAGGAGAGCCGGCGCCAGCCGCCACGCCAGCTGCGGCAGCGGGTAGCGCGACGAGGTGATCAGGGCGCAGACACCCACGGGGTCGGCAACCCTCACGTTCCCCGCGTCGGTGTCAGCGGTCTCCCGCTCGGCGGCGTCCACGCTCGCCATCTCGCCGTAGCGGCGGAAGCAGCCGATGACGTCGACCACGTCGTGCCGAGCCTCCGCCAGCGGCTTGCCGGTGTCGAGGGCCTCGGCCTTCGCGTACACGGCGAGGTCGCGCTCCAGGAGATCGGCGACCCGCAGCAGCAGGTCTCCTCGCCGGCGCTGAGGCAGCCCGGACCAGCTGCCCTCGTCGAAGGCGGACCGAGCGGCCAGCACCGCCGCCGCGGCGTCGTCACTCGTGCACTCGGCCACCGCCCCTACCGGGGTCTGGTCGGCAGGGCAGACGATCTGCCGCACGCCGGCCGTCTCGGCCCAGATCCCGGCGACGTAGAACCCTCTCGGGATCGTGCTGGTCATGGGCCGGATGCTACTCACGGGGCTCTCGGTCCCCGGGGAATGCCGGTTCGGGCTCGCCTCGATGTACGCTGCCACGCGCTGCCCGGTCGCCGTCAGCCGCTCGAAGCTTTCCTGGAGGAAGATGTCGCCCCGTCCGAGTCCCGGCTCGCAGTACGTCCTGACGCTCTCCTGCGACGACAAGCCAGGCCTGGTGCACGCCGTCGCAGGGTTCCTGGTCGGCTTCGGCAGCAACATCCTGAGCAGCCAGCAGTTCGGGGACCGGGGGACCGGCCGCTTCTTCATGCGGGTCCAGTTCGACTTCGTCGGTCCGGTGCCGCCGCTGAAGGAGCTGCGGAGCGCGTTCGAGGAGGTGGCGGACCGGTACGGGATGTCGTTCAGCTTCGCCGACGCCGCCACACCGATGCGGACGGTCGTCATGGTCAGCAAGTTCGGCCACTGCCTGAACGACCTGCTGTACCGCTACCGGATGGGCACGCTCAACCTCGAGATCCCTGCGGTGGTCTCCAACCACCCCGACTTCGCCGACCTGGTGGCGTCCTACGGCCTGCCCTATGTGCACCTGCCCGTCACCCCGGACACCAAGCCGGAGGCCGAGGCGGAACTGCTGCGGCTGGTTGCCGAGCAGGAGGTCGAGCTCGTCGTGCTGGCCCGCTACATGCAGGTGCTGAGCGCCGAGACCTGCCGGGTGCTGGCCGGCCGGGCGATCAACATCCACCACTCGTTCCTGCCCAGCTTCAAGGGCGCGAAGCCCTACCACCAGGCGCACGACCGCGGGGTGAAGCTGATCGGCGCGACCGCCCACTACGTCAACGACGACCTCGACGAGGGCCCGATCATCGAGCAGGATGTGGTCCGGGTGGACCACCAGATGTCACCCGAGGACTTCGTGGCCGCCGGCCGGGACGTGGAGACCCAGGTGCTGTCGCGGGCCGTCCGCTGGCACACCGAGCACCGGCTGATGCTCAACGGCTCCCGGACCGTGGTCTTCCGCTAGCGGCCCGCTAA
Organism: Friedmanniella sp.; assembly: GCA_045806705.1. GTDB lineage: Bacteria > Actinomycetota > Actinomycetes > Propionibacteriales > Propionibacteriaceae > Microlunatus. The sequence continues at coordinate 19,389 of JBJMIS010000053.1, forward strand.
CCGCAGCCCTTCGTCGGTCGTCCCGGGGCCGGTCAGCGGGCGCCCTCGCGCACGATCACGGTGTGGACCGTCTTGAGCAGGATGAGCAGGTCGAGGCTGAGCCGCCACTCCCGCACGTAGCGGACATCGAGGTGCACCCGCTCGTCATAGCCGGTGTTGCTGCGGCCCGACACCTGCCAGAGGCCGGTGATGCCCGGCTTGACGGCGAGATAGCTCGAGGCGTGGCGACCATAACGGTCCAGCTCCTGTGGCAGGACGGGCCGCGGACCCACCAGGCTCAGGTGACCGAGCAGCGCGTTTCCGAGCTGCGGCAGCTCGTCCAGGCTGCTGCGTCGTAGGGCGTGCCCCAAGCGGGAGATCCGGGGGTCGTCGGTGACCTTCTGATAGAGCTCGAACTCCGCGCCGAGGTCGGGACGACCCATCGCCGCGAACGCTTCGGCCGCCGTCGCGTAGGGACGGTCCGGGCCCGTGGAGTACTCCCACCTCATCGTGCGGAACTTCAGCACCTCGATCGGCCGGCCACCCTGGCCCACCCGGTTCTGCCGGTAGAGGACGGGACCGGAGGGGTCGGTGAGCTTCACCAGAGCGGCCACCACCAGGAACACCGGGGCGAGCAGCACCAGCGCGACAGCGGCGCCGACGATGTCCATCAGCCGCTTCAGCACAAGCGCCGCCGGCCTGGCGAGCGCCGGCGGTGGGAGGTGCTCGGCAGGTTGCGCCGAAGCGGGGGCGAAGATGCTCGGGGGTCGGGTCTGGACGAGGCTCATCGGTTTCTCCGGGGGTCAGGCCCGGCCGATGTGGCGGGCCCGATGAGGCTCTGACCAGGACCTTGAGCGGAGGTCGGTTCGCCGTCAGCCCGGAGAAAGGGTTCGCCCAGCACTCGCTCCACGAGCGTGCTGAGGAAAACTTGAGAAGCCCAGCCGGATCTTGATCAACGGCGGGTCTCGGCCTGTTCCTGCAGATTCCTTGAGCAGGCGACAGTGTGGACACCAGGAAATGGCTGGTTTTCCTGTGTCAGAGGGCCGGCTTCAGGGGTGCCGGAAGCGACACCAGTCGGCGCCTCGGGAAGTTCGCCGGGCCGCAGCGGGCCGAAGCTCGGCTCCGGCAACCGCTCAGGCGGCTGGTCGCACCTGCTCGTCGCCGGCGGCGTCGTCCACCAGCTCGCCCTCGATCACGACGGCCTCGGTGCCGCTCGTCAGCTCGGGAGCCTCCTGCGGGGCCCCGTGCTCGACCTGGTTCGGCCGGGTGCGCTGGTCGGACTGGTTCGCCAGCACCACGGCCACGTAGGGCAGGAAGACCGCGAAGGCCAGCAGGGTCCAGCGGAGCCAACCGTCCACGAAGACCATGCCCAGGAAACACGCCATCCGGAAGCCCATGGCGAGGCCGTAGCGCCGCATCCTGCCCGCCAGCTCTTCGCTGGCCGCCCCGCGCGCGTCCGTGATCACCGCGGCGGAGGGCCGGTGCGGGTGCGGGAGTGGGCGCTGAGAGTGTAGGTCGTTCGCCGACGGGGCCACGGGTCGAGCCTAGGTTTGAGCCGGACTGACTCAACCCTGCAGGAGCGTCAGAAAGATCACGCATCCAGGCAGCCCGTCCCGGAGGAAGCAGGTCACCGGCAGCGCCGCCAGCGGGTGCAATGCAAGTGTGATCGATCGATACGGCGCGTCAACTTGCGCTCAAGGCCGGAAAGGGCTTTCGGCCCTGGCGACTCCCGTCGTCTGACAGATAACGTTTCGGTGTCTCGGGGATCCGCCACCGCCGCTTCTGCGGTTCAAGAGCCAGGAGCCCCCCGATGACTCGGCCTCTGACCCGACGACTGACCTCGAGCCTCGCCGTGGCCGGACTGCTGACGGGCGGTCTGCTCAGCACGGTCCCCGCCGAGGCGGCGACCGTCACCGGAACGGTGACCAGGAAGGCCGCCGTGCGCGCCGGCGCCGGAACCAGCGCCAAGGTCCTCGGCACGCTCGAGCGGGGGCAGCGGATCCCGACCACCGCCAAGGCCGCGAATGGCTGGGTGAGGGTCCGGTTCCACAAGGTCACCGCATACGTGGCGGCGAGCAAGCTCACCCTGGCCAGCACCAACCTGCCGCCGGCGCCGAGCACGATCGACACCACCACCGCGAAGGTGGCGACGGCCGGTCTCAACGTGCGCAGCGGGCCCAGCGCGACCAAGACTGTGGTCGGACGCGTGGCCGAGGGCGACGGCCTCCGCCCGACCGGCAAGCTCAGCGGGGAGTACGCCCAGGTGAGCTACGGCAGCAGCTACCGCTGGGTGTCGGTGCGGTACCTCGGCAGTCTGGCGCCGACACCGAAGCCCGTGGCTGCCGGCACCAGGGCGCTGGCCTTCGCCCGAAGCCAGCTGGGCAAGCCCTACAGCTACGGTGCGGTGGGCCCGCAGGCCTACGACTGCTCGGGTCTCACCGGGGCGGCGTGGAAGGCGGCCGGGGTGACGTTGCCCCGCACCTCCGAGCAGCAGTTCGCGGTGGGCCAGAAGGTCGCGCAGGCGGACCTGAAGCCCGGCGACCTCGTTTTCTTCTACGGCAGCAAGCCGACCCACGTGGGCCTCTATGTCGGAGCCGGCCAGATCATCCATGCGCCGCGACCGGGCAAGACCGTCGAGTACAGCATGCTGGCGTACATGCCGTTCAGCGGCGCTCGCCGTCCCGGCTGACCCGGAAACTGTCGGACCCGGCTGCTTGACTCTGGCCCGTGCCTGCAACGACACCGAGCGCTGCCCGGACCCGGCCACTGCTCGACATCCGTCGGATCTACTTCGAGGCTGCGGCGGCCGAGCTGCCCCGCGGCCAGCAGGTGCTGCAGCGCTGGCCGGCGGCGGAACGGGTGGAGGTGGCGAGCCACTGGCAGATTCCCGAGCTGCACGGTGACCAGAGGAACGTGGCGCGGTGGGTGCGGATCAAGACCGAGGCGCTGGTGCTCGGGGTCAAGAAGTCGCTGTCGGCTCGACCCAACGGCCGGTCCGCCGACTTCATCGCTCCGTCCACGGCCAACGGCTGCGCGATGGCCTGCGCCTACTGCTACGTCCCGCGGCGCAAGGGCTACAGCAACCCGGTCACGACCTTCGCCAACATCGAGGAGATCACGGGCTACCTGGCACGTCACATCACCCGGCAGGGCGTCAAGGCCCGACCCAGCCAGTGTGACCCCGAGGCCTGGGTCTACGACATCGGCGAGAACAGCGACTGCTCGGTTGATGCCCTGATCAGCGACAACGTGGCCGACCTGGTGGCTCTGTTCCGGGGGACGCCGACGGCGAAGGCGAGCTTCGCCACCAAGTACGTCAACCGGGATCTGCTCGACTGGGACCCGCGGGGACGAACCCGGATCCGGTTCTCCCTGATGCCGGCGGCGATGGCGAAGCTCACCGACGTCCGGACCTCGCCGGTGGCGGAGCGGATCGCGGCGATCGACGACTTCGTGTCGGCGGGCTATGAGGTGCACGTCAACTTCTCCCCGGTGATCGTCGCCGATGGCTGGCTGCAGCAGTGGTCAGAGCTCTTCACCCAGCTGCACGACGGCATCGGTCCGGCGGCCCGCCGCCAGCTGGCGGCGGAGGTCATCTTCCTGACCCACAACGAACAGCTGCACGAGGTCAACCTCGGCTGGCACCCGCGCGCGGAGGAGGTGCTCTGGCGACCCGAGCTGCAGGAGCCGAAGCGGTCCGAGAACGGGGCGACGAATGTCCGCTACCGCAGCGGTGCCAAGCGGGGCTACCTCCAGCAGATCGAGGCTCTGATCCGCCAGCAGCTGCCCTCCTGCACCATCCGGTACGCGTTCTGAGCGCATCCGGGAGGGTACGCAGGCAGAACCATGTCGACGGCGGATGGTTCGGACGAGGGGAGCAGCAGTGACAGAGCCACAGCCACGGGTGGTGGTGGTCACCGGCGCCTCCAGCGGTATCGGCCTCGCCACGGCGCTGCAGGCCGCCGAACATGGCGAACACGTCGTGCTGCTCGCGCGCGGCCCCGAGTCGCTGGCCGCGGCGGTGGACCGGTGTCGGGCGGCCGGTGCGGCCTCGGCGCAGGCGATCCCGACCGACGTGGCCGATGACCGCGCCGTCGACGCCGCTGTCGCGGCGGTGCTGGCGAGATTCGGGCGGGTCGACGCCGTGGTCCATTCCGCCGGCCTGGTCGCGTACGGTCGCTTCGAGGACGTGCCGGTGGACACCTTCGACCACGTCGTCCGCACCAACCTGCTCGGCTCGGCGAACATCGCCCGCGCCGTGCTGCCCGGGATGCGGGAGCGCAACGCGGGCTCCCTGGTGCTGATCGGCTCGCTGCTGGGGTCTATTACGGCGCCGTACATGTCCTCCTACAGCGTCAGCAAGTGGGGCGTCCGGGGACTGGCGCGACTGCTCCAGGTGGAGAACCGGGACCGGCCCGGGGTGCACGTCAGCCACCTGGCGCCGGGGGGCGTCGACACCCCCATCTACCTCCAGGCGGCCAACTTCCTCGGCCCGGTCGGTCGACCGCCACCGCCGGTCGTCAGCCCGGAGCGGGTCGCGGCGGCCGCGCTGCGGCTGCTCGACCATCCCAGGCCGCGGGTTCAGGTGGGGCCGGCCAACCGGCTCACCATCCTCGGTTTCCAGCTGCTGCCGGGGGTTTTCGACCGGATCGTGACGCCCATGTTCGAGGTGGCCGCCGTGGACGTGCGGCGGCGCGCGCTCGGGGTCAGCGGCAATGTCCTCGCGTCGGTGCCGTCGGGGAACAGGCTGCACGGGGGCCAGGGGAGCCCAGTAACGTCCATCCTGGCCGGTTTCAGAGCCAAGTGGAGACGCGCGCAGCAGCGCTGAGCGGGAACGGAGTCCGCGATGGGGAAGACCAGGGCCAGGGACGCCGTCGTCATCGGGGCCGGCCCGAACGGGTTGGTCGCGGCCAACCTGCTCGTCGACGCCGGGTGGGACGTCCTGGTGCTGGAGACGCAGCCGAGGGTCGGGGGGGCCGTCCGCAGTGACTCCGAGGTCGCCCCGGGTTTCGTGCACGACGAGTTCAGCGCCTTCTACCCGCTGTCGGCGGCCTCGCCGATCATCCCGAGACTGCACCTCGAGCAGTACGGCCTCCGTTGGCGGCACGCGCCGGCGATCCTCGGGAACCCGTTACCCGACGGCTCCTGGGCGATGCTGCACCGGGAGCTGGACGACACCGTCAAGGGGCTCGAGGCGCACGCCCCCGGCGACGGGGCGGCCTGGCGGAAGCTGACCGAGGACTGGCGGATCATCGGCCCGTCCCTGGTCGAGGCCCTGCTCACCCCGTTCCCGCCGCTGAAGGGCGGGCTCAGCACGCTGCTGAGACTGCCGAAGGTCGGTGGCCTGGACTTCGTCCGAACCCTGCTGGAGCCGGCCTCCACGATGGGCAGCAGCCGGTTCAGGGCCGCAGCGGGCCAGCTGCTGATCGCCGGCAACGCCCTGCACGCCGACATCCCGATGGACTCGGCGGGCTCGGGCCTGCTGGGGCTGCTGCTGGCGATGAGCGGCCAGACGGTGGGCTTCCCGGTGCCGGAGGGCGGCGCCGGGCGGCTGACCCAGGCGATGGCGGACCGGTTGACCGCCAAGGGCGGCCGGATCAGGTGCGGCACCCGCGTGACCCGGGTCCTCGTCGACAACCGCCGGGTGCAGGGTGTTCTCACCGCCGACGGCGAGCGGATCGAAGCCCGGGCAGTCGTCGCCGACGTGGCGGCGACAGCGCTGTACGGCGAGCTGGTGGAGTTCTCCGAGCTGCCTGACCGGGTTCGGCGCGGGATGCAGCGGTTCGAGCTCGATCCCGGCACCATCAAGGTCGACTGGGCCCTGTCCTCCCCGGTTCCCTGGGCCAGCCCACCACCGGCCCCGCCGGGCACCGTGCACATCATCGACTCGATGGACCAGCTGACCCGGAGCCAGAACGAGATCAACAGTCACCACATCCCGTCCGAGCCCTTCCTGCTGGTCGGCCAGATGACCACGTCCGACCCCACCCGCTCCCCGGCCGGCACCGAGTCGCTGTGGGCCTACACCCACGTCCCGCAGGTGACCCACGGCGACGCCGGCCCGGACGGTCTCACCGGCAGCTGGGACCACGACGAGCGGGAGCGGATGGCCGACCGGATCCAGGCTCGGATCGAGAAGTACGCGCCCGACTTCGCCTCGGCGGTGATCGCGCGCCGGGTGCTCGGCCCGCGGGAGATGCAGGCCCGGGACGAGAACCTGATCCAGGGCGCACTGGGCGGCGGAACTGCCAACCTCCACCAGCAGCTGATCTTCCGTCCGGTCGCCGGCCTCGGCCGCGCCGACACCCCCGTCCGCGGCCTGTTCCTCGGCTCTGCCTCCGCGCACCCGGGCGGCGGGGTACACGGCGCCCCCGGCGCCAACGCCGCCCGAGCCGTGCTCGCCGCCGCCCGCCTCGGCCGGCTCTAACCCCCCCGGGGACCCGGGCTGGCCTTGTTGGTTCCCCAGGTAAACCTGGGGATTGCGCGCCTTACCCAGGTTGCAACCTGGGTAAGGCGGGAAGAACCTGGGCTCAGTGGGGCGGACGCACGTGGGCAGGCGGTCTCGGAGCCAGGACCCCGCCAATTGGAGGGCGGGCCGCGTCAGCGGTGGACAGCCCGAGCTCGGCCTTCGGCCAAGTACTCGAGGCGACGCAGGGTCTCGCTGTTGCGGACCCCGATCAGGACGTCGCGCACCGCCTTGGGGACGAGCGTGCCGGGCCCCTCCAGCGCGTCCTCGGAGATCCGCACCTCGCAGCCGTCGGCGGTCCGCTCGACCTCGAGCACCACCTGCGCCGAACCCACCGGCCAGCCGCGGGCCTTGAGGACCGCGCGGTGTGGCGGGTCCCACTCCAGCACCGACGTGGTGTCGTCGATCAGCGCCGGCCAGACCCCGAACGAATGGTGGATCTTCGCCCCCTCCATCGGCCAGCCCGGCTCGACGTCGCGGATCCGGGAGGCGCCGACCACCCAGCTGGGATAGAGCCATCCCTCGGCCAGCACGTCGAAGACGGCCTCGGGCGGGCAGGACAGGGTGCGGGTGGTGATGGCCATGCGCCAGTCTCCCATCGGCCCGCCGCCTCCCCGAGAGTGGTCGGAGCCGATCCGCCCTCCGCCAGGCCCCAACGCGTTGGTGGTCGCCCTGCCTGGAGTCCAGGTCAGGGGTTGTTCGCGACGCCCTCGTCGACCGGCTCGGTGTCGGCCCCGGTGATCCGCGCATAGCTGGCGCCGGCGATCAGGGCGCCGGCGATGGGCGCCAGGATGAACAGCCAGATCTGCTTCAACGCGGCGCTGCCCGCGAACCAGGCGACGCCGAGCGAGCGGGCCGGGTTCACCGAGGTGTTGGTGACCGGAATCGAGACCAGGTGGATGAGGGTCAGCGCGAAACCGATCGCGATCGGCGCGAAGCCCTTGGGAGCGCGGTCGTCGGTGGCTCCGAGGATGACGTAGACGAAGACCGCGGTGAGCAGAACCTCGGTGATCAGCGCGGCGACGAGGCCGTAGCCGCCCGGAGATCGGGAGCCGTAGCCGTTCGAGGCGAACCCGCTCTGCACGGCGTTGAAGCCTGGCTTGCCGGACGCCACCACGAACAGCACCGTCCCCGCCAGCGACGCCGCCACCACCTGGGTGACCATGTAGGGAAGGACGGAACGCCAGCCGAACCGCTTGGCGACAGCCAGGCCGAGCGTCACGGCCGGGTTGAAATGGCCCCCGGAGACGTGGCCGAACGCGTAGGCGCCGACCAGCACGCTGAGGCCGAAGGCCAGCCCGACGCCCGCGAAGCCGATGCCGAGCTGGACATTGTCGCCCTCGGAGATGAACGTCGCGGCGATCACCGCGCTGCCGCACCCGCCGAAGACGAGGATGAACGTGCCGAGGAACTCAGCGCCGAGCCGGGCACCGAGAGCGGGTTGAGGCATGGCGGCCGTCCTTCATGACCTGGTCCACCGGCACCGAGCCGGTGGACCAGGTCGATCGGTGTCCTTGGGACACTGGCACGAGACGGGGAGCCGTCGCAAGACTCCTAGCTCTTCTGAGGTGCCTGGGACCGGAGCAGCGCTCGCCACGTCGCGGAGTTGACGTTGCCGCTGGGGTAGAGGCCCTTCGCCGTCTGGAAGCGCTTTACCGCAGCCTTGGTGGCGGCGTCGTAACGGCCGGACGCCGTGATCGCCAGCGACCGCTGGACCGCCGTCACGACCGGTCCGGTGGAGCCGAGGGAGAGCCGCATGCCGGAGTAGGTGGTGAGCGTCTTGAGCGTGGCCGACGCCCCCGCCGGTGCGGTCACCCTCGGGTAGCTCGGGCACGGGGTGGTGCGGGGCGTGCCCCCGTACGGCGGGGCCCAGTTGAGGTCCCGGGCACGACAGGGGCCGTAATTCACGGACGCAACCTGCTTGGTCCAGTACGAGGTGGTCTTCATGGCGCCGGCCCACGACAGCGACAGGTGCATGTGGTTGCGGTGGCAGGTGTTGTCCCAGCCTGGCTCGGGGTGGCTGGCACAGCTGGAGTAGGCCCGCCAGCCGCGGTCGGCCGAGTAGGCGCCCCAGATCTTGTTGTTCCAGATGATGTACATGACGCCGAGCCGGCGGGCGTTCGCGTAGGTATTGCCGGCCGCGTCGGACGCCATCAGCCAGGTGATCAGTGCCTTCGCCTGGGCGGCCTGGGTCGGGTTGCGGATCGAGTTCATCCAGTCGACTGCCCGGCCGTCGTAGTGCTCACTGGTCGGCAGCGCGTCGGTGCCACAGGTGCGGCTGATGCCGTAGGTGGTCCCGGGGTAGGTCGTGGTCAGCAGCTTGCCCAGTGCCGCCGTGCCCGGCTTGGCCGTCGGGTCGCATGAGTTGGCAGGGACGTAGCCCGGCATCGACTCGAGGGTCTTAGGCAGGCCGGTCGCGGCGACCGGCGTGGGCGTGGCAGCGCTGGCGGGAGCGAGGGAACCGAGGCTGGCGGCGAGGGCGAGTGCGGTGACCAGGGTGGCCACGACGCGGGTTCGCAGCAGGGTGAGCGTCAACAGGATCTCCGGGGGCTGGGGCGGCGCATGGCCACCGTGAGGACCCCGAGGGCCTCGACCCTAGGCGCGCCGGCTGCGCCCTCACCAGGGCCGGAGGTCCGGGACCTTCGTCGGGTCGCCCCGCCTCTACCGGGGACGGCCTGGGCTCCAGCAGGGAGAATGCGGGCATGGTGTCGCGCCGCACGCTCCTGCTCGGCTCCTCGGGCCTCGTGCTGGGGACCGCCGTCGGGTGCAGCGGCAGCGGCTCCGCTCCCGGCACGGCGCCCAGCCCGGACGGCCCGGCAGCCAGCCCGAGCCCCTCACGCCGCACTCCGCCCGCGGCACCGAGCCCGACCCGCACGTCGAGCCCGAGCGCCACCCCCAGCGGCACGCCGAGCACCGAGCCCTCGCCGGCGGTGCCCGAGCATCCCCTGCCGCAGCTCGCCGGGACGGTCGCGGACGACCTCGACGTGCCCTGGGGCATCGCGTTCCTTCGGTCCGGGGACGCCATCGTCGGCGAGCGCGACACGGGCCGGCTGCTGCGCGTCGGCGGAACCGGGCGGGTGCGGACCCTCGGCACCGTGGCGGGCGTTGCCGCGCGCCGCGGGCTGGGAGAGGGCGGGCTGCTCGGCCTCGCCCTGGCCCCTGGCGATGAGGAGACGCTCTTCGCCTACCTCACGAGCAGCTCCGACAACCGCGTGGTCAGGGTCAGCCTGGCGGGCGGACGCGTCGGGAAGCCCACGGCGGTGCTGCCCGGGATCCCCACCAGCACCCACCACAACGGCGGCCGGTTGCTGTTCGACCGGGACGGGATGCTCCTGGTCTCGACCGGCGACGCCGAGCAGTCGGCCCTGGCCCAGAGCCGATCCTCGCTGGCGGGCAAGATCCTCCGGATCCGAGCCGACGGCCGAGCCGCCCCGGGAAACCCTTTCCAGAACCGCACCTGGTCCTACGGGCACCGCAACGTCGAGGGCCTGGCGTTCGACGGCGCGGGGCGGCTGTGGGCGACCGAGTTCGGCGACAAGCGGGCGGACGAGCTGAACCTGATCAGCCGGGGGAAGAACTACGGCTGGCCGATGGTGGAGGGCCGCGCCGACGACAACCGCTACACCGACCCCCGGCTCACCTGGTCCCCGACCAGCAGCTGCTCACCGGCCGGGCTGGCGATCGCCGGCTCCTCCGCCTTCATCGGCGCGCTGCAGGGCAGATGCTTGTTCGCCGTCAACCTGACCGGGACCACCGTGGGCAAGGCGAAGGCGTACTTCGCCGGGGACCACGGCCGGATTCGGTCGGTAGCGCTCGCACCCGACGGCTCGCTGTGGATGACCACGAGCAACACCGACGGACGGGTCACCCCCGGCCGGCATGACGACAAGATCCTGCGGGTGCGGCTACGCTGAGCCGGTCCCGGCCGGCGGCTGGCGCCAGGCCCGAGGACGCCTTCGGTGCTGAGGTTGTTGGGAGCGTCGAGGAGATGCTCGGGGGTTCATCGCCTCGACGCTCAGCGGCAACGCTACCGGGGGCCCGCGCCGCCCTCCTCCCGTTCAGCCTGTCAAGAATATGACATGGCATATATAGGACACCGCGGGTCAACCTCTGTTCGTCGGCGCGTCCCCGGCTTAGGCTCGGGAACGCAGGACCAACTGGGACGCGGAGACAATCGGGGGATCGTACACCGTTCTAGTGCAGTGCGGGTCGGCCGGCGGAGACGCCGTCCGGCCCGTTCTCGCGTCCGGGGCGGCACGAGGCGCCCGGAGTCGAGCCGCTCCCGCTCGAGCTGAGGCCAGCGGTCGTGTCAGTCGAGGTGCTCGATGCGGTACTCCGTGGCCGGTGTCTCGCGCACAGCCCGACAGGTCAGCCGGGCCGGTGGCCGCCGCACCGCTGCCACCTCGGCGTGCACGGTACGGTCCAGGCCCGCGACGCGCAGCTCGACCAGGGTCCGTGAGCCCGGTTCCCCGTAGCGGCCCTCGTGCCGGGCCGCCGCCACGGTGACGGCGTCGGGGCCGAGCGGACCGTAGCGCTCGAGCGCCGCGACGACGGCCGCCTGCTGGGCGGGAGGGTATCGGGCCATCCCTCGCAGGTGAGCGGTCCGCACCTGCCCGGCCAGGTGCGCGGCCACGCTGCCGACGGCAGCGACTGGGTCGAGGCCGCCGTAGAAGAAGCCGTCGGGGAGCACCACCACGTTGGGCGCGAACCGGTCGCCACCGACGTGGCTGCACTCCCACACCTGACCCGGCCAGCGCTGATCCAGAGCGGCCGCGACCGGACGGCCCTGGATCGCGCAGCAGGCGTCGTGCACGCCGTGCGCGCAGACGAGCAACAGGGGCTCGGCCCGGCTTTCGCTCGGCGGACTGGACGACTCCAGCGCGTCGACGGCGGCGCCGAGCTCGCGGTCGGCTGCCCAGAGGCCCATCACCGTGCCGACGCCGGGACCGGCCAGCAGCCAGCGCCGGTGGGAGGGAGCGCTACTGCGTCCGGGTCGGCGGATCAGCAGGACCCGGGTCGCGGTCCTGGCCGCCGCGTCGGTCAGGGCTGCCAGCACCGAAGGCTCCACACCGGAGCCGGCGACGGCGTCGACCCGCCACGGCCCGGGATGCTCGAGCAGCAGCCAACGCCGGGCCGGCGGCGCGGTGCCTCGGATCGGGTCGGCCCTGCCGGCGGCGGCGACGGAACAGCGCGTCGGTGCCAGGTTCTCGGGGCGCCCGCCGGGTTCGGCGGGGCTCACCGGGCCAGGACCAGCCCGCTGAGCACGAGCCGTCGCGCGAGGTTCTCCCCGAGCTGCTCCACGGTCGCGGTGCCGCTGTCGAGCAACGCGCGGACTGCGGTCACCTCCGCCCCAGCCACGGGGAAGTCCGCGGCCCGGCTCCGCAGCACGGTCCCCGCAGGAAGCTCGTCGAGGACGGCCGCGAGGTGCCCGCGCAGGACGAGCGCGGTGTCGGGTTGGAGGGCCTCAGCGGTCCGGAGCTGGCGCAGCGGCCCGACGGGAGCGGCGCGCTGCGCGCCTCGTGCTGAGCCCTGCAGCACCGAGGACAGCCGCGACAGGTCCGTCCGGCCGAGGGCTGCCACCAGGGCGTCGCGGACCTGGTCGACGTCCTCTGTCAGGCAGTCCGGATGGGCCAGATCCACGCCGAGCGGCAGCGAGGCGCGGACGGACGGGTCGTCCGCCACCATGCTCAGGGCCTGCTGGACCAGCTGCTCGGCGACCGCGTACCCGGTCCAGGTGTGCACGCCGATGGTCAGGTGGGTGCTGACGCCGCCGAGTGCGGTCGCGGCGTGCAGGAAGCCGCGCGGGAGGTAGAGGCAGTCACCGGGTTGCAGGACGACCTCGAGCAGCGGCTGCTCGGCCGCCCGGGCCGCCACGGCGCTGCGCCGATCGCTCCACGGCTGGTCGCGCAGCGGAGACTCCAGCACCGGGGCGTGAACCCGCCAGCGCTTCTCGCCCTCGATCTGCAGCACGAAGACGTCGTGCACGACGTAGTGGTAGCTGAACCCCTGGTTCTGCGGGGGTGTGACGTAGGCGTTGGCCTGGACCGGGTGCCCCAGTTCGGCGGCCAGCTGCTGGCACAGCTCGAGCACCGGCGGCCAGACGCGGTGCAGGGCCTGCAGCACGATCGTGGCACCGTCGGCGAACAGAGCGACCAGCTTGTCGTCGCTCACCTGGTCGGCGATCCCGGCACCGACGCCACCCGGTGCGGTGAAGGTGCGCTCGGCGAGGGTGCTGCCGTTCTTGGCCACCCTCAGAAAGGGTGTCCGCAGACCGCGCTCCGAGACGAGCTCGTCGATGCTGTCCGCGCTGAGCAGGTCGGCGAAGCCCCGCGGCAGCTCCTCCGCACGGGACAGCAGCTCTCGCCGACCCCAGTGGTCGCGGGCGAAGACGGCGGCGTCGACCGCGACCAGCCGGGGCAGCACAGCCGGCCTCCCGGACCGGCCGTGCATGCTCTCCGTCCCGCCGGAGGCGGCCGCGACCAGGGTGCGGCCGCCGTCGGACGTGGTGTGGTTCACGAGACGAGCAGGCTGCTAGCGGGCGCCGCCGTCGGCTCCGCCGTCGACGACACCGGGCGTGCCGTCGGCACCACCATCGGCCGGGCCCTCAGCGCCGCCGTCGGCCCCACCGTCGGCGCCGCCGTCGGCCCCACCGTCGGAGACCCCCGGCGTACCGCTGGCGCCGCCGTCAGCAGGCCCTTCGGCTCCCGCGTCCGCGCCGCCGTCAGCGCCCCCGTCCTGGATGCCGCTGGTGCCGTCCGCACCGGCGTCCGCGGGGCCTTCCAGGCCCCCGGTTCCCTCGCTCGAACCGCCGGAAAATTCGCTCATGGCTCCTCCGTCTCGTTCCTCCGCCTGCCGGCGGACGGCTATCGGGCGCCGGGCCCGGCGCTCTGCCCCACTGTTGCACCTGACCGCGCCGGTGAGGCGGTTGGGGGCGAGCCCGAGGTGCGGCGGCTGCACCTCGTCGGCACCGGTCCTGTCACCGCCCCCGACTAGCATCGTCGGCGTGTCGGTCCCGATCAGCGCCCGGTCCTGGGACTCGCTGCTGAGCAACGAGGCCATCACCGCGATGGTCGGCAGCGAGGCCTTCGCGCGCGCCATGGTCTATGCCAAGTCGGGCCGGGTGCACGACGTGCAGCTGGACGAGGAGGCGCGAACGGTCAGCGGTCGCGTCCGCGGCAGCTACCGAGACGACTACACGGTGACTGTGTACCTGGCGGAGTCCCGCTCCGGCGCCACCACGGTCTACCGCAGCCAGTGCAGCTGCCCGGTGGCACTCGACTGCAAGCATGCCGCCGCGGTGCTGATCGTCGCCCGACACAGCACGGCACTGCGCCAGCAGGTGCAGCGGCCGGAGTGGGAGGTGGCGCTGGACCGGCTGCTGGCGGCGCCCGATCCGGAGCCGTTGGCAGGGGCGGCGCCGCTGGCCCTGGAGTTCGACGTGGAGCGCATCCCGGCCTACCGGGGCTACGCCGGCCGGCAGGACCTGCGGATCCGACCCGCGCGGCAGGGCCGGAGCGGGGGCTGGGTGCGCAGCGGCATCTCCTGGGAGGACCTGGACTTCGTCGCCCGCTCCTACCGACCGGAGCACCGGGAGCTGCTGCTGCAGTTCCGGGCGGCGGCCGGCGCCGGTGCCCGCTATGCGCTGCCTCGAACGCCGTGGCTGTCCCTCAGCACCGTGACCAGCGCGTTCTGGTCGTTGCTCGACCAGGCAGGATCGGCCGGACTCAGCCTGCTGGCCGCCAAACCCCTGCTCGGACCTCTCCGGGCGACCGAGCGGGCCTCGGTGAGCTTGGACGTGCACCGGGCGGGTGCCGCGGGACTGCTGGTGGGACCGCGGGTGGTGCTGGAAGGACGTCGCCTCGACCTGCCCGCGGTCGGGATCCTCGGGGAGCCCGCGCACGGGATCTTCACCCTCGTGGACGGCGAGGACGGCATCGAGCAGCTGGTCGTCGCCCGGCTGGAGTCGCTGCTCAGCCGCGAGCTCCGCCAGCTGGTGATCGAGGCCCGGCCCCTGCTCGTGCCGGCGAAGGACGAGCGCCGCTTCCTGACCGACTTCGCTCCCGACCTTCGGCACCGGATCGGGCTCGGGTCGGCCGACGGCTCCGTGCCGCTGCCCGAGTACGTGCCCCCGGTGCTGCAGCTGAGCGTCGCCTTCCGGCCCGGACACCGCGTCGAGCTCGACTGGTCCGTACGGTACGCCGGGCCTGATCAGGTGCGGGTCTTCCCGTTGGCGGACCGGACCGAGCGCACCAGCGGCCGGGACCTGGCGGCCGAGGCGGACCTGGCAGCCGCGCTGCCGCTGCCCTATCAGGACCTCCCGGAGCTGGCGGCCCCGCGGGCCAACCCGCTGCGGCCGTCGCCGCACGTCCTGCTGGAGGGCGCCGCCGCCCTCACCTTCGTCGACCGGGTGGTTCCGGAGCTGGAGCGCGCCGGTGTCGTCGTGGAGCTGGTCGGGGAGGTGGTCGACTACCGCCGGAGCGACGCGGTCCCCACCGTCGCGGTCTCCGCAGCCGAGCGGGACACCACCTCGGACTGGTTCGACCTGCACGTCGAGGTGACGTTGGAGGGCGAGGCGGTGCCGTTCGACCAGCTGTTCGCCGCGCTCACCCGGGGCGAGGAGTTCCTCGTGCTCGAGACCGGCGTCTACTTCCCCCTCGACCGGCCGGAGCTGCAGCGGCTGCGCGAGCTGATCGAGGAGTCGCGTGCGCTCACCGACCACGACAAGGGCGAGCTCCGGATCAGCCGGGTGCAGGCGAGCCTGTGGGAGGACCTGGTCGCGCTCGGCTCGGTGATCGACGCCTCGGCCCGGTGGACCCGGGCCGTCCGAGGGCTCGCCGAGAGCGCCGGCGTCGAGGAGCTGCCCGTGCCCGCGGGCCTGGAGGCCGTGCTCCGCCCGTACCAGCTCGACGGGTACCGGTGGCTCGCGCACCTGTGGTCGCACCAGCTCGGCGGGGTGCTGGCTGACGACATGGGCCTGGGCAAGACCCTGCAGGCGCTGGCCCTGGTCTGTCATGCCCGTGCCACCGGAGGCAGCCCCCCGTTCCTGGTGGTGGCTCCGACGAGTGTGGTCTCCAACTGGCAGCGGGAGGCGGCGAAGTTCGCGCCCGGACTGCGGGTGCTGGTGGTGGGGGAGTCCGAGGCCAAGCGCACCCGCGGTCGGGGCGGCGGGGAGCAGCGTCGGCTGGCTCAGCTCGTCGCGGAGGCCGATCTGGTGATCACCTCCTACGCGCTGCTGCGGATCGACGAGGAGGTCTGGACGGGTTTGGAGTGGGGCGGCCTGATCCTCGACGAGGCCCAGTTCGTGAAGAACCACCGGGCCAAGACCTACGTCAGCGCCCGGCGCGTCCGGACACCGTTCACCCTGGCCATCACCGGTACCCCCCTCGAGAACGACCTGATGGACCTGTGGGCGCTGCTCTCGCTGACCGCACCAGGCCTGTTCCCCAACCCCGACCGGTTCACCGAGTACTACCGGCGGCCGATCGAGCGCGGCGGTGACCGGGCGAAGCTCGACCAGTTGCGGCGCCGGATCCGACCTCTGATGCTGCGTCGGACCAAGGAGAGTGTGGCCCCGGAGCTGCCCGCCAAGCAGGAGCAGATTGTCGATGTGGTGCTCCAGCCGAAACACCTGCGGATCTACCAGACCCACCTGCAGCGCGAGCGGCAGAAGGTCCTCGGGCTGCTCGAGGATGTGGACGCCAACCGGTTCACGATCCTGGGCTCGCTGACCCTGCTGCGTCAGCTCAGCCTGGACGTCGCGCTGGTGGACCCCGAGCAAGCCGGCGTCCCCTCGGCCAAGATCGAGCTGCTGGTCGATGACCTCACCGAGCTTGTCAGCGAAGGTCATCAGGCGCTTGTCTTCAGCCAGTTCACCGGCTTCCTCGGTCGAGTCCGTGAGCGGCTCGACGCCGTCGGCCTGCCGTACGCCTACCTGGACGGTCGCACCCGGAACCGCGACCGGGTGGTGCAGAGCTTCCGGGACGGGAAGGCGCCGGTGTTCCTGGTGAGCCTCAAGGCCGGCGGCTTCGGCCTCAACCTCACCGAGGCCGACTACTGCTTCCTGCTGGACCCCTGGTGGAACCCGGCTGCCGAGGCGCAGGCGGTCGACCGGACGCACCGGATCGGTCAGGACAAGACCGTGATGGTCTACCGGATGGTGGCTCGGGACACCATCGAGGAGAAGGTGATGGCGCTCAAGGCCCGCAAGGCCGAGCTCTTCAGCGCGGTCTTCGGCGAGGACGCCCTGTCCGGGGCCACCCTGACCGCCGACGACATCCGCGCCCTCGTCACCGGCTGAGCCGCGTCAGCTTCTTCTCGGTTGACCACCGGCACCGTGGCCAACCGAGAAGAAGTTTCGACGTCTACCAGGCGTAGTGCTCCGGGGCCGTCTTGTGGCCCGGGAAGATCTCGTCCAGCTTCTGCAGGGTGGCGTCGTCGATCGTGATCTCGACGGCCCGCAGCGCTCCGTCCAGCTGCTCCGGGGTCCGCGGACCGATGATCGGAGCGGTGACGGACCGCTGGTGCAGCAGCCAGGCCAGCGCCAGGTCGCCCGGCTGGTGCCCGAGGTCGTCGGCGAGGTCCTCGTACGCGGTCAGCTGGTCGCGGTGCTGCTCCAGGCTCTGCGCCGCACGCCCCTCCAGCCGCCGGACGCCCTCGTTCGTCTTCTTCACCACCCCGCCGAGCAGCCCGCCCTGCAGCGGCGACCACGGGATGATGCCCAGGCCGTAGTACTCCGCGGCCGGGATGACCTCCAGCTCGATGTCACGGACCAGCAGGTTGTACAGCGACTGCTCGCTGACCAGACCGAGGTAGTTGCGCTTCTCCGCGGCCGCCTGCGCCTGGGCGATGTGCCAGCCGGCGAAGTTGCTGCTGCCGGCGTAGAGGATCTTCCCCTGGCTGACGGCGACCTCGATGGCCTGCCAGATCTCCTCCCACGGCGTGTTCCGGTCGATGTGGTGGAACTGGTAGATGTCGACGTAGTCGGTCTGCAGCCGCCTCAGGCTCGCGTCCAGCGCCCGGCGGATGTTGAGGGCGGAGAGCTTTCCCTCGTTCGGCCAGGTGCCCATGTCGCCGTACACCTTGGTGGCCAGCACGGTCCGCTCCCGGCGGCCGCCACCGCTGGCGAACCAGCGGCCGATGATCTCCTCGGTCCAGCCTCGTCGGTCGACCCCGCCGTAGCCGTTGGCGGTGTCGAAGAAGTTGATGCCCTGCTCGTGGGCGGTGTCCATGATGCCGTGCGCCACTGACTCCTCGGTCTGCGGACCGAAGTTCATGGTGCCGAGGCAGAGACGGGAAACGGTCAGGCCGGTGCGGCCGAGATGGGTGAACTCCATAGCGCCGATCCTTTCACCGGCCTCATCCGCGTCGCGCAGCGGCCGGGACGGGCACGTCCAGCTGACCGTGCTCCGCGAGCCACGTCACGGCCTCACGGACGGCGTCCTGCGGCTCGTACGCCGGAAGGTAGCCCAGTCGGGTGCGCGCCTTCTCGATCGAGGCGTAGTGGTTGCGCCAGAGGTGGTCCCAGCTCTGGTCGGCGAACGGGGCGGGGGTGGCGGCGCGGTACTCGGGCCAGCTGACGTGCCGCAGCACCGGCTCACGGTCGAACCAGCCGGCCGCCAGCTGCAGGTAGCCGCGGACCGTCATCGCCCGCGGGGCGACCGTGTGGAACATCTGGCCGGCAGCGGCCTCCGGTCGGTTCAGCGCGAGCTCGAAGGCCTGCGCCACGTCGTCGGCGTGCACGTGGTGCATCAGCTCGGTGCCGAGCCCCGGGACCAGCACCTCCTCGCCCTTGGCCAGGCGCTGCCACACGTCCGGGTCGAGGTTGCCCAGCGGGTTGATCGGCGCCCAGCCGGGTCCGCTGATGTGGCCGGGGTGCAGCGAGGTGGTGGTCAGGCCGCCGGAGGCCGTCTCCGCCTGCAGCAGGCGTGCGATCGCCGCCTTGGCGGTCCCGTACTCCCCGACCGGCTGCAGCGGGTCGTCCTCGGTCACCGGGATCGTGGTGCTCGGTCCGTGCATCCAGATGGAGCCACAGTGGACCAGGTGGCCGGTCCGTCCGCGGAGCCCGTCCACCAGCATCCGTGCGGAGGCCTCGGTGAAGCAGATCAGGTCGACGACCGCGTCGGGTGCGAGCCGCGCGACGGTGGCCGGGAAGGTTCCGGCGGCGTCCTCGGCCTGCCGGTCGACCGTGACCTGCTCGACGTCGGACCAGGCCGGGTCGGTGGCGTAAGGTCGATGCGCGCCACGGCTCAGGTTGAGCACCGTGTGGCCTGCGCGGACCAGCCGGGGGAGGAGAAAGGTGCCGATGTGGCCTGAGCCGCCGATGACCGCAACGCGCATGGCGTTAGTCCACCACGGCCCTCGAGCGGCCTTCGGCCGAGGCTGCCCGCGCCCCCATCTTGAGCGAATCTTGAGGTGCGCTTTGCACAATACCGAGACCGGCCAGAGATCCCGCGAGCAGAATCGCCCTCTGTCAGGGCTGGGGGAGTTCTGGCGGCAGACCTCAGGGCTCTGCGCACACGCGAGGAGGGCTGCAGATGGACATCACGACTGACCAGCTGGTCACGCGTCCTGGTGCCCTGTCGCAGTCCGGTCCCGGCCATGCGCCGTACCGTCTGGCGGCGGGCGCATGAGGGGGACGACGCGACGGGAGGCTCTCCGGGGCCTTGGTGTCGGCTCCAGCCAGGGGGCGAGCTGATGTCGGCGGGGACCGGGGCGGGACGCGGTCTTCCGCAGGGGGACCAAGCGGTCCCGAACGACCGGACGAAGGAAGGGCCGGCAGCGACGCCACCGGCACCGCGGCCGCCCGTTCCCACCCGGAACTGGGAGATGACGCCGCAGGAGCAGGACATGATGGCCTGCTTCCGGCAGGACTACCTGGCGCTGCTTGCGGGCCGGGTCGACACCATCCTGCGCCTGGTCGCCGCCGACCAGGTGGAGCCCGCCCGGGTGGCCTTGCTCAGCCTCGAGTCGAGCAGCGCGATGGTTGGGGCGGATGAGCTGGTGGTCGCGGTGAAGCGGCTGCGGGCAGCGCTGGACGAGGGCGGCGACGCCGATCTCGGCCTGCTGACCGCTCAGCTGGCGGATGAGGCTGGTGCCGCGCGCTCCCGACTGGACAGCCGGGCAGGGTGAGCGTTTCGGGTCAGCGCCGGGCGGCGGACTCCCGGGAGTTCGCCAGCCGGTAGCCGACGCCGCGCACGGTCTCGATGAACCGGGGGGAGCCCACCGGGTCGTTGAGCTTGCGGCGCAGGTTGGCCATGTGCACCTCGACCGCGCGACGGTCGGAGTCGGAGACGTATCCGGTCGTCGCGTACTCGCCGCGCAGCTCGAGGGCGAGCGAGTCCTTCGAGATGACCCGCCGGGCCCCCTGCATGATCGCGAGCAGCAGGTCGAACTCGCTGCGGGTGAGCTCGACGGAGGCCCCGTCGACGTCGCAGAGCCACATCTCTTCGTTGATCCGGAGCCCGTTGTGGGCCAGCCAGCCCGGTTCCGTGTCCTCGGTCCCGCCGCGACCGGCTCCCTCGGAGCCGGTCCCGCCGGCGGAGGCACCGCTCTCGGACAGCGCCGCCTGGTAGTAGCGCCGCAGCATCGCCTCGATCCGCGCCCGCAGCTCCCGAGGTCGGAACGGCTTGGTCAGGTAGTCGTCAGCCCCGGCGTCCAACCCCATCAGAGTGTCGATCTCTTCGTCCCGGGCCGACAGCATGATCACGTAGGTGGTGCTGAACGCGCGGATCCGGCGCGCCACCTCGAAGCCGTCGATCCCCGGCAGGCTGATGTCCAGGGTGGTGAGGATGGGCTGGTGCTCGCGCACCGCCTCGATGCCCTCGTCCCCGCTCTCGGCGGCGTAGCAGGTGAAGCCGGCCTGCCCCAGGATGGCCCGGAGCAGGTTGCGGATATCGGCGTCGTCCTCGATGACGACGGCCACCCGACGGACGGGGGCGACTTCTGCGGCGGGTGAGGACCCGGTGGACATGGTCATGGGACATCGACCGATCTGGTGAGGAGGAGGTAGTGGAGCGGGCGCGGCCAGGGAACCGACGACCCCGTGCGTCGGGGACCCTGATAGCCGGGGGGAGTGGACGAGGACGGAGGGCAGATCACACGAAGCTCACGGCGTAGTAGTTCTGGGTGTCGACCAGCTGGGGCGTCGCGCCGGTCGCCCGTTCGAAGCGCTGAGCCAGCCGCCGGCCGAGACCCAGGACGTCGTCGTTGTAGGCGCACATGTCGTAGGCGCAGATCGCCCGCTGGTCGATCAGCTCGCCGACTCCGACCTCCATCAGCTGGTCGACGAAGCCGGAGTGACGCTGGCTCGGGTGGGCGAGGACGAAGTTGAGGTACCAGACGGCGTTGCGTTCCCACTGCTGGGGGTACCGCGCGGCGAAGTAGTCCGGGCTGATCCAGGGCACCAGCTCCAGCTGACGGGTCATGGCGCACAGGCCGACCGGGTTGCCGAGCAGGTCCCAGGCCACGTACTTCTCGATCTCGCCGTTGCTCATCTGCGCCGCGAACTCCATCTCCGTCAGCACCTGCCGCGCCATCGACCGCACCCGCAGCGGGGCGAAGGCCGCCTCGTAGAGCTGGTGGAAGACCAAGGTCAGCTCGGGCTCCACGACGTACTCGCGGGTGAAGTTCCATCCGCCCCGCCGGCCGAGGTCCTGCCGGTGGGCAACGCTCGGGAAGGCCTTCATAGGGCGGTCCCGACTGGGGCAACGGGCGTCCAGCCCGCGGTCTGGAAGCTGGCCACGACCAGGGCCGAGACGGGCGCGTCCGCACAGCGGGCCGAGCTGAGCAGCCGCCCGCCCTCGACGTAGTGCTCGGGGCGGTTGTCCATCATGGCGCCGAGCGTCGCGCTGAGGTCGGCGTTCACCGAGGCCTCAGTGGGGCCGGAGTGCTCGACGAAGAGGCCGGCGCCCGAGCCGTCGGTCCGGAGCCCCCAGGCGATGCCCGCCCATGCCTCCGCGCCCGGTGTGGTCGCGTAGGCGGCGGCGTAGACGCAGTAGAGCAGGTCCCCGTGCCGGCCGCGCAGCTGCTCGGCGGGCGACACCACCTCCACGGTCGCCCCGAGCGGGACGACCGAGCTGAGCGGCACGAGGTTGAAGTCCTGGAGCCCCGCCGCGACCAGCGCGGCGTCGAAGGCGGCCAGCCTGGTGGCTCCGGTGCCGCAGCTGCGACTGAGCCGGATCCTGGGGCCGGCGGCCTGGGGGATCACTCGTCCTGGGTGGACCCCGGGCTTGGCCGGGGTCTGGACGGGCGGTCTCACCACGAGGTCCTCCTTCTGCTGGTCGGGCGCGCTGATCGCGGGCATGTGGGGGCCGGGAAGCGTGCGAGTGCTGGTCATCGGGACGCCTCGGCCGTTGCGCTCGTCCGGACCAGGTCCTCGTCGTCGGCTGGTGCGGTCTGCGGCGCCGACAGCGGTCGCGTGTCGTCGGCGAGTGGCCCGCTCGCGGACGGCAGGGTGAACCTGAAGACGGCGCCGCCCTCGGGGTTGTTGGCGGCCCAGATGCGGCCACCCAGGCGCTCGACGATGCTGCGGCTGATCGCCAGCCCGAGTCCCGACCCGCCCTTGTCGCGGGCGTCGGAGGAGTCGACCTGCTGGAAGCGGGCGAAGACGACGTCGAGCTTGTCCTCGGGGATCCCTCGACCCGAGTCGGAGACCTCGAACTCCACGAAGCTGCCGCGGCGTGCCGTCTGGACGGTCACCTCCTGACCGGGCTCGGAGAACTTGATGGCGTTCCCCATCAGGTTCAGCAGGGTCTGCACCACTCGGTCGGCATCGGCTCGGACCTCGCCCTCGGTGTGGATGACCCGCAGCCGGACCCCCGCCTCCTGCGCCAGGACCGCGGCCTGGGCCACCGCGGTGTCCACCAGGCCGGCTGCCGGGTGGGTGGCGACCTCCATCGGAAGCCCACCCGCCTCCATCCGCTCGAGATCGAGGATCTCGTTGATCAGCCGGGTCAGCCGTTCGCTGCTCACGAGCGCGATGTCGACCATCCGGGCGGCGGGAGGGGTCAGCGAACCGACGGCACCGCCGGCGAGCAGGCCGAGGGAGCCCCGGATCGCCGTCAGCGGGGTGCGTAGCTCGTGGCTGACCATCGACACGAACTCGCTCTTCAGCCGGTCGACCTCGCGCCGCTGGGTCACGTCACGGAAGACGACCACCGCGCCGAGCGTCGCCCCGTCGTCGGTCAGCGGCGTGGCCGTCACCTCCACGGGGATGGTCAGGCCGTCGGCTCGCACGTAGGTGTCCTCCTCGGCGTTGGTCATCACGCCGTCCCGGATCGCCTCGGCGATGTAGCAGCCGGACGCGGGGTAGGGGACACCGGGCTCGGAGGGTGCGTGGAAGGTGGAGTGAGCGTCGTGGCCGATCAGCTCCAGGGACTGGTAACCCAAGGCGTCCGCGGCGGCCGGGTTCACGAAGGTGATCAGCCCGTAGCGGTCGACGCCGTAGATGCCGTCGCCGACCGAGTTGACGAGCAGGTCGCTCTGCCGGGTGACCTGGCGCAGGGAGCGGGTGCGTTCGACGACCCGCTGTTCCAGCGTCCGGCGCAGCTGTTCGTTGTCGAGGACGAGGAAGAACTGGCGGCCCAGGACAGCGAGCAGCACCACAGTCCAGATCTCGACCGCGACGATCGTGGTCTGCATCCGGGTGACGTCGAAGAGGCTGATCACCCCGGCGATCATGAAGACGGCGAAGACGGTGGCGGTGCCCAGCACCGGCGAGATCTCGCCGTGCGCCTCCGCTGTCGGAGCTTGCCGCGCGCGGGCGGTGAGCACCGCCCAGGCGATGAAGGCGTACCCCGCGAGCCAGCCCAGGTCGATCGGGCTACCCAGCTCGAAGGAGCCGGTCCTCACCAGCTTCAGGGTGTACAGCAGGTCCGCGACCGCGTAGAGCGAGAAGCCGACGGCGGCGGCCCCGAGGGTGGGCCGGTCGGACGAGCTGCCGCGCATGAACAGCAGCGTGGCCAGAGTGGCGACCACGACGTCGATCACCGGAGCCGTCAGGTTCACGGCGATCACCGAGGGTCGCATGTTCGTCACGGCGGGCAACACCTTCACGGCGACCACCGCGAGAATCGAGCCGCCGATGACCACCCCGTCCAGCACCATCCGCACCAGGTCCGTG
Organism: Friedmanniella sp.; assembly: GCA_045806705.1. Lineage (GTDB taxonomy): Bacteria > Actinomycetota > Actinomycetes > Propionibacteriales > Propionibacteriaceae > Microlunatus. The sequence continues at coordinate 42,953 of JBJMIS010000053.1, forward strand.
CGGCGGCGGCGGGCGCGGGGGAAGCTGATCAGGCCGGCGACGGCCAGAACCAGGACCAGGATCAGGACGATGTCGTTCGGGGAGACAGAGTCGTCGCGCTCGGCGCCGTTCAGCATCAGCAGCAGGTTCGCGAACGCGGCCGAGAGGCAGGCCAGACCCCACAGACTCCACGCGCGGCGGCGCGAGCCATCGCTCTGGAAGGCGCGGAAGAAGCAGCTTGACGAGGCGGTGAGGCCGGCGGCGATCAGACCAACGCCGCTGAGCAGGTGCCGAACCTCAGCCGGAAGCGTGTCGCTGCTGAGCAGCAGTGCGAACGCGAGCACCACCAGCGCCATGACTGCGCTGAACACACCGAATCGCCAAGCCCCCGATCCTTGGAGACGCACTTGGCTCTCCATGGGCGTGACGCTACCACCCGGCCGTGGCTACCATGGCGCCATCAAGCCCGGCGAGTGACGGGTCGCGGTGCTCGGCGGGGCGAAACCGCGGTCGGTATGAGCCGGCCGCCCTCCGCTGCCGCCTCGCGAGGGGACGGAGCAGAGATGAGCGGGAGCCGGCGGGTGCTCGTCGTCGACGACGACGAGATGCTGCGCGAGGTCGCCAAGGTGGCGCTCGAGATGGTCGGTGGCTGGCAGGTGATCTCGGCCGGCTCGGGCCCGGAGGCCAAGAGCCTCGCCCTGAGCGAGCAGCCGGACGCCCTGCTGCTCGACGTCATGATGCCCGGCATGGACGGGCCGAGCACCGTCGTCGCTCTGCAGCAGGATCCCGCCACGAAGCACATCCCGATCATCTTTCTGACGGCGAAGGTGGGCGGCGAAGGGCACGAGCAGTGGGACCACCTGCCGGTGGCCGGTGTAATACCGAAGCCCTTCGACCCGATGACGTTGTCGGCGGAGGTTGCGCGCTTGCTCGGGTGGTAGTCGAGGACAAGGAGTGGAGTGCCCGAGCGGTCGGCCGACGATCCCGACGATGCTCTCGCAGCCGTCCTCGCCAAGCTCGCCGTGTCGGCGCGACAGGCCAACCTGGCCCGGAGTGAGGTCCTCGCCGAAGCCTTGACCGCCGTCGCCGACGGTCGTCTGGACGAGTCCCAGCGGGCGGCCGCCCAGCAGGCGGCGCACCAGATTGCCGGCTCGGCCGGGACGTTCGGCGCCCACCGAGCCTCGGCCGTCGCGAGCTCGCTCGAGGCGTACTTCGCTGCCCCCGAAGCCGAGCGGGTCGCCGGTCTGGGGCCGGCGCGGGTCCAGCTGGAGGAGCTCCGGCGGGACCTGGACGCCGGTCACCAGGTCGAGGAGTAGCCCGCGCGGACCGGGGTCCGGCTCGAGCGGCGGCGGTGCAGGTACCGGGCGGCGACCACGCCACCAACGGCGCCGCCGAGGTGTGCCTGCCAGCTGACGCCGGCCACTCCCGGCAGCACGCCCCAGATCAAGCCGCCGTAGACCAGCAGCACGACCACCGCGAGAGCCACCTGGCCGGGGCGCCGGGACCACAGACCGCGGGCCAGCAGGTAGGCGAGCCACCCGAAGACCAGGCCGCTGGCGCCGAGCACGACGGTGCCGGCCGGGGTGAGCAGCCACGCGCAGAGTCCCGACGCGACGACGCTGGTGAGGCTCGAGACAACCCAGCGGGCCACGCCGCTCAGCAGCACCAGGAACCCCAGCACGAAGAACGGGACCGAGTTGCCGGCCAGGTGCTGCCAGCCGGCGTGCAGGAAGGGCGCGGTGAAGATCTCGGGGAGCCCGTCGAGCTCGCGGGCGTGGATGCCGTAGCTGTCCAGGGCGTTGCCGCTGGCCTGGTCGACGCCCTCGAGGAACCAGAGGAAGCCGAGCAGCAGCAACATCAGCAGTCCCGCACGCAGCGGTCGGACCGACTGGGACATCGACGACTCTCCTCCCCGGCCGTTCTCCGCCGACCGCTGGACTTCCAGGGTGCCCGAGCGGGGCAAGACCCGTCAGCCGAGAACGGTGGTGCCGAGCAGTCGGCCGATCGCGAAGGTGGCCGCCAGGGCGATCGCTCCACCGACGACCACGCGGAGGGTGGGACGGAGGAGGGGGCTCCGGCCCAGCCGGGCGCCCATCGCGCCGGTCGCGGCGAGCGCCACCAGCACGGCCACCATGGTGCCGACCACCCGAAGGTCCTGGGGGAACAGCACGATGGCCAGCAGCGGCAGCAGACCGCCGAGCACGAAGGCTGCGGCCGAGGCTGTGGCAGCGTGCCAGGGGCTGACCAGGTCGTCGGGGTCGATGTTCAGCTCGGCATCGAGGTGTGCGCCCAACGCGTCCCGGGCCGTGAGCTCCTCAGCGACCTGCCGGGCGGTCACCGGGCTCAGTCCACGGGCCTGGTACAGCTCGGTCAGCTCGTCGAGCTCGGCCTCCGGCATCGCCTCGAGCTCAGCCTTCTCCTTGGCGATCAGGGCCTGCTCGCTGTCGCGTTGGCTGCTCACGGACACGTACTCCCCGAGCGCCATCGAGACGGCGCCACCGACCAGGCCGGCCGCACCGGCGGTCAGCACGGGCGCGAGGGCTGGGGTCGCGCCCGCAACGCCTACGGCGATGGCCGCCACCGACACGATCCCGTCGTTGGCGCCCAGCACGCCGGCCCGCAAGCCGTTGAGACGGTTCGCCAGCCCGCTCGCGTGGGGCTCGTCGGCGTGGCTGATGCCCGCCGCCTCGGCGGTCGGCGTGGGCGGAGTGGGAAGCGCCTCGGTCACGGGACCAGTCAAGCAAGAGGAGAGGGCCGCCGCCACGAAGGGCTGGCTGCCCTCAGCTGCCGACCCCGGGCGCCGGGTGTACCCGGAGCGTGAGCCGGCTGGTCAGCTCCTCCTGAGGCTGCACCCAGACGGTGGTTCCCGAGGTCCGGCGCGCCTCGTGCAGGCCGTGGGCCGGCCAGCTGGTCGCCGGGGTGAGCGCCAGGAAGTAGCCGGCCGAGTACCAGGGATAGCCGGTCCGGCCGCCGGCCTCGAGGGCGTACCAGAGGTAGGGCCAGGTCTTGTCCCACTCCAGGTCGATCCCGACGGCCCGGTCCGGGCTCTGCACCGTCAGGGCGTAGGTCGAGAAGTCGTCGAGGTAGGACAGCCGGGTCTCCTCGCTGTCGGGCCCGGGTAGCCGGGACAGGTTGACCACCGAGCGCGGCCCGTGGCTGCGCGGCCAGGGCATCACGTCGTCGTAGCTGGTGCCGACGCTGTACCGCGGGTCAGGGTGCACGATGGTCGCCGAGGTGCTGATCGTGGTGCCGGGCCCCACCAGGGGGCCGCCGAAGACCAGCTGCGCCCCCCACATCGTCTCGACGGCCTCCCGGCCGACGTTGCGGACCCGCTCCTCCAGCGCCACCGTGCTGCCGTCGACGGTGAACGTCTTGGTGAGCTCGAACGGTGAGCGGACCAGCCGGCCGGTCAGGACCAGGGAGCCGTCCCGCTGCTCCCAGTCCATCCAGGTGAGCCGCGCCTCGCCGTCGTGCCCCCACTCCGCCCCGTTGACGACCGCGGTGGCGCCGGCGTTGGGGAACAGGGTCTGCCAGCCCCCGGGGTAGCTGTCGAACATCGCCGACTCGGAGCTGCTGGGGAGAGACCAAGCGCCCCGGTGCCGCAGCCCCCACGGTGTGGACCACAGCAGGGAGGGGTCGTCCGGACGGCGACGCAGCGCGATCACGGTCCCCCCGAGCGCCGGCACGACGTCAAGGCTGATGCCCTCGTCGCTGATCCGGAGCACCTCCCAGTCCCGGATGCTCAGCTGCTCGATCTCGACCACCCGCTGAGCCTAGGTCAGACGACGACCCGGGATCGCGCAGTCCTCGTCCACAGCCTGAGGGACCCCTGATCCGGCGTCCACACCCTTGGGGCGGCGGCGCACGATCTGGCTGGCGGTACGGACAGTCCTGGCATGACCCGATCTTTCAGGCCCACTCCCGAACCCATGGCCCGGCTGCGGGTGCGGCGTCCGTCCGACTTCCTCGCGGTCGTTCCCTACCTGCTCGGCTTTCACCCGAGCGAGTCGCTGGTCGTGGTGCTGTCCCGGCACGGTCGGGTGGTGCTGACGGCTCGGCTGGACCTGCCGCCGCCCGCGCTGGTCGGCGCCGTGCTCGAGCAGGTGCTGAGCCTGGCGGAGCAGCACGGCATCGACGAGCTGGTGCTGCTGGCCTACGGCGAGGACGGCCCAGGGGCTCGGGAGGTGCTGCAGCGGTTGCTCGACGGCGTTCCGGGCTCGGTCGTGGTGCGTGAGGCGTTGCTGGTCAGCGGCGACCGCTGGTGGTCACTGAGCTGCCGGACCGGGTGTTGCCCTGCGGCGGGAACGCCGTTCGACCCGACCACGCATCCGCTGGCCGCCGAGGCCGTCTACGCCGGCTTGGCAGCCGAGAGCAGCCGCGCAGTGCTCGAGCGTCAGGTCCGCGGGCCTGAACCCCCTGACGTCCCGCGGCTGCAGGAGGAGGTGCGGCAGGCGCGGGGGAGGGCCCCCCTCGACCGGGCGACCGCGGCCGCCCTGATGGCCGAGACGGTCCGTGCGGTGGTCGGCGGCACTACCGAGGCGGACGAGCCGACCTGCGCCTTGCTGGCGGTGCTGGCCCTCGACCTCACGGTCCGTGACGTCGCCTGGGCGCTGATCAGCCGGGAAGCGGTGGACGCCCACCTGCGGCTCTGGTCGACGGTCGTGGCCCGCAGTCCCGACGAGGTCGCGGCAGCCCCGCTCGGGCTGCTCGGCGTCGCCGGCTGGATCAGCGGCAACGGGGCTCTGCTCAACTGTTGTGTCGAACGGCTCGAGCGTCTCGACCCGGACTACACGCTGGGGCTGCTGCTGTCCGACATCAGCGACCGCGCGCTGCCCCCCAGCCTGTGGGACGAGATGGTGGACGACCTGCGTCACGAGGTCGGGGCAGTGGCTGGCGATCTGCGGCTCCACTAGGTTGCTTCCATGACGCGCTTCGTGGTGTGCGGGGAGACCCTCATCGACCTGGTCCAGAGCGGCTCCAGCCCCAAGGACAGCTTTCGGTCCAGTTGGGAGGCGCTGTCGGCCGGCGGCCCGATGAACTCAGCGGTGGCACTGGGCAAGCTGGGCGACGACGTGCACTTCCTCGGCCGGATCTCCACGGACGCGTTCGGGCGGCAGCTTCGGGAGCACATCACCCGGGCCGCCGTCGAGCTCGACCTGGCCACCGAGTCGTCCCAGGCCACCTCGATCGCGGTGGTGAGTCTGGACGAGGAGGGAGTCGCCAGCTACACCTTCCACTTCGCGGGTACGGCGAACTTCGGCTGGCAGATGGACGACCTGCCGACGCTGGGGAGCGAGGACTGGCTGCACATCGCCTCGCTCTCCTGCGTGGTCAGCCCCGGCGCGGAGGTGCTGCTGGACTGGATGCGGGAGGTGACCGCCGGCGTCTCCTACGACATCAACGTGCGGCCGACCGTGATCTCGGACCCCGAGGCCTACTGGGGCAAGGTGCAGCCCTGGCTCCGGGCCGTGGGCCGACGGAAAGGCGTGGTCAAGGCGAGCGACGAGGACATCAACTTCCTCGCCAAGGCGGGCTTCGACGGTGACCCGGTCGAGATCGCGGCCTCCTGGGTGGAGCAGTACGACCTCGGGCTCGCCGTCATCACGCTCGGTCCCGGTGGCGGGGCGGCGGTGGAGCCGGGCGGCGCGGTCACCCGGGTTGCGGGCTTCCCGACCAAGGTCGTCGACACGGTGGGCGCGGGCGACACGTTCATGGCGGGTTTCCTGGACGCGCACGTCCAGCGGCGCCTACCCCTCGAGGAGTCGCTGCGGCGGGGGGCAGCCGCGGCCTCCATCGTGTGTTCCCGGCAGGGGGCGCAGCCGCCCACGACCGCCGAGGTGAACGACCTGCTGGCGCGTGCCTGAGGACGCCGCTCAGGCGGCTGCGGTGCTGCTCGGTCCGGCGGCAGCCGTCAGGGCAGCGACGGCGGCCAGGCCGCGCGCGGAAGTAGGCAGGCTGCCGTCAGCCTCGGTGAGGTAGAAGGTGTCGATGGCGAGGCCCGCCAGGGTGCTGACGTGTGCGGATCGGATCGACAGCTTCTGTGTCGCGACCGCCTGGCCGAGGGCGTAGAGCAGCCCCGGACGGTCGCCCGCCCGCACCTCGACCACGACAGCCGTCGCGCTGGCATCCGGCACCAGCTCGACCCACGGCTGCGACAGCGTGCCGGAGCCGAGGGCCCGGGCCTCCCGCCGGCGCACCGGGTTCAGCACCGAGCTGTCGCCCTGTTCCAGGCGTTCCAGCTGCTTGACCAGGAACGCGCTGTCCGGCAGGTCGACCACCAGCTGCTTGTCCACCCGCCAGGTGTTGACCGCCACCCCGTCCACCGTGTGCAGGACCGCCGACCGGACCTGGACCCCGTGCGAGGCCAGCAGGCCGGCGGTCTCGCTGAACAGCCCCACCCGGTCGCGGGCGGCGACGAGCAGCTCGAGCCCCCCGGGTCGGGCCTCGACCCGGACCCGCGGCCGGCCGTCGAGGGCCACCGACCGGGCCAGGCCCAGGTCGACCAGCCGGGCGATGTCGACCTGCCGACTCGCCTCGGCGCCCTGGTCCTCCACCAGCAGCCCCTCCACCTGTTCGGCGAGGCTGTTGATCAGCGACGCCCGCCAGGGGGACCAGGCCGCTGGGCCGGCTGCCCGTGCGTCGGCTTCGGTGAGGTAGCGGAGCAGGTCGAGGACCTCGGCGCGGCCCTGGACCGCCTCGACGAGCGCCTGCTGGGTGGCCGGGTCGGCGTGGTCGCGCTTGGTGGCGAGCTGGGCCAGGGTCAGATGGTGCCGGACGAGCAGCTCGACGAGGTCCACGTCGGCGGCCTCGAGCCCGATCGCCTCCACGGCAGCGCGGGCGATCGGCGCGCCCACCGCAGCGTGGTGCACCCCGGCGCCGGGCACCTTCCCGATGTCATGGAAGAGGCAGGCCAGCAGCAACAGGTCCGGACGGTCCACCTGGGTCAGGTGGCGCTGGGCCTCGGCCACCGTCTGCACCGAGTGCCGGTCCACGGTGTGGCGGTGGATGGGGTTGTGCTGCGGCCGGGCGCTGATCGGCTCCCACGCGGGGATCCAGCGGGCGATGCAGCCAGCGAGGTCGAGAGCTTCCCAGACCGCGAGCAGCTGGGGGCCGGTGGAGAGCATCTCCAGCAGCGCGTCTCGGGCCTCCGGCGGCCACGGGGTCGACAGGGCGGGGGCTCTGGTGCCCAGGTTCTCGGCGGTCACGGGGGAGAGGACCAGCCCTCGGGAGGCGGCCAGCGCTCCGGCCTGCAGGCCGATCACCGGTGAGCTCGCGTCCGCCGTCCGGCCCAGCCCCACCTCGCCCTGGTGGATGATCAGGCCGTGCTCGGCCTCGGTGTAGACCGGTCGGCGCTCCCGCCGGACGAAGCTGAGCACCCGTCGCTGCGGTACCGCGGCCTTGGCGGCACGCACCGTCAGGTCCACCGCGTGGCCGATCCGTCGGGCCGCCAGGCTGACCTCGCGGTGCAGGTCGTCGGGGTCGGAATACCCGAGCCGCTCGGCGACGCCGTCGACCTCCGCGGCCAGCAGCCGGTCCAGCGCCCGGCCCGAGGTCACGTGCAGCGCGTCACGCACGTCGAGCAGCCGCTCGTACGGGCCGTGCACCCCCGAGTGGGGGCGGTCGGTCAGCCAGGTGGCCGCCAGCGCGCGCAGCAGGGTCATGTCGCGGAAGCCGCCCCGGGCCTCCTTGAGGTCCGGTTCCAGCAGGTAGGCGGCGTCACCGAAGCGGCTCAGCCGCTCGTCGAGAGAGGACAGCAGCTCGGGGAGGCGCTTCCGCGCGTTGCCGCGCCAGGCACTCAGCAGGCCGGTCCGGGCGCCGCTGACCAGGCTGGCGTCGCCGGCGACCACCCGCAGGTCCAGCAGCCCGACCCCCGCGCTCAGCTCGCGGCCGGCCACCTCGGCGCACTCCACCGGAGTGCGGACGCTGTGGTCGAGCTTCGCCCCGCTGTCCCAGAGCGGGTACCAGAGGCTGGTGGCGAGCCGGTCAGTGGCCGCGGTGTCCCGGCCGTCGTGGAGCAGTACCAGGTCGAGGTCCGAGCGGGGGCCGAGCTCGCGGCGGGCCAGGCTGCCGACGCACGCGAGGGCCGTGCCCGTGTCCGGTCCGCCCACCTCGGCGTAGAGCTCGACCAGGGCGTTCTCGACGCAGGAGGTGAGAGAACGCCGACGATCCGGCCCTGCCGTGGAAGACCACGCGGACCGGATCGCGACGTTGAGGCGCTCGTTGGTGAGGTCGCGCTTCAGAGCGCGTCCAGCCCGCGCTCTCCGGTACGCACGCGGACGATGTCGTCCACGGGAACCGACCAGACCTTGCCGTCACCGATTCGGCCGGTCCGTGCGCTCTTCACCAGGACGTCGATGATGTCTTTGGCATCCTCGTCGTCCACGAGCACCTCAAGTCTCACCTTCGGGACCAGGTCGACGGTGTACTCCGCCCCCCGGTACACCTCGGTGTGGCCGCGCTGACGTCCGAAGCCGCTGGCTTCGCTGACCGTCATCCCCTCGATGCCGAAGGACTCGAGCGCGGTCTTCACTTCGTCCAGCATGTGCGGCTTGATGATCGCGGTCACGAGCTTCATGCCGTCACCTCCTCGTCATGGTTGGTGTCCTCCGCGCGGCGCGGGGCGGTGCCGGCGAGCGCGCCCCGCAAAGTGGAGGTGAGGTTGCCCAGATCGTAGCCAGTTTCGGCGTGCTCGGCGTTGTCGATCCCGGCCATCTCGTCGTCCTCGTTGAGCCGGAAGCCGACGGTCTTCTGCAGCAGGTAGCCGATCGCCAGGGTCAGGACGAAGCTGTAGAGCAGCACGGCCAGCGCACCGACGGCCTGGCGCCACAGCTGGTCGACGCCCCCGCCGTAGAAGAGGCCGTCGACGCCGGCGGGTGCCGCCGCCGTGGCGAGGAAGCCGACGGACAGGGTGCCCCAGAGCCCGCCGACCAGGTGCACGCCGACGACGTCGAGCGAGTCGTCGAAGCCCAGCTTGTACTTCAGGCTGATGGCCAGGGCGCAGACCACGCCGGCGACCAGACCGACGAGGATCGCGCCGACCGGCGAGACCGATGAGCAGGACGGCGTGATGGCGACGAGGCCGGCCACGACACCGGAGGCGGCGCCGAGGGACGTCGGGCGCCCGTCCCGGATCTTCTCGGTGACCAGCCACGCCATCGCCGCCGCACCGGTGGCGACCATGGTGTTCACCCAGACGGTGGAGGCCGCGGCGTTGGCGGTGACCGCCGAGCCGGCGTTGAAGCCGAACCAGCCGAACCAGAGCAGGCCGGCACCGATCATCACCAGCGTCAGGTTGTGCGGCCGCATGGGGTCGCGCCGCCACCCGATCCGCTTGCCCAGCACGATAGCGAGGGCGAGGCCGGCGACACCGGCGTTGATGTGCACCGCGGTCCCACCGGCGAAGTCGATGGCCTTGAGGTTGTTGGCGATCCAGCCGCCGACGTGCTCCCCGGCGGAGAAGTCGAAGACCCAGTGGGCGACCGGGAAGTAGACCAGCGAGGCCCAGATGCCGGAGAAGATCATCCAGGTGCTGAACCGGGCGCGGTCGGCGATGGCGCCGGAGATGAGGGCGACGGTGATGATCGCGAACACCGCCTGGAAGGCCACGAAGGCCATGGCCGGGTAGGTGCCGATCTGCTCCGGGTCGGCCACGACGGTGACCGTGTTGTCGGTGCTCATCAGACCCTTGAGGCCGAGGTACTGCAGGGGGTCCCCGACCAGGCCGCCGGCGACGTCGTTCCCGAACGCCATGGAGTAGCCGTAGAGGACCCAGACGACGGAGATGAGCGCCAGCGCGCCGAAGCTCATCATCATCATGTTGAGGACGCTCTTCGCGCGGACCATACCGCCGTAGAAGAGGGCGAGGCCGGGTGTCATCAACAGCACGAGCGAGGCTGAGGTCAGGATCCACGCCGTGGTCCCGGTGTCGATCTCGAGTGGTGTCATGTTGCTTCTTTCGGTGAAGTAACGGTGGTGCGCACGGTGGGCTGAACACCGCGCGTCGACGGACATCAAGAACTCTGGCCCCCGCGTGTTGCGGGCAGAAAGCGTTTCGTTACGGCGGTGTGACGGTTGGCCCCCGATGGTGACGGCCGTGTTTCGCCGCGCCTGCGGGTGGTAAGGGAGATCACAGCCAGGCTGGCTACGATGACGGCTCGACCCTGGAGGAGAGTCATGAGCTGGCTGGTGACGGGCGGAGCGGGCTACATCGGCTCCCACGTGGTGCGCGCGTTCACCGAGGCGGGCACGCCGGTGGTGGTGATCGACTCCCTCAGTAGCGGTCATGAGAGCTTCGTGCCGGCGGAGGTGCCCTTCGTCCGCGGCTCGATCCTCGACGGCGACCTGGTACGGCACACCCTGCTGGAGCACGAGGTCACCGGCGTGGTGCACCTGGCCGGCTTCAAGTACGCCGGGGTCTCGGTGACCAAGCCGTTGCTGACCTACCAGCAGAACGTCACGGGGACGGCGACCCTGCTGGAGCAGATGCAGTCGGCCGGCGTCGGTCAGATCGTCTTCTCCTCCTCGGCCGCGACCTACGGCACCCCTGACGTCGACCTCGTCACCGAGAAGACCCCGACCTCACCGGAGTCCCCCTACGGGGAGAGCAAGCTGATCGGGGAGTGGCTGCTGGCCGACCAGGAGCGCGCGGCGGGCCTGCGGCACACGTCGCTGCGCTACTTCAACGTCGTCGGTTCCGCCACCCCGGACCTCTACGACACCAGCCCGCACAACCTGTTCCCGGTCGTGCTCGGCATGCTGGCGGCCGGTCGCACCCCCCAGATCAACGGGGACGACTACCCGACTCCCGACGGCACCTGCGTGCGTGACTACATCCACGTCGCCGACCTCGCGGCGACCCACGTCGCTGCGGCTCGGGCGCTGGAGTCCGGGCAGCCGCTCGAACCGGTGTACAACCTCGGCAGCGGTGACGGTGTCTCGGTGCGTCAGATCATGACGACCATCGCCGAGGTGACCGGCATCGCCTTCGAGCCGGTCATCGCCCCACGGCGGAGCGGCGACCCCGCCCGGATCGTGGCCTCGGGCGAGCTGGCCGAGCGCGACCTCGGCTGGCGGATGGCGCACACGCTGCAGGACATGGTCGCGAGCGCCTGGGAGGCGCAGCAGCACGTGGCGTCGCGCTGACCAGACGCCCGACGCGTCCCGCACTCGCACCGCACGTCGTCAGCGCTGCACCCTGACCTCCTCGATGGAAAGGTCGAGCACCGCGGCCAGCGCGGCGACCGGCTCGGTGAGCTCGTCCTCGGCGGGGGCCGCGCAGCCCTCGAACACCGACAGCTCCAGCCGGCTGCGGGCGCCCCGGCTGGCGGTCTTCCAGGTTCCCACCACGCGCCCGTGCTGCAGGACGATCGGGGCGAACTGCCCGTTCACCTTCGCCCAGGCCTGGTCGAGCTGGCGTGGGGTGAGAAAGCGGGTGCGATGGCTGCCGTGGTAGCCCACGAGGAGCGCGTCGAACTCCGGCAGCAGTCGTAGCCCTGGATCGCCCGAGCCGGTTTCCGGTGGTTCGGCGACATCCAGCCAGCCCTCGTCGTCGGGTCCCGCGAAGCGGACGATCTCCTCGCCGAGGTCGGCGACCGCAGCGTCCAGGGCGCCCAGCCCGGTGCCGAAGAAGTAGGCCAGGTCCCGCCGCGTCGCCGGGCCGAGGGAACGGAGATAGACGCGGACCAGCCCTGTGAGCGACTCCGCGAACGTGGGGGTTCCGAGCTCAGGCACCAGGGCCCGCGCCCGGCGGTGGTAGAGGTCGGTCCGCTTCTCCCAGTGCTCGTCCTTCGGCCGGCGCAGCAGCCCGCTGTGCCCCCACAGCAGGCTCTCGGCGAACGTCCCGGTCACCGCGGCGGCGCTCGCCTCCGACTCGTGCTCGCTGAGCCAGCGCCGACCGTGCGCCACGATCTCGGTCCGCGCCCGCCAGTCGTCGGCGGCGAAGTCCTCCAGCTCACCCGTCAGCTCCTCCGAGGTCACGCGCTGCAGCCCGAGCTGGCTGTGCATCGCACCGGCGCGCCCCCGCCGGGCCACCGCGTCCAGCCAGGGGTAGTGCTCGCGACCGCTGGTGTGCACCGTGCCCCGGAGGCTGCTGGTCTTCAGCAGGTGGTGCGACTCGAACAGTGCGCACACCGTCGCGTGGTCGACGCCCGGCAGCCGGGAGGAGACGGTGAGGAAAGGGGAGCGGGGCACCTGGGACTGGATCGGCCCCAGGCACCGGAAGAGCTCCAGGACCGACGCGGCGCCGATCCCTGCGATTGCGGGGAACTGACGCGCCAGCGTACGGCCGGCCAGGTCATCGGAGGTGAGCCGCATCCTCCGACGGTAGTGGCGAGGTCTGACAGTTCATGCGCAGCGCGGAGGGACCCTCGGCCCGTCCCGGCATTTCCTCAACCTGGGAGAAAGCCTTCCCCGGGTAGGGACCAAAGGCCCAAGAAAGGCCCTAATAGTTCCCAAAGAGCCTTCTGGACTTTTGCGCCGGCTGAACTCCTGATTCACTTCTCGTGCCGGCCAAAAGGGCCGGGAAATCGGGTCCGATCGGGGCGGAACCACTTACTCAAGGAGTCCCCCATGACCCGTGCATACGCACAGCTGCTCGCCCTCGCCACCGTCCTCGGCCACCGCTTCGAGGACCGCAAGGACCGCGGCGCCACCGCCGTCGAGTACGGCCTGCTCGTCGGCCTGATCGCCGTCGTGATCATCGTCGCCGTCACCGCGCTGGGTGGCAAGCTCGACGACCTGTTCACCAACATTGAAGGCCGGCTGCCGACCGGTGCTGCCTGAGCCCTAACTGGCATCAGCCAGCGTGGCTTGGGACCGCCAAGGCACGCCGAAACTTCCTTGAAGTGGAGTGAAGTGAACCGGAGCGAGCGCGGTGCGGCGGCGGTGGAGTTTGCACTTGTCGTGCCGCTCCTGATCGGCCTCCTGGTCGGGATCGCCGAGTTCGGACGGGCCTACTACCTGCAGACGACCCTCTCGGGCGCAGCCCGGGAGGGCGTCAGGGTGATGGCCCTGAAGAACGACGCCGGACTAGCTCGAATCGCAGCCCGCAACGCGGCAAGCCCTTTGGTGCTCAGCGATGCCCAGATCGGGGTCTCGGTTTCGCCGCCCACCGCTGCCGGCTGTGTGTCGACCACGTCCTCGCAGCCGAACGCCACCGTCACGATCACCTACTCCACGACGCTCAAGACACGGCTCATTGGGACCACCATGAACCTGCAAGGCAAGGGAGTCATGCGATGCGGCGGGTGAAGGACGAGCGGGGTGCTGTGGCCGTCGTGGTGGCCCTCGTGATGGTGCCGCTGATCGCGTTCGCTGCGATCAGCTTGGACGTCGCCGGCATGTGGTGGGAACGCCAGCAGCTTCAGACCGCTGCGGATGCCGGAGCGCTGGCCATCGCCCAGGACTGCGGACGAGGCCCCACCTGCGGTACGCCGTCGCAAACCGCCCAGTCGATGGTGACGGAGAACAGCCGGTCCGTGGGCGACACGGCGACAGTGCTGACCCCCGGACTGAGCCCGACCACGGGTAGGGTGAGCGTCCGCACCAACGGCGTCCAGCGCCACCTCTTCGCACCCATTCTCGGGGTCAACTCGACGGCGCTCAGCGCGCAGGCCACGGTGGCCTGGGGAGGCCCGTCGGGCGGGACGGCGATGCTGCCCCTGGCCTTCTCCTGGTGTGAGTGGAAGAAGCAGACGGGTGGCGGGCTGCCGTCCTCGACGGTCGCGCAGACCATCTACCTCACGAAGAGCTCCCAGAGCGACGCCACCACCCCTGACTGCACAGGGCCGTCCGGCAATATCGTCCCGGGCGGGTTCGGGTGGCTGACGGTCAGCAGCGGCTCCTGCGGCACCAAGACGGTGATCGGCAACATCGTCGCCAGTGACCCCGGTAACTCGGTACCGAGCAGCTGCTCCACGACCGACTTCGCGAAACTGCAGAACAAGATCGCTCTGCTGCCGATCTTCGACGCCTACGCCGGCACCGGATCGGGTGCCACCTACCGCCTCAACGGCTACGCCGCGTTCCAGCTCACCGGCTACCACTTCGGCGGCCAGTACGGCTGGAACGACCCGTGCAACGGCAACGCCCGCTGCGTCCGGGGCTACTTCACCCGCTTCGTCACCCTTGACGAGGCCTTCACCTACTCCGCGACCGCCCCGACCCTCGGTGCCTCGGTCGTCCGGCTCACCTCCTAGGAGCTCTCCATGAAACGTCGGTTGGTCGCCGCCGTGACGGCGGTCGTGCTCGCGGCGCTGGGCGGCCTCGTGCTGCTCAGCTACGTCGGCGCCGCTGACGAGCGGGCTATGGCCGACCTGCAGCCGTCGCCGGTGCTGGTCGCGACCCAAGCCATCGCCGAGGGTGTCTCCGGCAACGACCTGACGAGCTCGGTCGAACTGCGCCAGCTCCCCGGCGTGGCCGTCGCTCCGGGGTCGGCCCACAGCCTGGCCGAGCTCAAAGGACTGGTGACGACGACCGCCCTGCAGCCTGGAGAGCAACTGCTCCTCAGCCGATTCGCCGACCCGGTAGCCCTCGCGGCGACCAAAGGTGTCGTGGTGCCCAAGGGTCTGCACCAGGTGTCGGTTCTGCTCGAACCCCAGCGCGTGATGGGGGGTGCGGTCAAGCCGGGCGCGACGGTCGGAGTGTTCGTCTCCACGAAGAATCCGGACTCCACCCAACTTGGCTTGCACAAGGTGCTCGTGACCGCGGTGAAAGGTGCGGTGGCAGCGGACAGCGGCGAGGCTCCGGCGCAGCCCACCGCAATGACAGTCACGCTCGCGCTGTCGGGGCCAGCCGCCCAGAAGGTCGTCTTCGCCGCCGAGCACGGATCCATCTGGCTGTCGTCCGAACCAGCCGACGCTCCGACCGGCAAGGTGCCGGTCATGACCGAGAAGAGCCTCTACTCATGAGCCGCATCCTCGTCTGCACCTCCTCCGCCGGCCTCCTCCAGCACCTGGGAGGCGCTCTCACCGAGACCGAGGGGCGCACTTATCAGCTGGTCCCCGCATCAGCGGTGCCGCCCGTCACCGATCCCGCGGCGCTCTGGGGCAGTGACCCCGCCGGCCCTCCATCGGTCGTGGTGCTGGACTGCGCTGCCGGCGGCGCCGCCGCATCGCTCGAGCTCACGGCGGCGTTGGACGAGCAGTGCCCAACGCTCAGCGTCGTCCTGGTCACCGATGCAGGCAGCGAGGTCGCCCTGGCGGCCATTCGCGCCGGCGCGACCGACATCCTGCACCCGGAAGCCGACCGGT
The DNA here is from genome assembly GCA_045806705.1 of Friedmanniella sp. Classification (GTDB taxonomy): domain Bacteria; phylum Actinomycetota; class Actinomycetes; order Propionibacteriales; family Propionibacteriaceae; genus Microlunatus. The sequence goes on from JBJMIS010000053.1 coordinate 58,180, forward strand.
CCGAGGTCGTGCACGTGATTCGGCGGGCGACGGAGCTGGCTGACGTTCGCGCGGTGCAGCAGCTCGGGGGCCCTCCGCCTGAACAGCTGGCGAGCAGCGGCCGGGTGATCAGCGTCGTCTCGCCCAAGGGCGGGGTCGGCAAGACCACGGTGGCGACCAACCTTGCTGTCGGGCTCGCTCGCATGGCGCCCCAGGCAACCGTGCTGGTCGACCTCGACATCCAGTTCGGGGATGTGGCGAGCGGGCTCAACCTGGACCCCGAGTACTTCCTGCCCTCGGCCGTCACAGGTGCCGCGAGTCGGGACACCATGGTGCTCAAGACCTTTCTGACCTTGCACGAGACCGGGCTGTATGTGCTCGCCGCACCCGAGTCGCCGATCGAAGCGGACGGCATCTCTGCCGACGCAGTTCGCCGGCTGCTCAGGACGCTGGCGACCGAGTTCCGCTACGTCGTGGTGGACACCGCACCGGGGCTGTCCGAGCACACCCTGGCGGTGATGGACGAGACAACGGACGTGGTGTTGCTCACCAGCATGGACGTTCCCGGTCTACGCGGACTTCGGAAAGAGCTGGAGACGCTGCGGGCGCTCGACCTGCTGGGTCAGCGCCGGCAGGTGGTCCTCAACTTCTCAGACCCGGCCACCGGCCTGAGCCTCGCTGACATCGAGGCCACCGTCGGCACCTCGATCGATGTGATGCTGCCGCGGTCTAAGGCCGCTCCCGCGTCGGTCAACCTTGGGGTGCCGCTGCTGCAGAGCGGAACTCGCGACCCCATGACCAAGCAGCTGCGGACGCTCGTGGACCGCGTCGGTGACGGGGCACCGGCGGGCAAGGCGGCCAAGCCGCTGCCGGGTTTCACGTCCAAGGCCAGCACGGTCACCCCCCGGCGCGCAGCGTCCGGATGGTTCCGCAAGTCGCGGACGGTGGCGTCATGAGCCTCACCGAGCGGATGCAGGTTCGCCGCGGCGGCGTGGGCCCGACTTCGGAGGTCACGCCGCACCCCGCCGCTTCCGAGGCCCCTCCACCCGCCCAACCGGTCGCGGCGGCGCCTACAACGCGCAGCGTGTCGGAGGCCTCCGGCAACGAGGCCCTGAACAAGTTGAAGGAGCGTGCAGCCTCGGCCCTGTTTGACCGGATGGGGGCGCGCCTCAACGACCCCACTCTCAGCGAGGGCCAGCTGCACGCGATGGTGCGGAGCGAGCTGAACCACGTGGTGGAGGAGGAGAAGGTCCCGCTCAGCGGGGAGCAGCGCCAGCGGCTGATCGCCGACGTCGAGGACGACGTTCTCGGTCACGGGCCGCTGCAGCGGCTGCTCGACGACCCCACCATCACCGAGATCATGGTCAACGGACCCGACATGGTGTTCGTGGAGCAGAACGGCAAGCTGACCCTCAGTAACGCCCGGTTCACCTCCGAGGAGCAGCTGCGTCGTGTCATCGAGCGGATCGTCTCCCGGGTCGGCCGGCGGATCGATGAGTCCTCGCCGCTGGTGGACGCCCGGCTGTCCGACGGCAGCCGTGTCAACGCGGTGATCGCCCCTATCGCGTTCAGCGGCTCGTCGCTGACCATCCGGAAGTTCTCAAAGGACCCGTTCAAGGTCAACGATCTGATCAGCTTCGGCACCCTCTCGCCAGAGATGGCCGAACTACTGCGGGCCTGTGTCGAGGCCCGGCTGAACATCATCGTCTCTGGAGGGACGGGTACCGGTAAGACGACGCTGCTGAACGTCCTCTCCTCGTTCATTCCGGAGGGGGAGCGGATCGTCACCATTGAGGACGCTGTCGAGCTGCAGTTGCAGCAGGCGCACGTCGTCCGACTGGAGAGCCGTCCGCCCAACGTGGAGGGGCGGGGGGAGATTGGGATCCGGGAGCTCGTCCGAAACTCGCTGCGCATGCGGCCGGACCGGATCGTGGTGGGTGAGGTCCGCGGTGGGGAGTCGCTGGACATGCTCCAGGCGATGAACACCGGTCACGACGGCTCGCTGTCCACCGTGCACGCCAACTCTCCCCGGGATGCCATCGCGCGCCTCGAAACCCTCGTCCTGATGGCCGGCATGGACTTGCCGCTGCGGGCCATCCGCGAGCAGATAGCCTCCGCCGTCGACGTGATCGTCCAGCTCAGCCGGCTGCGCGACGGCACTCGTCGCGTGACGGCGGTGACCGAGATCCAGGGCATGGAAGGCCAGACGGTCACCATGCAGGACGCCTTCCTCTTCGACTACTCCGCCGGAGTGGACGCCAACGGTCGCTTCCTGGGCAAGCCGGTCTCGACCGGTATCCGTCCCCGGTTCACTGACAAGTTCGCCGACCACGGCATCAAGCTCTCGCCGCGGGTGTTCGCTCCGCCGAGCCCACGGCCCGCACGATGACTCCGGCCCTACTCTGGCAGGCCTGGGTTGGTCTCGGCACCTGCACCGCCGCACTGCTCTGCGCCGTGCTGCTGGTGCTGGCCCCCCGTCCGGCGCGGCTGCCTTTGAACCGCCGCCGCCCGGGGGAACCTGAGGAGGCAGGGGCGCTGAGCGGGGCGACGGCGGCGGCCACCCTCCTGATCGGTCGCCTGCTGGGACGGCGTGGCTGGAACCAGGCGCTCGCGAGCGCCCTAGATCGAGCCGGGGTCAAGATGGCCGTCCACGACGCAGGGCTGTTCCTCGTCGTGGGCATGCTCGTGGCCGGAGCGCTCGGGGCGGCCCTCGGCGGGCTCGTGGTCGGCCTGCTGCTGGCGCTGCTCGCCCCGGTGCTGGCTAAGGTCTGGCTGGACAGCCGTGCGCGCAAGCGGCAACGGGACTTCGCCGACCAGCTCGACGACTCGCTGCAGCTGATGGCGAGCAGCCTGCGAGCCGGGCACAGCCTGCTGCAGGCTCTGGCGGCGGTTTCCTCAGAGGCCGAAGAGCCCACCTCCGAGGAGTTCGCACGCATCATCAACGAGACACGCGTGGGCCGGGAGCTCGGCAGCGCGCTGGACGAGGCGGCTGTGCGGATGAAGAGCGAGGACTTCGTGTGGGTCACCCAGGCGATCGCGATCAACCGCGAGGTCGGCGGAAACCTGGCCGAGGTTCTCGATGGGGTCAGCGAGACCATCCGGGAGCGCAACCAGATCCGGCGGCAGGTCAAGGCGCTTGCGGCGGAAGGCAAGCTGTCCGCCATCGTGCTGATGCTGCTGCCCTTCGGCATCGCCGGCTTTCTGATGATGTCTAACCCCGCCTACATGGCAAAGTTCACCCAGAGCCTCGCCGGCTACGCCATGATCGTCGCCGCCGTGGTGCTGTTGGTGGTCGGCGGGCTGTGGCTTCGCAAGACCGTCCAGGTCAAGTTCTGAGAACGGGACGCGTACCGTGACCTCCCTTGCCCCTGTGGCTGTTGTGGCCGTAACGCTCCTGGCCGCCGCCATGGCCCTGCTGACCTGGACTATCCTGAGCCGCCCCCCCGTCGACAAGGCTGCTCTCGCGAACCTCCGGCGCGGGCTCACCGCTCAAGACGCCGTGCAGGACAGCGGCCCCGGGGCCGCACCCTGGTTCGGTCAGCTCGCCGTGCGACTGGTCCCGCCCGGCCGACAGCGCGTCCTGGAGCGGCTCTGGACTCGGGCCGGCCGGCCCCAATCCTGGCCCGTGCCGCGGCTGGTGCTGGCCAAGCTCGTGCTGCCGTTGATCGCGGCGGTGCTGACGCTGTTCTACCTGACGGTGAAGCCGGGCACCCTCACCCTCGCGGTGGGGGTCGTCGTTGTGATCGTCTGTCACTTCCTGCCGGAGCTGTTGCTGCACAGCCGGGCGCAGGAGCGCAGCCAGAAGATGACGCTGGAGCTGGCCGACACCTTGGACCAGATGACCATCGCCGTCGAAGCCGGACTGGGTTTCGACGGGGCGATGGCGAAGGCCGGGCAGAACGGGAAGGGTCCGCTGGCCGAAGAGCTGGTCCGGACGCTGCAGGACATCCAGCTCGGCCACTCCCGCCGCGAGGCGTACGAAAGCCTCGCCAACCGGACGGACGTGGTGGACCTGCGTCGCTTCGTCCGGGCGGTGGTCCAGGCCGACCGCTACGGCGTGGCCGTGGCCGACGTGCTCCGGACCCAGGCGGCGGAGATGCGGCTGAAGCGCCGCCAGCGCGCGGAGGAGAAGGCCATGCAGATCCCGGTCAAGGTGATCTTCCCGCTGATGCTGTGCATCCTGCCCGTGCTGTTCATCGTCCTTCTCGGACCGGCCGCGATGGACATCGTCGGAGCCTTCAGCTGATCCCGAGGGGGTTGTCGAGGAGACGCTGCTGCGTTCTGCCGTGAGTACCCGGCATTGCGCAGCACTGTCTCCGGCCTGATCGGGTGCCGGCCCTGCACAATGGCGTCGCCGTGCCTTCCGGCGGTGGTCTAGACTGGTGCCATGTACCGCGCTCTCCTTGCCTAGCCGCGTAGGCCTCCCTACGCGGCCACCCCGCGCCGACCACGGCGAGGGGTTTTTTTCTGCCCGCTGCCGGGCCCGGAGAGCAACCGAGGAGTGACTTGTGACCGACCAGATCGAGCGCACCAACACCGTCGCCGAACAGATCGTCGACGCCCGGGCCGGCTACGACGCCGTCGAGGCCCAGCGGCGATGGCAGGCGTTCTGGGAGGCCGACCGCACCTTCCTGCCGAAGGACGACGGCTCGGCCGAGCGTCGCTACGTGCTCGACATGTTCCCCTACCCCTCGGGCGACCTGCACATGGGTCACGCGGAGGCGTTCGTGATGGCCGACGTGGTCTCGCGCTTCCTGCGGCTGCAGGGCTACGACGTGATGCACCCGATCGGTTGGGACTCCTTCGGGCTGCCGGCGGAGAACGCGGCGATCCAACGGAACACCCACCCGGCGGAGTGGACGTACGCCAACATCGAGACCCAGGCGAACTCCTTCAAGCGGTACGGGCTGAGCCTGGACTGGTCCCGGCGGCTGCACACCTCCGACCCCGAGTACTACCGCTGGACCCAATGGCTGTTCCTGCGGTTCCGTGAGCGGGGGCTGGCCTACCGCAAGGGCAGCTACGTGAACTGGTGCCCGAAGGACCAGACGGTGCTGGCCAACGAGCAGGTCGTCCAAGGTCTGTGCGAGCGCTGCGGCTCGGTCGTCACCAAGCGCCAGCTGACCCAGTGGTACTTCAAGATCACCGACTACGCGCAGCGGCTGCTGGACGACATGGACCAGCTGCAGGGCAGCTGGCCCGACCGGGTGCTGACCATGCAGCGGAACTGGGTCGGTCGGTCCGAGGGCGCGCACGTGGACTTCACGCTGGAGGAGGGCCCCGGTGACGGCCAGGTCGTCACCGTCTTCACCACCCGTCCGGACACGCTGTACGGCGCGACCTTCTTCGTCGTGGCCCCGGACGCGGCCCTGGCCGCGGAGATCGTGACCGACGAGCAGCGGCCGGCGTTCGAGGCCTATCTGGCCGCCACGCAGCAGGTGACGGAGATCGAGCGGCAGTCGACGGACCGCGCCAAGACCGGTGTCTTCCTGGGCGTCTACGCGGTGAACCCCGCGAACGGCGAGCGGCTGCCGGTCTGGGCCGCCGACTACGTGCTGGCCGACTACGGGACCGGCGCCGTGATGGCGGTGCCGGCGCACGACCAGCGTGACTTGGAGTTCGCCCGGACCTTTGGGCTGCCGGTCCGCCAGGTGGTGGACACGGGCGCCGAGGACCCGGCGGTAACCGGGATCGCGACGCCGGGTGACGGCCGCTACATCAACTCGGGCGAGCTGGACGGTCTGGTGGGCAAGGAGGCGGGCGTCCGCCGGATCGTCGAGCGGCTGGAGGCCGACGGCGTGGGTGCCGGCGCCGTCACCTTCCGGCTGCGCGACTGGCTGCTGAGCAGGCAGCGCTACTGGGGCTGCCCGATCCCGGTCATCCACTGTCCCGACTGCGGCGAGGTCGCGGTTCCGGACGACCAGCTGCCGGTCGAGCTGCCGTACCTGACCGGCGGCGCGCTGGCGCCCAAGGGCACCTCGCCGCTGGCGGCGGCGACCGACTGGGTCAACGTGGAGTGCCCGCAGTGCGGCGGACCCGCCCAGCGGGACACCGACACCATGGACACCTTCGTCGACTCGTCCTGGTACTTCTTCCGCTACTGCTCCCCGGGCAACACCGACGCGCCCTTCGACCCCGACGACGTGCGCCGCTGGATGCCGGTGGCGCAGTACGTCGGCGGCGTGGAGCACGCGATCCTGCACCTGCTGTACATGCGGTTCTTCACCAAGGTCCTGTTCGACATGGGCATGGTCGACTTCGTCGAGCCGATGCAGCGGCTGCTGAACCAGGGTCAGGTCATCAACCAGGGCAAGTCGATGAGCAAGTCGCTGGGCAATGGGGTCGACCTGGGCGCCCAGATCGACGAGTTCGGCGTGGACGCGGTGCGGCTGACCGTCGTCTTCGCCGGGCCGCCCGAGGACGACATCGACTGGGCGGACGTCTCACCGGCCGGGTCGCTGAAGTTCCTGCACCGCGCGCACCGGCTGGCCGAGGACGTCACCAGCGCGCCCGGGGTGGACCCCGCCACTGGTGACCAGACGCTGCGCCGGGAGGCGCACCGGCTGTTGGCTGAGATCCAGCAGCTGGTCGAGAGCCAGCGGTTCAACGTCGCGGTCGCCCGGGTGATGGAGCTGGTCAACGCCACGCGCAAGGCCATCGACACCGGCGTCGGCGCGGCCGACCCTGCCGTCCGCGAGGCGGCGGAGATCACCGCCGTAGTGCTGAGCCTGGTCGCCCCCTACGTGGCCGAGGAGATGTGGGCGCGGCTGGGTCACCGACCCTCCATCGCCAACGCCTCCTGGCCGACAGTGCAGGAGTCGCTGCTGGTCACCGAGTCGGTCACCTGCGTCGTGCAGGTGCAGGGCAAGGTCCGCGCCCGCCTGGAGGTCTCGCCCGACGTGACCGAGGACGAGCTGCGCGAGCGCGCCCTGGCCGAGGAGGGCGTGACCCGCGCCCTGGCCGGCCGCCCCATCGCCAAGGTCATCGTACGCGCCCCGAAGCTGGTGAGCATCGTCCCGGGGTGAGCTGCCGGGGGGGGCCTTGTTGGTTCCCCAGGTTTACCTGGGGATTCCGCGCTTTACCCAGGTTGCAACCTGGGCAAGGCGGGAAGAACCTGGGTCAAGTGCGCGGTCGGGAGGGTCAGCCCCGCAGCGCCACAGTCGCGGTCACACCGCGGTGGTCGCTGCCGGTCACCTGCACCGTGGCGGAGGCGGTCGCCGTCAGATCGGGGCTGACCAGGATGTGGTCGATGGCGATCAGCGGCGGGACGCGTCCCTGGGCCGGGTAGGTCGGCTGCCAGCCCGCGCCGACGATGTCACGGCAGTCACGGAAGCCGTCGGCGCGGAAGCGCCGCAGGCTGGGGTGGCTGTCCACTGCGTTGAAGTCGCCAGCCACGATCGTCCGCTGGCGTGGCACGAGGGCGTGGACAAGCTCCTGGCCCCCGGCCCAGCCGGACGCGCCGGGCACCGGTCGGGGAGGGTGCACCGCAGCGACGGTGACCGTGCCGATGTCGGGGACCTCGACGTCCACCAGCCAGCTCTCGGGCCATCGGGCGGCAGGGTCGAGGGGACGGAAGCTGCGGATGGGGAACCGGCTGTAGACCCGGGTGCCCATGGCGCCGTACTGCGGCAGCTTGCCGCCGGACTCGTACGGCTGGTTGGCGGCGATGCCGGCACGGGCGAGGCCGCGCGCGGCCGCCCGGGTGACTTCGGTGAGCACCACGACGTCCGCCCGCTGACCGTTCCGGACCACCTCCGCGGCGTCGGCGCCGCCGAACAGCAGGTTCTGGGTCAGCACCCGCACCCGGCCGGAGCCCGCGGGAGAGTCGTCGTCGGCGACGTAGCCCGGGGCGATCCAGGACAGGTGCAGCACGGTCAGCGCGAGTGCGACGAGCACGGCCAGCAGGGGGAGCGGTCGGTGCCGCCACAGGGCCGCCGTCCCGAGCCCGACGACGGCGACCGCGTAGGCCAGCGCGCCGAAGTCGGTGAACGCCGTCGCCATCGCCCAGGTGTCGGGTGCCAGGCCGGGCACCCGGGGGAGTGACCGGGCCAGCGTGGTTGCTGCGCCGACCACGAGGCCCAACCAGCCGAGGCCTGTCGCCAGCGGGCAGAGCAGGCTGCGCGAGCTCATTCGGCAGCCCTGGCCACGGTGGCCAGCAGTCCGAGATGGTCGGTCCCCGAAATCGGCACCCGTCGCAGTGACGTCGTCGTCAGCCGGTTGTCGACCAGGACGTGGTCGATCGGCAGCAGCGGCGGGACCAGCCGGTTGGCGGGGTAGGTGGGCAGCCACCCCGCACCCAGCAGGTCGGTGGCGCTCCGCAGCCCCAGTCGACGCAGCTGCTGCAGGGGCGCGTGGTCGTCCACCGCGTTGAAGTCGCCGGCCAGCACGAGCGGCCCGTCGAGGTTGTCCCGGACCACCTGTCGCAGCGCCGCGTGCTCCTGGGCCCAGCGGCTGCCGCCGCAGTAGGGGTTGCAGGCATGGACCCCGATCAGCCGGACGGACCCGACCTCAGGCACCTGGACGGTGGTCGCCCACTCGTCGAACGACCCTTCGCCGATCTGGGTGCTCGCCCCCAGCGGGAAGCGGGAGAAGATGGCCGTGTTGCTGGCGACGGAACCCGTGGCACCCCGGCTGTACGGGTAGCGGCCCCGCCAGCCGCGCTCGTCGAGTGCGGTGAGGAGGGCGGGCGTGATCTCGAGCAGCACGACCACGTCCGCCTCCTTGCCGGCTTCGACCAGCTGGGCCGGGTCCGCCTGTCCCTTGTAGGTATTGAGGCTCAGCAGGGTGAAGCCCGGGGAAACGGGGGCGCGGTCGTCGGCGACGATGAGCGGCGCCTGCCACGCCACCTGGGCGCCCAGCAGGACGGCGGACAGCAGCGCCAGGCCCGCAAGGACCAGCCGACGCCGGGCCCGCAGCAGGGCCAGGCCGAGGCAGACCAGCGCGACGAGCGCGGCGACCAGTCCGTAAGGGATGAACGACGCGACCAGCGCGGTGGCGTCGTCCGTCGGCGGGGCCACCCGGAGCAGCGCGAACACCGAAGCCGGCAGCAGGGCCAGCAGGCCAAGCCCCAGCAGGACCGGCGGGGCGCCGCTGGGCGGTCGCACCGAGGTCCAGTCCGGAGTCGCGGCCGTTCCAGGAGCGGGTGCTCCACGTCCGGCGCCGGGCGGGCTCATCAGCGGCTCCGTCGCGGTGCTGCGGGGTTGCGACGCTCGAGCCGGAGCTCGGTTGGTGCTGGGGGGAACTCGCTGTCCCGACGGTCGTCGGTCTCTCGCCAGCCCAGGGACTGGCCGAACGCCCGCGCCCCGTGGTTCTCGACCAGCACCCACAGGTTGGCTTGCGGCGCACCGGCGTCGAAGATCTCCGTGGTGGCGAACTCCAGCAGGGCGCTGCCGTAGCCGCGGCGGGTGTGCTGAGGCAGTACGCCGACGTGGCGCACCGTGTCGGCGTCGAACGCGACGAAACCCACCGGGTCGTCGTCCTTCTCCAACAGGAACACCCGGACCTGGGCGTCACGCAGCAGCCGTCGCCACCGTCGCGCGACCTCGGTCGCCGGGTAGGGAGAGCGGTCCGGTTCGACGAGGTGGCCCAGAGCCTGCTCGCCGGCCGCGCGCTCCAGCCGGGTCAGCACCGGGCCCTCGTCCGGCCTGACCCGTCGGATCCGCAGGCCGGTCTCCTCATCCTCCAGCGGCGGGTCCTGCTCCTCCAGCAGGTCGAACAGCTCCCGGGTGATCCGGTCGGCTCGGGTGTGACGTCCCCGTCTCGTCGCCCAGTTCGACTTCTGGATGCACCAGGCCTCGGCACGGCGGTCGACCGAGGCGACGACCAGGCCGTTCTCCCCAGGTGCGATCACCCGGACGTCGTCCCAGCCGAACCGGCAGGACGAGAAGGGGTTGACCACCGTCAGGCCGGAGGCGTCGGCTCGCAGCCGTGGGTGCAGGCCGAAGCGCCAGGCGTAGACCAGAGCCACCAGGGTGAGCGCGGCCAGCACCGTCGGAACCTGCCATGCGCCCCGGTCGAGCCAGACCAGATACGCCAGCACCGGGACGGCCACGGCGGCGACCACGAGAAAGACCACGACCAGGGTCAGCGTGACGGGCGCGGCACGCCAGACACGCCGCTCCGCCACCCTCACCGCCCGCTTCCCCCGCCGACTCCCGCAGCGGCACGTCCGTAGGCTCTGCCCTGCTGCACGCCCCGTCCCACCGCGCGGCCCTACGCTGTCCTGATGCCGGGCGTCGCGGTGGTGACCGACTCTACGTCCTCCCTGACGGCTGAGCAGGCCGATCGCGCGGACGTCCGGGTGATCCCGCTGCAGGTGGTCATCGACGGTCGCAGCCGCGCCGAGAGTGACGTCAGCTCCGCGGAGGTGGCAGCGGCGTTGCGCTCCGGCCGCCGGGTCGGCACCTCCCGCCCCGCACCCGACCTCTTCACCCGGACCTACGCGGAGCTGGCCGATGCTGGCTACACGGCGGTCGTCTCCGCCCACCTGAGCGGGCGGATCTCCGGCACGACCGGGGCCGCCGAGGTCGCGGCGCCGCTCGCCCCGGTGCCGGTGCGGGTGGTCGACACCCACGTGCTCGCGATGGCCAGCGGGTTCGCCGTGCTCGCCGGGGCGGAGGCGGCTCGGCGGGGAGCCGCGGTCGACGAGGTGGTGGCCGTGATCCAGCGGCGAGCGGCCGCCTCCACCACCTACTTCTGCGTGGACAGCCTGGAACACCTGCGGCGGGGTGGCCGGATCGGGGCCGCGGCGGCGCTGCTGGGCACGGCCCTGGCGGTCACGCCGCTGCTGACGGTGTCGGCCGGCCAGATCCGCCCCTTCGAACGGGTGCGAACCGTCTCCCGAGCGAGAGCGCGGTTGGGCGAGCTCGCGCTGGCGACGCTCGCTCAGGGGGCCACGAGCGGCCGGGTCGACGTCGCGGTGCACCACCTGGACAACGCCGACGCTGCCGCGCAGTTGGTGGCAACCCTTCAGGAACCCGTCGCCGGGCGGGGCGAGCTGGTGGTGGCTGAGCTCGGCGCGGTACTCGGAGTCCACGTCGGTCCCGGCACGCTCGGGGTGGTGGTCTCGCCCGCCGGGTGACCCGGCGCCCGGCTTGTCCCCAGGGGCCGGAAACGGGTTGTCCACAGCCTGCACCGGCCCCCGTTCGATCCTGGCCATCGTCCTGATGCTCCAGGCGTGGCCCGACGCGAAGATCCCGACCCCCTGCTGCTGCAGACGGTCAGCGCGCGGCTGGCGCGTCTGCTCGAGGAGAACGCGCCGCCCGACCGGGCAGCCGTACCAGGCTCGGCCCCGCCGGACCTCGCCAGTGGCGGCTCGGGACCTTCGTCGCCGGGTCCGGCCAGCACCGCTTTGGAGGGGCTCGACGACCTGCCGGCCCCGCCCCGCTTCCGGCGCATCCATGTCGGTGTGGTGACAGCACTGCTGCTCGTGGGACTGCTGTGGGCGGGCTGGAGCCTGCTCCGGGCGCGGCCGGTCCCGGTGGCCACGGCACCTGGGGTCGTGGTCAGCCCAGCAGGCCGAGAGCCGTCGATGACGGCGGTTGCGACGTCACCCTCGACCCGGGAGGGCGGGTCGAGTGCGAGCACGAGTGGCACCGCCAGCGGCCGGCTGGTCGTGCATGTCCTGGGTGCGGTGCGGTCACCGGGCCTCGTGACCCTGCCGCTCCAGGCGCGGGTCCAGGACGCCGTCGACGCCGCCGGAGGGTTCACCCGACGTGCCGATCCTGGCGAGCTGAACCTCGCCCAGGTGCTGCAGGACGGCGAACAGGTGGTGATCGGGACTGCCGACCATCCCGATGGTGAGGTGCGGGGCAGCTCCGGCTCCGGAGGCGGCAGTGCTGGAACGCCCGGCACCGGCTCCGCTGGGGCAGGGGTGATGGACCTCAACCAGGCGGACGCGACCCAGCTGGAAGAGCTCCCGGGGGTCGGGCCTGTGACCGCCGGGGCGATCGTGGCCTGGCGCACCGAGCACGGCCGGTTCGGCAAGGTCGAGGAGCTGCAAGAGGTGGACGGGATCGGACCGAAGACCTACGCGCAGATCGCCCCACATGTTCGTGTCTGAGCCGGGGAGCGCGGACCGGGTGACTCGGCGGCGCCTGGTCGCGCTCCAGCTCGCCCGCCTCCTGCGGCGGCGTGAGGGAGGGTCGGGCGACGCCACCGCGAGCGGCCGGAACCTGCAGGTAGGGGACCTGCAGGTGCGGGACCTGCGGGTGGTGCCGCTGGCGGCAGCCGCCTGGGCGGCTGCGTGGTGGGCGACAGGTGCCCCCGCCCTGGTGCCGCCGACCTCCGCGGGTCCTGGGCTGGTTCTCGTGCTGGCCGGCGCGGCGGTCACCGGGCTGGTCCTGGCGTGCTCACGTCTCCCGCCGCTCCGGCGGCTGCTCGCTCGGCAGCTGCCCTGGCTGGCCGCCACCGCGCTGGTCGTGGTCGCCGTCGGCACCGGCGGTGCACTGCGGGTGCACGGGCTGCGGACCGGACCGGTCGCGGAGCTCGCGCAGCAGCAGGCGGTGGTCTCGGCACGGTTCGAGGTGCGGAGCGATCCGCAGCTGTATCCGGCCAGGGGCGGTCGGCCACCGCTGCTCGCACTGGACGTCCGGCTCACCGAGGTGTCCGGTCGCGGACACAGCTGGCGGATCCGGGCGCCCGTCACGGTGCTGGTCACCGGCGCGACCACCGCCAGCTGGCGGTCGCTGCCGGTCGGGACCACCGTGCAGGCGGGCGGCCGGCTACGGCCGGCAGAGAGCGGCGATGCGGTGGCAGCGGTACTCCGTGGGCAGAAAAACCCGGAGGTACTGGAGCAACCGGGCCCCGGGTCGCGCCGGGTGGAGCGGGTAAGGCAGGGTCTGCGGGACGCGGTGGCCGACCGGCGGCCCGACGCTCGGGCGCTGGTGCCGGCCCTGGTGCTCGGCGACACCTCCGCGCTTCCTGCCGACCTGAAGGACGACTTCCGCACCACCGGGCTGACCCACCTGACCGCCGTGTCCGGCGCCAACCTGACGCTGCTGCTCGCCTTCCTGCTCCTCACCGCCCGCTGGGCGGGTGTGCGGGGCTGGGCCCTGCGGGGGGTCGGACCGGTCGGGGTGGCCATTTTCGTCGCGCTGTGCCGGACCGAGCCCAGCGTGCTCCGAGCCGCCGCCATGGGACTGGTGGCCCTGGCCGCGCTGGGTTCCGGCGCCCGTGCCGCCGGCATCCGCAACCTGGGTGTCGCGGTGCTCGTGCTGCTGCTCGCCGACCCTTTTCTCAGCCGCTCGTGGGGCTTCGCGCTGTCGGTGCTGGCCAGCGGCGGGATCATCTGGTGGGCCCGTTCCTGGGCGGACGTGCTCAGCCGATGGCTGCCGCGGCTGGTGGCTGAGACGGTCACCTTGGCCCTGGCCGCCCACCTCGCGACGCTCCCTGCCGTCGCGCTGCTGTCCGGGACCGTCAGCATGGCTGGCCTGGCGACGAACGCGGTGGTGGGTCCGTTCGTGGGTCCCGCCACCGTGCTCGGCTTCGCTGCCGCCGGCAGCTCCCTGGTCAGCGCCGAGCTCGCCGCCCTGCTCGGGTTCGGGGCCGCCTGGTCCGCGCAGCCGATCATCACGGTGGCGCGTTTCGGCGCGGCGCTGCCCGGTGCCTCCCTGATCGGGCCCACCAGTCCTGTTGCCGTCACGGTGCTCGCCGTCTGTTGTCTGGCAACCGCTCTTGCGATGCCCTGGGTGCTGGCACGGCGCTGGCTGTGCGCGCTGCTGACGCTGGCTCTGGTGGTGGCCCTGAGCCGCGCCCCGACGCCGCCCGGCTGGCCGCCCGCGGGCTGGCGGCTCGTCGTCTGCGACGTCGGACAGGGAGACGGGCTTGCGCTGTCGGTCGGCCCGCACGCGGCGGTGGTGGTGGACAGCGGGCCCGATCCGGCGCTGATGAGGCGCTGCCTGGACGGCCTGGCGGTCCGCCGGGTGCCACTGCTCGTGCTGACCCACTACCACGCCGACCACGTCGGCGGGGTGGCGGCGGTCTTCGCCGGCAGGACGGTGGACCAGCTGTGGGTGAGCCCACTGGCGGAACCCGCCGGGGAGGCGGCGGCGGTACGGCGGCTGGCGGCGGAGCACGGGAGCAGCGTCGCCGTTCCGCTGCCGGGGACGCGGGTCGGCGTCGGCGCTGCCACGCTGGACGTGCTCGGACCGCTGCCGGCACACGAGGCGGACGCTGACAGCTCGGCCGAGCAGAACGACGCCAGCCTGGTCGTCCGCGCCGACCTGGACGGGTTGCGGGTGCTGCTGCCCGGCGACGTGGAGCCGCCGGGGCAGCAGGCGCTGCTGGACGCCGGGGCCGACCTCCGGGTCAGCGTGCTGAAAGTTCCCCACCATGGCTCATCCCGGCAGCAGTCGGCCTTCTTCGCGGCGACCGGAGCGTCGTTGGCGGTGGCGAGCGCAGGGCTGCAGAACGACTACGGACACCCGGCCCCGCGGATGCTGGCGCTGGCCCGGTCGCTGGGGATGACCGTGCTCCGGACCGACCAGAACGGCTCGGTGGCCGTCACCGGCCGCGACGGCGAGCTTCGGGTGGTCGCGCAGCGGCCGCCGTGACCGCTCAGCCGCCGGGCGGCTCCGGGAGCAGCCGGCCACTGGCCGGGTCGAAGTGCTGGGTCCGCTCGCCGCAGACGGTGACCACCTCGGCCGTCTCCCCCGGAGCGGTCAGGTGCCCGCGGGCCGGGTCGTCGCCGGCGGGCACACCGGCGAAGCGGAGCCGGAGCGACCGGCGGTCCGAGCAGGAGAAGCTCCACAGCCGGGCACCGTCGCTGACCCGGACCGCGAGCAGCCGGTCGGCCCCGGTGTCCAGCCGGCTGGTCCCGGCGAGGACCAGAGCGTCGCCGTACTGGGCACTGATCACCCGCCCGGTCAGTCGCCGCCCGTCGACACCGTGGGCGGTCACGGGCGCCAGCGAGAACGGCAGCGTCTGGCTGGTCAGCTGCCGGTAACCCTCGAAAGTGGTCAGGTTCTTGCAGGTGAGACCCGTGATCGCCAGCGTCCGCACGGGCTCGGTGGCACTGTCGCCGGCCCTGCTCAGCTCTGCGGCGCCACAGCCGAAGTGGCCGTCGGCGGCGGGGCTGGCGTTGCGGATCTGCTCGGCACGCTGCCGGGCCTCCGCCGTCGCCGCGCCACCGACGGCGGCGGTGCCGAGGAGGGCCACCACGGCCACCAGCACCCGCGCCGCGGTGGCGCCGTCGCGGCGCGGCGGCCAGCACTGGTAGACCGCCCAGACCGCGATGCCGAGCAGCACACCGCTGAGGTACAGCAGGACATTCGCCCCGCTGGTCAGCCCGGCCAGCCGCAGCGCGACCGTGTTGTTCCGGAGGCTCTCCGCGGCGTCGCGCAGCTCGGGTCCGAAGAGGGCGCGGCCGACGGCAGTCGGTGCGGGAGCGATCACCACGTAGGCCGCGAGCCAGGGCAGCCCGTCGCGCCACCGCCGGCCGATCCGCACCTCGACGTCGACCAGCAGGCTCTCGAGGGCGGCGTAGACCGCCGCCCACACCCATACCGCCAGCAGCACGATCGCGACGCCCGAGCGGCTGGGCCGGCCGCCGACCAACAGGGCCAGCACCTCGACGGTGGCGACCAGCGTGCCGGCCGCAGCCGGGATGAGGGCGGCACCGTGACCGAGCAGACCCGGGTGGCGGACCAGGAGGAGCAGGGCCAGCGACGCCACCAGGAGGAGCTCACCGCCCAGCCCGATCTGTCCGGTCTGGGCCGTCACCTGCGCGTTGCCCGCGCTGGTGACAGCTTCGGCCACCAGGGGGGACAGCTGGCCGAGCCACCACTCATGGGCCGGGAACGCCGACGTCTCGGGGATCCAGTACGCGACCAGGAACAACCAGTGGGCGCCGAGGCTGATCACCGCGGGCACCCCGGCCGCCACCCGGACCCGGCTGACCAGCCGGGCCCGCTCGTCGGCCCGCTCCGGCACGCCGACGGTGCCCAGGCTCGGGGCCGGTGCTTGGGGGTCGGCGTAGCCGATCGTGCTCATGTCGCGGTCGCCATCGGGGCTGCGTCCTCGGTGCCGGGGTCCGGCGGCCCGCCTCCGCCGGCCGCCGGCAGGACGACGGTCGGCTCGTCCTCGGGGCTCGCCGCGCCCAGGTCGGCCACCTCGAGGCCCCGCCGCAGCAGGGTGCCACCGGCGAAGGACGACGGGAGCCAGCGCTCGTCGAGGACGCGGCGCAAGGTGAGCCGCTGCAGGTCGGCGCGACGGTTCATGGTCACGGCCCCCTGGACCCCGGCTGTCGCCTCCCGCCGCACCCGCTCCAGCAGAGCAGCGTCCAGGTTCGCCCCCTGCTCGGCGGCGAGGTCCGCCACGGCCGCGTAGCGGTCACCGGCGTCCAGCTGCAGCTCCAGCCGCAGCCGGACCACCTCGAGCGTGTACCGGTCCAGGGTGACCAACCCCGGAACGGTGAGGTCGAGGTGCACCCGGGCGGTACTCAGCGCCAGGGCGCGCACCGTCCCGCGGCTGCGGGTTAGCAGGGGAGGCACCAGCAGCTCGCCTGGCCACCGCACCACCGGAGGCCGGCCCGCGACCAGGACGACAGCGACGGTGTCCGGCTGCACGGTCGCCAGCCGGGTCAGCGCCTCGGGCGCCCCGGCCAGCCGCGGGCCCTGCGGGTGTGCCGGCTCGAGCGCCGCGGGGTCGTGCGGCAGCTCCAGATGCTCCGGGTCCGGTCGCCGCCCGACCGCTCGGGTCCCGGTGGCCCGCGCCTGCGCCCAGGAGGCCCACCAGCGCAGCGCGGCGGCGCCGACGTTGCTGTCCACCCGCGCCCCTCCCGTCCCCGCTGGACCTGTCACCGCGCTCAGCTGCGGTCGGTGGCCATTCTGTCGCGCGGGCGGAACGCCCGCGCGCGCAACGCCGCGGACAGCGCAGCCCGGTGTCAGACCCGACTGTCATGCTTGCGTCGTGCCAGCCCGCTCCTCCTCGTTCGGACGCGTCACGCTCGTCACCGGGCCGGAGAGCCTGCTCGCCGACCGTGCGGTAGCGACCCTGTTGGCCGAGATCCGCCAGGAGTCCCCGGAGGCCGACGTCGAGGCTGCGGACGCCGAACGTCTGGACCGTACCCGTTTCGCCGAGATGACCAGCGCCTCTCTTTTCGCTGCCCGGCGGGCGGCCGTCGTCCGGGACCTGGCCAACCTCCCGGCGGAGCTGTACGACGACGTCCTGGACCTTGCCCGCAACCCCATGGACGACCTGGCGCTGGTGCTGGTCCATGCCGGAGGCCAGAAGGGCAAGGGGCTGCTCGACAAGCTGAGGGCAGCCAAGGTCCAGGTGGTCGATGCTCCCGCCGTCAAGCCCTGGGAGCTGCCGCAGTTCGTGGCCGCGGAGGCTCGTCGTGCCGGTGCGGGGATCGACCCCGGCGCCGCCCAGACGCTGGTCGACGCTGTGGGTCACGATCTCCGCTCTCTCGCCGCAGCAGTCAGCCAGCTGGTGTCCGACGGTGAAGGCGGACCCATCAGCGAAGCTCAGGTCCGGCGCTACTTCGGCGGTCGCTCGGAGGTGACGAGCTTCGCCGTCGCGGACGCCGCTCTGGCCGGACGGACCGGGGTGGCGATGGAGCAGCTGCGGTGGGCGATCGCGACAGGGGTCGCGCCGGTGCTCGTCACCAGCGCCCTCGCCTCCGGGCTGCGCGGGCTCGGCAAGCTGGTCACCGCGGGCGGAGGGCTGCGCGAGGCCGACCTGGCGCGCGAGGTGGGGGTCCCCCCGTGGAAGCTCAAGTCGATGCGCAGTCAGGCCCGGGGCTGGGACCAGGGAGGCCTGGCCGCAGCGCTGAGAGCGGTGGCCGTGGCTGACGCCGAGGTCAAGGGAGCGGCCGACGACGCCGCCTTCGCCCTCGAGCGGGTGGTGCTGACGGTCGCCCGCGCCCGCCGCGGCTGAGGGCGCTGCCGGCGTCGGTGCAACGACCGACAGGCGTCGGGGATTCTAGGCGCGCGCAGAAACGCACAACGTCCCGACCACCGAGGTGATCGGGACGTCGTGGGACTCGCTGGGCGGGATGACGCCCTCGTGGTCGCGGCCGCGGGAGTCGACCCCAGGATCAGGGGGGTGGTCGTCCCGGGATCGACGCTGGGCTCAGCCCAGCTTCGCGGCCTGGGCAGCGATGGCCGACTTCCGGTTCGCTGCCTGGTTCTTGTGGATGACGCCGCGGGAGGCCGCCTTGTCGAGCTGCCGGTTGGCCGCCTGGGCGAGCTCGATGCTCTTGGCGGTGTCACCGGCGGCCGCAGCCTCACGGAAACGACGGATCGACGTCTTGAGCGCAGACTTGGTCGCCTTGTTGCGCTGCCGCGCCTTCTCGTTCGTCTTGATCCGCTTGATCTGGGACTTGATGTTCGCCACGGGGCAAGCCTCTGTTAACTGTCGGTGTTCGGTGTCAGGTGCGCACCGGGGTCCGTGGAGCTCGACGACCCGCAGGCGCGACCGCCCACTCTAGCAGCGCCGCAGCGGGGGGCTCAACTCGGCGGCCGCGCCACAGGGCAGCGCGATACCCGGGTCCAGCCCGCCCTAGCCGTCAGTGGGGCGTGCAGTCGGTGACCTTGGGTCCACCGTGAAAAGATGGACCGCCGGGTGAGACTCCCGATTCTGCCCCGCAGCCGACCTGGAAGACGATGTGACTCCGCTAGCACCCAGCCCCGGGCGTACCGACCCCGCGATGATCCGCAACTTCTGCATCATCGCGCACATCGACCACGGCAAGTCCACCCTCGCGGACCGGATGCTGCAGCTGACCGGCGTGGTGGACGCCCGGGCCATGCGGGCGCAGTACCTCGACCGGATGGACATCGAGCGCGAGCGGGGCATCACGATCAAGTCCCAGGCCGTGCGGATGCCGTGGACGGCGGCCGCCACCGAGGGAGCTGCACCCGGAACGCACGTCCTCAACATGATCGACACGCCCGGCCACGTCGACTTCACCTACGAGGTCTCCCGATCGCTCGCGGCCTGCGAGGGTGCCGTGCTGCTCGTCGACGCTGCCCAGGGGATCGAGGCTCAGACGCTGGCCAACCTCTACCTGGCGCTTGACGCGGACCTGACGATCATCCCGGTGCTCAACAAGATCGACCTGCCCAGCGCCC
The DNA here is from genome assembly GCA_045806705.1 of Friedmanniella sp. Taxonomy (GTDB): domain Bacteria; phylum Actinomycetota; class Actinomycetes; order Propionibacteriales; family Propionibacteriaceae; genus Microlunatus. The sequence goes on from JBJMIS010000053.1 coordinate 77,235, forward strand.
AGCCGGAGAAGTACGCGGCCGAGCTGGCCGGCATCATCGGCTGCGACCCGGGCGACGTGCTCCGGGTCTCGGCGAAGACCGGCGAGGGGGTGCCGGCGCTGCTCGACCGCATCGTGCAGCTGGTCCCGGCCCCGGTCGGCGACCGAGAGGCGCCGGCGCGGGCCCTCATCTTCGACTCGGTGTACGACACCTACCGGGGTGTGGTCACCTATGTCCGGGTGGTTGACGGTGAGCTGAGCCATCGGGAGCGGGTCCTGATGATGTCCACCAAGTCCGCCCATGAGGCCCTCGAGGTGGGCGTCATCTCGCCGGAGCCGGAGAAGTCCCCGTCGCTGAGCGTCGGCGAGGTCGGCTACCTGATCACGGGCGTGAAGGACGTCCGGCAGTCCCGCGTCGGTGACACCGTCACCTCGGTCGCGCGGCCGGCGAGCCAGGACCTCGGCGGCTACCGGCACCCGAACCCGATGGTGTTCGCGGGGCTCTACCCGATCGACGGGGCCGACTACCCCGAGCTGCGCGAGGCCCTGGACAAGCTGCAGCTCAACGACGCCGCCCTGAGCTATGAGCCCGAGACCTCGGGTGCGCTCGGCTTCGGCTTCCGGGTCGGCTTCCTCGGGCTGCTGCACATGGAGATCGTCCGGGAGCGGCTGGAGCGCGAGTTCAACCTCGACCTCATCTCGACCGCGCCGAACGTCGTCTACCGGGTCAAGCTGGAGAACGGGACGGAGCTGGAGGTCACCAACCCGTCGGAGTACCCGACCACCGGCAAGATCGCGGAGGTGTACGAGCCGGTCGTGCGGGCGACCATCCTGACGCCGGTGGAGTACATCGGCACCATCCTCGAGCTCTGCCAGGCCCGACGCGGGATCCAGCAGGGGATGGACTACCTCTCGGCCGACCGGGTGGAGATCCGCTACACCCTGCCGCTGGCGGAGATCGTCTTCGACTTCTTCGACGCCCTCAAGTCCCGGACCAAGGGGTACGCGAGCCTGGACTACGAGCCCTCGGGCGAGGAGCCGTCCGACCTGGTCAAGGTCGACATCCTGCTGCACGGAGAGCCGGTGGACGCCTTCTCTGCGATCGTGCACAAGGACAAGGCCTACGCCTACGGCGTGCTGATGGCCGGCAAGCTCAAGGACCTGATCCCGCGGCAGCAGTTCGAGGTGCCCATCCAGGCGGCCATCGGCGCCCGGGTGATCGCCCGGGAGACCGTGCGGGCCATCCGCAAGGACGTGCTGGCCAAGTGCTACGGCGGTGACATCACCCGCAAGCGGAAGCTGCTCGAGAAGCAGAAGGAGGGCAAGAAGCGGATGAAGATGGTCGGCCGGGTCGAGGTGCCCCAGGAGGCCTTCGTCGCCGCCCTCTCCACCACCGAGCCGCCCAAGTCCTGACCGCCCTCAGGCGGGTGCTGGTCAGTCGATCCCCGAGCGCTCCACGCCCTGCACCAGGTAGCGCTGCAGGAACAGGAAGACCAGCAGCACCGGCAGGATGGCGACGGCGGCCCCGACGAAGAGCTGGGGAACGTCGACCCGCTGGGACGACAGGAACTGGCTGAGCGCCACCTGAACAGTCCGGAAGTCGCGGTCCTGCCCGATCAGCAGCGGCCAGAGGAACGCGTTCCAGGATCCGATGAAGGTGATGGTGCCGACGGCGGCGCAGATGCCGGCGCTGTTCGGCATCACGACCCGCCAGAACGTCCGCCAGTAGCCCGCACCGTCGAGGTAGGCCGCCTCCTCGAGCTCGTGCGGGAACCCGAGGAAGTACTGCCGGAACAGGAAGGTGGCGAAGGCGGAGAACAACACCGGGATGATCAGGCCGCGCAGCGTGGAGATCCAGCCCAAGGTGGAGACCAGCACGAAGCTCGGGATGAACGTCACCGCCGCCGGCACCATCAACGTGAGCACGGTGGCGCCGAGGACGAGCCGGTTGAACCGGCTGTCGATCCGGGCCAGGCCGTAGCCGGCGAGGGCGGAGATCACCACCGTCGCCAGCGTCTGGACGAGGGCCACCACGGCCGAGTTGCCCAGGCTGCGCGCCATCCGGACGCTGTCGTTGGCGAAGAGCTCGCGAAGGTTGTCCGCGTTCAGCTGGTCGGGCCACCAGCGCCACTGGGCCGAGGCCAGCAGCCGGTCGCTGGAGAAGCCGTTGCGGAGCAGCACGTAGAAGGGCAGCAGGAAGAGCAGCGCGAGCACCGTGAGGACGAGGTAGCGGACCGCGGTCACCCGACGCGAGCTCCTCACGCCCGGTCCTCCGCCCCACCGACCGCGAAGATCTTCAGCTGGGCCACCCCGACAACGGCGACGACGGCGGTCAGGATGATGGTGCCGGCGCTGCCCAGGCCCAGGTCCTGGGTGCCGCCCCCCAGGGAGATCAGGTAGAGGTAGACCAGCGGCGGCCGGGCGAACGGCGGATAGCCGCCGACCGAGATGAGGGTGTTGTAGAACTCGTCGAACGCCTGGAACGCCGAGATCAGCAGCAGCAGGACCACCGCCACGGACGTCGCCCGCAGCTGAGGCAGGGTGATGTGGCGGAGCACCCTCCAGCCGACGGCTCCGTCGATCGCCGCCGCCTCGTAGGTGTCGGCGGGGATCCGTTGCAGGCCGGCCAGGAACAAGATCATGTAGAAGCCCACCTGCAGCCACAGCCGCAGCGTGACCAGCACCACCCAGTACAGGTAGTTGCCGCCACCGAGCCAGTTGACGCTGTCGAAACCCAGCGAGCGCAGCAGGCTGTTGGCCAGGCCGAAGCGGGCACCGTTGAAGAACGACAGCCGCCAGATCATCGCGGCGATGACATAGGAGCAGGCGGTCGGCAGGAAGAACGCCGAGCGGAAGAACGCCTGCGCCACCCGGGCGCGGTTGACGAGCAGCGCCAGCCCGAGGGAGCAGGCGTAGGTGACCGGGACGATGAACGCGGCGAAGACGACGAAGGTCCCCATGCTCGCGACGAAGGCGGGGTCACGCAGCAGGTAGCCGTAGTTGCCCAGCCCGACGAAGTGGGTCGGGGTGACGGTGTTGCGGGCGTCGAAGAACGACAGGTAGACGCTCCACACGATCGGCACGTAGACGAAGACCAGCAGTCCTGCGGCGAAGGGCCCGACGAAGACCCAGAACCACCGGTTGCGGTCGCGCTGCATCCGGCTCCGGCGACGCGGCGGCGCGGGTAGCCGGGAGGCGACGGTCGTCACGGAGCCCTAGGCGTTGACGCGCTTGATCTCGGCCTGGGCCCGGCTCGCGACGGCCGCGATCTCCTTCTCCGGGTCGGCGCCCTTGCGCACGATGTTCGACAGCGCGCCGGTGTAGGCCTGCTGGGACGCCGGCGTCCAGAGCAGGCTCGGGGCGTGCCCGAAGTCGGCGACGAACGTCGCGGCCTCGGCGCCGGCACCCTCGGCCAGCTTGGTGGCCCGCGGGGCCAGGGCCGGCTTGGCCGGGATGTGGGTGCCGTAGGAGTTGGAGAAGTCGAGCTGGTCGGCCTCCTGGTCGACCCACAGCCAGCGAACGAACGCCTTGGCCGCCTCCGGGTCCACCCCCTTGGCGCTGACGCAGGAGCTGAAGGCCCCGAACGGGACCACCTGCCGGCCGTTGCTGCCGATCGCGGGGAAGGGGAGGACACCGAAGTCGTCGCCGAACGCCTGCTGGACGTCGGGCAGCGCCCAGAGCCCGGTCCACTGCATCGCGGTTTCCTCGTTGACGAAGGGAGCCGCGTCGAACCAGTCCTTGGAGGCGCTGGACAGGATGCCGTTCTTGCTGAGGTCGCGGAACTGGGTTAGCCCGTCGTACATGGCGGGGTCGGCGAACCCGATCCCGGTCTTGTCGGCGTTGACCTGCTCCAGGCCGGCCGCCCAGATGAGCTGGTTGCCCAGCACGCCGATGCCGCCGTCGTTCCCGGCGAAGAAGCCACCCATGTCCTTGCTCTGCACGGCCCGGGCCGCGGTGATCAGCTCGGCCAACGTCTTCGGCGGCTGCACGCCGGCCTTCTGCAGCAGCGACTTGCGGTAGTAGAGCATCTGCATGTCGACGGTCTGGGGAATCGCCCAGATCTTGTCGTCCCAGGTCATCGCGGCGAGTACCGAGGGGGCGAACTGGTCCTTCGCCGTGCCCAGGGTGTCGGTCAGGTCGACGACCTGGCCGGCCTTGATCATGTCGAGCGTCGGGCCGTTGCCGTACTCGAACACGTCGGGGACCTTGTCGGTGAGCAGCGCGGCCGCCACCAGCTTCTCGTACTCCCCGGGGTTCCACTTCACCGTGACCTTGGCCCGGTCGTAGCCGGCGGCGTAGCGGGTGACGGCCTCCTCGACGCCGTTCTCCCCGTACTCGTGGTACCACTGGCTCAGCTCGACCCGGCCGGCACTGCCGCCGCCGGAGGCCGAAGTGGAGCTGCCGGCCTCGGGCCGACCGGTGTTGCTGCCGCACGCCGACAGCCCCGCGGCCGCGGCAGCCAGGCCGCCGGTGAGGGACAAGAAGCGTCGACGTGGAATAGCCATGGCGGGACTCTAGTTCCTGGCGACAGCGGCACCTGAGGGCAGTCCGGGGCGATCCCGGCGTCGCCCGCCGCTCACGACGAGAGGAAGCACGATGAAGGCTCTTCAGTTCAGTGAGTACGGCGGCCCCGAGGTCCTGCGCGTCGCGGCCGCGCCCGACCCCCACGCCGGGCCCGGCCAGGTGCGGGTCCGGGTGAAGGCGGCGAGCGTCAACGCCATCGACAGCAAGATCCTGACCGGCAAGCTGGCCCAGAATTCGTCGCTGGACGGCCCCAGGTACCTGGGCTACGACGCAGCCGGGGTCGTGGACGAGGTCGGCGAGGGCGTCACCGATGTCGCGGTGGGCGACGACGTCTTCGGCCTGGGCTCCGGCACCCAGGCGGAGCTGGCGGTGCTCGGCTCCTTCGCGCGCAAGCCTTCCTCGATCGACTGGTCGGTCGCGGCGGCCGCAGGAGTCGCAGCCGAGACGTCGATCCGCGCCCTGGACCTCGTCGGCGTCGGCTCCGGCACGACGCTGCTGATCGACGGGGGAGCCGGCGGCGTCGGCGCCGCCGCGGTCCAGATCGCTCAGGCGCGGGGAGCCACGGTGATCGCCAGCGCCAGCGAGGGCAACCAGGACTATCTCCGCGAGATCGGCGCGATCCCGGTGGTCTACGGCCCCGGTCTGGCGGAGCGGGTGCGAGAGCTCGCGCCGCAGGGCCTGGACGCCGTCTTCGACGTGGTGGGCAAGACCGACATCACCGAGCTGGTCGGGCTGGTGGACAAGCCCTCCCAGGTGGTCACGATCGCCAACTTCGCCACCGGCGACGCGGGCGTCCAGGTCACCACCGCGGTCCAGGACGGCAACGCAGCGCTGGCGGAGACGGCACGGCTGCTGGAGCGGAACGACCTGGTGATCAAGTTCCAGACCTTCCCGCTCGAGCGGGCCGCCGAGGCCTACGCCATCAGCATCGGCGGTCACCTCCGCGGCAAGCTGGTGCTGCTGCCCTGAGCTCCCGGAAGCGGTCCGCACGGCGACTAGGCTTCTCCGATGCCCTCGACCCTGCCTGACGGCCTGCCTGTGCCGCCGGACGGGATGCTGCCGGAGTTCGCCGCCGCCGAGGTGGGGAAGCGGCCGCTCAGCGTCTACCTGCACGTCCCGTTCTGCCGGACCCGGTGCGGCTACTGCGACTTCAACACCTACACCGCGAGCGAGCTCGGCTCCGAGCCCGGTGCCAGCCGGGACAGCTACGCCTCCGCGACCGTCGCGGAGCTGGAGCTGGCCGCCCGGGTGCTGGGTCCCGCCGCGCCGCCGGTGAGCACCGTCTTCGTGGGTGGCGGCACCCCAACCCTGCTGCCGCCCGAGGACCTGGGGGCGATGCTGAGCGCCGTGGACGAGCGGTTCGGGCTGAGCCCGGACGCGGAGGTGACGACCGAGTCCAACCCCGAGTCCATCGACCGTACCGGCCTGGACCGGCTGCGGGAGGTGGGTTTCACCCGGATCTCCTTCGGCATGCAGTCGGCCGTGCCGCACGTGCTCGCCACCCTCGACCGTGTCCACTCACCGGGCCGACCGGAGCAGGCCGTGGCCGACGCCCGGTCCGCCGGCTTCGACAGCATCAGCCTCGACCTCATCTACGGGACCCCGGGGGAGTCGGCGGCGGACTGGGCCACCAGCCTCGACGCCGCCATCGGCGCCGCGCCGGACCACATCAGCGCGTACGCCCTGATCGTCGAGGACGGCACCCGGCTCGCCGCCCAGGTGCGCCGCGGGGCGCTCCCGATGACTGACGACGACGACCTGGCGGACAAGTACCTGATGGCGGAGGAGCGGCTGACGGCGGCCGGCTACCGCGGGTACGAGGTGAGCAACTGGGCCCGCGGGCCTGAGCACCGCTGCCGGCACAACCTCGCCTACTGGCGCGGCCACGACTGGTGGGGTGCCGGGCCCGGGGCGCACAGCCACGTCGCCGGGGTGCGCTGGTGGAACGTCAAGCACCCGGCGGCGTACGCCTCCCGGCTCGCCGCCGGGACCTCCCCGGCCCAGGCCCGGGAGCTGCTCACTGCCGAGGACCGCCGGGTGGAGCGGGTGCTGCTCGAGCTCAGGCTGGCCGACGGGCTGGAGCTCGCCGTGCTGACCGCCACGGAACGTCGCCGGGTACCCGACCTGGTGGCCCGCGGCCTGGCCGCGGTCGCGGCGGACCGACTGGTGCTGACCCTGTCCGGTCGGCTGCTTGCCGACGGCGTGGTCCGCGACCTGCTCGACTGACGGCGACAACGGAACCCGGGGAATATCCGCGCCGTCCCTGTCCTTGTTCCTCGTGCCGTCCGGTGCATGACCCCCGGGCCTCACCCCTTCGCCGCTGCGAGCGGCCACTCGCCGAGAGGCGTCTGCCGGACGGCACAGCGTGACCGCGGGAGCGGCGAGGACTTCGGTCTTCGCCGCTCTTCGCGTCTCGGCGTCGGTGCCGCCCTCAGGGCTGCGGGTGGTCCTGGGTGACGAAGTCGATCAGCTGTTCCACCGTCGTCAGCAAGGGCCGCTCCAGGTCCGACCACGAGCGCACCCGGCCGAGGATCATTTTCCAGGCGGCGGCGATGTCAGCCTGGTCCCGGTGCGGCAGCCTCAGCACGTCGCAGATGCCGGACTTCCACTCCACCGAACGAGGGATGTCGGGCCACGCCTTCAGGCCCACCCGGTCGGGCTTCACCGCCTGCCAGATGTCGACATAGGGATGTCCGAGCACGAGCACGAAGTCCCCGGCCGGTCCGCGGCGCACCTGGTCGGCGATCCGCGACTCCTTGCTTCCCGGCACGAGGTGGTCGACGAGCACCCCGAGCCGCCGGCCATGCTCGGGAGCGAACTCCGCCACGATCGCGGGCAGGTCGTCGATCCCGCCGAGGTACTCCACCACCACCCCGACGTGGCGCAGGTCCTCACCCCAGATCCGCTCGACGAGCTCGGCGTCGTGCCGACCCTCCACGTAGATCCGGCTGGGCAGCGCCACCTTCGCCCGCTCGGCCGGCCCCGCCACCGAGCCCGACGCGGTGCGTCGGGGGCCGGACGGGCTGGCCTTCCGGTTCGCCGGTACCAGGGTCACCGGTTTGCCCTCGTGCAGGAACCCGCCCCCCAGCGGGAAGCTCCTCAGCTTTCCGCGGCGGTCCTCCAGCACCACGATGCCGTTCTCGACCCGCGTCACGGCGCCGACGAATCCGGTCGTCGCGTCCTCGAGCACCAGGCCGCCTGCCACCGGCAGCTCCTTGCTGACCGGTTTGCCCGCCCGCTGCCAGCCCTGGGCCAGCACGTCGGTGGCGTAACGGTCGCGCGGTGAGGTCACCGGGCGAGCCTAGGTGAGGCCGGCACCGCGACGGCTGAACGAACCGCCGAGGCCCGGCGTTGCACCGGGGTGGTTGGCTGAGGCAGTGCCGATGATGTCGATGTTCCCGCTCGGCTCGGTGCTGTTCCCGCACATGCCGCTGCGGCTCCGGGTCTTCGAGGAGCGGTACCTGATCATGCTGTCGGAGCTGGTGAAGTCCGACGACCCGCGGTTCGGGGTGGTCCTGATCGAGCGCGGTGTCGAGGTCGGCGGTGGCGAGCAGCGCTTCGGGATCGGCACGGTCGCCGAGATCGGGCAGGTCGCGGCCGAGGGGGGGATCGTCGGCCTGGTCGCCCAGGGGACCTCGCGGTTCGAGGTGGTCGCCTGGCTGGACGACGATCCCTACCCGCGCGCCGAGGTTCGGCTGCTGGACGAGCTCGTCTGGGATCCCGCGCTGGAGCCCCAGCGGGCCGAGACCGAGCTGCTGGTCCGGCGCACGCTGGCGCAGGCGAGTGAGTTCGCGGAGGACGTCTGGCCGGCCGACGTCGAGCTGGCCGGGGAGCCGATCCCCGCCCTGTGGCAGCTGGCGGCCATCGCTCCGCTCACCGCCCTCGACCAGGTGTCGCTGCTCCGGGCTCGGACCACGGAGGAGCTGCTGACGAGCATTCGTGACCTGACCCGCGACGCCGCCGTCGTCTGGGACTCGCCCTGGCCGCCGGAGTGAGCCGACGTCAGGCTCAGGGTCAGGTCACGGATCGCTCGGGCGCGGGTCCGGTGGAGGCCCGCGTGACGAGCTCGATCGGCAGCAGCACCTGCCGGGGCGACGAATCAGGGTCCACGAGCAGCCGACCCACCCGGCGGCCACGCTCCCGGATCGGCTGCCGGACCGTGGTGAGCCCGCTGGCGGCGGCGTCGGCGATGTCGTCGAACCCGCACACCGACAGGTCCGCCGGCACCGCGTAGCCGAGCCGGGTCAGGGCGGCGAGGGCGCCCAGTGCCAGCACGTCGCTCAACCCGACGACGGCGGTAGGGGGTGCGGACTGCGCCATCAGCCACCGGGCGGCGGCCGCGCCGGAAGCGAGCGCGTTGTGCCCGCCCGAGACCACGGTCGGCGGGCTCGGCAGGCTGGACCGGAGTCCCCGCAGCCGGGCCCTGTAGTCGACGAAGGCGACCGCGTCGGGGTCGAGGCGGACGACGTCGCTGCCCGCCGGCGCGTTGGTCTCGACCACCACCGCGACGTTCCGGTGTCCCAGGGCGGTCAGGTGCTTCCCCACCAGAACCCCCGCCTGGACGTCGTCGATGGCCACCCACGAGGTGTCCGGGTCGGGGTCGATGTCGGTCCCCACGAGACGGATGCCCCGGGCCCGGGCCACGGCCGCGGCCGGGTGGTCCTGCGGCACCGAGAGGATCGTCAGGGCGTCGACGCTGGCGCGCTGGACGGAGGTGGTGTCCGGCTCGACCCCGGACAGCGACAGCGGCATCAGCATGATGCTCACCTGCTCCTGCTCGGCGACCTCGCTGAGCCCGGTCAGGAACTCCACCGCGAAGGGGTCGGAGAACGCGTAGGACAGCCGTTCGGTGAGCAGCACCCCGACCGCGTTCGACCGGCCCACCCGCAGCGTCCGGGCGGCGGCGTCGGGCCCCGCGTACCCGAGCTCCGCCGCCTTCGCGAGGATCCGCTTCCGCAGCTCTGCCGACAGCTGGTCCGGCCGGTTGTAGGCGTTGGACACGGTGGCCGGCGAGACGCCGAGTGCGTGCGCGAGGGTCTTCACCGTCACCCGCCCCATCCGCCGCTCACCTCCCGCCCGTTCACCTTCTGATTCTGGCAACTCGGTCCTAGGCAAGGGGCAGCGTCGGTCGGGTGCCCTTGAGCGCGCGGCCGGCGAGAGCGGCGTAGCCGGGGGCGATACCCCCACGGATGTGCTCCGCCGGATAGGGCCAGCTGCCGGCCTCGAGCGCGTCCGCCTCGGCGACGCCGGACTCGACGAGGTGGATCAGCTCACCGGAGACGGCGGCGATCCGGCCGCGCGCCTCGAAGACGAACTCCCGGTCGACCACGTCGCCGTGCCCCGGGACGGCCCGGGACCGGTCGGTCATCAGGCCGATCACGCCGTCGAGGGTGGCCGCCCACTCGTGCGGCAGGCTGTCCGGCCCGAACCAGGGCGGGCCCGCCGACTCGACGAGGTCGCCGACGAAGAGCAGGTCCGCGTCGGGCACCACGACGACCAGGTCGCCCTCGGTGTGACCGGCGCCGAGGTGCGCGACCTCCACTCGCCGCTCACCCAGGTCGAGGGCGGCCGCGACCGCGATCTCGCGCCGCGGCGCGCGGAGGTCGTGCGGTGCCAGGCCCCGCCCGGCGGCCTCGGCAAGCGTCTCCGCTCGACCCAGCCGGGCGCGCAGGGACTCGTGCCCGACGGTCTCCAGGTCGTCGAAAGCGCTCAGTCCGAAGAGGTGGTCCCGATGTCCGTGGGTCAGCACGACCGTCGTCAGCGGCACGTCGGTGAGCCGGCCGACCGACGCCCGCAGCTGCCGTCCCTGCCGCGGACTGGAGCCCGTGTCCACGAGGAGGGCGCCGGTGGTGCCGACGACCAACCCGAGGGTGACCGCATCCGGCTCGGCCACGCAGACGTGAACCTGGTCGGCGACCTCCCGCCAGGTTCCCAGCGACGAGGTCGGGTCCGTTGCCGGGCCGGGTCCTCCACCTGCCGAGCTGCGCTGGTCCACTCGGTTAGACTGGCACTCTGACTCTGGGAGTGCCAAACCTGCGTCGGGTGAGCCGAGATCGAGGAGGGACCGTGGACGATCGCAAGCTCGAGGTGCTGCGCGCGATCGTGACCGACTACGTCTCCAGCCAGGAGCCGGTCGGCTCGAAGGCGCTCGTCGAGCGGCACAACCTCGGCGTCTCCCCAGCCACCGTGCGCAACGACATGGCCGCGCTGGAGGAGGAGGGCTACATCACCCAGCCCCACACCAGCGCCGGCCGGATCCCGACCGACAAGGGCTACCGGCTCTTCGTCGACCGGCTCGGCTCGGTCAAGCCGCTCTCGGCGGCCGAGCAGAAGGCCATCCAGACGTTCCTGTCCGGAGCGGTCGACCTCGACGACGTCCTGCACCGCACGGTCCGGCTGCTGGCGCAGGTCACCCAGCAGGTCGCGATCGTCCAGTACCCCACGCTGGGCCACTCCACGGTGCGGCACGTCGAGGTCGTCTCGCTGTCGGCCTCCCGGCTGCTGCTGATCCTGATCACCTCGACCGGCCGGATCGAGCAGCGCGCCCTCGAGCTGCCGGTCCACGACGAGACGAGCCTCGCCGAGCTGCGCGCCCACCTCAACTCCGCCGCCGTCGGACACTCCTCCTCGGCGGCCGCCGCGCGGCTGACCGCGCTGGTGCACGAGCTCCCGCCGTCCCTGGCCGGGATCGGCGACACCACCATCGCGACCCTGCTCGAGATGCTCAGCAGTGACGCGTCCAGCCGGATGGTGGTGGGGGGCATGCCCAACCTGACCCGGTACGGCGCCGAGTTCGAGACCACCGTCAAGCCGGTGCTGGAGGCGCTGGAGGAGCAGGTGGTGCTGCTCAAGCTGATGGGGGAGGCAGCCACGGCGGACGTGGTGACGGTGCGCATCGGCCAGGAGAACCCGTACAAGGAACTACAGTCGACCTCGGTGGTCGCCAGCGGCTACGGCAGCCAGCTCGACATCTTCGCCACCCTCGGCGTGGTCGGACCCACCCGGATGGACTACCCCTCGACCATGGCCTCGGTGCGCGCGGTCGCCCGTTACGTAGGCCGTTTCCTCTCCGAAGGATGAACCCGAACACGATGAACGACTACTACGAGATCCTCGGTGTCTCGCGCGACGCGACCCCCGAACAGATCAAGAAGGCCTACCGTCAGCTCGCGATGAAGCTGCACCCCGACGTGGCGTCCGAGCCCGACGCGGCCGAGCGGTTCAAGAAGGTGGCCGAGGCCTACGAGGTGCTGCAGGACCCGAAGAAGCGTGACCTCTACGACCGCGGCGGGGACCCGCTCGGCGGCGGGATGGGCGGCTTCAACGGTGCGGGCGGCTTCGGCAGCGCCGGCGGGTTCGACTTCACCAACCTCGTGGACGCCATGTTCGGACAGACCTCGACGCGGGGCCCGCGCTCGCGTGTCCGTCGCGGCCAGGACGCCCTGTACCGCCTGCAGCTCGAGCTGGCTGAGGCGGCCTTCGGCACGACCAAGCCGATCTCGGTGGAGACCGCGGTGCTCTGCCCGCGCTGCAACGGGTCGGGCGCGACCGAGGGTTCGGGACCGGTGACCTGCTCCACCTGCCACGGGCAGGGTGACGTCACCCACGTCCAGCGCTCCTTCATCGGCGACATCCGCACCACCCAGCCGTGCCCGACCTGCCGCGGCTACGGCACCGTGATCCCCAACCCGTGCGTCGAGTGCGCCGGCGACGGCCGGATCCGCGCCGCCCGCACCATCCACGTCAAGATCCCGCCCGGCGTGAGCACCGGCAACCGGATCCACCTCTCCTCCCAGGGCGAGGTCGGTCCCGGCGGTGGTCCCGCCGGCGACCTCTACGTCGAGCTGACCGTCGCCCCGCACGAGATCTTCCGGCGCGAAGGTGACGACCTCGAGGTCGTCGTGCGGATCCCGATGACCGCGGCCGCGCTGGGCACGGAGGTCGCGGTGGCGACGCTGGAGGCGGACCTGGAGGACTCCGATCCCGCCGACCGCACCGTCCAGGTGGCGGTGCCGGCCGGCACCCAGTCGGGCACCCGGGTCGCGCTGGAGGGTCGGGGGGTGCCCCGGCTGCGCTCCAACGGGCGGGGCCAGCTGGGCGTGACCCTCCTGGTGCAGACGCCGACCCGGCTGGACGACGAGCAGCGCGACCTGCTGCGGCAGCTTGCCGAGCTGCGGGAGGAGACCGGCCCGGAGGGCACCGTGCAGAAGCACGGACGCGGCGTCTTCGGGCGGCTGCGGGACGCGTTCGCCGGTCAGTGACCGCGCCGCTGTTCCTGGCTGAGGACCTGGCCGACCCGCTGCCCGCTCCCGGCGCCGAGCTCCTGCTGGGCGGCGACGAGGGACGGCACGCCGCGGTGGTGCGGCGGATCACGGCCGGGGAAGCCGTGCTCGTCAGCGACGGTCACGGCCGCGGAGTCCGGGGTCGGGTGCTCGACGCGTCCAAGGCCGGGCTGCGGCTGGAGGTCGTCGAGCAGCTCTCCGCGCCGGAGCCTGCTCGCCGGATCGTCGTCGTGCAGGCGCTGGCGAAGGGCGACCGCTCCGAGCTCGCCGTGGAGATGCTGACCGAGGTCGGGGTGAGTGGGATCTGGCCCTGGCAGGCCTCCCGCTCCATCGTGCGCTGGTCAGCGGAGCGGGCCGAGAAGGGGCTGAGCCGCTGGCGCTCGACCGCTCGTGAGGCGACCAAGCAGTCTCGGCGACTGCGCGTCCCGGAGCTGCGTCCGGTGCTGACCACCCCCCAGCTCTGCGCGGCTCTGGCGGAGGCCGACCTCGCCCTGGTGCTGCACGAGGAGGCGACGACCCAGCTCCGGGATGTCGCCCTGCCCGAGCGGGGCACGGTCGTCGTGGTGGTCGGGCCGGAGGGTGGCATCTCCGCCGATGAGCTGGAGGGTTTCGCCGCCGCCGGCGCCTGCCCCGTGCTGGTCAGCGACGCCGTGCTGCGCACCTCCACCGCGGGTGTGGTCGCCGTGGCGGGTCTGCTGCTGCGCTGACCCGCTCGTCCGGCGGTCTGCTGGCGCGCCGCCGTCCGTCCCTGCCACGCTGACCGCGTGACCGTCTGGATCTGCCACACCTGCGCCGTGGAGTACCCCGACAGCGCCGAGCCGCCCGAGCGTTGCCCCATCTGCGAGGACGAACGGCAGTACGTCCTGCCGGCCGGTCAGCGGTGGACCACGCACGCCGAGCTGGAGCGGGCCGGCCACCGGGGCCAGCTGGTGGACGTCGAGCCTGGGATCACCGGCGTCGTCGTGGAGCCCCGCGTCGGGATCGGCCAGCGGTCGCTGCTGGTGCGGACCGCGGACGGCAACCTGCTCTGGGACCCCGTCGGCTACCTGGACGACGAGCTCGTCGGTCAGGTGCGTGAGCTCGGCGGCGTCGCCGCGGTGGCCGCCAGTCATCCGCACATGTTCGGCGCTCAGGTGGAGTGGTCGCGCCGCTTCGGCGGTGTCCCCGTCTGGGTGGCCGCCGCCGACCGGGAGTGGGTCCAGCGCCAGGACCCGGTGATCCGGACTTTCGACGACGCCGTGGACGTGCTGCCCGGGATCCGGCTGGTGCGGATCGGCGGGCACTTCCCGGGCAGTGCTGTGGCCCGCGTCACCGGCAGCGACGGGCGGGGTGTGCTGCTGACCGGGGACACCGTGGCCAGCACTCCCGACGAGCACTGGGTCGCCTTCCTCCGCAGCTACCCCAACCGGATCCCCCTGTCCGCGGCCGTCGTCGAGGTCGTGGCGGCGAGGGTCCTCGCGCTGGACTTCGACCGGCTCTACGACAACTTCGGCGGCCGGGTGGCCGCGGACGCCTCGGGCTGGGTCCGGCGGTCGGCGGACCGGTACGTGCAGTGGGTGCGCGGCGACTTCGACCACCTGACCGGCACCTCGAGCTGAGGCGCGGTCGACGACTACTGTGCGGGAGCATGGGCAATTACCTCCGCTACCCCCACCTTCGGGGTGACCTGGTCACCTTCGTGGCCGCCGACGACGTCTGGCTGGCGCCCGCCGAGGGCGGCCGGGCCTGGCGGCTCACCGACGACCAGGTTCCCGCGAAGAACCCGCGGTTCTCCCCGGACGGCCGCAGCATCGCCTGGACCTCCACCCGGGACGGTCACAGCGAGGCCTACGTCCTGGACCTCGACGGGGGAGCGCCGCGACGGCTGACCTGGTGGGGGAGCGCCACGACGTCGGTGCTGGGCTGGACGGACGACGGCAGGGTCCTGGTCGCCTCGGCCGCCCACGAGGCCAACCTCCGACGCCAGGTGGTGCACGCGGTCGCGTTGGACCTGAGCGTGGAGCGGCTGCCCCTCGGTCCGGCGTGGGCGGTGGCCTTCCGCGACGACGGGGCGACGGTGCTCGCCACCGTCGGCAGCCGGCCGCCGGCCCATTGGAAGCGCTACCGCGGTGGGACCGCCCCGCAGCTCTGGCTGGACAGGACCGGGGAACACCGCAGCTGGGAGCGGCTGCTGGCCGACGTGGAGGCCTCGCTGGTCGACCCGCTGTGGGTGGAGGGCCGGCTGGTGTTCACCAGCGACCTGGCCGCAGCCTTCCCTGACCGCGCCGACGAGGTCGCCAACCTCTACTCCCTCGACGTCGACGACCCGACGGGCCGGCCCCAGCCGCTGACCTCCCACACCGCCGCCGAGGGCTATGTCCGGGACGCGACCACCGACGGTCGGCGCATCGTCTACCACGCCCACGGCAGCCTCTACCGGTTGGACGGGCTGGACGGGGCGGCTGAGCCGCTGGAGATCACCCTGCCGGGCACCCTGTCCGGACGCCGACCGCGTCAGCTCCGGCCGACGGAGAACCTGGCCGAGCTGCGGCCGGACGCCGGCGGCGACGCCAGCCTGGTCGAGTGGCGGGGCAACGCCTTCCTGCTGAGCCATCGGCAGGGTCCGGCCAGAGCGCTGGCAGCCGACTCCGGCGTGCGGGTCCGCCTCGTCCGACCGCTGGGCCGAACCGGCTCGGCCGTGCTGGTCAGCGACCGCGACGGCGAGGACGCGCTGCACGTGCACAGGCTGACCGGGGACGGGGAACCGCGGGTGCTGGCGGCCGGCGAGCTGGGGCGCGTGCTGCAGCTGGAGAGCAACCCGGCCGGCACCGCCGTGGCGGCCGTCGCCCACGACGGTGCCGTCCGGATCGTCGACATCGGCTCCGGGCAGGTGCGCTCGGTCGGCCGCTCGGCCAACGGGGAAGCGCAAGGTCTGACCTTCTCCCCGGACGGCCGCTGGCTCGCCTGGTCCGAGCCCGTCCGGGTGTTCGAGCAGAGCCGGCTGGTGGTGGCGGACCTCCAGGCGCCAGAGGCCGACCCCGTGCCGTTGACCAGCGGGCGCTTCGACGACACGTCGCCGGCGTTCAGCGCCGACGGCAGGTACCTGTCGTTCCTGTCCGCCCGCACGTTCGACCCCAGCTACGACAGCCACGTCTTCGACCTCGGGTTCAGCGCGGCGGTGCGGCCCTACCTGGTCCCGCTGCAGGCCACCGAGCCGGCGCCCTTCGGTCCCAGCGCCGACGGCTGGCGGCTGAGCAAGGAACCCGAGCCGGCGCAGCCGGCGCGGGAGGGCACCGAGCCGCCGGCGACGCCCCCGGTGGCCCTGGACGTGGAGAACTTCGAACAGCGGCTCGTCGCCTTTCCGGTCCCGTCCGGCAGCTACCGAAGCCTGCAGGCGGCACGTGACGGCGTGGTCTGGATCCGCGAGTCGGGAGAGCAGAGCGAGCTCGGCGCCCGCCGGGCGGGGGTCGAGGGTGAGCCGCCGGGTGACGTCGTGGAGTTCTTCTCCTTCGTCAAGCGCGAGCTGGTCGAGGTGGTCGAGCGGGCCGACAGCGTCGCGGTCAGCGGGGACGGGGAGCGCCTGGTGGTGCGCTCGGGTGAGGAGGTGACGGTCCGCCCGCACGACAAGTCGCTGAAACCCGATGACCCGGAGCTCGTCAAGGTCGACCTGGAGCGGTTGCGCTTCGAGCTGGACCCGGTCGCGGAGTGGCACCAGATGTTCGAGGAGAACGGGCGGCTGCTGCGGGACCACTACTGGCGGGCCGACCTCAACGGGATCGACTGGGACGCGGTGCTCGCCCGGTACCGGCCGTTGGTGGACCGGCTGGGCGGGTACGACGACCTCGTCGACCTGCTCTGGGAGACGGGCGCCGAGCTGAACACCTCCCACGCCTACGTCACGCCCCCCGGGCCCGCGGGGGACCAGGGCCGGCGCCTGGGTCTGCTGGGAGCCGACCTGAGCCGGGCCGGGGACGGCTGGCGGATCGACCGGATCCTGCCCGGGGAGACCAGCGACCCGCACGCCCGCTCGCCACTCCGGGCCGCGGGGGTGGGCGCCGTGGAGGGCGACCTCGTCGTTGCCGTGAGCGGGGCACCCGTCGACCCCGTCGTCGGGCCGGCCGCGGGCCTGATCGGCACTGCCGACCGACCGGTCGAGCTGACGCTGCGCTCGGCCGGCTCTGACCGGCGGGTCGTCGTGGTTCCGCTGGCCGACGAGGAGCCGCTGCGCTACCAGGACTGGGTGGCGAGCCGGTCCGCGTACGTGGCCCAGCACAGCGGCGGTCGGCTGGGCTACCTGCACATCCCGGACATGATGAGCCTGGGCTGGGCCCAGCTGCACCGTGACCTGCACCAGGCCACGGAGGCCGAGGGGCTGGTCGTCGACGTCCGCTACAACCGTGGCGGGCACACCAGCCAGCTGGTGCTGGAGCGGCTCGGCCGCAAGGTCCTGGGCTGGTCGGTGGCCCGGCACATCGAGGTCGCGCGGCCCTACCCGGACTACTCCCCGCGCGGACCTGTGGTCTTCCTCGCCAACGAGTACTCCGGCTCCGACGGTGACATCGTCAACGCCGGCGCCCAGGCGATGGGTCTCGGTCCGGTGGTGGGGATGCGCACCTGGGGCGGGGTGGTCGGCATCGACGGCCGCTTCTCCCTCGTCGATGGAACCGGCGTCACCCAGCCCCGGTACGCGTTCTGGCTCCGCGGCCGCGACTGGTCGGTGGAGAACCACGGCGTCGACCCCGACATCGAGGTGGTGCACAGCCCGGCCGACTACGACGGCGGACGCGACCCCCAGCTCGACCGGGCCATCGCGGAGGCGCTGGACCGGCTGGCCCGGACCCCGGCGGCCAGCCCACCGGAGCTGCCCGAGCCGCGCGTGCGCTGACGTGCAGCTGAGCCAGCGCAGCGGCCGGACCCGGGCGGACCGGTGCCCGGACCGGCGCCGGCGGCTGCATGGCAGGCTTAGGCCCATGAGCGAATACCAGAGCGACACCTTCCAGAACGAGGTGCCCGACCGGGAGGAGCAGCTCGACCAGGACCAGCTGCAGCCGTACCACAACCTGGAGGACCGGGGCGTCGACGATGCTCTGGACGAGGGGTACTCCCCGCCCGAGAGGTACTCGGCGCTGATCAGGGAGGGCGAGCACGACACCCTCGACGAACGGCTGTCGGAGGAGATCCCCGAACCGGATCCCTACGTGGAGACCGACGAGGAGGTGGCGGCGGACGACGGCGTGTCCGAGGAGTCCGACTTCGTGGACGACGAGGTCGGCGACGAGCGGGCGGGACGTCTGATGGACGTCAACCAAGGCATCGGGCCTGACCTCGAGAAGGACATGGTCGGTCTGGACGCCGGGATCGACGCCGGCGCGGCGAGCGCCGAGGAAGCAGCCGTGCACGTCGTCCCGGACGACCAGCTCTGACCCGCCGACCGGCTGGTCGATCGGTCCGGACAGCCCACTCCGATCGACCAGTTTCGGGCTTCCTGGAATCTTGGGGAGCCCGACAGGGTTCACTAAGATGACTTTCGAACAGTGTCGGGTCGCGGGAAGCGGCCCCATCGTCAGCGAGGAACCCCCTGAGTAGATCAGACAGCCCGGCCCGGACCAACGACCCGTCCGTTCCCCGTCCCATCAGCGCCGCACGCCCTGACGAGCCCGGTGTGGAGGAGATCCGCCGGGTCACGGTGCCGGTCTCGGTGGAGATGGTCAACATCCTCGGTCCCCGGGACGAGTTCCTGAGGATCCTGGAGCGGGAGCTCACGGCCGGCATCCACGTCCGCGGCAACGAGATCACCTTGACCGGCTCCAATGCCGAGGTGGACCTGGCCGCGGAGGTGATCACGGAGCTCGTGACGGTGCTGCGGACCGGTCAGGGGCTCACCGCCGACGCCGTGGAGCGCATCTGCTCCATGCTCGCCGCTCGCGAGGAGGTCCATCCCTCCGACGTGCTGACGCAGAACATCCTGTCCTCCCGGGGCAAGACGATCCGGCCGAAGACGCTCAACCAGAAGCGCTACGTCGACGCGATCGACAAGCACACCGTGGTCTTCGGGATCGGCCCTGCCGGCACGGGCAAGACCTATCTCGCGGTGGCCAAGGCGGTGCAGGCCCTGCAGAACAAGCAGGTCAACCGCATCATCCTGACCCGGCCCGCGGTGGAGGCGGGGGAGCACCTCGGCTTCCTGCCCGGCACGCTCAACGACAAGATCGACCCGTACCTGCGCCCGTTGTACGACGCGCTGCACGACATGCTGGACCCCGACTCGATCCCGCGCCTGCTCACTGCCGGCACCATCGAGGTCGCCCCGCTCGCCTACATGCGCGGCCGCACGCTGAACGACGCCTTCATCATCCTGGACGAGGCCCAGAACACCTCGATGGAGCAGATGAAGATGTTCCTGACCCGGCTGGGCTTCGGCTCCAAGATCGTCGTCACGGGCGACGTCACCCAGGTCGACCTGCCCGGCGGCAGCCGGAGCGGCCTGCGTGAGGTCCAGAACATCCTCGACGAGGTGGACGACATCTCGTTCAACCACCTCACCAACCACGACGTCGTCCGGCACAAGCTCGTCGGTCGGATCGTCGCCGCCTACGACGTGTTCGAGGCCAACCAGCCCGCACCGCAGCCGCGCGGAGGCCGGTGACGGCATGACCGTCGACATCAACAACGAGTCCGGTCTGGAGGCTGACAGTCCGGGGCTCGTCCGGCTCGCCACGTTCACGCTCGACCAGCTGCGGATCCACCCGCAGGCCGAGCTGTCGGTGCTGCTCGTGGACGAGGACACGATGAGCGCCTACCACGAGAAGTACATGGGCGAGCCGGGCCCGACAGACGTGCTGAGCTTCCCGATGGACGAGCTCCGGCCCCCCGACGACGAGGACGAGCCGCCGGTCGGGCTGCTCGGCGACATCGTGCTCTGCCCGGCCGTCACGGACCGCCAGGCCCGCGAGCACGGTCGCAGCGCCTCGGCGGAGGCGGAGTACCTGCTGGTCCACGGAATCCTGCACCTGCTGGGTTATGACCATGCCGACGACGCCGAACGGACCGAGATGTTCGGTCTCAAGGACAAGATCATCGCCGCCTGGGCCGAGCAGCGACCGGATCGGGTGCCGGCCCGATGAACCAGGCCGACTGGGTGCAGCTGGCGATCGCGTTCCTCCTGGTCGTGCTCGCCGGCCTCACCGCGGCTGCCGAGGCCGCCCTCTACTCCTTCTCCAAGGCCCGGGCCGACCGGCTCGTCGCCGACGGCCAGCCGGGGGCGGCACGGGTCCGCAAGATCGCCGAGGACCCGCCCCGGTACCTCAACACCGCGCTGCTGCTGCGAACCGTGTTCGAGATCAGCGCCATCGTGCTCGTCGCGCTCGTGGTCTTCGGCATCTTCCCCGGGACGTGGGAGCGGGTGCTGATCACCGCCGGCTCGATGATCGTCGTCTCCTACGTGCTCTGGGGGGTTGCCCCGCGGACCCTGGGTCGGCTGCACTCCGACCGGGTCGCCTGCGCGGCTGCCGGACCACTGGTCCTCTTCACCCGTGTCCTCGGGCCCTTCCCGCGGCTGCTGATCATGATCGGCAACGCGCTGACACCCGGCAAGGGCTTCACCGACGGCCCCTTCGCGACCGAGGCCGAGCTCCGCGAGATGGTCGACTACGCCGAGGCGAGCGCGGTGATCGAGTCCGGCGAGCGCCGGATGATCCACTCGGTGTTCGACCTGGGCAACACCATCGTCCGCGAGGTGATGGTGCCCCGGACCGACATGGTGTTCATCGAGGAGCACAAGACTCTGCGCCAGGCGGTCTCGCTGTCGCTGCGCTCGGGTTTCAGCCGGATCCCGGTGATCCGCGACGGGCTGGACGACGTGGTGGGCGTGCTCTACCTCAAGGACGTCATCAAGCGGGTCTACGACTCCCCGGGCACCCAGTCCAGCGAGCGCGTCGGGCCGATGATGCGGCCGCCGGTCTGGTGCCCCGACTCCAAGCCGGTCGACGAGTTGCTGCAGGAGATGCAGGCCAAGCGGGTGCACCTGGTGATCGTCGTCGACGAGTTCGGCGGCACCGCCGGGATGGCGACGATCGAGGACATCCTCGAGGAGATCGTCGGTGAGATCACCGACGAGTACGACGAGGAGAACACCGACGTCACCGAGCTCGGCCCCGGCCGCTACCGCGTGTCGTCGCGGCTGCCGCTGGACGAGCTGGGCGAGCTGTTCGGCCTCGAGCTGGACGACGAGGACGTCGAGACCGTCGGCGGCCTGATGGCCAAGCAGCTGAACCAGGTGCCCATCGCCGGGTCCGTCGTCACGTTCGAGGGCCTGCAGCTGGTTGCCGAGCGCTCCACCGGGCGGCGCAACCGGATCGGCACGGTCGTCGCCAGCCGCGTGGAGCCCGAGACCGAGGAGGACGCCCAGACCGACGCGGCCACCCGGCTGGTGGTCGACGAGACGGCAGGGGTGTCATGACAGCTCCGGACGACGCGGCCACCCCGGCCCCGACCGATCCCGAGGACCTCAAGATCATCACCCTCGCCCGGTCTGCACTCGCGCGGACCGGCGCTGCAGAAGGAGCGTGCCTCCGGGATACCGACGGCCGCACCTACGCCGCAGCCAGCGTCCAGCTGCCGCACCTGACCCTCTCGGCGGTCGCCGTCGCGGTCGCGATGGCGGTGTCGTCCGGTGCCGAGGGGCTGGAGGCGGTCGCGCTGGCAGGGACCGGCCAGCCCGACGACCTCGACCTCGCCGTGCTGCGTGACCTGCCCGGGACGGGCGTGGTGCTGTGGCACGTCGACCCGACCGGCCGCGTGCAGGGGAAGGTCGACGTCAGTGCCACCGCGTGACCCCGCGGCCTCGCAGCTGATGCGGACGGACGTGCCCGAGGGCTTCCGCTCCGGCTTCGCCTGCTTCGTCGGCCGGCCGAACGCCGGCAAGTCCACCCTGACCAACGCCCTCGTCGGCAGCAAGATCGCCATCGCATCGTCCAAGCCGCAGACGACCCGGCACGCCATCCGCGGCATCGTGCACCGCGAGGACGCCCAGCTCGTGCTGATCGACACTCCCGGTCTGCACAAGCCGCGGACCCTGCTGGGCGAGCGGCTGAACGACCTCGTTCGTGGCACCTGGACCGAGGTCGACGTGATCGGGGTCTGCCTGCCGGCCAGCCAGCGGATCGGGCCCGGCGACACCTACCTGGTGGGTGAGATCGCCGCTCTGCCCCGCAAGCCGAAGCTGGTCGCCGTGGCGACCAAGTCCGACCTGGTCTCCGGGCAGCGGATGGCGGAGCACCTGATGAGCATCGCCGCGCTCGAGGAGCGGCTGGGCATCCGCTGGGAGCACATCGTCCCGGTCTCCGCCGTCGCCGAGGACCAGCTGGACGTGCTGGCCGACGCTCTGGTCTCGCTGCTGCCCGAAGGGCCGCCGCTCTACCCCGACGGCGACATCACCGACGAGCCCGAGGAGACGCTGGTCGCGGAGCTGATCCGCGAGGTGGCCCTCGAAGGGGTCCGCGACGAGCTGCCGCACTCGATCACCGTGGTGGTGGAGGAGATGAACCTGCGCGAGGACCGGCCGGCGGACAAGCCGCTGCTCGACGTCTTCGCCTCGATGATCGTCGAGCGGGACTCCCAGAAGGGCATCATCATCGGGCACAAGGGCTCCCGGCTCCGCGACATCGGGGCTGCGGCCCGGCAGCAGATCGAGGCCCTGCTCGGCACCCCCGTCTACCTCGACCTGCGGGTCAAGGTGCTGCGCGAGTGGCAGCGCGACGCCAAGCACCTGAACCGGCTGGGGTTCTGACCCCAGCCGGTCCGGCGCTCACACCTCGGCGAGAGCGGCTGCCCGCTCCGGCTTCTCGCTCGGGCTGCCCAGCACGAGCTCGTACATGTTGAACACGCGGTCGAGCCGGTAGCCGAGCGACTCGTTCACCGAGATCATGTAGCCGTTGTCCGCCTGGTTCCAGGTCTCGATGTGCTCCAGCTGCGGTTCAGCCTCGGCCAGCCACGCCATCATCTCGATCTTGAGCAGCAACCCCAGCCGGTGGCCCCGGTGCTCCCGGGACACCGCCGTGTCGCCCTGCGCGCCCCGGCTGGGGCGCAGCGGGTGCGTGCCCACCACGGTGTGCCCGGCCAGTCGGCCGGTGCCCTTGTGCCGCGCCACCACCCGGTACAACCGTTCGCCCCGGCCCACCCGCGCTGCCTCGACGTCACGCATCAGGGTCAGGTCGAAGACCTCGCGCTCGAACGTCAGGTCGCCCATCGGTGCGTCGTTGATCGACTCCGCCACCTCGGCGAGGTCGGTCATCAGCTCGTCCGACATCGGCTCGGTGAGCCGCACCAGCTCATAGTCGGCCGCGAGCGGCTCGGCCTGACGGCGCAGCCGGGCGATCTCCTCCCGGTCGACGTCGGCCAGCTGCTGCTTGCGCC
The DNA here is from genome assembly GCA_045806705.1 of Friedmanniella sp. Taxonomy (GTDB): domain Bacteria; phylum Actinomycetota; class Actinomycetes; order Propionibacteriales; family Propionibacteriaceae; genus Microlunatus. The sequence goes on from JBJMIS010000053.1 coordinate 100,411, forward strand.
GCGCGTCGTGGCTGGCGTAGCGGAAGCCGAAGCGCTCCAGGAAGCGGGGGACGGCCGGATCGTCCGAGGCGCCGCCCACCCAGACGGTGGTCCGACCCGCCTGCTCCGTACGCCGCAGGACCTCGGCCATCATGGCGCTGCCGTGACCCTCCCGGCGCCGATCCGGCCGGACGGTGATGCTGGCCCAGACCAGGTGCTGGTTGTCCCGGACGGGCAGGTCCAGCCCCAGCACACCCACGGGTTCCGCCCCCGGCGCCGGCAGGTAGAGATACTGCTCCTCCGGCCGGAGGTCCCAGCCGAAGCGCAGCCAGGCCCGGTAGAGCTCGGTCACCGTGGGCGGTGTCGTCGGGTCGTCGACCTGCCGCGAGGTCTCGAGGATGTCCAGGGCCGCGGCGAGGGCTCGGTCGTCGTCGGGCGAAACGCGTACGAAAGGCATTTCCCCAGGTTCCCCTGAGCCGCCCGATGGGGCCACAGGTTTTCCGAACCGGCTTGGTCGTCGATCCAGGGGAGCGTTAGGGTGACCACATGGCTGGCACCGCGCGACTCTTCGCGCTCCTCCTTCGCTGCCGCAGCGAGGCCCGCTAAGGGCTGGCACCCTCGCTGCGGAGTTCGAGCGCGCCTGGCCTGCTCCAGAACCATCACAGCGAGGATCGAATGACCATCTCCACTCCGCCCGCGTCGTCGGGCAACACCTCTTTCGGTACCCGGGCCCAGTCGGTGCCCGTGCAGCAGCCGAGCCCGATGCCTTTCCGGCGCTATCGCGCCTTCCCGCCGATCGACCTGCCGGACCGCACCTGGCCGGCGCGCCAGATCACCGCGGCCCCGCGCTGGCTGTCCACGGACCTGCGGGACGGCAACCAGGCGCTGATCGACCCGATGACCCCGGCACGCAAACACAAGATGTTCGACCTCCTGGTCCGGATGGGCTACAAGGAGATCGAGGTCGGCTTCCCCTCCGCCAGCCAGACCGACTTCGACTTCGTCAGGCAGCTGATCGAGGGGGAGCGCGTACCGGACGATGTGACGATCTCCGTGCTGACCCAGGCGCGGGAGGACCTCATCGCCCGCACGGCGGAGTCCCTGGTCGGGTCGAAGACCGCGACGATCCACCTGTACAACGCGACCGCCCCGCTGTTCCGGCGGGTGGTCTTCCACGTCGACAAGCCGGAGTGCATCGCGCTGGCCACCCGCGGCACCGAGCTCGTGATGAAGTACGCCGAGCAGTACCTGGGCGACGTCGAGTTCGGCTACCAGTACTCCCCGGAGATCTTCACCGGCACCGAGCTGTCGTTCGCCGTGGACGTGTGCGAGGCCGTGTCCGACGTCTGGCAGCCCGGACCCGGTCGCGAGATCATCCTCAACCTGCCGGCGACCGTGGAGATGTCGACGCCCAACGTCTACGCGGACCAGATCGAGTGGTTCTCGCGGCAGCTGACCCGGCGCGAGAACACCACGATCTCGCTGCACCCGCACAACGACCGGGGTACGGCGGTCGCGGCCACTGAGCTGGCCATGATGGCCGGCGCCGACCGCGTCGAGGGATGTCTGTTCGGGCACGGCGAGCGCACCGGAAACGTCTGCCTGGTCACCCTCGGCATGAACCTGTTCAGCCAGGGCATCGACCCGATGATCGACTTCTCCGACATCGATGAGATCCGCCGCACGGTCGAGTGGTGCACGCAGCTGCCGGTGCACCCACGCCATCCGTACGCCGGCGACCTTGTATACACCGCCTTCTCCGGCTCACACCAGGACGCCATCAAGAAGGGCCTCGAGGCGCTGGAACGCGACGCGTCCGACGCGGGCGTGCCGGTCGACGAGTTCGCCTGGGCGGTTCCGTACCTGCCGATCGACCCCAAGGACGTCGGCCGCAGCTACGAGGCAGTCATCCGGGTCAACAGCCAGTCGGGCAAGGGCGGTGTCGCGTACGTCATCAAGGCCGAGCACATGCTCGACCTGCCGCGCCGCCTGCAGATCGAGTTCAGCC
>JBJMIS010000054.1:0-4879 GCA_045806705.1 Friedmanniella sp.
CCGGGGCGACGACGGCTGGACGGCCAGACGGACCGAAGGAGGTCTGCGGGGCAGCCTCGGAACGGTAGGCGATCTCGCGGTCCTCCTCGACGAAGGGGGCGACCTCGTCGGGGGTGGTCTCGGTGGCGGTGTCAGACACTCGTAATCCCTTGGCTCTTCTGTTCGCTACTACTGGGCGATCTGGGTGATCTGGTACTGCTGGGGCTGCTGGGCCACGTGCGGGTGCTCCGGACCCGAGTAGACCTTCAGCTTCTTGATCAGCTGGCGGCTGAGCCGGTTCTTGGGGAGCATCCCCCAGACGGCCCGCTCCACAACCTGACGCGGGTCCTTGGCCAGCAGGTCACCGGCGGCGATGGACGTCAGCCCACCCGGCCGGCCGGAGTGCCGGTGGTACAGCTTGTCGGTCTTCTTCGACCCGCCCAGCGCGATCTTCGAGGCGTTGACCACGACGACGAAGTCGCCGCCGTCCACGTGCGGTGCGAAGGTCGCCTTGTGCTTGCCGCGCAGCAGGGTCGCGACCGTCACGGCGAGACGCCCCAGGACGACATCCTCGGCATCGATGACGTGCCAGGCCCTGGTGATCTCGCCCGGCTTGGGGCTGTACGTAGACACGGTCGTGACCAGCTTCCGTTTGTTCGAGGTGAATCTGTGCTTGCGGGTGCTGCGAAGGCGCACGGTCGAGCAACACGTGCAGCAGGCAACAGCCGCTCAGACTACCGCCGGACCCAAGCGCCGGTCAAAACAGGACCGGGGACGACGGCGGCAGAGCCCTCAGCAGGTGTTCAGGATCATAGTCCCTCCGGTGGCTGGGGTCGGAGGCCACGGTTACGGTGTGCCCATGACTGATTCGCTCACCGTTCGCGACAACCGGACAGGCCGCGAGTACGAGCTGGCGATCACGGATGGCACCATCCGGGCCGCTGACCTCAAGCAGATCGCCGTCGACGGTCAGCCGGGGCTCGCCACCTACGACCCAGGGTTCGTCAACACCGCGTCCTGCCGCAGCGCTGTCACCTTCATCGACGGGGACGCGGGGATCCTGGAGTACCGGGGCTACCCCATCGAGCAGCTCGCCGAGCACTCGACGTTCCTGGAGGTCGCCTATCTGCTCCTCAACGGCGAGCTGCCGACCACCGCCCAGCTGGAGCAGTGGACGCACGACATCACCTACCACACCTTCCTGCACGAGAACGTCAAACAGCTCATCCAGGGGTTCCGCTACGACGCGCACCCGATGGGCATGCTGATGGCCTCGGTGAGCGCGCTGTCGACCTTCTACCCCGACGCCCGCAACATCAAGGACCCCGACAACCGGAAGCTGCAGATCGCGCGGCTGATCGCCAAGATGCCGACCCTGGGGGCCTTCGCCTACCGCCACCAGCTGGGCAAGCCGTACGTCTACCCGGACAACCGGCTCTCCTACACGGAGAACTTCCTGGCCATGCTGTTCAAGATGAGCGAGCCCAGCTACCAGGCCGACCCGCGGCTGGTGAAGGCTCTGGACGTCCTGCTGATCCTGCACGCGGACCACGAGCAGAACTGCTCCACGAACGCCGTCCGCTCGGTCGGCTCCTCGGAGGTCGACCCCTACTCCGCGGTCGGGGCCGGTATCGGCGCCCTCTTCGGCCCGCTGCACGGCGGTGCGAACGAGGCCGTGCTGGCGATGCTCCGCCGGATCGGCTCGGTGGACAACATCCCGGCCTTCATCGCCGGAGTGAAGGAGGGCAAGGAGAAGCTCATGGGCTTCGGCCACCGGGTCTACAAGAACTTCGACCCGCGCGCCACCATCATCAAGAAGGCCTGCGACGACGTCTTCGAGGTCACCGGGGTGAACCCGCTGCTCAAGATCGCCCAGGAGCTGGAGCAGATCGCGCTGGCCGACGAGTACTTCGTCAAGCGCAAGCTCTACCCCAACGTCGACTTCTACTCGGGCCTCATCTACGAGGCCCTGCAGTTCCCGCCGGAGATGTTCACCGTCCTCTTCGCCATCGGCCGCACGCCCGGCTGGCTGGCGCAGTGGTCGGAGCTGGTGCAGGACAAGGAGCAGAAGATCGCCCGGCCGAAGCAGATCTACACCGGTCACCGTACCCGCGAGTTCGTGCCCATCTCCGAGCGCTGACCTCGACGGGCGCTCGAGGCGCTGCATCCCGGAGCCCCGGTCCACGACGACGTCCGTGTCGTGCGCCGGGGCTTCGTGACGCAGCACCGCGCCTCGACGCTCCCCCACCTCTCCTGGAAGGAGGCGCCGGTGAAGGTCGTCTACAACAGCTTCAACGGCCGCTACGCCGACAACCCGCGGGCGATCTTCGAGGCGCTGCGGCGGCAGCGGCCTGACGCCGAGCACGTGTGGCTCGCGGCGCGCCAGCACGCCGCCACCTTCCCGGCCGACGTGGCCACCGTGCCGATCCTGAGCCGGCACGCCAGCGCCGCGCTGGAGGCGGCCGACGTGGTCGTGGCCAACTGCCACACCGACCTCGACCCGTGGGAGAAGCGGCCCGGCGTCACCTACCTGCAGACCTGGCACGGGACGCCGCTGAAGCGGATCCACCGCGCCGCCCTCACCCACCCAGAGCCGATGCTGATGGACGCCCTGGACGCCGAGATCGAGCGGTGGGACCACCTCCTCTCCCCCAGCGCCGCCGCCACCCCGCTGCTGCGCTCGGCGTTCGGCTACACCGGCAACGTGCTGGAGACGGGCTACCCCCGCAACGACGTGCTGGCCGGCCGCCGAGCCGGTCAGCGGCGCGCGCAGGTCCGCCGCCGGCTCGGCGTCAGCGACGCCACCACCGTCATCCTGTACGCGCCGACCTACCGCGACGACGAGGTGGCGGACGTCGACGTCCCGCTGGCCGTGGACCTGGAGGCGCTCGCCGACCGGCTGGGACCAGACCACCTGCTGCTGCTGCGCAAGCACTACTACCTGGGCCACCAGAACCGGGTGCCGGACAGCGTCCGGGTGCGCGACGTCTCCGCCGAGCCCGACATCGCCGAGCTGCACCTGGCCGCCGACGTGCTGGTGACCGACTACTCGTCCTCCATCTTCGACTTCGCCGTGACCGGGAAGCCGATCGTGCTCTTCGCCTACGACCTGGAGCACTACCGCGACCGGCTGCGTGGCTTCACCCTCGACCTGACCACCGAGATGCCCGGGCCCGTGGTCACCGACGCCACGGAGCTGGCCGACGTGCTGGCCGACCTGCCGGGGCTGCGGCGCGAGTGGGCCGAGCGCTATGCGGCGTTCCAGGACCGCTTCTGCAACCTCGACGACGGCTACGCCAGCGATCGGGTGCTGCAGGCGGTTTGGCCGTCCATGCCCGCCAGAGCCTGAGCGTCGACGACGGCCGGGCCGTCAGCGCACCCGCTCGACCCGCGCCTCGTCCCAGACCGGCTCGGTCGTCTCGTACACCCCGCCGTCGCTGCCGAAGACCAGGAAGCGGTCGAAGCCGCGGGCGAACCAGCGGTCGTGGGTGACCGCCACCACGGTCCCCTCGAACGCCGCCATCCCCTGCTCCAACGCCTCGGCCGACTCCAGGTCGAGGTTGTCGGTGGGCTCGTCGAGCAGCAGCAGCGTGGCGCCGGACAGCTCGAGCAGCAGGATCTGAAACCGGGCCTGCTGGCCGCCCGACAGGGAGTCGAAGCGCTGCTCGGCCGCCTTGGCCAGCTCGTAGCGGTCGAGCTTGCGGGAGGCCTCCTCCCGCCCCATCCCCCGGCGGCCCATCCCGTTGGGTGCGGTGTCGCCCCGGTGCAGGATCTCGAGCAGGGTCCTGCCCAGCAGCTCGGGGTGGTGGTGGGTCTGGGCGAACCAGCCGGGCCGGACGCGGGCGCCCAGGCGGGCACTGCCGGTGTGGGCGACCGGGCCGATGTCGAGGCCGCCGACGGGTTCGTGCTCGAGGTCGGGGTTGGAGCCACCGCGGGCGAGCAGCCGGAGGAAGTGCGACTTGCCCGAACCGTTGGAGCCGAGCACCGCCACCCGGTCGCCGAACCAGACCTCGACGTCGAACGGACGCATCAGCCCGGTGAGCTCCAGCTGGTCGACGACGACGGCCCGCTTGCCGGTCCGTCCGCCGCCCAACCGCATCGAGAGCTTCTGCTCCAGGGGCACCGCCTCGGGCGGTCCGGCCTGCTCGAACTTCGCCAGCCGGGTCTGCGCCGCCTTGTAGCGTGACGCGAGCCCGTCGTTGTACTTGGCCTTGACCTTGTACATCTGGACCAGGTCGAGAATCTTCTGGTGCTCCTCGTCCCACCGCCGGCGCAGCTCGTCGAAGCGGGCGAAGCGGGCGGCGCGGGCGGTGGCCAGGGTGGCGAAGCCCGCGCCGTGCACCCAGACGCTGTTGCCTGCGGCACCCAGCTCGAGCACGGCCACCGTGGTCGCCGCCTGCGCCAGCAGCTCCCGGTCGTGGCTGACCAGCAGCACCGACTTCTGGGTCGCCGCCAGCTGGCCCTCCAGCCAGCGCTTGCCCGGCACGTCGAGGTAGTTGTCCGGCTCGTCGAGCAGCAGCACCTCGTCGCGGCCGCGGAGCAGGAACTCGAGGGCGAGCCGCTTCTGCTCCCCACCGGAGAGCGTCGTCAGCTCGCGGTACTTGCACCGGTCGTAGGGCACGCCGAGCGCGGCGACCGTGACGGTGTCCCAGAGGACTTCGGCGTCGTAGCCGCCGGCGTCGCCCCAGTGCGACAGCGCGGTCGCGTACGCCAGTTGCGCCTTCTCCTCGTCGCGCTCCATGAGGACGAGCTCACTGGCCGCGAGCTCGTCCCACGCCCGGCGCAACTGGGGCGAGGAGAGCTGGACGAGGAAGTCCTGGACGGTCGTGCCGTCCCGCACGGAGCCGACGAACTGCCGCATGACGCCGACGCCCCCGACGCGGGTCACCGTGCCGGTCTG
>JBJMIS010000055.1:0-20113 GCA_045806705.1 Friedmanniella sp.
TTCGTCGGCACCAAGAAGCAGGCCCAGGAGCCCGTGGCCGAGCAGGCCACCCGCGTCGGGATGCCCTACGTCAACCAGCGCTGGCTGGGCGGCATGCTCACCAACTTCCAGACCGTGCACAAGCGCCTCCAGCGCCTCAAGGAGCTCGAGGTCATCGACTTCGAGGACGTCGCCGCCAGCGGGATGACGAAGAAGGAGCTGCTCGTCCTGCGCCGCGAGAAGGAGAAGCTGGAGCGCACCCTCGGCGGCATCCGGGACATGGCCCGGATCCCGAGCGCGGTCTGGATCGTCGACACCAAGAAGGAGCACCTCGCCGTCGACGAGGCCCGCAAGCTCCGGATCCCGGTGATCGGCATCCTCGACACCAACTGCGACCCCGACGAGGTCGACTTCGCCATCCCGGGCAACGACGACGCGATCCGCTCCGTCTCGCTGCTCACCCGGGTGCTCGCCGACGCTGTGGCCGAGGGCCTGGTCGCGCGGTCCGGCGCCCAGGGCGGTGGCGAGTCCGCCGCCTCGAACCCGGCCGAGCCGCTGCCCGACTGGGAGCTGGAGCTCCTCGGTGCCTCGCAGGAGCCCGCGCCGGTCCAGGCCGGGGACACCCCGGCCCCTGACGCCGCCGCCCGGGTGCCCGCCTCCGAGGAGCCCGACGAGGCCGCGGTCGAGGCCGAGGCCGCCGCGGACGCCCAGCTTGACGTCGAGCAGCAGTCCGACCAGCCGGTCGCCAACTGAGGCTGCGTCCAGCACCACGCACGAAAGACAGGAAACGAAGTTCCATGGCTGTTACTGCCGCTGATGTGAAGAAGCTCCGCGACGCCACCGGCGCGGGGATGATGGACTGCAAGAAGGCGCTGACCGAGTCCGACGGCGACTACGAGAAGGCCGTCGAGTACCTGAGGGTGAACGGCCAGGCCAAGGCCGCCAAGCGCGGGGCCGAGCGTTCCGCGACGAACGGGCTGGTGGCGTTCGCCGACGGCGCGCTGCTCCAGCTCGGTGCCGAGACGGACTTCGTCGCCAAGAACGACGAGTTCCAGACCCTCGCCTCGGCTGCCGTGCAGGCGGCCGCCGCCACCCGCGCCGACAGCGTCGAGGCGGTCAACCAGGCGGCACTGCCGTCCGGGCAGACCGTCGGTGAAGCCGTCGAGGAGCTCGCCGTGAAGATCGGGGAGAAGCTCGAGGTCTCGAACGCGACCTACTTCGACGGCAAGACGGTGGTGTACCTGCACCGTCGGGCCGCAGACCTGCCGCCCCAGGTGGGCGTGCTCGTCGAGTACGAAGGCTCAGACGAGGCGGCGGCCCGGACCGCGGCGATGCAGATCGCCGCGATGCGCCCGCAGTACCTCACCCGCGACGAGGTCCCTGCCGACCTGGTGGAGAACGAACGCCGGATCGCCGAAGCCACGGCCAAGGAGGAGGGCAAGCCGGCCCAGGCCCTGCCCAAGATCGTCGAGGGTCGGGTGAACGCGTTCTTCAAGGACGTCGTCCTCCTCGACCAGCCCTCGGTCACCGACAACAAGACCACGGTCGGCAAGCAGCTCGACGCCGCCGGAGTCACGGTGAAGCGGTTCGCACGCTTCGAGGCCGCCGGCGCCTGAGCGGTCCCCGCGACCGGCACCCGCCGCGCAGCAGCGCACCGGCGCCACGACCAGCTCCGGTCGTGGCGCCGTCTGCTGCCCGACCCTGACAGGATCTGCTTGTGCCTGATCTCAAGACGTCCCCTGACCTTCCGACGCAACCGCAGGACCGCCCCGACGCCGGCCCCTACAAGCGGGTGATGCTCAAGCTGTCCGGAGAGGTCTTCGGTGGCGGCGGCGTCGGGGTGGATCCGGACGTCGTGTCGATGCTGGCCCGGCAGATCGCTGCGGTCGTCAAGACCGGTGTGCAGGTCGCCGTCGTGGTCGGCGGCGGCAACTTCTTCCGCGGCGCCGAGCTGCAGCAGCGGGGGATGGACCGGGACCGCGCCGACTACATGGGCATGCTGGGCACGGTGATGAACTGTCTCGCGCTGCAGGACTTCCTGGAGAAGGAAGGCGTCCAGACGCGCGTCCAGACCGCCATCGCCATGGGTCAGGTGGCGGAGCCCTATGTTCCTCGCCGCGCCGAGCGGCACCTGGAGAAGGGACGGGTGGTGATCTTCGGGGCCGGCTCCGGGATGCCCTACTTCTCCACCGACACGGTGGCCGCTCAGCGCGCCCTGGAGATCGGCGCGGAGGTGCTGCTGATGGGCAAGCAGGGGGTGGACGGGGTGTACTCCGCCGACCCGCACCGGGATCCGAAGGCCGTCAAGTTCGACGACCTCACCTACGACGAGTACCTCGCCCGGGACCTGAAGGTCGCCGACGGCACGGCGGTCAGCATGGCCCGGGACTACCAGCTGCCGATGGTCTTCTTCAACCTCGACACCGACGGCACGATTGTGCATGTCTGCGCCGGTGAGAAGATCGGAACGGCAGTCCACGCCTAGGGCCTGGCCCGCAACCTGTCCGCCGCCCTCCGGGCGAGCCGCACCTGAAGGAGCTGTGACCGTGATCGCCGACATCATCCGCGACGCCGAGACCAAGATGGCCAGTGCGGTGGAGTACGCCAAGGAGGAGTTCTCGGCGATCCGCACCGGCCGCGCCCACCCGGCGATGTTCGCCAAGCTGACGGCCGACTACTACGGCGCGCAGACGCCCCTGCAGCAGCTCGCGACCTTCCAGGTACCCGACGCGCGGGTGGTCCTGATCACCCCCTACGACCAGTCGTCGCTGAATGCGATCGAGAAGTCGATCCGCGACTCCGACCTCGGCGTCAACCCCTCCAACGACGGCAAGACGATCCGGGTGACCCTGCCCCAGCTCACCGAGCAGCGGCGCAAGGAGTACATCAAGCTGGCCAAGAACAAGGCCGAGGACGCCCGGGTCTCGGTTCGCGGCGCCCGCCGCACGGCCAAGGACGCTCTGGACAAGATGGTGAAGGACAAGGAGGTCGGCGAGGACGAGGTCTCCCGAGCGGAGAAGCAGCTCGACGCCGCCACCAAGAAGCACACCGACGCCATCGACGACGTCCTCAAGCACAAGGAAGCCGAGCTGCTCGCCGTCTGAGCGGGTGGCAGGCCAACGCGGTGAAGGGTCCGGTGTGCCGGTGACCGGGGCTACCGGCACGCCGCCGCCGACGAGTGGCCCCGGCGACGGCTCGCAGGGCGCGTCGGCGGCTGTGCCGCCGCACGGTCGGGCCGGCCGCAACCTGCCGGCCGCCATCGCCGTCGGGGTCGGTCTCGGCGCCTATGTGCTGCTGACGCTGCTGTTCTGGCGGTTCGGTTTCGTCCTGCTGATCGCCCTGGCGCTCGCCCTGGCCTCGGTCGAGCTGCACACCGCGCTGCGCAGGACCGGGATGGTCGCCGCCGTGGCGCCGATCGTGGTCGGCAGCGTCGCGATCGCGATCGGGTCCTACCTCGCCGGTCGTCAGTCGCCGGCGGTCTTCTCCACCACGAGCGTCCTGCTGGCCGCGCTCGCCCTGACCGTGCTGGCCTGCCTGGTCTGGCGGATGCCGGGCGGCGCCGACGGCTACGTGCGCGACGTCGCCGCCAGCATGTTGATCGTCGGCTACGTGCCACTGCTCGGGTCCTTCGCCGCCCTGCTGCTCGCGCCGGCCGACGGGGTCTCGCGGACCGTCACCTTCCTGCTGGTGGTGGTGATGAACGACACCGGCGGCTACGTCGCCGGTGTCCTCTTCGGCCGGCACCCGATGGCGCCCCGGATCAGCCCCAAGAAGTCCTGGGAGGGCTTCGCCGGGTCCGTGGTCTTCGGCACGGTGGCGGCGGTGGCGATGTCCGTGCTCGGTCTGGACGCCCCGTTCTGGGTGGGTCTGGTCCTCGGGGTCACCCTGGTCGTCGTCGCGACCTGCGGCGACCTGATCGAGTCCCTGGTCAAGCGCGACCTGGGGATCAAGGACATGAGCTCGTTCCTGCCCGGGCACGGCGGGGTGATGGATCGCTTGGACTCGCTCCTGGTTGCGGCCCCGGTAGCCTGGTTGATCATGTATCTCCTGGTTCCCGGCGGATGAGCACCGCGCTTCCTCTGGTCATGACGGCTCCGCGTCGTGGCCAGCCTCCCCAGCACTGGGCCGACCTGACCCCCGCGCAGCGGCGCGAGGTCGTCGAGGCGACCGGACAGCGGGCCTACCGCGCCCGGCAGCTCTCGTCGCACTACTTCGAGGGACTTCGGCACGACCCCGCGGAGTGGACCGACCTGCCGGCCTCGGTCCGCGACATGCTCGCCGAGAAGTTCATGCCGACGCTGCTGACGCCCGTCCGGTCCTCGCTGGCCGACGCCGGGACCACCGTGAAGACGCTGTGGCGACTGCACGACGGCGCGCTGGTCGAGAGCGTGCTGATGCGCTACCCCGACCGGGTCACCATGTGCGTCTCGAGCCAGGCCGGCTGCGGCATGGCCTGCCCCTTCTGCGCCACCGGCCAGGGCGGGTTGCAGCGCAACATGAGCACGGCCGAGATCGTGGAGCAGGTGGTCGACGGGGCACGGCGGCTGTCCCGCGGCGAGATCGCCGGCGGGCCGCCGGCGGATGCCGACGAGACCGGACGGAACCGGGTCAGCAACGTCGTGTTCATGGGCATGGGTGAGCCGCTGGCGAACTACAAGGCCGTCGTCGGAGCCGTCCGCCAGCTCACCGCGCCGACGCCGGACGGGCTCGGGATGAGTGCCCGCGGCATCACGGTCTCCACGGTGGGCCTGGTGCCCCGGATGCAGCAGCTGGCGCAGGAGGGCATCCCCGTCACGCTGGCGCTCTCGCTGCACGCCCCCGACGACGAGCTGCGCGACGAGCTGGTGCCGATCAACACGCGCTGGAACGTCGAGGAGGTCGTCGACGCTGCCTGGGAGTACGCCAAGGTGACCAGGCGCCGGGTCTCGATCGAGTACATCCTGATCCGCGACATCAACGACCAGGCGTTCCGCGCCGACCTGCTGGCCAAGGTGCTGCGTCGCCGGGGCAACTGGGGTTGGGTGCACGTGAACCTGATCCCGCTCAACCCGACGCCGGGGTCGAAGTGGACGGCGTCCCGGCGACGGGACGAGGACGAGTTCGTCCGCCGGCTCACGGCCCGCGGCGTGCCGGTCACGGTCCGGGACACCCGGGGCCGGGAGATCGACGGGGCCTGCGGCCAGCTCGCGGCCCACGAGGTCGACGCCGGCGTCTGAGCTCAGCGGGGGAGCGGCACGATCTGGGCGTCGAGCACCTCGCCGTCCGCCAGCTCGAGCAGCCCGACCGTCCCGTAGGGCTGCCGTCGACGGTCGGTCGGGGAGCCGGGGTTGAAGACACGCACCCCGTCCCCGGTCACGTCCATCGGGATGTGGGAGTGGCCGAAGACGACGAGGTCGGCGCTGGGGAACCGCCGCCGCATCCGGGCGGTGCGGCCCTGGCGCTGACCGCTGTCGTGGATCATCGCGACCTCGACGCCGGCCAGCACGACCTGCAGGGTCTCCGGCGCCCCCCACGCGGCGACCTCGGGGACGTCGTTGTTGCCCATCACGGCGTGGACGGGCGCGAACCCAGCCAGGAAGTCCAAGACGTCGGGCGTGCAGACGTCCCCCGCGTGCAGGATCACGTCGGCGCTCGCCAGGTGAGCGGCCACCGCCGGCGGGCAGCCCTTCCAGCGGCGGGGGCTGTGGGTGTCGGACAGCACCACGACCCTCATCGGCCGGTTCCCCGCTGAGCGGCGACTGGCGCGGGCCAGGGCGGCAGCAGGGAGTGCAGGGCGGCCAGCTGATCCCTGGAGACCCAGGACGGGTTGGCGGCGAAGGGCTGCCGCTGCACCTCGAGGTCGTCCACGCCTGCCGTCCGCAGCTCGGTGTCGGTGACCGGCTCGTCCAGCAGCGCGATGTCGACCTCCACCCGCGCCCGGATGCCGTGGTGGCCGTCGGCGGCCCGCCAGAACCCCCGGCCGGACTCCGACCACGCCTCGGCCTCCGCGACCACCTGGCCGAGGCCCCAGACGCCGCGGGCGAACCCTGACCGGCCGTCGCCGGAGACCCAGAACAGCACCCGGTCGCCCGGGGCCATCAGCGCGCTGCGGTAGCCGGGCTGGACGGACCAGGAGGTCACCCGGTCCTCGCCGCTCGCCCGGAACCCCCGGAGGTCCCACGCCGTCGGGTTGCACTTCAGCAACCAGGCGCCCAGCCGGGCCCGGTCCACCGTCGCGGCCATCGTCCCTCCCTGCGTCGCCGTGCTGGGGCCATCTTGGCAGCCGCCGTGCGAAGCCGCCCCGGCCCGGTCGGCCCCAGACCGACCGCCGCCCGGCCCGGTGGGAGACGCCCCCTGTCCGCCGCCCCACACCCGGCCGGGAAGATGGGTGCATGCCTGAACTCGACCCGGCGCTGCGCGAGCTCGCCGACGCCTTCGCCATCGCCACCGAGTACGGGGACTGGCAGGGCCGGCACGTGACCGTGGCGCCCGCGACGCTGGTGGCCGTGCTGGCCGCGCTCGGCGTCGATGCCTCGACCCCGGCCGCGGCCGCGGCGGCGCTCGCCGAGCAGGAGGAGCGGCCCTGGCGCCGGCTGCTGCCCGCGTGCCAGGCGCTCCGGGAGGGCGAGTCGGTGCGGGTGCCCGTGCACGCCCCGGCCAACCAGGTCGTCGAGCTGTGGGTCGAGCTGGAGGCCGGCGGGCGACGCGACCTCCGGCTGCCGCGGCACGCCGGCCCGACCCGGGAGATCGACGGGCGGACCGTGGCGGAGATGACGCTCACGCTGCCGTCGGATCTCCCGCTGGGCTACCACCGGCTCTGCGCTCGGGCCGGCGCTGAGCAGGCGGAGATGGCGCTCATCGTCACCCCGCGCCGGCTGGCGCTGCCTCCGCGGCTGACCGACCAGGGCTGGGGCCTCGCCGCCCAGCTCTACAGCGTCCGGTCCGCGCAGTCCTGGGGCGTCGGTGACCTGGCGGACCTGGAGGACCTGGCAGTCTGGGCGGCGGCCGAGCATGGGGCCGACTATGTCCTGGTCAACCCGCTGCACGCGGCGGAGCCGGTGCCGCCGCTGGAGCCCTCGCCCTACCTGCCGACCACCCGCCGCTTCACCAACCCGATCTACCTGCGGCTGGAGCGGATCCCGGAGTACGCGACGGCCACCGAGGAGCAGCGCCGACGCATCGACGCGCTGCACGCGGCTGCCCTGCCCGCGCAGGAGGCGGCGGGGGAGGAGGCGGTCCCGATCGACCGCAACCGCTCCTGGGCGGCCAAGAGGGAGGCGCTGCGGGTCGTGTTCGACGTTCCCCGCACCCTGGGCCGCGAGCTCGCGTTCCGGGCCTACCGGCGCCGCGAGGGCCGGGGTCTGCAGGACTTCGCGACCTGGGCGGTGCTGTCGGAGCAGCAGGGAGCGCAGGCCGACGGCTGGGCGGAGGAGTACCGGCATCCCAGCCTGCCCGCCGTCCAGGACTTCGCCGTCGAGCACGCCCGCGAGATCGAGTTCCAGTGCTGGCTGCAGTGGCTGCTCGACGAGCAGCTCGCCGCCGCGCAGCAGGCCGGGCTGCGGGCCGGGATGGCGCTCGGCATCATGCACGACCTCGCCGTCGGGGTGCACCCCGCGGGCGCGGACGCCTGGAGCCTGCAGGACGACTACGCCTCCGGCATCACCGTCGGCGCCCCGCCGGACCCCTACAACCAGAACGGGCAGGACTGGAGCCAGCCGCCGTGGCGGCCGGACCGGCTGGCCGAGACCGCCTACGCGCCTTTCCGGGCGCTGGTCTCGACGATCCTGCGGCATGCCGGCGGGATCCGGGTCGATCACGTGATCGGCCTGTTCCGGCTCTGGTGGATCCCGGCGGGCCTCGGCCCGACCGGAGGCACCTACGTCCGCTACGACCACGAGGCGCTGATCGGGATCCTGGCCCTGGAGGCGCACCGCGCCGAGGCCCTGGTCGTTGGGGAGGACCTCGGCACGGTGGAGCCCTGGGTCCGGGACTACCTGAGCGACCGCGGGATCCTCGGCACCTCGATCCTGTGGTTCGAGTTCGACTGGGAGGGCGACGGCCGGCCCCTGCCGCCTGAGCGCTGGCGGGAGCTCTGCCTGGCCTCGGTCACCACCCACGACCTGCCGCCGACGGCGGCCTACCTGGCGGGTGACCATGTCCGGCTGCGGGACCGGCTGGGTGTGCTCACCCGCTCATTGGCCGAGGAGCTGGACGCCGCCGAGGAGGAACGCCGCGCCTGGTCCGACGAGCTGGTCCGGGCCGGGCTGATGAGCGAGGGGGCGGGCGAGGAGGAGATGATCGAGGCCCTGCACCGCTTCCTCACCCTGACCCCGTCGCGGCTGCTGTGCGTTGCCCTCACCGACCTGGTGGGGGACCGGCAGGCCCAGAACCAGCCCGGCACGACCGACGAGTACCCGAACTGGCGGGTACCGCTGACCGGACCGGACGGCGAGCCGTTGTCCCTGGAGGACGTGCTGACCAGCAAGCGGGCCGCCGAGCTCGCGGCCGTGCTCAGCCACTGACCGCCGGTCCGGGCCGGTTCACCGCCCGACGTGCACGATGCCCGCGTCCGCAGCCTTCTTGACCGCGTCGGCCTCGGCCTGGGTGAGGGTGCCGGCCTTGACGGCCGCCGCAAGGCGGTCGGCGACGGCCTGCGTGCGCTCGGCCTGCCGTGCGGTGCGGATCTCGCTGAGCGCGGTCGACACCTTGGTCTCGTCGACGCCGAGCTTCGACGCCAGGGCCTTGGCCAGTGCGGTGTCGTCCGGCCGCGTCCTGGTGCCCGGTTCGGGGCGGGTGGTTGGCCGATGGGCGTCCCGGTACTCCTGCAGCGCGGTCCGCACCTTGGCGACATCGAGGCCGAGCTTGTCCGCAAGCTCTGGGGCGAGACCGTCCCCGAGCCGTCCGTGACCGCGCTCCCCACGACCGGCAGGATCGACGGTCGGGGCAGCCGCGGAGCTGCTCGCCGACGGACTGGCCGTGGGGGAGGGTGAGGTGGTGGGGGCGGCGGAGGCCAGGCCGGCGATGCCGAGCCCCACGCCGAGGGCGACGGCGCCGCCGGCCAGGGCAGCGGCGGTTCTGCTCGCACGAGTCATGAGTGCTCCTTTCGGCGCCGGCGTCCGCGACGACCCGGCGTGCGCTGTGGCTGAGGAAGCGACACTGTGGTCACCGAGGCTGGGAGGCCGCTGGGACGTGCCTGGCAAGAACCTGTCAATCCGGGCCCCCAGCCTGTCGTTAGGCTCGGCCCATGGAGAGCGGGGCCACTGAGGTGGCGGGGAAGCAGAGCCAGTCGGCATCCTCGTCGCACTCCGGCGGCGAGAGCCTCAAGACAGTGGTCATCGCCTTCGGGGCGAACCTGCTGATCGCCCTGGCGAAGTCCTTCGCCGCGATGGTGACCGGCTCCGCCTCGATGCTCGCCGAGGCCGCCCACTCGTGGGCCGACGCCGGCAACGAGATCTTCCTGCTGGTCGCCGACCGTCGCTCCGGCCGCGGCCGTGACTCCCATCACCCCATGGGCTACGGCCGCGAGGCCTACGTCTGGTCGATGTTCGCCGCCTTCGGCCTTTTCACCGCCGGGGCCGTCGTCTCCATCTCGCACGGCATCAACGAGCTGCGTCACCCTGAGGAGGCCTCCAGCTACGGCGTCGCCTACCTGGTGCTGGGGATCGCCTTCGTCCTGGAGGGGGTGTCCTTCACCCAGGCCTCGTTGCAGACCCGGAAGGCGGCCCGCGATCTCGACCGCGGCTTCCTGGACCACGTGCTCAACACCTCGAACCCGACCCTGCGCGCGGTCTTCTTCGAGGACGCGGCCGCACTGCTCGGCATCCTGATCGCCACGGCCGGCGTGGCCCTGCATCAGGTGACGGGGTCGCCCGTGCCGGACGCCATCGGCTCGATCCTCGTCGGTGTGCTGCTCGGGCTGGTCGCGGTGGTGCTGATCGACCGCAATCGGCGCTTCCTGGTGGGGGAGAACGTCCGCCCGGAGATGCGCGACGCCGTCCTGCGGGGGCTGCTCGAGCGTCCGGAGGTGGAGCGTGTCACCTACCTGCATCTGGAGTTCCTCGGGCCGGGGCGGCTGTACCTGGTGGCCGCCATCGACATGAGCGGCAACGACCTGGAGCACCAGCTGGCCGTGCGGCTGCGGCGGCTGGAGCGCGAGCTCGAGCAGGCGGACGACATCGAGGAGGCCGTGCTCACCCTGGCCACTCCTGACGAGGTAGCGCTGCAGCTCTGAGCGGTGCACGGTTGCCGCGGGAGCCCCCGTTAGGCTGCCGCCGTGGAGACGCGAATCTTGGGCAAGACGGAACGGCCGGTCTCGGTCATCGGGCTCGGTACCTGGCAGCTGGGCGGTGACTGGGGGGAGGTGTCCGAGGCTGACGGGCTCGCCTTGCTCGAGGCTTCGGTGGAGGCTGGGGTCACCTTCTTCGACACCGCCGACGTCTACGGCGACGGCCGCAGCGAGCAGCTGATCGGCCGGTTCGTCGCCGACAACCCCGACCTGGAGCTGACGGTGGCCACCAAGATGGGCCGCCGGGCGGAGCAGGTGCCGGAGAACTACACGCTGCAGAACTTCCGGGCGTGGGCAGACCGGTCGCGGCGCAACCTCGGCATGGACCAGCTCGACCTGGTGCAGCTGCACTGTCCGCCGACCGCGGTCTACTCCGCCGACGAGGTCTACGACGCGCTCGACACGCTGGTGGCCGACGATGTCATCGCCAGCTACGGCGTCAGCGTCGAGACCACCGACGAGGCGTTGACCGCGATCTCCCGGCGCGGCACGGCGACGGTCCAGATCATTCTGAACGCCTTCCGGCTGAAGCCGTTGGAGTACGTGCTGCCGGCCGCGCAGCAGGCGGGGGTGGGGATCATCGCCCGGGTTCCGCTGGCGAGCGGGCTGCTCAGCGGGAAGTACACCAAGGACACCCAGTTCGCGGAGAACGACCACCGGAACTACAACCGGGACGGCTCCGCCTTCGACGTCGGCGAGACCTTCTCCGGGGTCGACTACGAGACGGGCGTGAGTGCCGCCGTCGCGTTCAGCGAGCTGGTCGCCGCCCTGCCTTTCGAGGTGTCGCCCGCCCAGGCCGCCCTGGCCTGGGTCGCGCAGCAGTCCGGGGTCAGCACGGTCATCCCCGGAGCCCGCTCGATCGAGCAGGCCCGCAGCAACGCCGAGGCGGGCTCTCTCGCCCGGCTGCCCGAGGACTTCTTCGCCGCGGTGACGGCCCTCTACGACCGTGAGATCCGGCCCCAGGTGCACAGCCGCTGGTGAGCAGCCCGGCCGTCCCGCCGTGACCGGGTTCGCCCGGTCAGGCGTGCGAGCCTCGCTGCAGCCTGGCCAGGGAGAGGCCTCAGCCCAGGTAGCCGCCCTGCGGTGGGCGCCGGTCGAACCGGGCGCCACTCGGCTTTGACGGCAGCAGCGTCAGCACCAGCAGGACGAGGCTGCCGGCATAGGGGATGAGCGTCAGCAGGTACAGCCATCCACTGAGATCGGCGTCGTGCAGCCGGCGCACGGTGACGGCGATGCTGGGGACGATGATCGCCAGCAGTCCCAGCACCAGCACGATCGCGAACAGCGACGTGACCGCTGACGGAGAACCGGCGTCGGCGCTCGTTCCGCCGAGCACTCCGGCAAGCAGGCCGAAGACCACCGAGCTGGCCAGCACCCACCACCAGTACTCGCTGCGGCTCGCCCGGCCGTCGAACCGGGCGTACTTGGCGAAGCCGCGCTTGATGGCGCCGCCGAAGCTGATGCCGTAGTAGGGCTCGTCGAGACTCGGTTCGCCGCCGGCACCCGGGGCGATGGGGCCGTAGCCGTAGCCGTACGCCGGGGCGCCGTACCCCGGCACCTGCTGCCCGTACGGCTGGCCGGCTTGTCCGTCCTGCTGGCCGTACTGCGGGTAGTCCTGGGCACCGTACGGGTTCGGGTAAGGCTGGCTGTCGTAGCCCGGGCCGGGCTGCTCGAACCCGTAGCCGTTCTGGTCGGGACGAGGAGTCCCCCGACCCGACCAGGGGTTCTGCGGCTCGTGCTCTGGGTGGCTCATCTCGGACCTTTCATCGGGGGATGCTCAGCGGCCACCGTAGAGGCTCGGCGGCGGATCCGGAGACGGATCGCGCACGCTCCGCCAGGGGGTGACCGATCTGTTACGGCACGTGTCTGTCACGGCACGGGCCACGCCGGGTCATGCCGCGCCTACTGCGAGCTCCGCCAGGCTGGGGCCGTGCAGCGGGACCGTGAGCCAGCGTCCGGAGGAGGTGAGAGGCTGCGTCGCCACCCTCAGCTCCAGCCGGTGCGGGGTCTGCACGAAGGCCAGCTGCGCGGTCAGGGAACCGTCGTCCGCGGTGCCGGCGGCGGCGATCGCGAGCTGCCGCCCGTCCCGCAGCTCCAGGTCGTTCTGCACCCAGGTCCCCTCGCCGCAGTGCACCACCACGTCCTGCTGCCCGTCGCTGAGGGTCAGACGCCAGCCACCTTCGGGATGCTCGTCCAGCCGCGTGGCGCGGATCTGGGCCTCCTCGCTCAGCTGGATGTCCTCGGGAGGCTCAGCCTCGTCCGCCGGCGGGGCGGGGGCAGGCCCGTCCAACGGCAGCCTCAGGTCTGCCAGCCGGCGCGCGAGGGGCTCGTCCTGCTCCGGGCTGGCGGTTCCGAGAGCCGGCACCAGGTGAGCCCACGCCGCGTCGAGGACGCCCTGCATGTTCTGGGTCTGTGCCGTCGTCACCAGCACCGCGTCGTGGTCGGGCAGCACGAGGCAGAACTGCCCATAGGCGCCGTCCCCGCGGTAGCCATGCCGCGAGCGCCAGAGCTGGTAGCCGTAGCCCCGCTGCCAGTCCGGATTGGGCTCCTCCGGGTTCGGCGTGTGCAGCCGGCTCGCCTCCGCGACCCAGCCCTCCGGCAGCAGCCGTGCGCCCTGCCAGACCCCGTCGTCGAGGTAGAGCTGGCCGAACCGCGCGACTGCCTCGGTCGTCAGGTGCAGGCCGCTGAAGCCGACCTCTCGACCGTGCGGGTGCTGGTGCCAGTACGGGGCGGCGATGCCGAGCGGGTCGAACAGCCGGGGCTGCAGGTAGCCGGTGAGTGACTGCCCGGTCACCCGCTGCACGAGCGCGGCCAGGGTGTAGGTGGCGCCGTTGTTGTAGGCGAAGACCGAACCCGGCTCCGCCTCCGGCTCGAGAGCCAGGAAGCCGCGGACCGGCTCCTCCGGGTCGGCCCGCACCGCTCGCTCCAGGGTGTCGGCACGGTGCCCGGTGGCCATGGCCGCGAGGTGCCGGACCCGCATCGACCTCGTCCGAGGCGTGGCCCCGTCCGCGAGGTCCGGGAAGTGCGAGACGACGGGATCGTCGAACCCGAGCAGCCCCTCGGCGGCGGCGAGCCCGGCCGCGGTGGCGGTGAAGCTCTTGCTCAGGGAGTAGAGCAGGTGCACCCGCTCCGGTGTGTACGGCCACCACCAGCCCTCGGCCACGACGTGACCGCGGCGGACCAGCATCAGGCTGTGCAGCTCGATGTCGGGTGCGGCCTCCAAGACGTCCAGAAAGGCGCCGACACCGGCACTGGAGACGTCCTGGTCGGCGGGGTTGCAGCGGGAGAGCGTGGCGTTGCGCATGGCGGCACTGTAGGGGTGGCCACCGACAGGGCAGACTGGGCGGGTGCGCGACGTGGTGATCCTGGGCAGCACCGGTTCGATCGGCACGCAGGCCCTGGAGGTCATCGCGGACCGCCCCCATCAGTTCCGGGTCCTCGGGCTGGCCGCCGGCGGCGGACAGGTGCAGCTGCTGGCTCGGCAGGCGTTGGAGACCGGGGCGGAGGTGGTGGCGCTCCACCAGGCGACGGCGGTTCAGGACCTCCAGCTCGCCTTCTACGCCGAGGCCAGCAAGCGTGGCTGGGCCACGGGGGACGCGAGACTGCCCAAGATCCTGGCCGGCCCCCAGGCCGCCGCCGAGCTGGCGGCGCTGCCCTGCGACGTCGTCCTGAACGGCATCACCGGCTCGGCCGGGCTGGCCCCCACCCTGGCCGCGCTGGCCGCCGGCACCACGCTGGCCTTGGCGAACAAGGAGTCCCTCGTCATCGGCGGCGCCTTGGTCACCGGCGCGGCGGCGGAGGGTCAGATCGTGGCGGTCGACTCGGAGCACTCGGCGCTGGCCCAGTGCCTGCGCGGCGGCAGCGGCGCGGAGGTGGACCGTCTCGTGCTGACGGCGAGCGGCGGCCCCTTCCGCGGCCGCACCCGAGCGGAGATGGCGGATGTGACGCCGGAACAGGCGCTGGCCCACCCCACCTGGACCATGGGCCGGGTCATCACCACGAACTCGGCCACCCTGGTGAACAAGGGCCTCGAGCTGCTCGAGGCGCACCTCCTCTACGGCGTCGACCTCGACCGGATCGACGTCGTGGTGCATCCGCAGTCGATGGTCCACTCGATGGTGCAGTTCGTGGACGGGTCGACCCTCGCCCAGTGCTCCCCGCCGGACATGAGGCTGCCGATCGCGCTCGGCCTGAGCTGGCCGGAACGGCTGCCCGGTGCGGCGGCTCCCTGCGACTGGTCGAGGGCCTCCAGCTGGACCTTCGAGCCGCTGGACGAGGAGGCCTTCCCCGCGGTCGGGCTCGCTCGCTCGGCCGGCCGGCTGGGCGGCACCGCGCCCGCCGTCTTCAATGCTGCGAACGAGGAGTGCGTCGACGCGTTCCACCAGGGCCGCATCTCCTTCCTGCAGATCCTCGACATCGTCGCCGCCGTCCTGGCCGAGCACGCGAAACCGGGTGCGTCTTCGGCCGCCGACGTAGGCTCGACCCTGGTGGAGACGTCCGGACTCACCCTCGAGGTGGTGCTGGCCGCCGACGGCTGGGCCCGGCAGCGGGCCCGGGCACTGGCCGGGACGACCGCGGGCGAGTAGAAGGAGCAGGGCGGATGCAGCTGGTGGTCTACCTCGGCGGCGCGATCGTGTTCTTCGCGCTCGTGATGGCCTCCATCGGGCTGCACGAGATCGGCCACCTCGTGCCGGGGAAGCTCTTCGGCGTCAAGACCACCCAGTACTTCGTGGGTTTCGGCAGGACCTTGTGGTCTCGTCGGCGCGGCGAGACCGAGTACGGCCTCAAGGCGGTCCCGTTCGGCGGCTACGTGCGGTTCGTGGGGATGTTCCCGCCGTCCAAGGACCGTCCGGGACAGGTGCGTGCCGGCCGGACGGGGCTCTTCCAGAGCATCGCCGACAATGCGCGGGCAGCCGAGTGGTACGACATCCGACCTGAGGACGACGGCCGGCTGTTCTACCAGAAGAAGTCCTGGCAGAAGGTGGTCATCATGGCCGGCGGGCCGACGATGAACCTCCTGCTTGCCTTCGTCATCCTGCTGGGCGTGACCGCGACCTACGGGGTCAACCGCTCCCAGCTGACCGTGGCCGCCGTGCCGGAGTGCATCGTGGCCGCCGACGCTCCCGACCGGAGCTGCGCGGGCAAGCCCGCCAGCCCGGCAGCTCAGTCCGGCATCCGTCCCGGGGACACCGTCGTCGCCTTCAACGGTCAGCCGGTCTCCTCCTGGGAGGACGTGTCGAGCCGGATCCGCGCCAACCTCGACCAGGTCGCGGCGATCACCGTCCTCCGGGACGGTCAGCGGGTGGAGCTCACCCCGGTACGGACCGCGATCACCGGCGTGCCGGACCGCTTCGACCCCGCCAAGCGGGTGCCGGCCGGCTTTTTCGGCGTCCAGCCGGTGATCGAACGCGAGCGCGGCGGGCCGCTCGTGGTCCTGCAGGACATGTGGGGGATGACGCAACAGACCGCCGTGGCGCTCCTCGCCTTCCCCGTCAAGGTCTACAACACCGCCTACAACCTGGTGACCGGCCAGCCCCGAGACGTCTACGGGCCGATGAGCATCCTCGGTGCCAGCCGTGCGGCCGGCGAGATCGCCGCCACCGACAAGATCACGGCACCGGCGAAGATCGCGAGCCTCTTCCTGGTGCTCGGCTCGGTCAACCTCTTCGTCGCCCTGTTCAACTTCGTGCCGTTGCTGCCACTGGACGGCGGCCACATCGCCGGGGCGCTCTACGAGGCGCTGAAGCGGGCGCTGGCACGGCTGCTCCGCCGCCCGGACCCAGGCCACGTGGACACGGCCAAGATGCTGCCGGTCGCCTATCTCGTCGGGGCTGTGATCGCCGTGTCCGGCGTCGTGCTGATCGTGGCCGACGTGTTCGACCCGATCCGCCTTTTCTGACCCAGGGACGACGTTCCCGATTGCTGCGCCGCCCCTGCCGGGGACTGTACGCTGCTGGCTCCGGCGGTCTCGGGTGCTGCCGCTTGCCCGTTCCCGACGAGTGAGGTCATCCACCCGCCGTGCTGATATCTACCGCCTGTGACCCGTGCTCCAGGAGAGCGAGGCGTCGATGACGGCGTTGGACACGCGGGCCGCCCCTGACCTGCGGCAGCCCTCGGTCGGCCCCTCAGCGGAGCCCCGAGGCTCCTCCCGATGGCCCCGGGTCTGGCCCCTCCTGGTGCCCGCGCTGGTGCTGTCGGTGGTCTACGGCCGCACCCTGCAACGGACCACCGGCAACTACTTCTCGGTGGACACCACCAAGTTCGACTACCTGGGGCTCGTCCTCGGCACCGCTCACCCGCCCGGCTACCCGCTCTACACCCTGCTCAACGCCGCTGTGGTGCGGCTGGTCGGGGTCGGGTCGGTCGCGCTGCGCGCCAACCTGCTGTCCGCGGTCTTCGGCGTCCTCACCTGCGTGCTGGCCGTCAGCGTGCTGCGGCACCTCGGCGTGGGCCGGGCGCTCGCGGCCGGTGGCGCGACTGCGCTCGGGATGCTGCTGCCGTTCTGGCGCTACGCCGTCGTGGCCGAGGTGTACACCCTGACCACGGCGTTCGTGATCGGGGTGCTCGCCTGTGTCCTGTGCTTCGAGGCGAGCGGACGGCCCGGCTGGCTGCGGGCAGCGGTGCTGGTCTTCGCCCTGTCGTTCTCCCACGCGACGTCGAACGTGCTGCTGGTCCCCGGGCTGCTGCTGTACCTGGTCCTGCGGCGACCCAGGTGGCTGTTCGGTCCCCGCGAGCTGGCCGGGCTCCTGCCTGCGGCCGTGTTGCTGGCGCTCGGCCCGTACGCCTACCTCCCCTGGCGGACCGCCGTCGGGGGCAGCACCTATCTGGACAGCCAGGTGAGGGACCCGTCCTCGTTCTGGGAGGTGCTCAGCGGGGCCCGGTTCGGCGGTCGGATGTTCGCGGCCCCGCTGCCGGAGGTGTGGGGCCAGCGGCTGCCGGAGCTGGCGGGCATCGCGCTGCAGACCTTCGGGCCGCTGCTGCTGGCCGCGGCGCTGGGTCTGCTGGTGCTGGTCCGTTCCCGGCCGGCGGTCGGTCTGGTGATCCTCGCCTGGGCGCTCACCAGCCTGGCCTTCTTCCTCGGCTACGCGGTGAGCGACTGGTCGACGATGCTGGTACCGGTCTGGACCCTGGTCGGGCTCTGGGTGGTGGTCGGGCTCGACCGTACCGTGCGAGCCGTGGGCCGGCCCCGGCACCTGGCAGCGGCGGTCGTTGCCGTCGCGCTTCCCGTCACCGCGCTGCTCAGCGGGTACGCCGAGGCCGACCGCAGCGGCGTCGACCCCCAGACCGACGTGGACGCCGCGCTGGCGGCCGTCGACAACGACGCGATCATCTTCACCGTCGACAACGGCACCCGGCACCTGTTCTCCTACCGGCTGCTGCCGGGGGGTGTGGGGGTCCGACGCAACGTCTGGGCCAGCCGTGGCCGGGGCGGAGCGTTCCGTGCCGACCGGGCCGTCTACCGCATCCGCAACTACTGCGCGCCCGAGCCCGGTCCCTGGTTCTGGCCGTCCCAGGAGCGGGGGATCGCGCCTTCGGTGCCGCGCGGGCTGCACACCTACATCTACGGCGTGGACTACGCCAGCCAGGTGCGCGACAGCGGGTTCCGGGTCCGCCACGTCAGCGGAAAGCTCTATCGCTTCGAGTGTTCGTCGGCCGAGCCGATCCGCGAACCCGCCACGGCTCGGTAACGCCGGGTTCAGTCCCCGGTGGTCGCGGGGAGGCCGACGGGGTGACCGTGGCGATCGCCCGCGTCGGCAGCCCCTCCCAGCGACTACTCTGGGCAGGCCATGACAATCAATCTCGGCCTGCCCGCCCTGCCTCCGCCCGTCCTCGCCCCACGTCGCAAGACGCGCAAGATCAAGGTCGGCAAGGTCGACGTCGGCGGCGACGCCCCGATCAGCGTGCAGTCCATGACCACGACGCTGACCTCGAACATCAACGCGACCCTGCAGCAGATCGCCGAGCTCACCGCCACCGGCTGCGACATCGTCCGGGTCGCGGTCCCCAGCCAGGACGACGCCGACGCCTTGCCGGCCATCGCCGCCAAGTCCCAGATCCCGGTGATCGCCGACATCCACTTCCAGCCGAAGTACGTCTTCGCCGCGATCGACGCCGGCTGCGCCGCCGTCCGGGTGAACCCCGGCAACATCCGCGCCTTCGACGACCAGGTCAAGGAGATCGCCAAGGCCGCAGCCGACCGGGGCACCTCGATCCGGATCGGCGTCAACGCGGGCTCGCTGGACAAGCGGCTGCTCGCCAAGCACGGCAAGGCCACGCCCGAGGCGCTGGTCGAGTCGGCGCTCTGGGAGGCGAGCCTGTTCGAGGAGCACGGCTTCCGCGACTTCAAGATCAGCGTCAAGCACAACGACCCGGTGGTGATGGTCCGGGCCTACGAGCTGCTCAGCGAGGCCTGCGACTACCCGCTGCACCTCGGCGTCACCGAGGCGGGGCCGGCGTTCCAGGGGACGATCAAGTCCGCGGTGGCCTTCGGCTCGCTGCTCTCGCGCGGGATCGGCGACACCATCCGCGTCTCGCTGTCCGCACCGCCGGTCGAGGAGGTCAAGGTGGGGCTGCAGATCCTGCAGTCGCTGAACCTCCGTCCCCGCAAGCTCGAGATCGTCTCCTGCCCCTCCTGCGGCCGGGCCCAGGTCGACGTCTACAAGCTCGCGGAGGAGGTGACGGCCGGGCTCGAGGGGCTGACCGTGCCGCTGCGGGTCGCCGTGATGGGCTGCGTGGTGAACGGGCCCGGGGAGGCCCGCGAGGCCGACCTCGGTGTCGCGTCGGGCAACGGCAAGGGACAGATCTTCGTCCGCGGCGAGGTGATCAAGACGGTCCGGGAGGCCGACATCGTGGAGACGCTGATCGAGGAGGCGCTCCGGCTGGCCGACTCCATGCCGCCAGGTGACGGCGGGCCCGAGGTCAGCGTCGCCGGCGCGCCCGTCCCGGCCCGGGTCTGATCGGAGGGACGTGAACGAGACGGCGGGGACGGGGAGGACCGGGCTGCGCCAGCACGGCGACACCGGCTCCGTGCGGGTGCTCACCCGCGACGACCTGCCGTCGGCCATCCGGGTGCTCTCCACCAATCCCGTCGAGAACGTCTTCGTGGCCTCCAGGGTTCGCGCCGCCGGCCTGGAGCAGGCGAGCCTGGGCTGCCCGGTCTGGGGTTGGGAGCGTGACGGCCTGCTGCGCTCGCTCTGCCACGCGGGCTCGAACCTGGTACCCGTCAACGCCGAGCCCGCCGCCCTGACCGCCTGGACGGAGTTCGCGGGCGGACACCGGATGTGTGCCTCGATCATCGGCCCGTCCACGGTGGCGATGGACCTGTGGCAGCGGCTGGGGGATCGCTGGGGCCCGGCGTGGAGCGAGGCCCGCGATGTCCGACCCCACCAGCCGGTCCTCTCGATCGAGACCGACCCGGCGATCCCGGCCGACCCCCGGGTGCGGCGGGTCACCCTGGACCAGTGGGACGCCTACACCGACGCGGCGGTCAAGATGTACACCGAGGAGATCGGGGTCTCCCCGATCCAGGGCAACCCGGCCGGCTACCGCTTCTACGTCCGCCAGCTGATCACCTCCGGTCGCGCCTTCGGCATCTTCGAGGGGGGCCGGGTCATCTTCAAGGCCGACCTGGGCTCGGTCTCGGGCACCGTGTCCCAGGTGCAGGGGGTGTGGCTGGAACCCGAGCTGCGCGGTCGCGGGCTGGCGGCGCCGGCCATGGCGGCCGTGGTGAAGCTGGCGCGGGCCGCGGTCCCGACCGTCTCGCTCTACGTCAACGACTACAACCGGCCGGCACGGGCCACCTACGCCCGGGTCGGCTTCCGCCAGGTCGGCGAGTTCGCCACCATCCACTACTGAGCCACGCCACCGAGG
>JBJMIS010000056.1:0-19961 GCA_045806705.1 Friedmanniella sp.
TCCCGCACCGCCAGCTGGATCTCCACCAGCAGCCGGGTCGCGGGATCGGCCAGGTCGAGGTCCAGGATCTGCTCGGCCCGCCGGACCCGGTACCGCAGCGTGTTCGGGTGGACGCGCAGCTGCTCGGCGGCGGCCCGGACATCGCCGAAGTGCCGGAGGTAGGCCGCGACGGTGGCGACCATGGTCCCGCAGTGCTCGTCGTCATAGGCCAGCAGGGTCTCCACCCGGGGGTCGCGGAGGTCGGGAGCGGCGCCGACGAGGTCGAGGATCTCCCCGAGCAGGACGGGTGTGCGCGAGTCGGCGAGGGTGGTGACCCCCTGCTGCCCCCGGGTACCGTGCAGCACCCGGTCGACCTCGGTCCGGGCAGCCGCGACGTCGCCGAGCCGACCCACCGGGGCGGCCACCGCGGCTCGTAGCCCCGGTGTCCCCCGTGCGGCGAGACGCTGCATCGCCTGACCCGTCCAGGCGGTCACGGCGGCCGCTGAGCGGACCCGCGGGAACAGCACGTAGACCCGGTCACCCACCGCCGTGACCAGCGACTCCCGGGCGAAGGCGCTGGCGTGCAGCCGGAGCGCCGAGGCCAGCCCGGCCACCGCCTGCACCGGCGTCGCGTCGACGGCCATCCCGACCACGACGGCGGGTCCCTCGGTGGGGATGGAGAGCGCGGCGGCCAGCGACGGCACGTCCACCCCGCCGCCGCGGGTGCCCAGCAACCGCTGGATCTGGACCGCCTCCGTGGTGGGCGCGTTCGCGGCGCGCGCGATCAAGCGGGCAGCGACGGCCGCCGCACCCTCCAGGACCGGGCCGCTGTCCGCCGCCAGGGACCGCCCGCCCTCCTGCACCCAGATGCTGCCGAGCGGTCGCCCCGGCCGTCCCGCCCCTGCCAGGAGGACCTCGGAGGCGATCGCGTGGATCCCGACCACCAGCCGGCGACGGATCCCCAGCCGCGGGTCGGCCGGCACCTCCAGGACGTCCTCGCTCCGCCGCAGCCGGTCGTACACGCCGCGCTCGTCCAGCCGACGCAGATACTCGGCCGGGCCCTCCCGGCCGAGGATGGAGAGCCGGCGGAGCTCGTCCGCGGCATCGTCGGAGGCGCTGTAGGCCAGCACATGAGCGCGGTCGTCCTCGATGCTGACCATCCCGTGGGTGAGCGTCGCGACGGTCTGCGCCAGCTCGAACAGGTCGGTGTCGGCCCCGCCCGCCGGCTGCGACGACGTCGCGTCGGCGTCGTCCAGCGCGTGGTCCAGCACGGCGCGGATGGTCCAGAGCAGGCTTTCCCACCGCGCCTGCGGATGCACCGCGACCAGGGCCAGCTCGGCTTTGCGGGCCGCCGACTCCAGCGCGGTCAAGCCGCCCAGCTTCGACATCACGGCCCGGGGGCTGGTCTCGGGGGGCTGCTCCGACAGGGCGGCAAGCCATGAGCAGGCCGCTGCCTCCGGAACGCCCGCCAGCAGCCACAGGTCGGCTCCGCCCGCCACCGAGAACGCGGGGTCGGCCAGGTCGTCGGCGTCGACCAGGACGACGGAGCGGATCCGCACCTCCTCACCGGGCGGGGTCGTCACCGTGTGCACGAAGGCCTGGTTCAGCACCCGGACGAGCATCGGCAACGGGACTCCCGGAGATCCCGGCAGCACCGGCTGCGTCACCCGCACCCCTCCCCGTACCCGGACGCCACCTGGCCGATCAGCCAAGGATGCGCCCGGAAGTTTGGACTTCAGGCTAACGCTGGACGGTCGGGAAGACGCTTCGATGGACCCCAGAGATTCCCTTGCCGCGCAACGACCTGGAGGAGCCCGATGGACGCCGTCACCGTGGTGCCCGCACCGACGAACGAGCCGGTGCACGACTACAGCCCCGGAAGTCCCGAGCGGGCTCGGCTGAGGGCCAAGCTGAGCGAGCTGGCCGGTACTCCCACCGAGATCTCCCAGGTGATCGGGGGAGTGCACCGGACGGCCACCGGCAGCGTCGAGGAGGTCGTGCAGCCCCACCGGCACGCCTCGGTGATCGGCTCCTACCGCAACGCCACGCACGCCGATGTCGCGGACGCCATCGAGGCCTCGGCCACGGCCGCGCCGATGTGGCGCGACCTGCCGTTCGACGAGCGGGCGGCCGTCTTCCTGCGTGCCGCGGACCTGCTGGCAGGCCCCTGGCGGGAAACGCTGGCGGCGGCCACCATGCTCGGCCAGTCGAAGACGGCCTACCAGGCCGAGATCGACTGCCCCTGCGAGCTCGTCGACTTCCTGCGCTTCAACGTGCACTTCGCCCGCCAGATCCTCGCCGACCAGCCGGTGTCGTCCGCTGGGGTGTGGAACCGGGTCGAGTACCGGCCGCTCGAGGGCTTCGTCTACGCCATCACGCCTTTCAACTTCAGTGCGATCGCGGGCAACCTGCCG
Source organism: Friedmanniella sp. (assembly GCA_045806705.1). Lineage (GTDB taxonomy): Bacteria > Actinomycetota > Actinomycetes > Propionibacteriales > Propionibacteriaceae > Microlunatus. The sequence goes on from JBJMIS010000056.1 coordinate 2,394, forward strand.
ACCGCGCCCGCGCTGATGGGCAACACGGTCATCTGGAAGCCGTCGCCGACCCAGGCGGTCGCCGCCTACCTGACGATGCAGCTGCTCGAGGCCGCCGGGCTCCCGGCCGGGGTGATCAACCTCGTCCTCGGCGACGGACCGCTGGTCTCGGAGGTGGCGCTGGCCGACCCCCGGCTCGCCGGCATCCACTTCACGGGCTCGACCGCCACCTTCCAGCGGCTCTGGGGCCAGGTCGGCGCGAACATCAGCAGCTACCACGGCTACCCGCGGCTGGTGGGGGAGACCGGGGGCAAGGACTTCGTCGTCGCCCACAGCTCAGCGGACCCCGAGGTCCTCACCACGGCCCTGATCCGGGGCGCCTTCGACTACCAGGGCCAGAAGTGCTCCGCCGCGTCCCGCGCCTTCGTCCCCCGCTCGGTGTGGTCGCGGATGGGTGACGACCTCGTCGACAAGGTCGGCACGCTCGAGTACGGCGACGTCACCGACTTCTCCAAGTTCGGCGGTGCCGTGATCGACCGGCGCGCCTTCGACCGCAACGTCGCCGCCATCGAGCGGGCCAAGGCCACGAGCAGCATCACCATCGCGGCCGGCGGCGACTACGACGACCGCGAGGGCTTCTTCATCTCCCCGACCGTGCTCCTCGGGGACGACCCGACCGACGAGGCGTTCAGCACCGAGTTCTTCGGTCCCATCCTGTCGGTGCACGTCTACGACGACTCGACGCCGACGGCCTACTCCGACGTCCTCCGCGGTGTGGACGCGGGCTCCGGCTACGCCCTGACCGGGGCCGTCATCGCGACCGACCGCGTCGCCGTGGAGCAGGCGAAGCACGAGCTGCGCTTCGCCGCCGGGAACTTCTACATCAACGACAAGCCGACCGGCGCCGTGGTGGGTCAGCAGCCGTTCGGCGGCGGCCGCGCCTCGGGCACCAACGACAAGGCCGGCTCGCCGCTCAACCTGATGCGGTGGACCTCCCCCCGCAGCATCAAGGAGACGTTCGTCCCGGCGACGGACCACCGCTACGCCCACCAGGCGGCCGACGTGCAGGACAACCGTGAGTCCGCCGACCGGGAGGCCTCCTGATGACCAGCGCCGTGCTCACCAACCCCCTCCGGCCGGCCCTGCTGGCCGCGGCCCGGTCATCCAGGCTCGAACGGACCGTCAGCCGGTTGAGGCTCACCCGGAAGGTGGTTGACCGGTTCGTGCCGGGCGCCTCGCAGGAGGCGGTGGTCGCCGCCGCCGCCGAGCTGCTCGCGTCGGGTCGGTTCGTCTCGGTGGACTACCTGGGTGAGGACACCACGGACGCGGCCCAGGCGGACGCCACCGTGCAGGCCTACCTCGGGCTGCTGCAGGCCTACGCCGGTCTCGACGCTCCCGAGACGGGCGGCGTGGCGCCGCTGGAGGTCTCCATCAAGCTCTCCGCCGTGGGCCAGTCGCTGCCGGAGGTGGGGCACGAGGTGGCCCTGACGAACGCACGGACGATCTGCCAGGCCGCGGCCGCGGTGGGCGCCTGGGTGAACGTGGACGCCGAGGACCACACCACCACCGACTCGACCCTGGCCATCGTCCGCGAGCTGCGGGCCGAGTTCCCGACCGTCGGCACGGTGCTGCAGGCCTACCTGCACCGGACCGAGGCCGACTGTCGCGCGTTCGCCGGCCCGGGTTCGCGGATCCGGCTGTGCAAGGGGGCCTACGCCGAGCCGGCCTCGGTCGCGTTCCAGTCCCGCGCGGAGGTCGACGACTCCTACCGGCGCTGTCTGCGGGTGCTGATGGCGGGGGAGGGCTACCCGATGGTCGCCTCCCATGACCCGGAGATGATCGCCGCCGCGAAGAGCTACGCCGCTGCGGAGGGACGCACCGACAGCGACTTCGAGTTCCAGATGCTCTACGGCATCCGGGAGGAAGAGCAGCAGCGCCTCGTCGCCGAGGGCCACCACCTGCGGGTGTACACCCCCTACGGCCACGAGTGGTACGGCTACTTCATGCGCCGGCTCGCCGAGCGTCCGGCCAACCTGCTGTTCTTCCTGCGCTCGCTGGTCAGCAGGAGCTAGTGCCGGGCCTTTCCCGGGGTCAGTCCCGCAGCGAACGCGGCATCAGGTAGACCGGCACCGGGGAGTTCCGGACGATCTTCGAGGCGTGCGAACCCAGCAGGAAGCTGCTGATCGCCGAGCTGCTCGAGCCGACCACGAGCACGTCCCCCGCGGCCCACGGCACCGCCGCCACCGCGTCAGCCCACGAGCTGCCCTGCCCGACCAAGCTCTCCACCCGGGTCGCCAGGGCGCCGTCCCCGGCGGACGCCGGCAGCGCGGCGTCGATCATCGCGCCGAGCTGACGCGCCCACTGGTGCACCACCAGGTCCTCGGCGTTCTGCTCGATGCCGCCCGCGAAGGCGGTGACGGGTCGGGCGGAGAAGCTGGCGACCCGCAAGGTCGCGCCGAGGGAGTCGGCGAGGGCAGCGGCGCCGGCCAGCAGGTCGCTGCGTGCGTCGGACGGGCCGAAGGCCGCGGTCACCCGGGTGACCCGGGTCCCCGAGGCGCTGAAGCCCCGCGGAGCGAGCATCACGGGCACGTGCGTGCTGTGCAGGATCCGTTCCGCCACCCCACTCAGTCCCACCCGGCCGAGCAGCCCGGCCGCGGAGGATCCGAGCACGACCAGGCTCACCTGCCGTTGCGCGGCCAGCTCCAGCAGGCCCGAGGAGACCGACCGGGCGTGCTGCACGACGAAGTCGGCCACCAGCTCGTCGCCCAGCCGGGAACGCGCCAGAGTCAACGCCTGCTCCGCGCACCGCTCCGCGTACTGCAGGTACTCCGCCTCGCCGGGGAGGCTGCTCGGTGGCCACGGTGTGGGGACGACGGTCGCCACGAGGACAGGCCGCCGGCCGGAGCGGGCCATCATCGTCCCCAGGTGCAGCGCCGCCGTACCGCGTTCGTCCGGCGTCAGCGCCACCATCACCGTCATGAGCCGGCCCCGACCACCACCGAGCGCGGCTGCACGATCACGTGGGTCACCGGCAGGCCGTGCTCGGCCCGGGCCCGGTCCACCACGTCGAAGCGGATCCACGCGGACCGGTCCTCAGGCAGGGTGCAGATCACCAGACGGTCGGGGTGGAAGGCCGCCACCGCGTCCGCCAGGGCCCGCAGCGGGCGATAGTCACCCAGTGCGCCGTCGGCGTGCAGCTTGTCCGAGCGCAGGATGTCCAGCGTCCGGTCCAGCCGCTCCTGAGCAGCCCGGGCCGTGGCATCCCAGACGAAGGCCGCCCCCTTGTGCATCGCCTGCCCGGTGTCGATCGGGTTGGCGGGCACGCAGACGAAGTACTCCGCAGCGCCGGCCCGGTCGATCGCGCGCAGCTCGTCGATCAGCTCCTGCCCGTTGACCGTCTCGTTTGCCAGCACCAGGACCCGCTGCGCCGGTCGGGCTGCGGCCTCGGCCGCCGCCGGGGTCTCGACCGGCGCCCGGCCACGCACCCGGTGGTTGGCGAAGTAGAGCACGACCACCACGGCCCACGCGAGCAGGCTGAGCACCAGCTGCGGGCGGGTGTCCTTGGTCAGGCCCATCTGGACGAGCACCGCGAGGATCGCGACCACCACGGCGATGGACAGACCCGGGAAGAGCCACATCTTCACGGTCAGCTTCTCCGGCGCGGTCCGGCCCCGCAGGATGATCTGCGACACCGCGATCAGCAGGTAGACGAAGAGGATCACCGCGCCCGAGGAGTTCAGCAGGAACAGGAACACGGTGTCGGGCGAGACCGCGGCGGCGATGACGCAGAGGAAGCCGACGATGGTGGAGCTGAGGATCGCGGCCCTCGGGACCCCGCTCTTGCTGACCGTCATCAGCACACCCGGCGCCTCCCGGCGGGCGGCCAGCACGAACAGCATCCGGGAGGAGGTGTAGAGGCCGGAGTTGAGGCAGGAGAGCACCGCGGTCAGCACCACGGCGTTCATGATGTGGTCCGCGCCGGGGATGCCCATCATCTTGAAGGCGGCCACGTAGGGCGAGGCTTCCAGCTCGGCCGAGTTCCACGGCAGGATGACCGCCAGCAGGAAGATCGACCCGACGAAGAAGACCGCGATCCGGAGGATGACCGAGTTGGTGGCCTTGGCGATCGAGCGGGCGGGGTCGGGGGACTCGGCGGCGGCGATCGTGGCGACCTCGGCCCCCACCATGGAGAAGATCACGACCACGATGGCGGAGAAGATCGCCCCGACGCCGAGCGGGAAGAAGCCGCCGTAGGCGACCAGGTTGGAGAAGTCCAGGGCCTTGTTCGGCCAGATCCCCAGGACGAACAGGCTGCCGAGGACGAGGAAGACGACGATGGCGGCGACCTTGATCCCGGCGAACCAGAACTCGAACTCACCGAAGGAGGAAACCGAGAAGAGGTTGGTGACCGTCATCAGGGCCATCAGGATGAGCGACATCAACCACAGGGGGGCGTCGATCCAGTACTGCAGCACCTTGGCGCCCGCGACGGCCTCGAAGCCGATCACGATCACCCAGAAGTACCAGTAGAGCCAGCCCACGGAGAAGCCGGCCCAGCCTCCGAGCGCCTCCCGTGCGTAGTCGGCGAACGAGCCCGTGGACGGGTTGGCGGTCGCCATCTCGCCGAGCATCCGCATCACCAGGATGATCAGGAGGCCGGTGATCGCGTAGGCGAGGAAGGCCGAGGGGCCGGCGTTGCCGATCACGACCCCTGACCCGACGAACAGCCCCGCCCCGATGACGCCGCCCATGGCGATCATCGTGAGGTGGCGCTGCTTCAGGCCCTTCTTGAGCTCGGTCGGTGCTGCTCCCATGGCTGCCTCTTCGAGGTCGGTCAGGCTCGGCCTGACGCGGGTTGGGTCTGTCCGGTCAGTGGCCGCGTGAACGGCTGCCGCCGGCGGCGGTGCTGCGTGGGGTACGCAGCACGTGAGGTTCCGACCTCGCTCATCCCCCGAGCGAGAACACGCTGAGCATCGGCTCGGCGCTCTTCCATCCAACTGGCTCGGTCGCCCGGGGGTCTATGCGCAGATGTCACAGCGTCGCCGGCCGCGATCAGACGTATGATCAGCGGAGGCGGCCGGACGGGAGGTCCTGGTGCGACCGGAGCTGCAGGACATCGTCGACGAGGCCGCACGGGTCTTGAGCGCCGATGTCACCCTCGAGGACCGCGGCTTCAACCTCGTCGCGTATGCCACCCAGCGCTTCGACCTGGATGCGGTGCGCACCAGCTCGATCCTGCAGCGGCGCTCTCCCCGGTCCATCCAGGACTGGTTCGAGCAGTTCGGCATCACCGCCAGCGCCTCGCCGATGCGGACGCCCTCCGACGACGACCGGGGCGTCAGGTCCCGGCTCTGCTTCCCGGTCCGGTGGCGCGGCGTGACCTACGGCTACCTCTGGGCGCTCGACGACGTCACCCTGCTGGACCAACCCGCCGTCGCGCGGGTCGCCGAGCTGGCCGACCACGCCGGCAGCTACTTGGCGCACCTGAGCCGGCAGCACCAGGAGGACGCGTTCGCTGTCTCGGACCTGGTGGCCGCGGACGTCGAGAAGGCCCGAGATGCGGCGGCCCGGCTGGCCGAACGGGGTCGGATGGCCCGGCCGGGGCCGGTCGTGGCGGTGCTGGTCACTGCCGCGGGCGCTGTGCTGCCGGCGGGCCAGGCCCCCAACCTCTGGAGCCTGCCGCGGTCGGTCCTCGCCCACCGGCTGAGCGAGGGGATCGTCCTGGCCGTGCCGCTGCGCAGCGCGGGCGACGACCAGTCCGCGCAGGAGGCGGCCGCCCTGACCATCGGGCTCCTCCACGACGACCTGCCTCTCGGCTGGGCCGGTCGGGTGGTCGCCGGGATCGGCGAGCCGCAGGTTGACATCGAGCAGCTCCGCATCAGCTGGCTGGAGGCCCGGCTGGCCGCCAAGGTCGCCGCCGCCGTGCCGGCTCTCGGTCCGGTCGCCCGCTGGGCCGACCTCGGGCTCTACCGGCTGCTGGCCACCCTCTCGACGTCCGAGCTGGCGCCGCTGGTGCTGGACGCTGCGGTCCGTCGGCTGCTGGACACCGCCGATGCCGAGCTGATCGACACGGTCCGGCTCTATCTGGACCGGGCCGGTAGCGTGCAGGCGACGGCCGCGGACCTGCACATCCACCGGCAGACGCTGTACTACCGGCTGAGCAAGGCCGAGGCCCTGACAGGGCTCAGCTTCGTCAGCGGCCAGGACCGGGCCCGGCTGCAGCTCGGCCTGATGCTCGCACCTCTGCTGTCCTGACCCGAGTGGCCGGTGACCCGGCCTACCATCACGGGGTGGAGACGAACACCGACGCGATCGTGCGGCTCGGCTGGGCGCGGTTTCTCGGCCTGCCCGACGACGCACTGGAGCCCGGTGACGGTCAAGAGCCCATCCTGTGGGTGGAGTCCACCGACACCGTGATGGTGCTGCGGCTGTGGCAGCGGCACGTGCTGGTCGGGCCGGAGTGGCTGCGGCAGCGGACCTTCGGCGTGCACCCGCTCCAGCTCGAGGACGAGTCGGTCCTGCTGCGCTGCTGCGAGGGCCACCCCGCCCGCCTCGTCGGGCAGGCCGTGCTGGCCTTCACCGACCGCTACGCCGCGCTGGAGGGGCTGGAGGACCTGCCGGTGGCCGATGAGCCGGAGCGGGTCGCCGCGCTGGAGCGCGCCTGCCCACCGGACGACGTCACCGAGGTGGGGCTCGCCGGTCTCGGCCGGGTCTTCGTCACCCTCGACGACCGCGACCAGCCCACCGCCGGTGCCGGCTACGCGGAGTGGCAGGGGATCCTCGGCCGGCTGGGGGTGCTGACACCGCCCGAGCAGCGGCGCTCCGGGCGGGGTACGGCGGCTGCCGCGCTGGCCCTCAACGACGCTCTGGACGCTGGGCTGGTGCCGCAGTGGCGGACCCGGGTGGACAACGTGGCCGCCCGCCGGATGGCCCGCCGGCTGGGGCTGGTCGAGGTCGGCGCCCAGACCACGGTGGTGCTCGGATGTCAAGGCGCCGCGGCCGCCGACTAGGGTGAGACGGCAGCCGGGGGCGGCCTCCGGTGGAGCTGGCAGCGAGGTGACCGATGCGACGCGCAACCGCCCCACTGGCCGCGGTGCTGGCCGTGCTCTGGCTGCTGTCGGCCTGTTCGAGCGCCGGCCCCAGCTCGAGTCTGGACGAGGTGCGCAGCTCGGGGGTGCTGCGGGTCGGCACCGAAGGCACCTACAGCCCCTTCAGCTACCACGACCCGGCCACGAACGAGCTGACCGGCTACGACATCGAGGTGATCACCGCCGTCGCCGGCAAGCTCGGCGCCAAGCCTGAGTTCGTCGAGGCGCCTTTCGACGCGCTGTTCGCCAGCCTGGTCTCGGAGCGGTTCGACGTGGTCGCCAACCAGGTGACCCGCAACCCGGAGCGGGAGGGGAAGTACGCGCTCTCCCAGGGCTACACGTTCTCCGAGGGCGTGATCATCACCCGGGCCGACGACTCCTCGATCAGCGGGCTGGACGACCTGAAGGGCAAGACCACCGCGCAGAGCTCGACCAGCAACTGGGCCGGGGTGGCCAAGGACGCCGGTGCCAAGGTCGAGGCGGTGGAGGGGTTCACGCAGGCGGTGACGCTGGTCAAGCAGGGCCGCGTGGACGCCACGGTCAACGACAACCTCGCGGCGCTGGAGTACTTCAAGACCACCCGTGACGACTCCGTGAAGGTCGCCGCGAAAACCGGGGACAAGAGCGAGCAGGTCTTCGCACTGCGGCAGGACGAGACCGCGCTGCGGGACGCCGTGAACACCGCGCTCGCCCAGCTGCAGTCCGACGGGACGTTGAGCACCATCTCCGACAAGTACTTCGGCGAGGACGTCTCCCAGGGGGCAGCCGGGGCGGAGAAGCCCGAGCAGCAGGCGGCGCGGCAGTCGACCTGGGAGCTGGTCCGTGCCTCCGCAGGACCGATGGCGGTGGCGACGATCAAGGCCACCATCCCGCTGACCCTGATCAGCTTCGTGATCGGCCTGGTGATCGCCCTCGTCGTGGCGCTGATGCGGCTGTCCTCGGTGCCGCTGCTCGCGCCGCTGGCCCGGGTGTACGTCTCGCTGATCCGCGGCACCCCGCTGCTGGTGCAGCTGTTCCTGATCTTCTACGGCCTGCCGGCGCTCGGGCTGACGTTCGACCCCTTCACCGCCGCGGTGATCGCCTTCAGCCTCAACGTGGGTGGCTACGCCGCGGAGGTGATCCGGTCGGCGATCCTCTCGGTGCCCAAGGGCCAGTGGGAGGCGGCCTCGACGATCGGCATGAGCTACGCGACGACGCTGCGCCGGGTGATCCTGCCGCAGGCCGCGCGGACCGCGGTGCCGCCGCTGTCGAACACCCTGATCTCGCTGGTCAAGGACACCTCGCTGGCGTCGGTCGTGCTGGTCACCGAACTGCTCCGGGTGGCTCAGGTCGCCGCGGCGCCGACGTTCCAGTTCTTCGCCCTCTACGGCGTCGCCGCCGTCTACTACTGGGTGATCTGCCTGGTGCTGTCCTTCGGCCAGCAACGGGTGGAACGACGCCTGGAAAGGTTCGTGGCCCGATGAGCGCCGACGCCAGCCCGCTGCCGCCCGCCGCCGCTGAGCCCGGCGCTCCACTGGTGCAGGTGGCCGACCTGCACAAGCAGTTCGGTGACCTCGAGGTGCTGAAGGGCATCGACTTCGCCGCGCGTGCCGGCACGGTCACGGTGCTGATCGGACCCTCCGGCTCGGGCAAGACGACCGTCCTGCGCTGCCTGAACGGCCTGGAGATCCCGGAGGTGGGGAGCGTGCGGATCGGCGACGTGGCGCTGGACTTCGCCAGCCGGCCCGGGAAGCGGGAGCTCAGCCGGCTGCGGGGGCAGAGCGCCATGGTCTTCCAGTCCTACAACCTCTTCCCGCACCTGAGCGTGCTGCAGAACGTGATGATCGGCCCCACCGTGGTGCAGCGGCGGCCCGAGGGTGAGGTGCGCGAGGAGGCGCTCCGGCTGCTCGACCGGGTCGGCCTGGCCAGCAAGGCCGAGCAGCACCCGTTCCAGCTCTCCGGGGGACAGCAGCAGCGGGTGGGGATCGCCCGGGCGCTCGCACAGCGGCCCCAGCTGATGCTGTTCGACGAGCCCACCTCCGCCCTCGACCCCGAGCTGGTCGGGGAGGTGCTGGCGGTGATGAAGGACCTGGCGGCCGAGGGCTGGACCATGCTCGTGGTCACCCACGAGATCCGCTTCGCCCAGTCCGTCTCCGACCAGGTGCTGTTCCTCGACGGCGGGGTCGTGCTCGAGCACGGCTCTCCCGACCAGGTCCTCGCCGACCCGCAGCAGCCCCGCACCCGGACCTTCCTCAAGCGGATCCTCGACCCGATCTGACGGACTGGGCGCCGTCAGGCCTGCAGCAGCAGCGCGACGGGGTAGCGGTCGAGGATCTCCGCCACGGGCGCCCGGCCGGACAGCTCCCGACCGGTGAGGGCGTCGACATAGCTCGCGGGCAGGGCGAGCTCGGTGTCCAGCCAGCCACCGGAGGCGGTCAGCCCGACCGGCAGCCGGGTGGCCAGGGTGACCGCGCCGCCGCGGTCGAACGCCACCAGGTGGCTGGCAGCGGGACCGGTGGCGTGCAGCGGGCTGTAGCCGGTGAACAGGTCGGCGCGCTCGCGGCGCGCGTGCAGCCCCTGTCGCGTCACCCACAGCTTCGCCGCGCCCGACTCGTCCACCCCGGGATGGGTCTGGACGACCTGACCGAGCAGCGACCGGCGCAACGCGAAGTCCACCGGTCGTCGGTTGTCCGGGTCGACCAGCGAGTCGTCCCACAGCTCGGTGCCCTGGTAGACGTCCGGGATGCCGGGCATCGTCAGCTGCACCAGCTTCTGACCGAGGGCGTTGGACCAGCCCGGCTCGGTGACCGAGGCGACGAGGTCGTCCCAGGCGCTGCGCAGCTGCGGCTCGTCGTAGGCGGCGTCCACGGCCGCGTGCACGGCGGCCTCGAACGGCTCGTTGACTGCGGTGTAGGTGGTGCCGTCGCTGGCCTCGCGCATCGCCTTCTCCGCGTAGGCGTGCATCCGGTCCCGCTCGATCGGACCGGCACCGACCAGGGTCTGGGCGAGGAAGTAGGCAAAGGCCCGGTTGGGCACCCCGGTCGCGCTGAGGAACTGTTCGGCGAAGTCTCCCCAGGACTGCGGGATCTCCGAGAGTACCGCCAGCCGCGCGCGGACGTCCTCGCCGCGTTTGGTGTCGTGGGTGGAGAGGGAGGTCATCGACTGCGGCTGCTCCGCCTGCCGGACCCGCTGCGCCTCGTGGAACGCGGGAAGGTCGATGCCGACCTCGTCGGGGTCGCCGCCCACCTCGTTGAGGGCGATGAAGCGGGCGTAGCGGTAGAAGGCGGTGTCCTCGGTGCCCTTCGCCATGGTGGCGCCGCTGAGCTGCTGCATCCGCCGCGCCAGCTCGTCGTCCGGGTCGTGCAGCCGCGGGCTGAGCGCGTCGAGGACCGGCTGCAGCTCGGGCCGGCGGCGGCCGGCGAGAGCCAGCGCGTGGTCGAGGTCGGCCACCCCGTCGGGCAGGTAGGAGCGGTAGACGGCGAAGGCCACGGCGACCTCGGCGATGCCGGCGGCGGCGTCGTCGATCTCGGGTGCCAGGGCGGCCATCCGCCGGATCTCGGCCGGCAGCAGGTCCGCCACGACCATCCGCTTGCCGGCCTCGACGTGGTCGGCGATGCTGCGGTCGTCGCCGGTCAGCCGTTGGTAGAGGCTCGTCAGCTCGGCTTCGTGGCCGCCGTCGACGAACAGCCCGTTCACCTCCCGCATGGCGTCGTAGCCGGTGGTGCCCTCCACCGGCCAGTCGGCGGGCAGCTTCTCGCCGGGCTCGAGGATCTTCTCGACCGTGATCCACTGCTCCGGGGCCATCGCCCGCAGCCGGCGCAGGTACTCCCCGGGGTCGACCAGCCCGTCCGGGTGGTCGATCCGCAGCCCGGCCACGCCCCGCTCCACCCACTGCCGAACCAGCGCGTGGGTGGCCTCGAAGACGCGCTCGTCCTCCACCCGGAGGCCCGCGAGCGAGGTCACTGCGAAGAACCGTCGGTAGTTCAGCTCCCGGTTGCCACGGGAGTGGTGGACCAGCTCGTAGTGCTGGCGGGCGTGCACCGTGTCGGCGTCCTCGCCGTCGCTCCAGCTGCCCGGCGCGAGCGGGAAGCGGTGCTCGTAGTAGCGCAGCTCGCCGTCCTCGACGCTCAGCACCGCGTCGTCACCCAGCACCGGCAGCAGGATCCGCGGCTGGCTCCAGTCGATGTCGAACCAGTCCGCGTAGGCCGACTCGCGGCCGTTCGTCAGCACGTCCCACCACGGCGGGTTCTCGGCCGGCACCTCGATCCCGAGGTGGTTCGGCACGATGTCGACCACCACCCCGAGGCCCTGCTTCTCGGCCTCGGTGAAGACCGCCTCCAGACCCTCCTCGCCACCCCGGTCAGGATCGACCTGAGTGACGTCGACGGTGTCGTAACCGTGCGCGGAGCCGGCGGTCGAGCGGAGCAGCGGGGAGAGGTACACCGCGCCCACGCCCAGGTCGGCCAGGTAGTCGAGCAGCGCGGCCGCGTCCGTCAGCGGAAAGCTCCGCTGGATCTGCAGCCGGTAGGTGGAGGTCGGCACCGAGGGGGTCACCCGCGAAACCCTAGAGGTAGCGCCTCAGATCAGCACGACGGACCCGCTGCGCCGGGGGTCGGCCCCACCGCCGAGCGCGCTCAGAGCCGAGACGCCACCGAAGTAGGGGTCGCGGCGCTCGGCGGTGGCCACCGCGGACCGCTCCGCCAGCGCGGCCAGTACCTCCGGGGCGAACCCCGGCTCGGTCCGCACCAGACCCGGCAGCGCGTTGAGCCGCGGGGCGTCGATGGCATCCTGCGGGCTCGCGCCGCGCAGCATCCGGATCAGCACCTGCAGCAGGGCGGGGCGGATCCGGCTGCCGCCGGCCGCTCCGGCGACGGCGACCAGCCGGTGGTCCTCGTCGACGGCGACCAGCGGCGACATCATCGACCCCATCCGCAGCCCCGGGTCCAGGGTGTCCCGGATCAGCTCGCCCTCGCCGAGCATCGAGTTCAGGTGCACCCCGAAACCGGGGACCCAGACGCCGGAGCCGAGGCCGAGGCTGGTGGTCAGTGCGCAGGCGTTGCCCTCGGCGTCGACCGAGACCACGTTGGTCGTCTCGGCCCGGCGGTCCTCGCCCTCGAGCGCCGCGACCAGGCCGAGCGCGGAGGCGGGGTCGGTGATCGGGTCGGCGGGGACGTGGTGCGCAGCCCGGCTCAGAGTGCCGAGCACGTCGTCGAGGTCGTCCCCGCGAGCGTGGACGGTGAAGCCGTCGAAGCCGGCGCGCCGCGGCCTGGACTCCCGCACCCGGTAGGCGGCGAGGTCCGCGGCGCTCAGCGCGCCCCCGTCGGCCACCGCGCCGACCAGCGCGTCGGCGTAGGCGCCCCGGTAGAAGGCGTCGGGGTTCTCGGCCAGCAGTTCGTAGGCGTGGTGGTGCTCGGGGTGCCAGAGCCGGTCTCCCGTCTGCAGCAGGGTCCCGTCCGGGCGACGGTAGACCTCCAGCCCGTCGCCGACGCACATCGCCGGCGCGATCACCGGCAGCAGGACCGCGTGGGTGTGCGGGAACGGCGTGCCGTAGGAGGCGGCCAGCCCGGGGGCGACGACATCGGCCCACGGCAGCCGACCCCAGCGCCGCCACAGGTGGTGGGCACCGGCGGGGACGCCGGGCACGGCCACGGTGGCGGGCCCGATCTCGTAGGGCATCGGCTGACCGACGAAGCTCACCTCGATGGCCGTGCCCGCGCCGGGGGAGGTCCCGTCGAGGCCGGGGACGGCGACGAAGAAGTCGACGCAGGTGACCTCCCCGGTGGCGGCGTCGTAGCAGGTGGCGAAGCCGCCGCCGCTGAGCCCGGTGAAGATCGTCTCGGCGGCGCAGCTGACCAGCATCATGGCGACCGCCGAGTCGACCGCGTTCCCACCGGCACGGAGGATCTCCGCCCCGGCTTCCGCCGTCGAGGGGTGCCCTGCCGCGACCCCGACCCGCATCTGCACCGGTACAGCGTAGGGGCCACGGCGGCTTGGCCCGTCCGCCGCTGACCAACGCTCCGCGCTGCGGGGCTTCCGGGCCGATCCGGCCGGATTGGTCCAGCTGCGGAGCACTGGTCAGCGCGAGCCCTTCCTGCTCGTCCACAGATTGCCGGCGCAGCCGCTGCGGCGGCCCCGGCGGAGCCGATCCTCGGAGGTGTGGACGAGGTGGCGACCCGGCTCCGCGCCGGCGGCGGCGTGCTGGCCCGGCGCGAGCACCGCGAGCTGGCCGGAACCCTGGACCGGATGCTGCGCACCGGCAACCTCCTCGCGTTGCTTCCGGGCGTCTACTGCCCGCCGGAGCTGGCGGCCGACCTCCGGGTCCAGGCTCTCGGCGCCCTGCTGTGGGCTGGTCCGGACGCGGTGCTCACCGGGCTGACCGCCGCCCGCCTCAGCTACTGGCCCGCGGCTCCGGCTGCGCCGGTGACCCTGGCGCTGCCGACGACGACCAGGCGTTCCCGTGGCCCGGTCCAGGTCGAGCGGCGGACGATCCCGCCCGAGCTCGTGCTGCGGCGCCCGGGTCTGGTGACCACCTGTCCGGCGGCGACGGCGGTCGACCTCGCCGCCACCGACCACGGCGGCCCGGCGGTCGACGAGGCGCTGCGGACCCGTGCCGCAACCCTCGACCAGCTCTGGGCGGCCTTCGCGGCGCAGCCGAACCGCGCCGGCAACCCCGCCCGCCGCGCCTTGCTGCAGGACTCGCGCGACGAGCCCTGGTCCGAGGCCGAGCGGGAGTGCCACCGGCTGCTCCGACAGGCGGGAATCACCGGCTGGGGGACCAACCAGCCGGTGGCGGGGTACTGGGTCGACGTGCTGTTCCGCCGGGAGCGGGTGATCCTGGAGATCGACGGCTGGGCGGTGCACGGTGGCCGGCTGTCCTTCGAATCGGACCGTCGTCGGCGCAACGCGCTGGTCCTCGCCGGGTATGTTGTCCTCAACTTCACCTGGCGGCAGCTGCAGGACGACCCCACGTCGGTGGTCTCATCGGTGCGGTCCGCGCTCCGTCGGAGCTCGCATTTGATCTGTGCGTGACTGTCTGACAAGATTGCCAGGTTGCTTTGACGAGGTCGCCGGGGCGCGCCATGCCTCGACCGTTCTGGGAACGGTGGAAGTTTCGAGCCGCCGCACCGCGAGATCTCCGATCATCTGGGCCCGCAGGACTGCCCGGATACCCCATCGCAGGGAAAAGCGTGGCGTGCTGCGCCGGAAGGCGCCCGACACGCCCGAGTGCGGGGGTGGGAGCAAGTGCAGGACTTCAGCTGGAAGACGAGACGTAAGGACGAACTGTGGCGGGACAAAAGATCCGCATCAGGCTCAAGGCCTATGACCACGAGGTCATCGACTCCTCAGCGCGGAAGATCGTGGACACGGTGACGCGCACGGGTGCTCAGGTCGCGGGCCCGGTGCCGCTGCCCACCGAGAAGAACGTGTTCTGCGTGATCCGTTCTCCGCACAAGTACAAGGACAGCCGGGAGCACTTCGAGATGCGGACGCACAAGCGTCTGATCGACATCATCGACCCGACCCCCAAGACCGTTGACTCTCTGATGCGTCTCGACCTCCCCGCGGGCGTCGACATCGAGATCAAGCTCTGAGGACGAAAGAACCATGAGCACTCCTTCTGTTACCTCCGACCGCAAGGTCAAGGGTCTGCTGGGCACCAAGCTCGGCATGACCCAGCTCTGGGACGCCAACAACCGCGTCATCCCGGTGACGGTGGTCCAGGCCGGCCCGTGCGTCGTCACCCAGGTCCGCACCCCCGACACGAACGGCTACGGGGCCGTGCAGCTGGGCTTCGGCGCCGTCAAGGCCAAGCAGGTCACCAAGCCCGCCGCGGGGCACTTCGAGAAGGCCGGCGTCACCCCGCGGAAGCACCTGGTGGAGATCCGCACCACCGACGCCACCGAGTTCACCCTCGGCCAGGAGCTGACCGCCGAGGTCTTCGCCGCCGACGAGGTCATCGACGTGACCGGCGTCAGCAAGGGCAAGGGGACCGCGGGTGTCATGAAGCGGCACGGCTTCCACGGTCTGCGCGCCTCCCACGGTGTGCACCGCAAGCACCGCTCGCCCGGCTCCATCGGCGGCTGCGCCACCCCCGCCCGTGTCTTCAAGGGCATGCGGATGGCCGGCCGGATGGGTGTCGAGCGCGTCACCGTGCAGAACCTGACCGTGCACGCGGTCGACGCCGAGCGCGGCCTCATCCTCATCAAGGGAGCGATCCCCGGGGCCAAGGGCGGCCTCGTCGTCCTGCGCAGCGCGGCCAAGAAGGGAGCCCCCGCATGAGCGAGACCCGTACCGTCGACGTCCTCGACGCCAGCGGCAGCAAGGCCGGCACCGCCGACCTGCCCGCCGAGCTCTTCGACGTCACCGCCAACATCCCGCTGATCCACCAGGTCGTGGTGGCCCAGCTTGCGGCCGCCCGCCAGGGCACCCACGCCACGAAGACCCGCGCGGACGTCAGCGGCGGCGGCAAGAAGCCGTACCGGCAGAAGGGCACCGGTCGGGCCCGCCAGGGTTCGACCCGCGCCCCGCAGTTCGTCGGTGGTGGCGTCGTCCACGGCCCGCAGCCGCACGGCTACGCCCAGCGGACGCCCAAGAAGATGATCGCTGCGGCCCTGCGCGGCGCCCTCTCCGACCGGGCCCGTGACGGCCGGGTGCACGTCCTGACCGACCTCGTCGTCGGTGACGCACCCTCGACCAAGACCGCCCTGGCGGCGCTGGCCACCGTGACCAGCAGCTCCAAGGTGCTCGTCGTGCTGCACCGGGACGACGACCTGGCCTGGCTGAGCCTGCGGAACGCGGCCAGCGTCCACCCGATCGCGGTGGACCAGCTGAACGCCTATGACGTGCTCGTGAACGACGAGGTGGTCTTCACCTCGGCGGCTCTCGCTGCCTATGTCTCCGGCCCCGCCGGCGGTCGTTCGGCCAAGGCGGTCGCCACCGAGTCGGAGCTGACGGGAACGGACCTCATCGAGCCCAGCACCGCCGAGCTCGCCGACGAGGCTGACGCGGTCGACGACCGCAGCGAGCCGGACGCTCTGACCGAGCCCGAGGCCGAAGGAGATGTGAAGTGACCAACGTCAAGATCCGCGACCACCGCGACATCCTGCTCGCCCCCGTGGTGAGCGAGAAGAGCTACGGGCTGCTGGACGAGAACAAGTACACGTTCCTCGTCGCCCCCGACGCGAACAAGACCGAGATCAAGATCGCCGTCGAGGCCGTCTTCAAGGTCAAGGTCACCGGGGTCAACACGCTGAACCGGCCGGGCAAGAAGCGCCGGACGCGGGCGGGCGTCGGCAAGCGTCCCGACACCAAGCGCGCGATCGTCTCGGTGGCCGACGGCGACCGGATCGACATCTTCTCCTCCTCGGCAGGCTGAGGACAGGTAAGGAAACAGATATGGGTATCCGTAAGTACAAGCCGACGACGCCGGGTCGTCGTGGCGCGTCGGTCGCTGACTTCGTCGAGCTGACCCGGTCCACTCCGGAGAAGTCGCTGCTCGTCCCCAGCCCCAAGACCGGCGGCCGGAACAACACCGGCAAGATCACCACCCGGCACATCGGCGGCGGGCACAAGCAGGCCTACCGGCTGGTCGACTTCAAGCGGTACGACAAGGACGGGGTTCCGGCCAAGGTCGCGCACATCGAGTACGACCCGAACCGCACGGCGCGGATCGCGCTGCTGCACTTCGCGGACGGCGAGAAGCGCTACATCATCGCGCCGCAGGGCCTCGCCCAGGGTCACCAGGTCGAGGCCGGCGAGGGCGCGGACATCAAGCCGGGCAACAACCTGCCGCTGCGCAACATCCCCGTGGGCACGACCGTCCACGCGGTGGAGCTGCGTCCCGGCGGTGGCGCCAAGCTGGCCCGCTCCGCCGGTTCGAGCATCCAGCTGGTGGCCCGCGAGGGCAAGAACGCCACGCTGCGGATGCCGTCCGGTGAGATGCGGCTGGTCGACGTGCGCTGCCGGGCCACCGTCGGCGAGGTCGGCAATGCCGAGCAGTCCAACATCAGCTGGGGCAAGGCCGGCCGCAACCGGTGGAAGGGCAAGCGCCCGACCGTCCGCGGCGTGGCGATGAACCCGATCGACCACCCGCACGGTGGTGGTGAGGGCAAGACCTCCGGTGGCCGTCACCCGGTGTCCCCGTGGGGCAAGCCTGAGGGCCGCACCCGCGGACACAAGGAAAGCGATCGCATGATCGTCCGGCGCCGCAAGGCCGGCAAGAAGCGCTGATAGGGAGCCGGACAGATGCCACGCAGCCTCAAGAAGGGCCCGTTCGTCGACCACCACCTGTTGAAGAAGGTGGAGGTGCAGAACGAAAAGGGCACCAAGAACGTGATCAAGACCTGGTCGCGCCGATCCATGATCATCCCGACCATGATCGGTCACACCCTCGCGGTGCACGACGGCCGCAAGCACGTCCCCGTGTTCGTGACGGACGCGATGGTCGGGCACAAGCTCGGCGAGTTCGCCCCGACCCGGACGTTCAAGGGCCACGAAAAAGACGACCGCAAGGCACGGCGTC
>JBJMIS010000057.1:0-31188 GCA_045806705.1 Friedmanniella sp.
CATGGCCTTGGGCCAGCCAGCGTAGAAGGCCAGATGCGTGATCGCCTCGATGAGCTCCGCCTCGCTTACACCGTTATCGCGGGCGTGGCCGAGGTGGAAGCGCAGCTGGTCGGTATCCCCGCCGGCGACTAGGGCGGCGACGGTGATGAGGCTGCGGTCTCGTGCGGCGAGCTCGCCGCGGTTCCAGACGTCGTCGAAGAGGACGTCATCGGTGAGCTCAGCGAGCTTGGGGGCGGTGTCGCCGATCGCGCGACGGCCTCCGCCGACCTGCCTGCGCTGTTGGGGCTGGTCAGTCATGACGGTTCCTTGGGTGCATGGTGAGCGTCAGCGTCGTGGTTGGGCGTTGTACTGCTCGTCGGTGACATGCTCGCCCCACTCGGTCTCGACGCCGTCCTGGCCAGCGGCCAGGCCGTCCCAGATGGCGAGGTGAGTCATGAACCGGTCAGGGGCGGCGCCGTGCCAGTGCCACTCCCCGGGCGGGCACCAGGCGGTGTCCCCCGGCCGGATCACGATGACCGGGCCTCCGCGGGACTGGGTGAGACCAACGCCGTCGGTGACGTGCAGGGTCTGGCCGTTGGCGTGGCGGTGCCAGGCGGTTCGGGCTCCCGGGGCGAAGTGCACCGCGTTGACCTTGCCGCGCGATTCAGCGCCCGGGGCGATGACATCGAAGTAGACGTCACCCGTGAACCACTCGGCCGGCCCTTTGACCGAGGGTTGCTTGTCCAAGATCTCCATCTGTCCTCACTCGTACTGGTTGCGAAATTGCTCATGGCGCAGGTCGAGGACGAGGCTCGTGGGGCAGATCAGGAACTCGGGCGCCTCGCGCATGGTGGTCCTCTCCCTCGAGGCTACGGCTGGTGCCGCCCGGGTCGGGATACCCTGTCGATACACCCATCACCAGCGGGCGCCTGCCTTCGGGTGGCCCCGCTTCCGTTGGTCCGAACCACCCCTCCTGCACGCGGTCTGCCCGGGTCGGCGGTAGGCGCTCCCGGCACTGGTCGGTCCTGCTGCCGTGACTATCGCGGGCCACGATCGTCAGGGCCGGCTGTCAGATGGCGCCAAGGACCGTCGCCGCAGTCAGCCCTGGGCTCTCACAAGGATCACCACACCGCGGTCGTCGGGGGGAGGGTCAGTCAAAGACCGCTGGCAGTCACGAACTTGACCGGACGCGTCAGGTGTGACCCGGAGGTCGGGACGAGGCAGTGGCAGCTTCAAGCACTGCTGGTCAAGTAGTTCGGCTGGAACGGCTGTGCAAGTTCGGGTGGAGCCGCCTAAGAGAATCGAACTCTTGACCTACGCATTACGAGTGCGTTGCTCTGCCATCTGAGCTAAGGCGGCATGTGCGAGGCCGCGGGCCGCGGAACGCACGGTGGCCCACTATATCGACCAACGGACCAGACGTCGAAGCGCTCTGACAGCAAGACACAGCGTCCATCAGCAGCCGCCCAGGTCACCACCAGACGCTGCACAGCCTCCGGCCGAAAGGTGGTGATCGAAGGACGATCAGGACCGCCGTGACGCGAGAGGACCACGATGACCGAACAGCAGAACGCCTACCCCTCCGAGGGCCAGCCGGTGGCCGCCTCCACCGCGACGGAGACCACCGGGCCCGCCGAGCAGCAGACATCCGGCAGGGCCAGGCGGTGGTTGGCCGGCGCGATGCTCGTCACCGTCGGCCTGGTTGCCGGCAGTGCGGCGACCTACGCCTTCACCTCGAGCCCGACCGGCGCCACACCGGGGATCACCGTGGGCTACGGACACGACGGCTTCGGGGGCGGCCCAAGGGGTGAATTGCCGCCGGCAGGACCCGGCGACGGGGAGCTCAGCGCGCCTGACCAGCCGCAGGGCCAGACGGAGCAGGCAACGACGGCGGGCACCAGCACGGAGAGCTCGTCCACCTGAGGTCAGGACGGGCAGCGCGTGCCGTCCTCCGGGACGGTGCCGTTGACGAGATAGGCCTGGACCTTCGACCGCACGCAGGCGCTTTGGCCGTACGCCGTGTGGCCCTCGCCCTCGAGCGTCACGAGCACCCCCGACTCGAGCTGGCGGGCCATCCCTTCCGCGTTCTCGTACGGGGTCGCGGGGTCTCCCGTCGTGCCGAGCACCAGGATGGGCGCGGCGCCCTTGGCGGTGATCCGCGGCGCCTTGGACGCGGGCGCCACCGGCCAGAGCGGGCAGATGAGGTCCGGACCGGACAGCGGTCCGAGGATCGGCGCCTTCTTGGCCTCCCGCTCGGCGCTCCGCTCCGCCGCCCGGACGCTGGACGCACGGCTGTCCAGGCAGCGAACCGCCGGGAAGGCGTCGTTGATCTGGCCGTAGCTGCCGTCAGGGTTGCGGAAGTTGCCCTCGTCGGCCAGCTTGAGCAACGCCCGGCCGTCCCCCTGGCTGGCGGTGGTCAGAGCCTGGAGCAGTGGAGTCCAGTCAGCGCGTTCGTACAGCGAGTTGAGCACCCCGCCCACCCCCTGCTGCTGGCTGACTGCGCGACCTCCGGGAACCTGCAGCGGGTTGGCGTCCAGCCCGACCAGCAGCGCCTGGATCTTGTCCAGGACGGCGGCCCTGCTCGTTCCAAGCGGTTGCCCGCGAGGACCCGGTTCCGCCGCCCAGGTCGCGAAGTGCCCGAGGGCCCGCTCGAACCCCTCGATCTGGCTCAGGCTCCGGCCGCCGATGTTCACCGCGCCGTCCAGCACCATCCGGCCGACGTGCTTGGGGTAGAGCTGGGCGTAGAGCGAACCGATCTGGGTGCCGTACGAGGCCCCGAAGTAGTGCAGCTCCGGATCGCCGACCAGCCTCCGCAGCAGCTCGAGGTCACGGACCGTCGTTGCCGTGGAGACGTGCTCGAGCAGGGCCCCCGAGTGCGCCAGGCAGGACTGGTCGAAGGCGTAGGTCTCAGCAACGAGCCTGCGCTCCTCGGCAGCACTGTCCGGCGACACGTCAACGGAGAAGAAGCGGTCGTAGTCGGCGGTCCCGAAGCAGCGGACAGGAGTCGAGCCGGCGACGCCACGCGGGTCCCAGCCCACCACGTCGTAGCCCTCGAGCCCGCCAGTGTTGAACGAGGCCGCGTAGTTGCGGCCCGGACCGCCCGGCCCGCCAGGGTTGACGAACAGCGTGCCCAGCTTGGGCTCCGCCCTCGCCGGACGCTTGGCCAGCGCCAATGTGATGGCAGTGCCGTCCGGTTCGGCGTAGTCCAGCGGGGCAAGCACCGAGGCGCAGACCAGCTCTTGGGTGCAGCGCGTCCAGGACAGCCGCTGGTTGTCGTACCGGTCCAGACCGGAGCCGGGCGGCGGGTCGGTGAAGCCCTGCGGGCGCACGTCCGGCACGGCGGACAGCGGCCGCCCCTTGGCGGGAAGGGAGGGCGTGGCGGTCGGCGCGGGAGCGGTGCTGGGTGCGCTCGGCGGGGGCTCCTCCGAGGTGCGCGGCACCGGCGGGCTGAAGGAGCACGCGGCCAGCAGGGTCGAGGCGACCACGGCCAGCACTGCCCTCCGGGCGCGCCGGTGACGGCGGGCTGCGACCATGCCGGAAGCCTACGGTGGCGGCCGAAACGGATGCTGGCTTCTGCTTCAGGTTGGCGGGCTTTTGCGCCGGCGACGGCGGCCGCGCGGCTTGGTCGACTCTGCGGCGACGCTTGGCTCCAGCGGCTCATCGCCGACAGGCACCGTCCGGGTCGCGAAGACTTGTCGTGAGCCGCAGACGCCGGCCCGCGAGCAGCTCGTCACCGCACCGCTGTCCTTCATCCGGACCAGCAGCGCGTCCGCCGGCACCGAGTGACCGACCACGATGCCGTCACCGTCCGGGGTCTCGACCTCCGCCCCGAGGGGCGGCGCCTCCGCGGCGAACTCGGTGTAGAGGGGGTGCTCGTACTTCAGGCAGCACATCAGCCGGCCACAGGCGCCCGAGATCTTGAGGGGGTTCGGCGGAAGGTCCTGCGCCTTGGCCATCCGCAGGCTGACCGGTTCGAAGTCCTTGAGGAAGGTGGCGCAGCACAGGTCCCGGCCGCAGCTGCCCAGTCCCCCGGTCAGCCGGGCGGCGTCCCGGGAGCCGACCTGCCGGAGGTCGATCCTCGTCCGGAGCGCCCGAGCCAGCTCCCCCACCAGGGACCGGAAGTCGACGCGGTGCGGCGCCGTGAAGTAGATGACGGTCAGCTCGTCGTAGGTCTCACCGGAGTCGATGAAGTCGACACCCACCACCTTCATCGGCAGGTTGCCAGCCTTGATCAGCTTCTTTGCGACGAGCTTGGCCTGGGCGCGCTTGCGGCGGTTCTCGGCGTCCCGCTCGACGTGGACGTCCTCGGCGGGTCCGGCACACACCGGGAGATCGGCGAACCCGGTATCGTCTGCGACCCACTCGGGCGCCCAGACGCACTCGGCCACCTCCGGGCCCGACTCCGTCGGTACCAGCACGCGGTCGCCGACGGCGTACTCACGATCGGCGGGATCGAGGTAGTACAGCCGCCCGTACCGCTCGAACGAGACCGCCATCACCCGCGCCATGGGGGACAGCGTAGGGCCAGGGTGGGCCGGTGACAGCCTTGAGCACCGGTTCTGCTCCCCAGCATGAGCGAAAGCCCGGCAGAGGAGATCTGCCGGGCTTTCGGGGAGTCGCATCCGGGGCCTACGGCCACCGGGTCAGGGATCTAGCGAACGCGGAGACGCTGCCCCACCCGGATCTGGTTGGGGTTCTTGACGGTCTTCTTGTTCAGCTTCCACAGACCCTTCCAGCCGCCCTTGACCGAGTAGCGCTTGGCGATCTTGGCGATCGTGTCACCGCTCTTGACGCGCACCGTCTTGGTTGCGGCGGGTCGAGCCGGAGCCTTCTTGACGACGGCCTTCTTCGTGGTCGCCTTGGCCTTGACCCCGGGGTTGGTGTTGGGGGTCGCGCTGCGATTGGCCTTGCCGTTGCTCTTCGTCAGGCCTGCGCGACGGCTGCAGACCGGCCAGGCGCCGGGGCCCTGGGACGCGAGCACCCGCCGGGCGATCGCGATCTGCTCGGCCTTGCTGGCGCGGTGGGCGCTCGAGGCGTACTTGCGGCCACCGAAGCCGAGCCAGGTCCGGCTGGAGAACTGCAGTCCGCCGTAGTAGCCGTTACCGGTGTTGATCTTCCAGTTGCCACCGCTCTCGCACGCGGCGACCCGGTCCCACACGGTTCTGGCGGCGCTGGCCGGGGCGCTGCTGACGGCGGAGATGCCGACAGCGAGGGCGACGGCGGCGATGACGCCGATGAGGCGCTTGATGATCGTGGACGTCAACAAAACGTCAGTACCCTTTCCTGACTGACGCCTGTGAAGTTAGCTGACGGGTTCGGGCGTTCAGGTGCCCGGTGCTCGCCGAAACTACGGTTCGAGCGCTTCACCCCAGGGGCTCGTGAGCCCCGCTGGTTCCTCCACCTTCGCTGCGCTCGAGACTCTCTCGACAAGGAGCCCGCCCAGCGAAGTTCGGCATGACGGACCCGCGTTCCCGACCGGCGCCCGAGCACTGGCCAGTTCTTGCTGAATGGTCACGTCACGTTCCGAGCACTGAAATGTCACGAATCGATCACGGACCGGGCTATACCGTACGGGCGCGTCGCTACCAAGCGCAAACCCAGAGGCGTGCTATGCGTCACATCCGGACGGCGGCCGGCTGCGCAACGAAATCCGTAGGAGCCGCGGATGCCCGGGGGCAGGAGGGTCGGGCCGAGTGGGCTTGCCGCCCGGCAGGAGCACCGGCGCCCGGAGCCAGTCCCGGGGTGTCACGTCGTCACAGTGGTCACACTCAGCGGGGGTTCTTCGCGCTCAGCACAGGTTGCAACCTGGGTAGAGCGGGGAATCCCCAGGTTTACCTGGGGATCCAACCGCACCAGGCGCAGAGACGGCGAAAGCCCCGAGCGCTGGGAACGCCCGGGGCTTTCAGTGCCTGCGGATTTGGTTGTCGGGGAGGACGCTCGGGGGTTCGTCCCCACCGGCAACCGCCGGGCTACGGTATCAGATCCACCGGTAGGTCTCACAACGCTACGGAATCGGTTCAGCCTTCGACGAGCGAGATCAGCGTCGCCTCGACGGCGAGCAGCGGGGCGACATTGCCCTCCAGCGCCGTCCGGCAGGCCAGCAAGGCGTCAATGCGGTGCAGTGTGGACTCCGGTGACGAGCGCCGGGCCAGCACGTTGATGGCCGGCTCCAGGTCCGCGTTGACCAGTGCCGCCCGGGAGCTGGTCTGGACGCTCAGCACGTCGCGGTAGTAGCCGGTCAGCTCGGTCAGGGCCCGGTCGAGCGCGTCCCGCTGAAAGCGCTTCGCGCGCGCCTTCTGCGAGTCCTCGAGATCCTTCAGTGCCGCGGCGGCCTGCCGAGGACGGGCGCCTCGGGTGCCGAAGCCCAGCGCCTCCTCCAACGCGGACCGCTCCGTCGCGTCGAGCTCACCGGTCGCGGCGCTCGCCTCGGCCGCGCAGGCCTCCACCAGCGTCGCGGCGGCGGTGAGGCAGGCGCCCAGGTCCGTCAGCTGGGCCGGGATCTGCAGGATCTCGCGGCGACGGTCGCGGGCCTCCTGGCTGCGCGCCAGGGCACGAGCCCGGCCGACGTGGCCCTGGGCGACCCTGGCGACGAACTCGGCGAGCTCGGGGTCCACTCCGTCCCGCTGCTCGAGCAGCCGGGCGACCGCGGCGGTGTTCGGGGTCTGCAGCCGAAGGCTGCGGCAGCGCGACCTAATGGTCACCACGACGTCGTCGTCGGTCGGGGCGCAGAGGATCCAGACGGTCAGCGGCGCCGGCTCCTCGATGCTCTTCAGCAGCGCGTCGGCCCCACGCTCGGTCACCCGGTCGGCGTCCTCGACCACGATGACCTGTCGACGGCCGAGGGTCGGACTCATCGCCGCCCGGCGGACGAGCTCGCGCACCTCGTTCACGCCGATCGAGAGCAGCTCGGTTCGGACCAGGGTCACGTCGGGATGGGCGCCGCTGAGTGAGGTCCGGCAGTCGTTGCAGACTCCGCAGCCACCGAAGCGGCACTGCAGGGCGGCCGCGAAGGCCCGGGCGGCGTTGGAGCGGCCAGAGCCGGGAGGACCGGTGAACAGCCAGGCGTGGCTCATCGCGTGCGGCTCCCCGGCGACCGCCCGCCGCAGCAGCTCGGCCGCGGCCTCCTGGCCGATCAGGTCCGCCCAGACGCCGCTGGAGACGTCGAGCGGTGCGGGAGGGGCGCTCATGGCTGAAGTCTGCCCGAGGGCTGTGACACCGCCGACCTCGTGGACGGGTCCGGAAGCAGGGGCGCGACCCGCGACCACACTTCCGCGGCGATCACGTCCCGGCTACCGCGGGCGTCGAGCACCAGGTAGGCGGCCGGTTCCCGGGCGGCCAAGGCGAGGAAGTGCTGCCGGGCGAGGTCGTGGAAGGTCTCCCCCGCCGCCTCGAGTCGGTCCTTGTCCTGCTTCGCGTGCACGGCTCGGCGGGGATCGACGTCGAGCAGGACGGTGAGGTCCGGCCGCAGGTCACCGGTTGCCCAGCGGGCCAGCTGCTCGACCTCCGCCACCTCCAGCACCCGCCCGGCCCCCTGGTAGGCCAGCATCGAGTCCACATAGCGGTCGCAGACCACGACCGCTCCGCGACCGAGCGCGGGCCGGACGACCGCGCGCAGGTGCTGAGCCTTGTCTGCGGCATAGAGCAGCGCCTCGGCCCGCGGGTCCAGGTCCTCGGTCGAGGGGTCGAGGACCAGGTGCCGGATCTGTGCTCCAACGGCCGAGTCGCCCGGCTCGAAGGTGCGGACGACCTCCTGCCCGGCCCGGCTCAGCGCAGCACAGAGCCGGTCGACCTGAGTGGACTTCCCCACTCCGTCGCCACCCTCGAAGACGACGAACAGGCCGTCGCGGTCGCTCACCCGAGCGCCGGTTGTCGTGTCAGCTTGCGATCGGCCTTTGCCCAGGCCTTGACGAAGGACGCCCTCGCCTTGGTGGCAGCAGCCTGCTGACGCTCGAAAGCGCGGCCGGCGGCGAACGCCTCCTGCGAGGACAGGTTCTCGGCCCGGCCACGTGCCTCGTCCTCGGGCAGCGGTTGGCCGCGAACCTCCGTCAGCAGTCGGCGTGGCTCGGCCAGCCGCAGGTCGAGCGTCTCGGTGGCCTCGGGCAGCAGGTGCCGACTCAGCGTTGCCGCCGCCTCGAGCCCCGCCAGTGCGGCGCGGACCGACTCCCAGCCCGGTCCCGGCGCCAGGTCCGCCACGGCCTGCACCGAACTGCGGACCCGGTCCAGCGCCCTGTCCAGCAACGCGCCGAGCACCGCCACGGCGGGTTCGGCGCCGACCTCGCCCACCCGCGGGGCTCGCGCGGCTGCGACGAGCTGGTCCAGCATCGCCAGGTAGCGCTCGCTGCGGAGCCGGACGGGGAGCCTTTCCTGCGGCGGGCCGCCGTTGCCCATCAGCCAGTCCAGCTCGTCGGCCAGGTCGTTGCGCCACTCGGCGTCCGACACCTGGGCCAGGCCCGCCAGCTCGGCGGCGAGGGCTTGGACGTCCTCGACGAGCCGCTCCGAGGCTCGCAGCTCACCGCCGCGGACCGCCAGGTCGGCCTCCACGATCCGCCGCAGCCGCAGTCCCAGCAGGTGACCGACGAACTTCTTGAACGAGCCGGCGGGGTCGAACTCGGCGGCCTCAGGGATGTCGCTGGCTCCGGTAGCCGGTGCCCCGAGCCGGGTGACAAGCCGTGGGAAGCGCGCCACGGGGGTCGACCCGGCGCCCAGCAGAGCACGGTCCAGGAAGGTGTTCTGGTCCTCGCTGAGCCCCGGCCCCACCGGAGTCAGCATCACCTCGCGGTACCGGGCCGTGGTCAGGCCGCCCCGACGCACGGTCACCTTGTCGTCGCGGAGCAGTGCCCGGGTGGCACCGTCCTCGTCACGGAGCGCGAACTCTCGGCGCTCGCACCGCAAGGCGGCCACCGGGCCGAGCGGCGCCCTCCGCCGCAGCGGCCGGATCAGGTCCGCGAGCTCCTCGGGCAGGTCCGCATGCCCCATCAGCTCGATCCGGTCCTTCGGCAGCAGCGGCTGCCAGTCCGGCGCCGTCAGATACCACTCACCCCGGCCGTCCAGCACCCGGTGGGCCAGCAGCACCCCGGACCTGATCAACCTATGGTCCGGGGCGTCCAGCAGCGTCACGTCGATCTCGTAGGCCGCGTTGTGGCCCGCCCTCGCGACCAGGTTGTGCAGGCCGAGCGACGGGTTGACCAGCCGGGGCGCCGGGGCGCTGTAGGGCATGTCGTAAAGCCGTTGGCCGGGCGGCCGGGGACGACCGCTGGGCCGGGGTGCGGCGGCGTCCACCACGGCCGTGGCGGCGTCCACCGGCGCCGGCCCCGGCTCGGCCGGCGCCACCTTCGGTCCCGCGTCCGCCTGACCGGGCTCGAGCTTCGGCTTGGGCTTCGGCTTGGGCTTGGTCTTGCCCTTGCCGCCCTTGCGGGTCAGCTCGCCGCCTTCGCGGCGGCCTTCTTCGCCGTGGCCCGCGCCGGAGCCCGCTTGGCGGGCACCTTCTTGGCCGGGGTCTTGGCGGCCGCCTTCTTGGCCGGAGCCCGCTTCTTGGGCGCCGGCCCCTTGGCCCGCTTCTCGGCCAGCAGCTCGGCCGCCCGCTCAGGCGTGATCGTCTCGATGGCGTCGTCGCGGCGCAGCGTCGCGTTCACCTCACCGTCGGTGACGTAGGCGCCGAAACGGCCGTCCTTGATCACCATCGGCTTGCCCGTCGCCGGGTCCGGTCCCAGCTCCTTGAGCGGCGGCTTGGCGGCGGCGCGGCCCCGCTGCTTCGGCTGGGCGTAGATGGCCTTCGCCTCGTCGAGGGTGATCGAGAAGATCTGGTCCTCACTGGTCAGCGAACGGGAGTCCGTCCCCTTCTTCAGGTAGGGCCCGTAGCGCCCGTTCTGGGCGGTGATCTCGACGCCGTCCTCGTCAACACCGACCACCCGCGGCAGGCTCATCAGCTCCAGCGCCTGCTCCAGGCTGATCGTGTCCACGCTCATCGACTGGAACAGTGAGCCGGTCCGCGCCTTGGCGTTCTTCGGGGCGTCCTCAGGCAGCAGCTCGGTGACGTAGGGGCCGAAGCGGCCGTTCCGGGCGACGATCGGGTGCCCGGACTCGGGGTCGACGCCCAGCTCACGCTCCTCCCCCATCGGCTTCGACAGCAGCTCCTTGGCCAGCTCCACCGTGAGCTCGTCCGGCGGCAGCTCCTCGTCGACGTTCGCCCGTCGGCCCTCCGCGTCCTCCACGTAGGTGCCGTAGCGGCCCACCCGGACGACGATGCCGTCGCTGTCGGACTCCAGGTCGCCGATCGGGAAGGTGGAGAGCTTGCGGGCGTCGATGTCGCCCAGCTCGGAGACCAGCCGCTGCAGCCCCTCGTGGTCGTCCGCGACGCCCTCGACCGCGGGGCTGCCGAAGTAGAAGTCGGTCAGCACCCCCAGACGTTCGGCGTTGCCGCCCGCGATCTGGTCGAGCGTCTGCTCCATCTCGGCCGTGAAGGCGTAGTCCACCAGCTTGGGGAAGTGCTCCTCCAGCAGCCGCGTCACGGCGAAGGCCAGCCAGGTCGGCACCAGCGCCGAGCCCTTCTTGAACACGTAGTCCCGAGAGGTGATCGTCCGGATGATCGAGGCGTAGGTCGACGGCCGGCCGATCTCGAGCTCCTCCAGCTTGGCCACCAGCGACGGCTCGGTGTAGCGGGCCGGCGGCCGGGTGTCGTGGCCGGACGCCGTCACCTGGTCCGGGCGCAGCGACTGACCTTGAGTCAACTGCGGGATCCGGGTCTGGGCGTCGTCGGACTGGCTGTCGTCGTCGTGGGACTCCACGTAGGCCTTGAGGAAGCCGTGGAACGTGATGGTCCGACCCGAGGCCACGAACGTGCAGCCATCCGCGTCGATGCGAGCGGCGTTGATCCGGACCGTGATCGACTGGCCCTCGGCGTCCCTCATCTGGGAAGCCACGGTGCGCATCCAGATCAGCTCGTACAGCCGGAACTGGTCGCCGGTCAGCTTGGTCTGGGCCGGGGTCAGGAAGGTCTCGCCGGCGGGGCGGATCGCCTCGTGCGCCTCCTGCGCGTTCTTCACCTTGCTGGTGTAGACGCGCGGCTTGTCGGGCAGGTAGCTGGCGCCGAAGAGCTGGCGCACCTGGTCCCGGGCGGCGTTGATCGCGGTGTCGGACAGCGTCACCGAGTCGGTACGCATGTAGGTGATGAACCCGGCCTCGTAGAGGTCCTGGGCGACCGACATGGCACGCTGCGCGGTGAAGCCGAGCTTGCGACCCGCCTCCTGCTGCATCGTCGTGGTGCGGAACGGGGCGTAGGGCTTGCGCGTGTAGGGCCGGGACTCGATGCTCTGCACCGTGTAGGCCGCGGTACGCAGGCTGTCGGCCAGCTGTTGAGCCGTCGGCTCGTCCAGGTGGACGAGCTGCTCGCCGGCCTTGGGAACGAGGGCGCCGCGGGAGTCGAAGTCCCGACCCTGGGCGACGCGGCTAGGTCCGACATGGGTGAGCCGGGCGGGGAACAGCGGCGGGTCGGCCGGGGCGCCGGCGTCGAGCACGGCGTCCAGGTCCCAGTAGCTGGCGCTGCGGAAGGCGATCCGCTCCCGCTCCCGGTCGACGATCAGGCGGGTCGCGACCGACTGCACGCGGCCGGCGGACAGCCGCGGCATGACCTTCTTCCACAGCACCGGCGAGACCTCGTAGCCGTACAGCCGGTCGAGGATGCGGCGGGTCTCCTGGGCGTCGACGAGGTCGACGTCGAGGTCGCGCGGGTTGGCCACGGCCTCGGCGATCGCCTGCGGCGTGATCTCGTGGAAGACCATCCGGCGCGCGGGCACCTTGGGCTTCAGCTCCTGCAGCAGGTGCCAGGCGATCGCCTCGCCCTCGCGGTCGCCGTCGGTGGCCAGCAGCAGCTCGTCGGCACCGGCCAGGGCGTCCTTGAGCGAGCGGATCGTCGCCTTCTTGTCCGGGTTGACGACGTAGAGGGCCTCGAAGCCGTTGTCGACGTTGACGCCGGTGCGCGCCCACTTCTCACCCTTGTACTTCGCGGGCACCTCCGCGGCCCCGGTCGGCAGGTCGCGCACGTGACCGCGGCTCGACTCGACGATGAACCCATCGCCGAGGAAGCTCGCGATCTTGGTCGCCTTGGTGGGCGACTCCACGATCACGAGTCGCTTGCCACCTGCTTTGCCTGCCACTTCAGTCCCTATCCCCGACTCCCGCCGGCCAGATGCCTTTTCGCCGCGGGCTCACCCGCTTGCTGCCGCTGTCGCGGGTCACCACCGGCGACGGCGCGCTTACTCTACGACCGAAGTCCAGCCCAACCCAGCACGTGATGGAGTGCTGACCGGCTCAGCCCCTCCGCCGATGGTCGCCCTTCCGGCCGCCGCCGAGGCGACTTTGCACAGTTTTCTCGCGCTTTACCCAGGAAACAACCTGTGCAAGGCGGGGAATTCCCAGGTAAACCTGGGAAACCAACGCCCCCCTCGACGCACCCCGCTCAGATCAGGAAGCCGTCCACGACGAGCGGGCGGATCCGGGGGACGAGCTCGTGGCGGAGGGCGACGTCGTCGACCTCGAGCAGTCCGGCGACGGAGCCGATGATCTGTGCCAGCGTGAGCTCACCGTCGCAGGCGCCGAGCACCCCGGCCAGGGCAGTGCCGGGCTCCAGCGCCCGGCGGAACCCGGTCTGCTGGCGGAGCACGATGTGCTGGGGGTCGGCCCGGCCGGGGACGCCGGTGGTCTCCTCGACGACGTCGGAGGCGAGCAGCCAGCGCCGCGCCAGAACGTCCTCGTCCGACAGCCGTCGCTCGAGCCGGACGGCCGCAAGCTCGGCGCTCAGCGCGGGCGCGATCGGCTGCTCCACGGCGTACGGCCAGTCCTCGATCCGCACGTGCGGAGATTCCCGGTCAACGCGGTGCAGCAGCAGCCACCCCATCCCGACGGCCTCGATGCCGAGGTCGGCGAAGTAGTCGAGCCACTCGGCGTAGCGCCGGCCGTAGTCGCTGGAGCCCGCGAGCCCGGCGTCGGCCAGCCACAGCTCCGCGTACTCGTACACGTCCAGCACCTCACGCTGGACGACGTGCGCGTCGCAGCCGCTGCCCGCAAGCCAGCCGTTGATCCGCTCGGTCCAGTCCTGGCCGCGCACGTGCGCCCAGTTGGCCAGAACCTGCAGCACCCCGTCGTCGTTCAGCTGCCGGACGCCCTCGCGGACCACCTGCTCGACCAGGCCGTCGGAGGTCCAGCTGCCCTCCCGGTAGGCGAGCCGCTCGCTGTCGTTCCGGGGCGGCGACATCACGTACGGGGGGTTGGTCGTGATCAGGTCGAAACGCTCCCCCTGCACGGGTTCGTAGAGGCTGCCCAGCCGGAGATCGACGTCGATCCCGTTGACCAGGGCCGTCAGCCGGGCCAGCTCCAGGGCTCGCGGGTTGAGGTCCGTCGCGATGATCCGGCTGGCGTGTCGGGCCAGGTGCAGGCTCTGCACGCCGCAGCCGGTGCCCAGGTCGAGCGCACGTTCGACCGGTCGGCGGAGAGTGAGCTGGGCCAAGGTCGTCGAGGCGGAGGAGACGCCGAGGACGAAGTCGGGGCGCATCGGGCTGACCAGGGTGTCGAGGTTGGGCGACAGGTCCGACACCACCCAGCCGCTGGCGCCGTCGTCACTGGCGTACGGGCGGATGTCGATCTCCGCCCGCACCTCGGTGCCGTTCCCGGTCAGCACCCCCGCGTCCACCAGCGGAGCCACCAGGCCGGGCAGCGCGGCCTCCAGGGCCGCCGCAGGCACGGGACGCTGCAGCAGCCACAGCCGAGCCAGCACGGCCAGCGGGTCACGGTCGTCACCCAGGGCACGGACGCCGGCGAGGGTGCTGTTGCGGCCGAGGGCGGCGTGCGCGGCCGGGCCGAGCCGTTCCACCACCGCATCGACCTCGTACCGTGCCGCCGTGAACGCCGCGCGCAGGTCGACGCACTGCTGCTCGGTCAGGGTCAGGGGAGGCACGCCGGCCATGGTCGCACGGCAGCCCCCCGACCGGCTCAGGGAGCGGGGGCCGGGCCGGGCTGCAGCACAGGCCGCAGGGCCTCGACGACTGCCGGGTCCTCGACGGTCGAGGGCACGGTTCCGGGCAGCCCGTCCGCGATCTCCCGCATCGTGCGGCGCAGCACCTTGCCGGACCGCGTCTTCGGCAGGGCGGCGACGACGTCGACGCGCCGGAGGGCGGCGACCGGACCAACCTCGGAGCGGATCAGGGCGACCAGCTCGGCGCTGAGCTGCTCCGGCGGCGTCCGCACGCCTTCCTTGACCACGACGAGCCCCCGCGGCACCTGCCCCTTCACCTCGTCCGCGACCCCGATCACCGCGCACTCGGCGACTGCCGGGTGGCTGGCCAGGACCGCCTCCATCGAACCGGTCGAGAGCCGGTGCCCCGCCACGTTGATCACGTCGTCGGTGCGGCCCATCACATACACGTAGCCGTCGCCGTCGAGGTGGCCGCCGTCACCGCTGAGGTAGTAGCCCGGGAAGGTGCTGAGGTAGCTGCGCCGGAACCGGTCGTCGTCCCGCCAGACCGTGGGCGACGTGCCGGGCGGCAGCGGCAGCCGTAGGCAGATCGCGCCCTCCTGGCCGGGCGGCAGGGGGCGCCCGTCCGCGTCCAGGATGCGCACGTCGAAGCCGGGCACGGGCACGGACGCGGACCCCGGCTTGAGCGGTAGCGGCTCCAGACCGCGGGGGTTGGCGGCGATCGGCCAGCCCGTCTCGGTCTGCCACCAGTGGTCGACGACGGGCACGCCCAACCGCTCACCCGCCCAGCGGAAGGTGTCCGGGTCCAGCCGCTCGCCGGCCAGGAAGAGCGCCTCCAGCGAGGACAGGTCGTAGCGGCTGATCAGCTCGCCGTCCGGGTCGACCTTCCGGATGGCCCGCATCGCCGTCGGCGCGGTGAACAGCACCTTCACCCGGTGCTCCGCGACGACCCGCCAGAAGCTGCCGGCGTCCGGGGTCCCGACCGGCTTTCCCTCATAGAGCACGGTGGTGGCTCCCACCAGCAGGGGTCCATAGACGATGTAGGAGTGGCCGACCACCCAGCCCACGTCGCTGGCCGTGAAGATGACGTCACCGGCTCCGACGTCATAGACCGTCCGCATCGAGTAGGCCAGCGCGACCGCGTGCCCGCCCTGGTCGCGGACAATGCCCTTCGGCTTCCCGGTCGTGCCGGAGGTGTAGAGGATGTAGAGCGGGTCCGTGGCGACGACCTCGGCGCACTCCGCCGGCGGGAACTGGCCGGGTCGCATCAGCGCCTCGAAGTCGAGGTCCCGGCCCTGGACCAGCTCCGCGCGAGCCTCCCGCCGCTGGGAGATGACGCAGTAGTCCGGCTGGTGCTCGCTGCGCGCCAACGCCGCGTCGAGCAGTGGCTTGTACTCCACCACCCGGCCGGGCTCGAGCCCGCAGGACGAGGCGAACACCACTTTGGGCTGGGCGTCGTCGATCCGGGCCGCGAGCTCAGCCGGGGCGAAGCCGCCGAAGACGACCGAGTGCACCGCACCGATGCGCGCGCAGGCGAGCATCGCGATCACCGCCTCAGGGACCATCGGCATGTAGATGACGACCCGGTCGCCACGCCCGACGCCCAGCTCCCGTAGTCCACCACCGAGCTGCGCGACCTGCTGCAGGAGCTCTGCGTAGGTATAGGTCCGGCGGGTGCCGGTGTAGGCGGAGTGGAAGATCAGCGCCGGATCGTCGGCCCGGCCTCGTGCGACGTGCCGGTCGAGGGCGTTGAAGCAGGTGTTCAGGACTCCGTCGGGGAACCACCGCGCGCTCGGTTGGGCCTCCCGATGGAGGACGGTGCGCGGACGGACGAACCAGTCGATGGCCTGCGCCTGCTCACCCCAGAAGCCGTCCGGGTCCGCCAGGCTTCTGCGGTGGTCCTCGGCGTACGTGCCCATCCGCCTCCTCCTCGTCGAGAACGCAGGCGATCGGGCTCGCCCGAGCCGCTTGCCTGATCAGCGTACGATCCGCCCCATGCCGCTCGCGCTGCTGGATCCTCGACCGCTGATCGGTCGCCACCGCGCCACGTTCGCCAGGAGCTTGCGGGACCGGATCGGCGGTCAGGAGTTCTACCAGACGCACGAGCGGATCTGGTTCACTCCGGGCGAGCGCTGGTTCGCCGAGTCTGATGTGATCTGGCAGGTGCACGCCGACACGGCGATGTTCATCGGCGGCATCCGCGCCCTGCTCCTGCAGTCGCTGCACCCGGTGGCGATGCTCGGCGTGAGCGAGCACTCCGGCTTCCGCAGCGACCCTTGGGGACGGCTGCAACGCACCAGTCGATACCTGGCCACCACCACCTACGGCACCGTCGCCGACGCAGAACGAAGCATCCGGATCGTCCGCGCCATTCACAGCCGGGTGACCGGCAGGACGGCGAGCGGGAAGCCCTATCGTGCCGATGACCCACACCTGCTGGGCTGGGTGCACGCAGCCGAGGTCGACAGCATCGTCACCACCTTCCAGGCCTTCGGCAGCCGGCGGCTCAGCGAGGACGAGGTGGATGAGTACGTCCGGCAGTCGGGCAGCGTGGCAGAGCGGCTGGGCGTGCTCGACCCGCCTCAGACCTGGGCCCAGAACCTGGATCTGCTGGCCGCGTACCGACCCGAGCTGACGAGCTCACCGGCCGCGCGTGACGTGGCCCAGCTGCTGCTCCGCGACCCGCCGCTGGCCGGGGCGTCGAAGCTCGGCTACGGCGTGCTGGCGGCGGGCGCGGTGTCGACGCTGCCGCCCTGGGTGCGGGCCATGCTGCTGTTGCCCACGCTGCCCACGGCGGACCGGCTGGTCGCCCGGCCGCTGACCCGGTCAGCGATGGCGACGCTCCGCTGGGCGCTGTCCGACACCACCGACCTGCCCACGCCACCGGAAGGGTCCGGGAACTAGCGCCAGCCGGTTCTCGCCGCGGTCAGGGCCGGGCTGCGGGCGCGGGACCCCACGGCGTCGGCCCCGGAAGCTGGGGTGGCGGCGGTAGAACCGACGGCCGCGACAGGTAGGGCAGACCCTGGCGCCCCGCCTGCCACCAGATCAGAGCGAGCGCGACGCCGTGTACGAGCAGGGACAGCAGGAACTGGACGGGGGTACCCCTGGTGTCCGCACCGACGAAGGCGTTCGCCCAGCCACCGAAGACGATCGTCGTGAAGAACGCGAGGATGTTGTTCACCACGTGCATGGCGATCCCCGCCTCGAGCCCTCCGGTGCGCCAGGTCGCAAGACACGCGGCGACGGCGAAACAGCCGATGTCACCCAGCACCCAGATGTCGAGGCTGCCGTGCGCCAGGGAGAACAGCGCCGTCGACACCACCGTGGCGACCACGAGCCCGACGACGGGACGGGCGAACCAGGCCCCGACGTTCTGCATGATCCAGCCACGGAAGAAGTACTCCTCGCCCGCGGCCTGGAGCGGGGTCATCAGCACCACGATCACCAGCAGCGCGAGCCAGTGGGCCGGACGCGGGCCTTCGGGCGTGTCGACCAGCAGGCCGAAGCCGACGTAGGCCAACCACACCGGGATGACCACGAGCAGGCAGGTCAGCAGCCAGCGCCAACGGAAGCCCCCGGTGACCGAGCTGACGAACCTGGGCCGGACCCCGTGCGCGATCCGGATCGAGAGCATGGTGGCGGGGATCAGGATGATCAGCGACAGGTTCAGCGCGACGAAGCCGACCGGTCCGAGATGGTCGACGTCGGTCAAGGTGGTGAACACGTAGCCGCCCAGGTTCGGCACCTGCGTCAGCAGGCCCACCAGGAGCGGCGGCACCAGCGTGACGAAGCTGAACCCGAGGACCAGCGCGGCCACCAGCACGAGAGCCAGCAGAGGCTTCCACCAGCGGTAACGGGGCCCCCGCAACAGCTGCGAGTAGCGGCGAGGCTCCGTGGGCAGCTCGGGCAGCCGCACCGGGGGTGGCGCGGGTGGATAGGTCACGAGGCCGTACCGCCAGGACGGGTCGACAGCGGTCGGCGCAGGACCGGGCCCACCGGGGACGGGCGGCGGGTAGCCACGCAGCCGCGGGTCGGGCTCGGGGTGGTCCGGGACGTCGGATCGGGGGCCACCGTGCTCTTCGGTCATCCCCGCCAGTGTGCCATCGGCCCCGAGCCGCAGACGCGGTTCGGGGCCGATGGTGGTGGATCTGTGGACAGCCGGCGGGGCCGGCGCTTTTGTCAGGCGGGGTGCTCGGTCCTCGGCAACGACTCGGTGACGAGCGGCTCAGCCGGGTCGAGCGAGGCAGGCCCGGCCGCCGGCGGGTCTGCCGGGGTGTCGGCCATGGTGCTGCCTCGGCGCGAGCTGATCGTCACCGCCGTCACGATGATGGCCAGGGCACCGAGAGCGATCACGAACCGCCAGCCGCTGGGGGTCTCGCTCAGCGGCGACATCGCGACCACCGCGGGAGCGATCAGCACGGCGACGAGGTTCATCACCTTGATCAGCGGGTTGATCGCGGGGCCGGCGGTGTCCTTGAAGGGGTCACCCACCGTGTCGCCGATGACCGTCGCCTCGTGCGCCGGCGAGCCCTTGCCGCCGTGGTGGCCGTCCTCGACCAGCTTCTTGGCGTTGTCCCAGGCGCCACCAGAGTTGGCGAGGAACACGGCCATCAGGGTGCCGGCGGCGATGGCGCCCGCCAGGTAGCCGGCGAGGGCCGGCGCACCGAGACCGAAGCCGACCGCGACCGGCGCGCAGATCGCGAGCAGACCGGGCGTGGCCAGCTCACGGAGCGAGTCCTTCGTGCAGATGTCGACGACCTTGCCGTACTCCGGCTTGCCGGTGCCCTCCATGATCCCGGGGATTTCGCGGAACTGTCGGCGCACCTCGTAGACCACGGCACCGGCGGCGCGACCGACCGCGCTGATAGCCAGTCCTGAGAACAGGAAGACGACCGCAGCCCCCAGGATGAGGCCCACCAGGGTCTGGGGTGAGAAGACCACCGCCTGTTGGGTGAAGCGGTCGTAGCCGTTGGTCAGCACGTCGCGGATGGCGTCGGTGTAGGAGCCGAAGAGGGCGGTCGCGGCCAGCACAGCGGTGGAGATCGCGATGCCCTTGGTGATGGCCTTCGTGGTGTTGCCCACAGCGTCGAGCTCGGTGAGGATCTGGGCGCCCTCGCCGTGCACGTCGCCCGACATCTCGGCGATCCCCTGGGCGTTGTCCGAGACCGGCCCGAAGGTGTCCATGGCCACGATCACGCCCACGGTCGTGAGCAGACCGCAACCGGCCAGGGCGATGGCGAAGAGGCCCACCACACCCGAACCGCCGAGCAGGAATGCGCCGTAGACGGCGGCGGCGATGACCACGGCGGTGTAGACCGCTGACTCGAGGCCGACCGAGATCCCGGCGAGCACGACGGTGGCCGCGCCCGTGAGGGAGGTCCGGCCGACGTCCTGTACCGGGCGGTCCTCGGTGCCGGTGTAGTAGCCGGTGAGGGACAGGATCACGACGGCCAGCACGATGCCGATGATCACCGCCCCGATGGCGACGACGCGCGGGTCGTCGATCGGGCCGCTGAAGGCTCCGGCGCCCTGCACGTTGAGCGCGGCGAAGGAGGAGGGCAGGTAGGCGAACGCGGCGATGGCGCAGAGCACCGCCGAGATGCCGGCCGAGAGGTAGAAGGAACGGTTGATGGTCCGTAGGCCGTTCTCGCCGGTCCGCGGCTTGGTCAGGTAGATGCCGATGATGGCCGTGATCACGCCGATGGCCGGCACGATCAAGGGGAAGACCAGGCCCGCCTGGCCGAACGCCGCCTTGCCGAGGATCAGCGAGGCGACCAGCATGACGGCGTAGGACTCGAAGAGGTCGGCGGCCATGCCGGCGCAGTCGCCGACGTTGTCCCCCACGTTGTCGGCGATGGTGGCCGCGTTGCGGGGGTCGTCCTCTGGAATGTTCTGTTCGACCTTGCCCACGAGGTCGGCGCCGACGTCAGCCGCCTTGGTGAAGATGCCGCCGCCGACCCGCATGAACATCGCGAGCATGGCAGCACCGAAGCCGAACCCCTCGAGGATGACGGGGGCGTCGCTCTTGAAGATCAGGACCACGATCGCCGCGCCGCTCAGCCCCAGGCCGACGGTCGACATGCCGACGTGGGCACCTGTCCGGAAAGCGATCTTCATGGCCGGGTTACGGCCGTCGCTGCGGGCCGCGGAGGCCACCCGGACGTTGGCGCGGACGGCCAGCCACATGCCGAGGTAGCCGATGAGGGCCGAGAACACCGCTCCCGCCAGGAAGGCGATGGAGCGGGAGAAGCGCAGCAGGGTCTCCCCGAACTCGCTGCTGCCGCGGGCCGGCAGGGCCAGCAGCAGGAAGAAGGCCGCAGCGGCGAAGAACGCCAGCGTCTTGAACTGGCGCCCGAGGAAGGCGCTCGCCCCCTCCTGCACGCCCTGCGCGATCCGCTTCATGTTCTCGGTGCCGTCGTTCGCGGCCAGGACCTCACGGCGGAAGACGAACGCCATCACGAGCGCGATCAGCGCGACCACGAGGACGATGGCGACCAGGGTCAGATTGCCACTCGAGACGGGAATGGCGGGAACTTCCAACGGAATTGGAAGTGGGGACATATGACGTCCTCCTGACGAATTTTCACTGAAATTGGCTACGACTGACCGGGCGCAGTCTAACCACATGCGCCACTGGTTCGCCCCGGGCGACGCGGCCGTCCCAGGCGTGGGACGGTTCGTCTCCAGCGTGTCACGCTGTCGGGGTGCGTAGGAATCAGGGGGAGGCTGCCGGCCGCTCCGTCCCCGGTGACGGCCCTGGTCGACAGCCCCTCGGGGAGCGCTGCACGCCCTTGCACCACGTCCGTCGGATACCCGCCCGGGAGGGGGTCCGCGCGCCGTGGCCGGAGTGGTTGCCCGACCGCGTGGTCGCGGCGTTGCGGGCCGGCGGGATCCCTGAGCCGTGGCAGCACCAGCGCGAGGCGGCGGACGCCGCCTGGCGGGGCCAGCACGTGGCACTCTCCACCGGCACCGCGTCCGGGAAGTCGCTCGGCTACCTGATGCCCATCCTCGCCAGCACGTTCGCCGGCTCGAGTCCGGCGGGGCCAGCCCGCCCGACCCCGACCGGAGCCGCCGGGTGGCTCGCCCGGAGCCGTCAGCACACTGCTCTCTATCTCGCCCCGACCAAGGCGCTCGCCCACGATCAGCTGCGGGCCTGCACCGAGCTGACCCTGCCGGGTTGGCCGATTGCGGCCGTCGACGGCGACACCGAGCCTGACGCGCGGTCCTGGGCACGCGACCAGGCTGTGTACGTCTTCACCAACCCCGACCTGCTGCACTTCTCACTGCTCCCCGGCCACCCCCGCTGGGCCCGCTTCCTCGCCGGGCTGAGCTTCGTGGTGGTCGACGAGGCGCACCGCTACCGAGGCGTCTTCGGATCGCAGGTGGCGCTGGTGCTCCGCCGGCTGCGACGGCTCGCGGCGTTCTACGGTGCCCAGCCGACGTTCGTCGTCGCCTCCGCAACTGCCGCCGAGCCAGCGACGGCAGCCGCCACGCTGATCGGCGCGGAGCCCACGGAGGTGGCCCCGTTCGCGGTGGACAGGTCCTCACGTGGCCCGGTGGAGATCGTGCTCCGGCAGCCGGAAGGTGACGCTGATGACGAGGCCGCGACCCTGCTGGCGGAGTCCGTCCGGTCCGGCTCCCAGACGATCGCCTTCGTGCCCTCCCGGCGGGCGGCCGAGCTGGTCGCGCAGCGGGCCCAGCAACAGCTGGACGGGACGGGGTCGCCGCTCGGCTCCCTGGCCGCCTCGGAACGGCCGAGGGTCGCGGCCTACCGGGGCGGTTACCTGGCGGATGACCGACGGCGGCTGGAACGCGCACTGACCGAGGGTCGCCTGGCCGGGGTGGCGGCGACGAACGCCCTGGAGCTCGGCGTCGACATCGCGGGCATGGACGCGGTGATCATCTCGGGCTTTCCCGGGACCAGATCGGCGTTCTGGCAGCAGGCGGGCCGAGCGGGCCGACGCGGCCGGCCGTCGCAGGTGACCCTGGTCACCCGGCCTCATCCGGTCGATGCCTACCTGATGGAACACCCCGCGGCCCTGCTCGACGCTCCGGTGGAGCCGACCGTGCTGCACCCGGACAACCCCCACCTGCTGGCGCCCCAGCTTGCCGCCGCCGCGCAGGAGCTGCCCGTGACCGCCGGGGACGCCGGATGGTTCGGCAAGTCGACCGTGCCTCTGCTGGAACGGTTGGCCGCCGGCGGCAGCCTGCGGCGGCGGCCGGACGGCTGGTACTGGACTCGTCCCGACCGGGCTGTGGACGGGATCGACCTGCGCGCTTCCTCCCGCAGCTCGGTGGAGCTCGTGGACACCAGCACCGGCCGGGTCCTCGGTCACGTCGACCCCTCGACGGCTGACCGCAGCGTCCACCCCGGCGCCGTCTATCTGCACGGTGGCGAGACGTTCCTCTGCGACGAGCTGGATCATGACTCCCTCGAGGCCCTGGTGCACCCGGCCCGTCCCGGATACCTCACCCAGCCCCTGGTCGCGACGACGACGACGGTGCTGGCAGAGCGCTCCAGCAGGCCGCTGGGTGGGGGCCGGCTGCACTGCGGGCAGATCGTGGTGACCGAGCAGGTGACCGGATACCTGAGGCGGGACGAGGTCCTCGGCACCGTCTGGGACTCGACCCCCCTCGAGCTTCCGGAGCACCGGCTGCAGACCGCCGCCGCCTGGCTGACCCTCGACCTCGCAACGCTGGACGACGGGCTCTCGCTGGCCCGGGTCGCCGCGGGTGCGCACGCCCTGGAGCACGTCTGTCGGCGACTGCTCCCCCTCCATGCCCCCTGCGACAGGTGGGACGTGCGCGGGCACTCCGTCACCTCCCACCCCGACACCGGTCAGCTCACAATCTTCTTCTACGACGCCCAACCGGGAGGGGCCGGCTTCACGGAGCAGGGATACGCCGCCGGGGAAGCCTGGGTGCGAGGCGCCTACGAACGGGTGAGCGCATGCGGCTGCGACACGGGCTGTCCCGCCTGCGTGATGGCGGAGGACTGCACCAACACTCGGGTGGGCTTGGACAAGCTGGTGGCCGCCGAGCTGTTGAGCCTGCTCGCCGAGGCTTCCTCGACCATCTGACAGCGCCGCCACGACCCAGCCCGCGGTCATACTGGAACCATGCTGACCTCACGACCCACTCACGGCGGGGGCGCGCCCTTCGGGATCGACCTCGACGCCGGCATCGCCAAGATCACCGTGCGACGGCCAGCGGCCACCGCCCCCACGACATCCGCAGATGAGACCGACCAGCAGGTCGAGCACTCGGAGGCGGCGACTCTCGAAGGCGACGAGCCCACCGAGCCCTGACCCGCGCTCACGTCGACCCCGCGTACGCCCAGGCCCGCACCGCTCTCGGTAGCCGGCCGATGCGGCTCCGCACTCTGATCTCGACGTGGACGGCCACCACGTAGTCGAACTGGTCGCCCACCTGGTGGCAGGCGAGCAACCGGCCCCCGTTCTCCGGCGCTGAACGCCTGGCCTGCTCGCAGGCGTCAGCCCCGTTCGCGAAGGCAGCGGCGGCGCTGACCGCGGTCAGGTCCGCCGCCGCACGCACCCGGTGGTAAGCGAGCTGGTAGCCGGCGACCAGCATCGCCGCACCCCAGAGCAGAACGACCACCCCCATCAGGCCCGCCATCAGGATCGAGGCGCTGCCCCGCTCGCCCCGGCCCTGACGGCAGGACCAGGCCCGGCTCACCTCGGGCCTCCGGCCGCCGGCTCGGGGACCACCGAGGCCTCGGCGTGCAACGGCACCGACCCGAGTCCTGAGGCGAGCGGGCGGACGGTCAGCCGCACCGTCACGTGGACACGTCCCGGCCGACGCGTCACCCGGATGCTGGCCCCCTCGGGAGCCT
Source organism: Friedmanniella sp. (assembly GCA_045806705.1). Classification (GTDB taxonomy): domain Bacteria; phylum Actinomycetota; class Actinomycetes; order Propionibacteriales; family Propionibacteriaceae; genus Microlunatus. Next base: position 23,799 of record JBJMIS010000057.1, read on the forward strand.
GGCTCCGCGCCAGGGACGACCCCGCCCGGTCGCTGCGGGCCTCCTGACGGGCTACCGCGGCGGCGGTGTCGACACACCGCAGCTGCAGGACGAGCAGCAGGATGCCCCAGCACAGTAGGACGAAGACGCTGAACGCCGCCAGGATGGCGACGGCCAGCTCTGCCGTCACCATCCCGCGTCCACCGCGGCCGCGCGCAGCGCACCGGTTCATCGGGAGCAGCCGATCCGACTCAGAGACTGCTGAGGCCGCCGGAGAAGGCCCGGATCACCTGCAGGATGAACTTCAGGATCGCCGACTCCACCGGGCCGCTCGTCACCACGCTGAGCAGCACCCCCGCGATCGCCACAGCTGCGATGATGCCGACCGCCCACTCAGCGCTGACCATGCCCCGCTCGCTGCGAGCCAGCCGGGCGGCGGCGCTCGTCCTCGCCTGGACCGCCACCTCAGCCGGCCGTGGCTGCACAGCGGGCACCACCCGATCGCCCGTCGCGCCCTTGATTGCCCTCATCTGGACCTCCTGTCACCCGCACCCTGGTGCGGCAGCCGCGTTGGCTGCGTCGAGAGTCTCCGGATGACTCGCTGAACTGTGCCGCTGGAGGCACGGGTTGTGCGCCCCGGCGGCCGCGGGCCCGGCGCTGTGGACAACTCAGCCGAAGGCGTGCAGGACCGAGGAGGCAACCGTTGGCACGATGCCCAGGAGCAGGAAGGCGGGCAGGAAGCAGGTCGTCAGAGGCAGCACGCTGCGCACGCCGACCGCCCGCGCCCTCTGCTGCAGGGTCGCCCGCCGACGCTCCCGAGCGGCCGCGGCATGGCCTCGCAGGGCGCTCACCAGGTCGGTGCCGGACTCGACCGACCGCGCCAGGTCCCAGGCGGCTGGGCCGAGCTGCGGGTGCCGGCCCAGCGCGCGCCAAGCCTGGGCGTCCGGCACCCCGAGCTGGACCGAGCGCAGCACCTGCCCGAGATCCTCGGCGACGGGTCCGTCGAAGGCTCGCACCACGGCAGCGCAGGCCTGGCGGGGCGGGACCCCGGCAGCGAGGGAAGCGGCGATCAGCTCGAGCGCCTGGGGCGCCTCGAGGATGAGCTGTTCTCGGCGGCGCCGGGCCGCGCGTGGCTCCAGCCATCCCAGCAGCAGGACCATCGACGGGGTCACCAGAAGCCAGCCGCAGCCCATCCAGAAGGGTGTGATCTGCAGGGCTGAGGCGGCCGCGAGGCAGAGGACGGCGCTCACCACCGCGCCGAGCCGCACGCGTCGGCTGAGGGGTGTGGCGTCGGCGCGGCCCTCGAACAGCCGGCGGAGCGTGCCGGGCGGAACGGGTGCCGGCGGGCTCGCGGGCCGGAGCCGGGCCAGTCCGCGCCCGGCGGGCGGAACGGCTAACAACAAGGCTGCCCCGGCCAGCAGGGCTGGGAGCATCAGGCGGAGATCCACCGTCAGCCCTGCGCCGCTGCGCGTCTTGCCAACGACTCGATCCAGAGCACTCCGGCGCAGGCCAACGTGACTCCGGCGATCAGGCAGGCCCAGCCCGGGAGGTCGTCGGACAGCCATCGCAGCGGGTCGCCACCCAGCAGGTAGCCCATCCCCACGCCGAGCAGGGGCAGCACGGCCATCACCTTGCCGGTCGCCCGAGGCCCGGCGAGCTCGCTGTCGACGACTGCGCCCAGCGCGATGTCGGCCGAGAGTCCGGCCGCCACCTGTTCCAGCGTGCCGGTGAGCGAGGCGCCTGACCTGGTGCCCACCTGCCAGGCGCGGTCCAGGTCACGCAGGCCGTCCATCCCGTCCACCTCAGCCTGGCGCCGCCAGACCGCGCTCACGTCGCCGCCCAGCGCGAGCGTGCCTTGGGCCTCGCGCAGCAGGGCGCAGTCCTCCGCGGCGCTGGCCAAGGCACGGGCAGGCACCATCCCCACCCTCAGGTTCGCCGCCAGCAGCGCGCACGCCTCCGCCACCGCCTGCCGCGCCCGGCCGGCCGCCGTCCGCTTCGACCTCAGTCGGACCAGTCGGACCGCGGTGGCGACGACGATCGCCGCGCTCGCCACGAAGGTCGCCACCCGGGGACCAGCCAGGGCGAAGGCCAGCACCGGGGCGCCCATCAGCGCGAAAGCCGGCAGGAGAGCCTGACCTCGAGCGGGGGACGATTCGCGGCGTCGCTCCGCCGACCGCGCGGCTCCGTGGAGCCGACGTGCTCCAGGTGCGGGCAGCGCGAACAGCACCCCCAGCAACGCCAACAGCGCCGCGAGCAGCGTCATCGGTCGAGCAACCTCTCCAACAGGCCGCTGCCCGGGCCGAGCCGGATCCGGCCGTCCGGACCGAACGCCACCGCCTCCTGGGTCCGGACCAGGCCCGTGGGGACGTCCCGCACCACGACGTGCACGGCGGCGAGGCGCCGGACGCCGGCCTCGTCCCGCTGGATGTGCAGCACCGTGTCCAGCGCGGCCGCGATCTGAGCGTGCAATGCCGCCCGGTCCAGACCCGCGAGCAGTCCCAGGGCCTCCAGCCGGGTGGGCACGTCCTCCGCGGAGTTGGCGTGCACGGTCCCGCAGCCGCCCTCGTGCCCGGTGTTCATCGCCCGGAGGAGATCGGCGAGCTCAGCCCCCCGCACCTCCCCCACCACCAGCCGGTCGGGACGCATCCGCAGCGACTGACGGACGAGGTCGGTGAGGGTGATGGCGCCGACCCCCTCGGTGTTGGCCGGCCGACCCTCCAGCCGCACCACGTGGGGGTGGTCGGGCTCCAGCTCACGCGAGTCCTCGACCACGATGATGCGTTCGTGACGGGGCACCAGAGCCAGCAGCGCACCCAGCAGCGTCGTCTTACCGGATCCCGTACCGCCGGAGACCAGGAACGCGACGCGCGCCTGGATCATGCGGGTGAGCAGGGCGGCCGCCCGCTCGCTCATCGCCCCGGACGCGACGAAATCGGCCAGGCTGAGGGCCCGCGCCGCCGGCACCCGCAGCGACAGGCAGGTGCCAGGACGGGCCACCGTGCCCAGCACGGCGTGCACGCGGCAGCCGTCGGCCAGCCGTGCGTCCACGAAGGGCGCCGCCTCGTCGAGCCGCCGGCCGACCGAGGCCGCCAGCCGCTGAGCGAGAGCGCGCACCTCCGCGTCGGAGCCGAACCGGACTTCGGTCGGCTCCAAGCCGTCGCCGCAGTCGACGAAGACCTGGTCGGGTCCGTTGACGAGCACGTCGGTGACCCCGGGCCGGCGAAGCAAGGGCTCGAGCGGGCCGGCCCCGATGCTGTGCCGGCGCAACGCCTCGACCGTCTCGATCAGCCCGGCATCCGTTACCACCCGTCCCTCGGCGCGCATGGCCTCGGCGACGTCGTGAGCTGTGTGGGCCCGACCGAGCGCGACAAGCCTCCGGCGGATCGGGTCGAGCTCGGCAACGGCGGTCATGCCGGCACCCCGGCAGGCGCAAGGCCCTCCAGAACCTGACGGCAGCTGCGGGCCAGCATGCTGCGCGGCGAGCGGCCCGGCGGATCGCCCCGCTCCGCGGCCAGCACCAGGCCGGCGTCGTGGGGCAGGGTGCCCGCGCAGGGCAGGCCGAGGGCCGCGGCCACCGCGTCAGGGCGGACACCCCGCACCCGGCCCTCACGGACGAGCAGATGGAGTGAGACGCAGGCGGGCAGGAGCTCCTGGAGCAGGGCGCGGGCTGCGGCGATACCCCGCAGGTCCGCGCGCACGACCAGCAGTACCTGATCCGCCTGCCGCAGCCCTTCCCGGCAGGCGGGGGTGAGCGTGCGCGGCAGGTCGGCGACCACCAGGTCGTGGGTCCGCCCCACCGAGAGCAGCACCGCCCTCAGCTGCTCGGCCCCGATCGGGACGCCGGGCGGCGCCTCGCGCGCCACCGACAGCACGTCCACGCCGTCACTGTGCGGGAGCTGGCCGTGCAGGTCGCCGAGAAACCCGCTGGCCCCGGCGAACCGGGGCCAGCGCCAGCCGTCGTCCCCTTCGGCTCCCACCAGCAGGTCGAGGCCGCCGCCCTTCTCATCGACGTCCACCAGCGCGGTGCGCCAGCCGAGCCGGGCGCCGACGACGGCCAAGCCGGTGGCGCAGGTCGAGCTGCCCACCCCGCCGGCCCCACCGATCACAGCCACCAGCCGGCCCGCCCGGGAGCGACGGCCACTTCCCTCGGCCACGGCAGCAGCCAGCCCGTCCGCCCCGCTGGGCAGTGGGAGTACAGCGGCGCCGAGTGGCACCGACCAGGCGCAGACCTCGCCGAGAGCGTCGTCCAGCCCGACCAGGAAGACCCCGCGGCGAACCGGCAGGACCAGCGCGACCACGTCGGCGGCCACGTCGACCCCGACGAGCACCAGCGGGGCGCGCAGCCATGCCGACCGCAGCATCACCGGATCGGCCACCACCTCCGGTTCCACACCAAGGGTGGCCGTCACCGACAGCACCCGTTCGAGCAGTGCTGCCTCCGCCGTCACCACCAGCAGTTGCGGGCTCTCGTCAACCTCCATGGCGGAAGTCTGCGGACGTCCGCCGCCGACCATCCGGGTCGACTCCCCCCTGTGGATACTTCCCAGAGCAACCGCTGCGCTGTGGACAAAGTCACCTCAACGGGCTTGCCCGGCAGAAATTGATCACTCAAGTAGAAGTCGATCATCGTGTTTTTCTGAATCCTGGTTGAAGGCCCCGGCATGTCCAGTCAAAGCAGATTGCCAAGGTCAGAGGTCTTCTCAGAACAGGAAAGTCGGTGTAGGAATAACCCCAGGAAGTGACCGGGAGTGGCGGCACCAAAATCCCAAGGCGATGGGCCTGGTCGAACATCAGGTTGGTCGCGGGAGGTCGCTCGTTTCCGGAAGTTGGCTCGAGCTCGAGAGTACCCACGCGGCGATCACCCATCCCTGAGGGGCAGTTGCAGGCCAGGCTTGCCTGGGCAACTCGGAGAACCAGCACGCATGGTCGCTCATCGGCACGGGCTCGGCACGGCGTCCTCACGGGCGCCGTGCCATCCATCTGTTGGGGGCGCCCGCCTGACCGCTCAGTCCTCTCCGGTTCCGACGCCCGAGAGTTCGGCCCCCCGGCTCAAGGCAGCCGCGCAGTGCAGGAGCCAGTTCCGCACGCCCTGCAGCGAACCGCTCTCGTAGCCCTGCAGCGCTGACCGGTAGGCCGCTGGGGTGTGGGCATGCCCGGCCTCAACCGGGATCAGTGCCCGGGGATCGACGCCCGCCGACACCAGCACCATGTGCTCGACGCCGCGCGCCACCAGGCCGTCGCCCGAGCCGAAGGGGTGCACCGTCGCGATCTCGGCGTGCACCACCGCGGCCAGCACCACCGCCGAGACGCCGGAGCGACCGGTGAGCAGGGCCGTCACCCCGGCCATCCGCTCCCTCGCCGCGGGGTTGCCGAGTCGGCCGAGCGCCTCGTCGGGCACCAGACCATGAGCGACCAGTGCGTGGGCTCGCGCCAGCGCCTGCGCGGGGGCGACCCGGACCACGGCGGCCAGCCCCGTCAGCTCGGTCGAGAGCCGGACCGCACCCGGCAACCACCGGTCACCGTCCTCAGTCAGGAAGGCATTCCCCCGCGCCCCCGTCACGAGCGACGCGGCGGCCGTCGTGACCGGCACCCCCCGTAGCCCCCGGTCACGAAGCACGGTGTCCACAGAGTCCAGGGCGGCAGCGACCGCGGACGGCACGCCCGCCAGCCCGGCGAGGTCGGCGAGAGGGTCGTGCACCACTAGAGTTTGCCGCATGACCGACCCCCGCCGGACCCCGTATCCGGCGGCCGCCACCGCCTGGATGGTCGGCGAGCGACGGGCGCGGGTGCTGGACGTCGGCAGCGGACGGGGCAGCTTCGCCGCGATGCTGCACGAGGCAGGTCACGAGGTCTTCGGCCTCGACCGGGACGTCGCGGCCGTGGCTCAGCTGGCCCAGCGCCTGGGCACCCGGCTACACGTTGCCGGGCAGGTCGAGTCCCTGCCGTTCCTCTCCTGCCACTTCGACGTGGTGACGGCTTCGCAGACCCTGCACCGGTTCGCGCCCGGTCTGGCCCTGACGGAGATTGCTCGGGTGTTGAAGCCGGGTGGCCACATCGCCGTTGCCTTCAACACCCGGGACGACACCGTGCCCTGGGTGCGGCGGCTGTCGGCGTTGATCCGTGAGGCCGAACCCGAGGCGATGCGCGGGGACTTCGGGCTGGAGTCGGCGGCGGCGCTGGAGGAAAGCCCCTACTTCGTGGACCTGGAGCGCCGCAACTTCCGCAACTGGGTGCCGATCACCCGGGAGGGACTGGTGAGCATGGTGGAACGTCAGCCATGGGCCGCCTCCCTCCCCGAGGACGCCAGGGCAGAGCTGCTGGCTGCCGTCGCGGGACTCTACGACACCTCGGCCCGGCCACCGGAGCCGCTCCTGCTGCCGTTCCAGGCCGCGTGCTGGCGGGCTCGCGTCGACCATTCCGAGCTCGCGCTCGCCGACGATGCCGATGCCCTGGAGATCCACCTGTAGCGCGCCGCATCATGTCGGCACATTCAGCTTCACTCAGGGCAAGGGTCGGTTAGGGTGCCAGCACGATCTCTAGGTGGAGGCTCCCATGACGGAGAAGGCAACCCCCCGGCGAGCTGCTGACGGCCACATCCGGGACGATGCGTACGCGGCGATCGCCGCTGACCCCGACTTCGCCGCACTGCGGCGCAGCTACCGACGCTTCGCCTTCCCGGCGACCGTCGTCTTCATGGCGTGGTACATCGCCTATGTGATCTGCAACAACTGGGCCCGCGACTTCATGGACACCCCGGTCGTCGGCAATATCAACGTGGCGCTGGTCTTCGGCCTGCTGCAGTTCGTCTCGACCTTCCTCATCGCCTACCTCTACGCGAGGCACTCCAACCGCTCTGTGGACCCGCTCGCCACCAAGCTGCGCCACCAGTTCGAGGACGAGGCCGGCCGGTGAGCGCGCTGATGCTGGTTCCGTTGGTCACGAGCAACCGGGTGCTGACCATCGGGCTCTTCCTGTTCGTGGTGGCCATCACGCTCTACATCACCTTCTGGGCTTCCCGGCAGAACAAGACGGCCGCCGACTACTACGCGGCCGGCCGCTCGTTCTCCGGCTTCCAGAACGGTCTGGCCATCGGCGGCGACTACATGTCTGCCGCGTCCTTCCTCGGCATCTCGGGCTCCATCGCGCTCTTCGGCTACGACGGCTTCCTCTACTCGATCGGCTTCCTCGTCGCCTGGCTCGTGGCGCTGCTGCTGGTCGCCGAGCTCCTGCGCAACTCGGGGCGCTACACGATGGCCGACCAGCTGGCCTACCGGATGCGTCAGACCCCGGTCCGCAGCGCGGCGGCCACCTCGACGATCGTCGTCTCGATCTTCTACCTGCTCGCCCAGATGGTCGGCGCCGGCAGCCTGGTCGGCCTGCTGCTCGGGGTCAACAACCCGTCCCTGAAGAA
>JBJMIS010000058.1:0-35617 GCA_045806705.1 Friedmanniella sp.
CAACCCAGCCGCCGCCGACTTGTGCGCGTCACGCGAGATCAGCAGCTCGCCACCACCCGCGGTGGCCGCCAGGATGCACGCCTTCACCGACAGGGAGCTCCCGCAGGTGGAGAAGAACGCCTGCTCCGCCCCCACCGCGTCGGCCATCAGCTCCTGGGCGCTCTGCAGGTAGCCGTGGGAGGACTTCCGGTCATCCAGGCCGCCGGTGGCCAGCACATCCGATCGAAACGGGTCCAGACCCATGACATCAACGAGCCGCTTGTCGATACCCCGACCCTGACGGTGTCCCGGCGGGGTAAACCCGTACCGGTTCTGGGCGTGGTAGGCGATGAGCGCCTCGACGATGGGCGCTTGGTCGTGGTCCATGTCAGCCCCGTACCCAGCACTACCGCGGCGAACCGGGAGGGGGTCTCGGAGCCGATGTCCGTGTTCCCCGGGATCGCATTGATATCAACTCCTTAGTGAGGAACGGGACCGGTTGGATATTCGAGATCGAGGGCAGCAGGAACCCATTGCAGCGTTATGACTGCCGTCAGATATGAGGCGGAGTGGCAATCGGTGATACCACCGGTCGCTCAACTGAAAAGGTGGGGTCAGGAGGTGGCTGTTTTTTGGATTAGAGCCTGAGCGGCGGCCTGCAGCCTTACTCCCTCGTGCTGGGACAGCCGGAGTAGAGCGGCGAAGGCCTCTTCCCGGGAGTAGTGATGCTCGGACATCAGAATGCCCTGCGCCTGGTTGATCACCGCCCGCGACTGCAGCGCGTCTTGGAGCTGTGCGGCAGCAGCAACCGCGTCCTCGTAGCGGCCGACCGTGGCCAGGGCGATGCCCGCGAAGCCGGCAAAGGTTCCCGCGATGCGGCTGCTGTCGTTGCTGAACGCCTCACCGGCCGTGGTGTAGAGGTTGAGCGCGCCGATGGTGCGGCCGGCGGCAGGAAGTCCGACGGAGAGAGAGTGGCTGACGCCGAGTCGATGCGCGAGTCGACGGAAGTCGGGGTAGGGACTGTCGGGGTCGGCCACGGTGACCTGGATGGCACCGCCGGAGACAGCGGCATCAAGGCAGGGGCCGTAGCCGTCCTCGTACTGCCGTTCGTCGAGGGAGTTGGCGAGGTCACCGCTGAAGGCCGCGGTCCAGGCCTGGTCGTTCGTCAGCAGCGTCACCGAGGTCTCGGGCGTCTCGGGCAGGACCCGCTTCGCCAGTGCGACCACCTCGTTCAGTGTCTCGTCGATGGGCCGGTCGATCACCGCGATCTCGCTGAGCGCGAGGTATGCAGCCGCCTCCTCGAGTGGGGAAGTCTGGCTGTCGTCATTGCCCTGGGTGGGGTTCACGAGGCGCTGCCTTCGTCGGTCGCGTGGCCGGTGCACTGGACCGGCTGACGCTGATGGGCCCGTTCCAAGCGCCGACAACGTCGGTACGAGCGCTGTGAAGGTCCTGCTGGCTCAAACCCGATGCCCACCGAAGGCAGCAACAGCAAACTCACTCTACTCCGGGGCCTTCTATTCCGGGATGCCGCCGACAGCCCTGAAGGTTGCTTTTCGGGCAGCGATTTCCTGGCCAGCACCTCGCGTCCGTCGGGAACCATCTGGACCTCCGTCGAGCCAAGGCTCACGGCTCCGGGCGGCGGTAGGCTGTATCGGGCCGGGAGAGGAGTCGTCTGTGACTGAGCCCGCAGCACCGATCTCGACCCCCATGGCCGTCCTCCAGGCCGGAGACATCCTCCTTGGCGCCCCGCAGGGCATCACTACCGAGCCGTACACCGTCGCTGGCCGTCTTGTCGAAGCGGTGAGAAGTCGGGTCGAGAAACACCCACATCGATGACGGGCGAGACCTCTGATGAGGCTGCTTCCCGGCACCAGTTGTTCGATGCCGCTCGACACGACGCTGGCTGGACGGTCCAACAGCTGTGGCTGCAGTACATGGCCCTCGGAGGCACTCTCGCCGTCTTCGATCTGGAGGCCTACCTCGCGGGCTTGATGCCGCTCCCTGCAGCGGAACAGGATGTGCTCGCGTGCGCGCTCAACGAACGTCTCGCCGACCTGAACGAGCCGGTCCGGCTGCCGTACCTGACCGCGTTGACGGAATGGCCCGGCGAGCAGGCCCTGGACCTCCAACTCCGACGGACAGCAGACCCGACCGCTGACTAGGTCGCTGGCGGAGGTCGGCGTCGGGACCACGACGAGAGAGGTTTCGCCACGACTCCACCGACCCAGTTTTTCCGGGTGCGGCCTCGAAGTGCACAGCCGAGGGCAGTACGGTGGCCCGAACCGATCCCGTATCGGGATTGGTGGACCGCCCCTTGCGGTGAGGGTCGCGATCCCAGCACGCTCCGGGAGGGCTCGTGGCAGACCAGGCGCTGCGGGATGCCGTGCGCGCCGAGCTGCGGTCGGTCCTGTCCTCGACCGGCGGGGTGGAGGAGTACCTGCAGACGGCGGTGGACGGCGTCGGTGAGCTGGTTCAGCTCGACGCATCGTGCACTCTCTCGACCATCCTCTACGGCGCCCCGTACACCGTCGTGACCACCGACCGGAACGCGTGGGAGGCCGACCAGGTCGAGTTCGACGCCACCGATGGACCTTGCGTCGAGGCGCTCCTCGAAGGCACCCGCTTCAGCGCCATCGACCTGCGCACCGAACGGCGGTGGCCGGCGTGGGCGGCCGTGGCAGGCCTGCTCGGCTTCAGTTCAGCCGCCGCTGTCGGCGCGGAGATCGAGCCCGAGCAGAGACTGGTCCTGAACTGCTACGGCGTCGGGGAAGCACTCCTGGACGACGCCGCCGTCGACCGCGCACAGCAGTTCATCGACGAGCTGGCGTTCACCATGCCGATCGCCCTCCGGCTCGCCCGCCAGACCACCGAGATGTCCCAGCTCCAGGAAGCGCTGGCCAGTCGGTCAACCATCGACCAGGCACTGGGCGTGCTGATGGCCCAGAACCACTGCACCCGGGGCGAGGCTTTCGGCATCTTGCGCCGCGCCTCGCAGAACCGCAACATCAAGCTGCGGGACGTGGCCGCCGCCATCATCCACCGCTTCACCGGTCACCCGGCCGAACCGCCGCCGCCGTTCCGCCGGCCCGAGGGCGACGGCTAGGTGCTGGTTCAATCCGCGGGAGGAGCCATCATGTCGTCCCAGAGCCGCGGAATCCCTTGGTAGGCGTCACCGTCGTGCGCAGGGACGATCTGCATCCGGTCGGCCAGGGCGATCACGCGCAGCAGTGCCTGCCGCAGCTGACCTGGGTTGACGTCAGCGAGCTTACGCATCATCAGCGGTCGTTCCAGACGTTCGCGAATGCCGTCGAGCTGCCAGGTGAGGTCACCGATGAAGGCGTACCGCTGCCCGGAGGGGATGGTCACGAAGATGACCACCGAACCGTTGGTGTGCCCTCCAGCGAGAGCGATGACCACCGATCCGTCGCCGTGCACGTCGAGAGTTGACGAGAAGCCGAGGTAGGGCTGCCCGCTCAGCTCGTAGGTGTTGATCTGGTGGCCTGCCGATACGCTGCGAAAGACCTTCCCGCCTCGCTGCTCGGCCGCGTAGTCCCGCTCGTTCGCGTTGATCCAGATGGGCACCTGGAGCTCGTCGAGGCCGCTGACGTGGTCCCAGTGCGCGTGCGTCAGCACCACGCCCAGCAGCCGGCGAAGGTCATAGTGTGCCGCGTCCAGCTGCGCGCGTGCCGTCATCGTCGCCCGGTACGGAGCACGTTCGATCCGAGGCAAGGCGGCAATGTGAGCTCTGACTGCGGAGCCGAAACCTGCGTCGATCAGCAGGTCGCCTTCCGGGTGCTGGACCAGGATCACAGTGGCAGCGAACTGGCGCTTATCCCGGAAGGCCCCGCCCTTCACCGCGAACACCGCCCGGGTCTGATAGGTGCCGGTCGGAAGCTGGTAGATCGCCATGCCGGGGGGCGGGGCGGCCGGCGGAAGGGGCCCGACCCAGGGCGCGGGAGTTGGCAGCGGTGGCATGACCTGACGGTATGAACTCGGATAGCCGGAGTCGAGACGAACTGGCCGCTCCTGCCCATACCGTCAGCAGGACCGATGCGACAGGATCGGGCGCATGATGCGGCGCCAGCTGGTTTCCTCGGGGGCTCGGTGGGAGTCAGTGGTGGGTTACTCGCGGGCAGTGCGCGTCGGGCCCTGGGTGGTCGTCGCCGGCACCACAGCGGCCGCGGAAGGTGGCGGCGCGGTCGGCGGCACCGACATCGCCGCCCAGACCCGCGAGGCCTTACGCCGGATCGCGGTCGCACTGGACGAGGCCGGGTCCGGCTTGCAGGACGTCGTGCGCACTCGGATGTTCGTCACCGACATCAGTCGCTGGCGGGAGGTGGGGCTGGCGCACGGCGAGGTCTTCGGCGACATCCGCCCGGTCACCTCCCTGGTCGAGGTCAGCGCGCTGATCGATCCCGCGCTTCTGGTCGAGATCGAGGCGGAAGCCGTCGTCGGGTAGGGGAACCACTCCTGCCGGGCGGACCGGTGGTCAGGGAAGGCTGGCGGGCAGGTCGAACAGGGGGAACAGCGCGGGGTCGGCGAAGACGACATTGTGGCTGATGCGGTTGTTCGAGACGGTGAGGACTTGGAGGGAGTGGGCGGCGTGACCGCCGGCGCCGTCGTCGGCGTAGCACGCGAAGGCCGGTTGACCGTTGGCCGAGATCGGCACGGCTCGCCAGCGGGGACGGCGCAAAGCGAAGACCCGTCGCAGAAAGGCGCTGTAGTGGTCGCGTCCGACGTACCACACGTTCCGTCACGGGCCTGGGACGGTCGCCGGGGAGAAGTTCTGTCTCGGACCCGTTCTCGACACCGCGGCCCTGCTGCTCGGCCGCACCACCTGGGAACTCTTCTCCGCCTCTGGCCCAACCGCCACGACCCGTTCGCCTCCCGGCTGAACGCCATGCCGAAGCTCGTCGCCGCCTCCGCCGGGACCGACCTCTCAGCCTGGAGCCCTCCACCCTAATCAGCGGCGATCTCGCCGACGCCGTCCGGGCTTACCGCGAACAGCGGGACGTCGTGGTCACCGGAAGCTTGAGCGTCGTCCGCCAGCTGCAGGAGCGCAGTCTGGTGGACGAGTACCGCCTGCTGACGTTTCCCACCGTCCTCGGTGCCGGGGAGCGGCTGCTCCCCGATGACGGACGACCGATCGAGCTCATCTGCTCCTCCGCAGAGCGTGCCGGAGCGGCGGTCCTCGCCCGATGGTCACCCCGGCGGTGAGGGCCAGCCGGTCGCAGACACCGCGCTACTCCGCCGGCCCGGATCAGAGCCCGCGCAGAGCCGCCTTCGCGACCTCGTCATCCTGCTCCGGGGTTCCGCCACCCACAGCCACGGCACCGATGACGGCCCCCTTCTCCACGATGGGTCGCCCGCCGCCGAGCAGGCTGAAGCCGGCCGAGGTGAAGGAGGCGATTCGCGCGGGGTCCGTCGTGCGGGCAGCGAGGTCAGCGGTGGCTGCGCGGAACGAGACCGACGTCCGGGCCTTGATCGGAACCAGAGTCACCGAGGCGGGACCGTTGCCGTCCATGCGCCTCGAGGCCTTCTCGTCGCCGGCCACGTCGACCACGAGGATGTACATCGGCGGGATCCCCGAGTGAGTGCGCACGTACGCGACGCCTGCCGCGACGATCCTGTTGGCCTGAGCCAGGCTCACTGATCGCAAGGTGACCGAGCCACCGCGCGTGTCAGCTTCGGCCACATCTGGCTGCAACAGCCCCGCTGCGACCACACCGGTGGCCACCGCGCCGCCGTACCCGATCGCCTTCCGCCGGCTGAGTTCCTGGCCTGGCGAGGGCTCCCGACCCTCCTGCTGCTCCTGCTCACCGCTCATGAACCGTCCCCCCGTCAGGCACGCCGCCCCGTCGCGGCCTGCTGTCCGACGCGAGCGTCCCAAGTCCGGCCGCGTCAGGAAGCATGAAAGCACGGCACCGCTGCCGGCACAACGGCGTCCCTCGGTCTCTCGGGTTTCGTCGAGGACGCTCCCGCGGTCAGCTGCGGACGATCTCGGAGTTCGCGGGCAGCCAGGTGGAACCGTCCTGTCGGCGGAAGATGAACGGTAGTCCGCGGGCGCGGGGCCAGTCCGTCGAGTCGCTCACCTGCAGGTGGAGGTGCGGCTCGGTGCTGTTGCCCGAGTTGCCACACCGCCCCACCGGGATTCCGACGCTGACGGGCTGCCCGGGCCGCACCTGCACGCTGCCCCGTTGCAGGTGGGCCAGCAGCAGGTACGGCCCGTCGGTCCCGATGGCGATCACCACGTGGTTGCCCGCCAGGCCAGCGGCTCCACGTTTGGCCCGTCGGGACTGTCCCAGCAGGTAGGGCACCAGGGCGAGCTGGGACCGGCGGGCCTCATGGTCAGGCTCGCCGTCGTGGACGACGGCGACTGTTCCGGCGACGGGAGCCAGGATCGGCAGCCCGAACCCGACGAACAACTCCGGCGGTTCCGGCTTGAGGAGCCCTCGCCGGGTCGGCGGGGCCGAGCGTCCCCGGTCGTCCACCGGAACGAGGTCGATGGCGTAGGAGGACCCGAACGCCTCGGTGCCGTGGCTTGGCACCCGATTGGCCGGGCTGTTCTGCACCCGGCACGAGCCCGTCAGAGGCACCGACAGGACCACGGGGTCGAGTGCAGGCCGGCGCGCTGTTCGGCTCACGAGAGCAGCCTGAAAAGGCCACGGCCCTCGAGGGTGCCCTCCATCGTCGTCAGCACTTTCTGGTAGACCGGCCTTACCCCTGGTGGCGTCACCGCCTGACCGCCTAGCATCTCCCACCGCCTCTCCGCTTCCCGCTCCTCGAAGGACTCCCCATGTCCCCACGTCCCGACCGCGTGCTCTTCGGTGCCGCCTATTACCACGAGTACCAGCCCTCACCCCGGCTGGAGACCGACCTCGACCTGATGGCAGCGGCCCACTTCTCCGTCATCCGGGTGGGTGAGTCGGTGTGGAGCACTTGGGAGCCGGAGGACGGGGTCTTCGACCTGGAGTGGCTCGCGCCGGTGCTGGACGGTGCCCACGCCCGCGGCATCGGCGTCATCCTGGGCACCCCCACCTACGCGGCGCCGCCCTGGCTGGCCCGCAAGTACCCGGAGATCGCCGGCGAGACGCGAACCGGCGTTCCGACGCCCTGGGGCGGACGGCAGGAGATCGACTACACCCATCCCGCGTTCCTCTTCCACGCCGAGCGGGTGATCCGCAAGATCATCGCCCGCTACGCCGACCATCCCGCCGTGATCGGCTACCAGGTGGACAACGAGCCGGGCATCATGCTGTTCCACAATCCCGGCGTCTTCCAGCGCTTCGTCGACGACCTCCGCCACCGGTACGGGACGGTGGAACGGCTGAACGAGGCGTGGGGGTTGGTCTACTGGTCGCACCGGCTCTCCACCTGGGCGGACCTGTGGAGGCCCGACGGCAACTACCAGCCTCAGTACGACCTGGCGTGGCGGGCCTTCCAGGCCAAGTTGACGACCGAGTACATCGCCTGGCAGGCCCACATCGTCCGGGAGTACGCCCGCGAGAACCAGTTCGTCACCACCTGCATCGCCTACGACCGTCCCGGAGTCGACGACTCCAGCCTCACCCGAGCCCTCGACGTCACCGCCGGAAATCCCTACTACGCGATGCAGGACGCGCTCGCGGTCCCGCAGCGGGAGACCAAACCGCAGGGCTGGACCACGGCCGGCACCTGGACCCTGTTCCAGAGCGGTGACCGGATGTACTCCTCCAAGCAGGCGCCGTACCTGGTGACCGAGACCAACGCGGGCGCGATCGGCGGGTCCTCGATCAACTTCCCCGCCTTCGACGGCCAGTGGCGCCAGGCGGCCTGGGCGTTCATCGCGCGGGGTGCGGAGATGATCGAGTACTGGCACTGGCA
Organism: Friedmanniella sp.; assembly: GCA_045806705.1. GTDB lineage: Bacteria > Actinomycetota > Actinomycetes > Propionibacteriales > Propionibacteriaceae > Microlunatus. The sequence continues at coordinate 7,843 of JBJMIS010000058.1, forward strand.
CACGAACCATTTCGGCACCGAGACCTACTGGGTCGGGATCCTTCCCCACGACCAGCAACCTGGTCGGGTCTACTCCCAGCTGGCTGCCCTGGGTGCGGAGCTCGAGACCGCCGGCAGCGCCGTGGTCGGGCTGAAGCCGGACGCGAAGATCGGCCTCGTCTACTCGTCCCGATCGAAGTGGGGGCTGGCCTTCCAGGCGACCTTCAACAAGACCGACGCCACTTTCGTCGGCGGCCTCGACGACGTCGACGACCGGTCCTACCAGCGCATCTTCGAGGCCTACTACCGGGGATCGTTCGACGCCCGGGTGCCGGTCCGGATCCTCCACGACGACCAGCTGGTCTCGGCCACGGGCGGTCTGGATGCGGCGACGGTGGCGGCCGAGCTGCCGGTGCTGGTCGTGCCCGGGCTGCTGGTCGCCGACGACGAGCTGCTGACCTGGCTGCGTTCCTACGCCGAGCAGGGCGGCCATCTCGTGCTCGGCATCCGCACCGCGTACGGGGACGAGGAGGGTCGGGCCCGGACGCAGGTCAAGCCTGCGCTCCTCGCCGACGCCGCGGGCGTGAGCTACCAGGAGTTCTCCAACCTCAACGAGCCGCTCGCGGTCGCCTCCACCAGCGACGACCTGACCGTCCGCGCGACCAGCCGCGCGACCCGCTGGGTCGACTGCCTGGTCAGCGGCGGTGCCAAGGTACTGGCTGAGTACGACCACCCACACTTCGGTCGCTTCCCCGCGGTGGTCACCAACGCTCATGGCAAGGGCCGGATCACCACGGTCGGCACGGTCCCGGACCAGGACCTCGCCGCTGACCTGATGCGCTGGCTGGTGCCCGACTCGCTGGGCGGGTGGGGCGAGCTGCCGGACTCGGTCACCGTCTCCTCGGCGACCACCGCCGACGGCGGGCGGCTGCACGTCGTGCACAACTGGGGCTGGAACTCCCAGACCGTGACGCTGCCCTTCCCGGCGCGCGACCTGCTGGCCGCCGCTGACGAGCAGGTCGAGCGTCTCGAGCTGGGCGCCTGGGATGTGCGGGTGCTGCAGCAGGTCGGGTAGACCCCCGCAGCCACCGAGCCCGACGATCTGAACGGGCTGGGCCGGCCGGCTGGCGAAGGTGCAGCGTCACCATCGATAATCTCCCGATGTCGTCTGGGTTCGAGAAGCTGGTTACCGAAGCCGAGTCGGCGGACGTCTCGGGCTGGGACTTCTCCTGGCTGGATGGCCGCGCCACCGAGCAGCGACCGTCCTGGGGCTATCAGCGACTGCTGAGTGCTCGTCTGGGAACAGTCGCCGCCGCCCTGGATATCCAGACCGGCGGCGGTGAGGTGCTCGCGGCAGCCGAGAGGTTCCCGCCGACCATGGCGGCGACGGAGTCGTGGCCGCCGAACGTCGCGCTGGCGACGCAGCGACTGCACCCCCTCGGCGTCGTGGTGGTGGCCGATCCGGACGAGCCACCGCTGCCGTTCGCCGACAGCTCCTTCGACCTCGTGACCAGCCGCCACCCCGTCACCGTCTGGTGGGACGAGATCGCCCGGGTCCTTCGGCCTGGCGGGACCTATCTGGCTCAGCACGTGGGGCCCGAGTCGCTTCGAGAGCTGTACGAGTTCTTCCTCGGACCACAACCCTCTGCTCCGCACCGTCGTCATCCTGAGCAGGAGAGCCGAGGCGCGGAGGCTGCAGGCCTAGAGATCAATACGCTGCGGACGGAGCGGCTGCGCGTCGAGTTCTTCGACATCGGCGCTGTCATCTACTTCCTGCGCAAAGTCATCTGGATCGTTCCCGGCTTCACCGTGGAGCGCTACCGCGGCCAGCTCCGCGACCTGCACGAGCAGATCAGTCGGGACGGCACGTTCGTCGCCCACTCGTCGCGGACGCTGATCGAAGCCCAGCTGCCTCCTCGTTGAGGGTCTGCCCACCGTCGACTACCGGTGAAGGTGCGGGAATTTGACCTCGCCTCCGCTCCCGTGGCCGGCCGTCCTGGAGCACCAGTCTTGAAGAGCCATATTCGGCAGCCGTGAGCCTTGCAGAACGTGCCGGTTAGCCCCCGTCGAGTGAGACCAGGTCCGGGCGGGTGTTACGGGACGGCTGTCCGATCTCAAGGTCCAGGCGTGTGCGCCAACCGTAGTTGCACACTGAGCCGGTCGGCTTGCGAGAACGGCGCAGGTCGGCTCGTACCGGCACCCGCGTCACGGAGGTGAGGCCTCGTTGATCAGAACAGGTCGTAGGTGATGGGCACGCTCGCGCGGCTGGTGAGGGAGGTGGTCGCTGCTTCGGCGATGGCCTGGGCTCGGAGCCCGTCCTTCAGGGAAGGCGCTGGCGCAACACTCGTGTTGACCGAGCGGACGAAGTGGTCGAGCGCGGCAGCATAGGTGGGTTGGAGGCGTTCGAACCAGCCCGCATGCAGCCCGTCCTCGACGACGCGCGTTCCGGTGTAGCGCGTGACCGCACCACTGCGCTGGCGTCGGGCCTCGATCATCCCGGTCGACCCGTGCACCTCGATCTTCTCGTCGTAGCCGTAGCCGGTACGTCGGGCGCAGTCGACCTGCACGAGAGCGCCGCTGGGCAGCCGGAGCGTCGTCACGGAGGTGTCGACGTCGCCGTACTCGGCGACGCGGGGGTCAGCGAGGGCGGAGCCGGCGGCGAAGACCTCCACCGGATCTTGACCGGTGATCCACCGGGCGAGGTCGAAGAAGTGCACCGCCTGGTCTCGCATCTGGCCGCCGGAGCTTGCGATGTAGCTCAGCGGGGGCATCGTGGGTCCGCGGCTGGTGAGCTGGACGAGCTCGACGTCCCCGACCTCGCCTTCCGACACCGCCCGGTGCAGCTCGGCGTAAGCCCGGTCGAAGCGCCGGTTGAAGTCCACCATGACGGGCACGCCGGTGCTGCTGACATGCCGCCCGACCTCAACGGCGCTGGCCAGGTCGAGATCGATTGGCTTCTCGCACAGCACCGCGAGCCCTGAGTCGGCCGCCCGCCGGAGATGGTGGGCATGGCTGTCGGTCGAGGAGGCCACGAGCACGGCGTCGACCCGCCCGGGATCGAAGGCCACGGCTTCTTCGGTGGTCGCTGCGGCGCCGTAGCGCTGTGCGAGCTGGTCGGCTCTCGTCGCGTCGACGTCAACCACGACAGCGAGGTCGACGTCGGGGTGCCGGGCAAGGTTCTTGGCGTGCACCGAGCCGATGAAGCCGGCGCCGAGCAAGGCGAAGCGCAGCATGGTCACACCTTCTGGTTGGGAAGCGCGACGACGTACTCGTCGCCGGAGTCTCGTAGATCGACGGTGGCGCCCTGCCTGTCGTGGCTCGCGGTGGCGGCTACGACGAGCTGGACCCCTTGGCGTCCGTCCTCACCCGTCGGGTAGGGACAGGTCCCGATGCGCGCCTCGGTGCCGTCGCGGCGAGCGACCAGGTCGCCCGCGAGGTCGCGGTACCTGCACCACCTCGGGACCTCTGCGGATCGCACCGGATGGGACCGTCTGAACGGCCGGGGGTACGCGGGGGGCACAGATCGAGACATGCGCGCCAAATGACACGGCTGGGAGTGGGGTGCGGGACCAGCGTCCTGCCTGGTCGACCGCGGTGTGTGGAGAGTGGAGCTTAGGGGATTCGAACCCCTGACCTTCTCATTGCGAACGAGACGCGCTACCAACTGCGCCAAAGCCCCTCCGCCGGCTTCGCCGACCGGAAGACAATACCATCCCTCAGCCGGTCGACCACCGCGTCGCCAGCTCAGGCCGAGGCGGCCTGCTGGCCATTGCCGTCGGCCTCGAACCGGGGCTCGGCAACCGCGGCCGGCTGCGGTGCGTCGGCGGTGACGGGAGCGTTCTCGCGCCCCGGTGTGGCGACGCCAGGGCCGGAGAGGTCGATGGTGCGCACCGTGCGCGGCGCCAGCGGCTTCGAGACGTAGGTGGGCATGGTGATCGGGACCGGGTCCCACAGGGCGCCCGTCGTGGTTCTCACCTTGACCGGCTCGGAGGTGCGACCTGCTCGGAGAATCTCCTTGCGGCTGAGCAGCACCGTCGACTCGTCGCTGCCCTGGCGGATGTGGCGGTAGCGGGCGTCCAGGTCGCGACGCATGATCCGGACGCTGACGCGGGCAACGGTGAGGAAGGCGAGCAACAGTCCGCCGGGCAGCGCCAGCAGCCACCACGGGGCGAGACCGGCGCCGCAGACGCCGACGGTGGCGCTGAGCACGGCGAGCAGACCCAGCAGCACCCGGCGCCGACGTGCCGCGGCCACCTGCTCCAGCCGGCGCAGCTCGGCGATCGCCGCCCGCCGGGTCAACGGAGTGGACACCTCGTAGGAGGTCATCTCGGCCAGGTCCTGGTTGAGCAAGGGCGCCGTGCCATGTCGCACGATGCGCATCGACTCCGCAAACCGGTCCGCCGGATCCACCTCGTCGCCGACCAGCTCGTCCTCGCGGTGGCGCGCGAAGTGGGGCACCAGATAGGCCAGCCAGGCGATGGCGATCGCCGCGAAAATCACACCTGTTGTCCCCACACCCGAACCGTAAAGCGCTGCTTGCTCGCCTCGGCGAACCTTCCGCGGTGTGTCGGCGACCTAGGGTCCGCGGCAGCGGGGTCAGCGCGGTTGGGCGCTGTCCCAGCGGCGCAGCATGCCGCCGGGGACCTCTTCGGCGTTGAGTGCGAAGACCAGGTGGTCTCGCCAGTCACCGTCGATGTGCAGGTAGCGGGGACGGAGCCCCTCGGGCCGGAAGGCCAGCTTCTCCACGACGCGCAGGCTCTTCTCGTTCTCGGGCCGGATGGCGATCTCGATCCGGTGCAGCCGCATGACCTGGAAGCAGTAGTCCACGGCCAGCGCGACGGCGGTCGGGATGATCCCGCGTCCCGCGAGACGTTGGTCGACCCAGTAACCGATCTGGCCCCAGGACGCGGAACCCCCGACGATGCCGCTGACTGTCAGCTGACCGGCGAGGTCGGGGGCGCCACGGCCGCCGCTCGTGTCGTAGAAGACCAGCCACGGCAGCATCCGGCCCTCCCGGGCCTGCCTGCCCAGTGAGCGGACCAGACCCCCGTAGGTCGTCGGCCCGACCCGGGCCCCGGGCGGCAGTGTGGCCTCCCAGGGACGCAGCCAGGACAGGTTCGCGAGCCGGACCCGTTCCCACGCCGCCCGGTCCCGCATCCGCATCGGTGCCAGCGTCACGGGACCGTGCCGCAGGCTCACCGGCCAATGGTGCCGACCGAAGAGCTGCAGGCCGCCGTCGCTGCGGGGCGGCTGCTCGACATACCCGCCCACCTCCGCACTACCGGTCATCGGGGATGGTCGCCACCCCGCAGCTGGCTCACGGCGTGCTGCAGCAGCGGCGCGAGCACGGTCATGCCGTCACGGGCGCCGCCGCTGGAGCCGGGCAGGTTGATGATCAACGTCTCACCTGACACGCCGGCCAGTCCGCGGCTGAGCAGCGCCGTCGGGACACCATGATCAACACCGTAGCGGGCGATCTCCGCCGCCAGAGCGGGGATCTCCCGCTCGAGCACCGCACGGGTCTGCTCCGGGGTGTGGTCGTCGGGGCTCAGACCGGTACCGCCGGTGGTGATCACCAACGGACGCCGTGCCGCGACGGCTCCCCGGAGGGCCTCGCCGACCGCGTCCCCGTCCGGCACGACCAGCGGCTCGGCGACCTCGAACCCCAGCCGGGACAGCTCCGCCACGATGATCGGGCCGGACCTGTCCTCGTACACCCCGGCCGCGGCCCGGGTCGAGACGGTGACCACCAGCGCCTGGTCGGTCATCGACCCGCCACGTCCCGTTCCCAGTCCCCCCGACGCCCACCGCTCTTGGCGAGCACGCGGATGTCGGTGATCACCGCCGCGCGGTCGATGGCCTTGATCATGTCGACCACGGTCAGGGCGGCGGTGCTGACCGCGGTCAGCGCCTCCATCTCCACCCCCGTCCGGTCGGTGGTGCGGACCGTCGCCGTCAGCTCCACACCGGCGTCGGTCACCTCCGCCCTGACATCGACGGCGCTGAGTGACAGGGGGTGGCAGAGCGGGATGAGCTCCGGCGTGCGTTTGGCTCCCTGGATGCCGGCGATCCGGGCCACGGCCAACGCGTCGCCCTTGGGTACCGCGCCGTCACGCAACGCCGCCACACACTCGGCGCTGAGCAACACCCGACCCGCCGCGGTAGCCGTCCGGGTCGTCACCTCCTTGGCCGAGACGTCGACCATCCGCGCCTCACCGGTGGCGGTGAGGTGCGGAAACGGAGCGTCGCTCATGTCAGTAGACCTCCTCCAGCAGCCACACGTCGACGTCGTCGCCCGCGGGGACCTCCGTGACGTCCTCATCGAGGACGACCAGGGCGTTGGCTCGGGCCAGGTCGGCCAGCAGGTGCGAGCCGTGGCCTCCGGCGAGCTCGACCTGCCAGCTGCCGTCCTCACCGAGGGTGACGATGCCGCGGGCCAGCTGACGGCGGCCGGGTGCCGAGGCGATGCTGTGCCCGGCCCGGCAGCGGACCGCCGTCCGCTCGTAGGGCGTGACGCCCATCAGCTTGCGGATCGCCGGTCTGACGAAGGCTTCGAAGGAGACGAACGCACTGACCGGGTTGCCCGGCAGCATGATCATCGGTGTCCGGTCGTCGCCGATCAGCCCGAACCCTTGGGGCTTGCCCGGCTGCATGGCGACCCGGGTGAAGTCGGTGGCCCCGAGCTCGGGCAGCACCGCCTTGACCACGTCGTAGTCACCCTGGCTGACCCCACCCGTGCTGATCAGCAGGTCCGCCCGCACCAGCTGGTCCAGGATCAGCTGCTTGACCTGGTCCGGGTCGTCACTGACCAGGCCGACGCGGAACACCTGCGCGCCCGCCGCCTTCGCGGCGGCCGCGAGCATGTAGGAGTTGGAGTCGTAGATCTGGTGCGACCCGTCGAGGTCCTGCCCCGGTTCCACGAGCTCGGTGCCGGTGGAGATGACCGCCACCCGCGGTCGCGGACGGACCAGCACCGACTCCCGTCCGATCGCCGCGAGCAGACCGACGTCCCGCGGACCCAGCTGGTCGCCGGCGCTGAACAGGTGCTGACCTGCCTGGACGTCCTCCCCCACGTAGCGGACGTGCTGGCCGAGGCGGCTCGGCGCGTGCACCCGTACGTCGCTGCTGCCACGGTCGGTGTTCTCGTACGGCACGATCGCGTCGGCGCCGGGCGGCAGCGGCGCGCCCGTCATGATCTTGATCGCGGTCCTCGGCGCGAGCCGGTGCAGCATGTCCTGACCCGCCGCCACCTCCCCCACCACCGGGAGGATGACCGGCGCCTCCTCGGCGGCCGCGGCCACGTCCGCCGCCCTGACCGCGTAGCCGTCCATCGCGGAGTTGTCGAAGCGGGGCATGCTGATGCCGGCATAGACGTCCTCGCAGATGCTGAGGTCGAGAGCGTCCAGCACGTGCTGACTGAAGGCCGGCAGCACCTCCAGGCAGCTGAGCAGGTACTCCCGGTGGTCCTCCATCGAGCGGAGTCCGTCCTCCCGGGGCTCCGGGGGCGGGGGCAGCGGCTCCCGGGTCCAGCTCAGCGAGGCGGGGTCCTCAGTCTTCTTCCGGCCGAACAGGGGCATGACGCAACCCTAGATCCCCCTGCCGCCCAACCGGCTCAGCCTCGTGGGCGTCGGCACGGCTAGGGTGGCGAGGTGCCCGAGGGTCATACCATCCACCGCTTGGCTCGACGGCACGCGAAGCTGCTCGGCGGCCAGACTGTCCGCGCCACCAGTCCCCAGGGTCGCTTCGCCGACGGGGCCGCCCTCATCGACGGCCGCCAACTCGAGACCACCGACGCCTGGGGCAAGCACCTGTTCCACCGCTACGGGCGGGACCTGTGGCTGCATGTGCACCTGGGCCTGTACGGCAAGTTCACCGACGGGCCGCTGCCGGCGCCCGCACCGCGCGGCGCGCTGCGGGTCCGGCTCGAGGGTGCCGAGACCTGGGTCGACCTGCGGGGCCCGATCACCTGCGAGGTGATCACCCGCGGTGAGAAGAACGCCGTCACCGCCGCGCTCGGTCCTGACCCGCTGCGGCCCAACGCCGACCCCACCCTGGCCGCCGCCAGGCTGGCCCGCAGCCGGACGGCGCTCGGGGCCCTGCTGATGAACCAGACCGTGCTGGCCGGAGTCGGCAACGTCTACCGGGCGGAGATCCTCTTCCGGCACGGCATCCACCCCTACCTCGCCGGCCGGGACCTCGATCCGGCTGTGTGGCTGGACCTCTGGGCCGACCTGGTCCGGCTGATGCGGCACGGCCTCCGCACCGGCCGGATCGTCACGACCGAGCCCGAGGACCGGGAACGCCGCTCAGGCGCCGCCCGGCAGTCGGACGCCCACTACGTCTACCGCCGCACCGGCCAGCCGTGCCGCCGCTGTGGCACCCCGGTGGTACACGCCGTGATGGTCACCCGCAACCTGTTCTGGTGCCCACGCTGCCAACCGGAGCCGGCCCCGGCGCGGCAAGGAGCCGGGGCTGAGCTGAGCCGGCCGGTGTCTGACGACTCCGGCGTCAGCTCTGACGAGGAGGAGTGATCCAGACCGTGGTCTCACCCGGCAGCTCGTCGACCACGGGCGCGGTGCCGCTGGTCAGCACCACCTGACCGGCCGGCAGCGGTGCCGGGGCGTCGCCGAAGTTCATCACGCAGTGCCACCCGCCCGGCCGGGCGAAGTGCAGCACGTCGCCGTCGGCGGCCACCCACTCCAGCTCCTCGGCGGCCTGCAGCCGGCGCCGCAACCGCAACGCCTGGGCGTACATCTCCAAGGTGGAGCCGGCCTGGCCGCGCTGCTGTGACACCGCCGTCCTGGAGAAGCCGGCCGGCTGCGGCAGCCAGGCGGCGCCGGAGCCGAAGCCGAACGACGGGCCCTCGTGGCTCCAGGGCAGCGGGACCCGCGCGCCGTCCCGACCCTTCTTCGTGTTCAGGGTGCGCACCCAGATGGGGTCCTGCAGGGCGCCGAGCGGGATGTCCGCCACTTCGTGCAGGCCCAGCTCCTCGCCCTGGTAGAGGTAGGACGAACCGGGCAGGGCCAGCATCAGCGCCGTCGCCGCCCGTGCCCGACGCAGCCCCCGCACCTCGTCGACCGGTGGCACCTGGCCGTCGCTCATCAACCAGTCGTTCAGGTCGAGGCCCGGAGGAAGGCCGTACCGGGTCGCATGCCGCACGACGTCGTGGTTCGACAGCACCCAGGTCGTCGAGGAGCCTGTCTGCTCGGCCATCTCCAGACAGAAGTTGATGACGTCGTGGAACTCCCGCGCCCCGAAGTCGGCCTCCAGCAAGTCGAAGTTGAAGGCCTGACCAAGCTCGGTCGGGCGTGCGTACAGAGCGCGGCGCGGCGAGGGCGCGAAGGCTTCGGCGACCGCCGTGCGGGGCGGGTCGTAGGAGTTGAAGACCTCGCGCCGCCACTCGGCGTAGATCTCGTGCACCTCGTTGCGGTCGTAGAGCGGGTCGGTGCCGTCCAGCGGGACGTCCTCGTCCTCCAGCGTCGGCTTGCTGCGCAGTGGCTCGGACAGGTCCTTGGCCAGGGCATGGGCCACGTCGACCCGGTAGCCGTCGACGCCCCGATCCGCCCAGAAGCGCAGGGTGGTGAGGAAGTCCTCGTGGACCTCCGGGTTGTCCCAGTTGAGGTCGGGCTGCTCAGGCGCGAACAGGTGGCAGTACCACTGCCCGTCCGGCAGCCGGGTCCACGCCGGGCCGCCGAAGTGGGAGATCCAGTCCGACGGGGGCTCCGAGCCGTCCGGGCCCTTACCGTCTCGGAAGATGTAGCGGGCGCGGGCCGCGGAGCCGGGTTCCGACGCCAGCGCCTCCTGGAACCAGACGTGCAGGTCTGAGGTGTGGTTGGGCACGATGTCGACCACGACCTTGAGGCCGCGGGACTTCGCGGCCGCCACCATGGCATCGAAGTCGGCCAGCGTGCCCAGCTCGGGGGCGACGTCGCGGTAGTCGGCGACGTCGTAGCCGCCGTCAGCCAGCGCCGAGGGGTAGAAGGGACTCAGCCAGATGGCGTCCACGCCCAGGTCGGCCAGGTAGTCCATCCGGGAGGTGAGGCCGGGGATGTCGCCGATGCCGTCGCCGTTGCTGTCGGCGAAGCTGCGCGGGTAGACCTGGTAGACCACGGCCTGTCGCCACCAGTTCGGGTCGTTCTGGGCTTCGGCAGCGGGCGTCGGGGGCACCCGGACATGCTAGAGGTTCTCCTAGCATGGCCCGATGCCCTCCACAACGGCGGACGACGAGGCCATCGCGGGAGCCAAGCGGATGCTCCGGCAGGCCGTGCAGCTGCGCCGGGAGAGTCGCAGCGTGGAGCAGCGCAACCGGGACGACGAGGCGAGGCTGGCCGTGATCCAGGCGGCTCTGGACGGGCGGCTGCCGGGGACGGTCGCGGCCTACCTCTCCACCGGCGTCGAGCCCGGCACGCTCCAGCTGGTCGGCTGGCTGGCCGCGCACGGCGTCCGCGTGCTGCTGCCCGTGCTGAGCGCGGGTCCGGCTCCCGCCTGGGCACCGTACGCGGGACCAGACGCCCTGCAGCTCGGTCGGCACGGGATCCTCGAACCGTCCAGCACCCGGCTGGGCGAGGCCGGCCTCGCCGAAGCCTCGCTGATCCTGGCGCCTGGCCTCGCGGCCAACCGTCAGGGCGACCGGCTGGGCCGTGGCGGCGGCTGGTATGACCGCGCGCTCGCGCAGGCCGCCCCGTCGGCCGAGGTCTGGGTCCTGCTGAACGCCGACGAGGTCCTCCCCGCCATCCCGGTCCACCCCTGGGACCGTCCCGTCGACGCCCTCGTCACCCCCGCCGCCCTGCTGCCCTGCCGCTGACGGTCGGGTCGGGGGGCTGTTGGGAACCCAGGTAAACCTGGGAATTCCCCGCCTTACCCAGGTTGCAACCTAGGTAAGGCGCGAAGAACCTGGGCCGCGTGAGGCTGGGACTCGACCGAGCCGAGCCCCGCACCCCGAGACGCGAGTCAGCGGACGCGGAACCCCCGCTCGCCCGCTGGCTCCTCCTCGCTGACGGTGTGAGAGGCGACCCAGGCATGTTCCGGCCCTTCGCGCATCCAGTCGACCAGCGCTGCCACGGCCTCCCGCTTCCCTTCGAACACCGCCTCGACGCTGCCGTCGGGCCTGTTCGCCACCCAGCCCGCGACCGCGTGTCGACGGGCCTGCTGCGCGGTGCTGTCGCGGAAAAAGACGCCCTGGACGTGGCCGGTGACGACCACCCGGCGTCGGACCACGACTGGCTCCGGCTCAGGCACGGCTGACGCTGACCGCAACCCGCTGCTTGTCGCCGATGTCAACGGCGTCGGCGTCGAGCGGCTGCTCGCGGACGTCCAGGGTCGTGGCCAGCGTCTCGGTGCGGATCAGGTCGCTGTGCGTCTGCACCGCGGCCACCACCGCCGAACCGCCACCCAGCCGCAGGCTGATCCGGTCGCTGACGTCGAACCCGGCGTCCCGACGCGCCTGCTGCACCGCCCGGACGACGTCCCGGGCCAGCCCTTCGGCCGCCAGCTCAGGCGTCACCGCCGTGTCGAGGATCAAAAAACCGCCGCCGGGCAGCATCGACACCGCGCGGGCGTCGTCGGGGTCGGCGTCGGCCACCACGGTCTGCACCGTGTACTCGCCCTCGAGCAGAGGGATCCCCCCGGCGACCACCGCACCGCCGGCGTCGACCGACCAGTCGCCGCTCTTGCTCCCCCTGATCGCCGCCTGCACCTGCTTGCCCAGCCGGGGACCGGCCGCACGCGCGTTGACCTGCAGCGTCTGCCGCACCCCGAAGCTCGACGCGTCACCGCCGGAGACGTCGGTCAGCTCGACGGCCCGGACGTTGAGCTCGTCGGCGACGAGCGCACGGAAGGGCTCCAGGGCCGCGGCGTCGTCCGCCACCACGGTCAGCTTCGCCAGCGGCAGCCGCACCCGCAAGCCCTGGGCCTTGCGCAACCCGGACCCGACGGAGCACACCTCGCGCACCCGGTCCATCGCCGCCACGAGCGACGCGTCGGCCGGCAGGGCCGCGCTGTCCGGCCAGTCGGCCAGGTGCACCGACCGCTCCCCCGTCAACCCGCGCCAGATCTCCTCGGTCGTCAGCGGAAGAAGGGGCGCGACCGCCCGGTTCAGCACCTCCAGCACCGTGTAGAGAGTGTCGAACGCGGCCAGCGACTGCTCGGACTCGCCGTCCCAGAACCGCTCACGGGAGCGTCGGATGTACCAGTTCGAGAGCACCTCGAGGAAGCCTCGCGTCGCGTCGCACGCCGCAGCCACGTTGAGCCCGTCGAGCTCGGCGGTGAGCGTCTCCACCAGCTGGCGCAGCTTGGCCAGGATGTAGCGGTCCAGCACGTCCGCCGAGTCGTACCGCGTTCTCGCCTCGTACCCCACCCCGCCCCGGGCGACGTTGGCGTAGAGAGAGAAGAAGTACCAGGCATTCCAGAGCGGGATCATCACCTGCCGGACGCCCTCCCGGATGCCCTGCTCGGTGACGATCAGGTTGCCCCCCCGGAGGATCGGTGAGGACATCAGGAACCAGCGCATCGCGTCGGCGCCGTCGCGGTCGAAGACCTCGGTGACGTCCGGGTAGTTCCGCAGCGACTTGCTCATCTTCTGGCCGTCGCTGCCCAGCACGATCCCGTGGCTGATGCAGCTCTGGAACGCCGGCCGGTCGAAGAGCGCCGTCGCGAGCACGTGCATCGTGTAGAACCAGCCCCGGGTCTGGCCGATGTACTCGACGATGAAGTCGCCCGGGTAGTGGTGCTCGAACCACTCGGCGTTCTCGAACGGGTAGTGCACCTGCGCATAGGGCATCGAGCCGGAGTCGAACCAGACGTCCAGGACGTCCTCGATCCGCCGCATGGTCGACTTCCCGGTGGGGTCGTCGGGGTTGGGCCGGGTCAGCTCGTCCACGAAAGGCCGGTGCAGGTCGTTCACCATGACCCCGAAGTCGGCCTCCAGCTCGGCGATCGAGCCGTACACGTCCACCCGCGGGTACGCCGGGTCGTCGGACTTCCAGATCGGGATCGGGCTGCCCCAGAACCTGTTGCGACTGATGGACCAGTCCCGGGCGCCCGCGAGCCACTTGCCGAACTGCCCCTCCTTGACGTGCTCGGGCACCCAGCGGATCTGCTCGTTGAGCTCCCCCATCCGGTCCTTGATCGCGGTCACGGCAACGAACCAGCTCGACACCGCCTTGTAGATGAGCGGGTTCTTGCACCGCCAGCAGTGGGGGTAGGGGTGGTCGTAGGTCTCCCGCCGCAGCAGCACCGTCCCGGCCGTCACCGAGCCCCCCGGCCGGCCCGCAGTGACCGCCTTCAGGTCGTCGATGATCGCCAGGTTCGCGTCGAAGACCTGCATCCCGGCGTAGTCCGGCGCCTCGGAGGTGAACCGGCCGGCGGCATCGACCGGCACGACGGCGGTGATCTCCGCGGCGTCGCAGGCGGCCTTGTCCTCCTCGCCGAACGCCGGCGCCATGTGCACGATGCCGGTGCCCTCGTCGGTGGTGACGTACTCGGCCGGCAGCACCCGGTGGGCGTTCCGGTGGCCCAGGAAGTAGCTGAAGGGGGGCGTGTAGCGCCGCCCGACCAGCTCGGCACCCTTCAGCCGCTCGACGACGTGGTCGGCCGCGTCCTCTCCCAGCTCACGTGCGTACGCACTCAGTCGAGCCTCCGCCAGCAGGTACCGCCGGCCCTCGTGCTCGACGACCACGTAGTCGACCTCGGGGTTGACCGCCACTGCGAGGTTGCTCGGCAGCGTCCAGGGCGTGGTCGTCCAGATCAGGGCCAGCTCACCCGTCTCCAGCCGGAAGCCGACGGTGACGGCGGGGTCCTGCCGGTTCTGGTACACCTCGTCGTCCATCCGCAGCTCGTGCGAGGACAGTGGCGTCTCGTCGTTCCAGCAGTACGGCAGGACGCGCAGGCCCTCATAGATCAAGCCCTTGTCGTAGAGGGTCTTGAACGCCCACAGCACGCTCTCCATGTAGGTGCTGTCGAGCGTCTTGTAGTCGTGCTCGAAGTCGACCCACCGGGCCTGCCGGGTGACGTAGGCCTGCCACTCGTCGGTGTAGCGCAGCACCGACTGCCGGCACGCGTCGTTGAACTTGTCGATCCCGAGCTCGAGGATCTCGTCCTTGGTCTTCAGACCGAGCTGACGCATCGCCTCCAGCTCGGCAGGCAGCCCGTGGCAGTCCCAGCCGAACCGCCGCTCGACGTGCCGACCGCGCATCGTCTGGTAGCGCGGCACGATGTCCTTGACGTACCCCGTCAGCAGGTGGCCGTAGTGCGGCAGGCCGTTGGCGAACGGCGGGCCGTCGTAGAAGACGAACTCGTTGGCGCCGTTCTCGCCGGCAGGGTTGCGCGCCACCGAGGCCTGAAAGGTCTTGTCGGCCTTCCAGAACGCAAGCACCCGCTCCTCCAGCCGGGGGAACTGGGGGCTGGCCGGCACCCCGCCCCCCGAACCCGTCGAAGGGCCCGAGTCCGGGGAAGGGCCGGTGGTCTGCTTGGGGTAGGTCATCGCTGCGTCTCTCGTGTCCGTCGTCCGACACGAGGACGACCTCTCCCTGGAGGCCAGGGGACGCCGCGGTACCACCTCGCTTGCCGCGTCCGGCACCCTGACGGGGTGGCCCGAACACGACCGCTCGTTCTGGGCGATCACGGGCCCACCCGTCCGGTTCTACTGAGGCCGACTCGCCAGCCCGTTCTTCCGGAGGCTCGCCGGTGATGGCCGGGTCGACGCCTTGTTTCCCGATTCTAACCCGCCGTAGCGCGGCCGCCCACCGCATTCCCGCTGACCTCAGCCGCCGGGCAGGAGCTCCAGCCGATCGCTGGCCCCGGCATCGACAGCAGCTCGGGAGGAGACGAACGGCCACATCCGGTTGGTGGCCCAGAGCTCGGTCTGGTCGTCGTAGTGCGGACTGAACGCGTGCCCGGACACGCCGCTCTGGTTGACCCAGCGCGAGCCGTCCAGGTGACCGAGATCGACGAGCATCCGCATCGTGGGAGCGGTCCTGACCTGGTAGCCCCGGGTGTCGTCATAGCTCATCGCGTTCACCGCCGTCGGTCCCCCACCGACCGGGTAGTGGCCGCGGTTGAACAACGCCTCCACCGCCCCGATCCCGCTCTGGCCGAGAGTCTGGTTCTCCAGCCGGACCTGGTGCAGCCGTCCCCACTGCCAGCCGGCGGTGTCGCGGGACATCAAGGAGGTGGTCTCGCGGCGAGCACTCGTCATCGCGGCGAGCAGGATGTCGTCGCGCCGCTCGACCTTGTCCGGTGTCGTCGTGTCGTCCCACCAGAGGTTGTTGGGCTCGCGGAGCAGCCCGTCCAGCGCCGCGTACCAGCGGTCTCCGCCCGTCGGCCACTGGTCCTGCGGCAGCTCGTCCCGGAACGCCAGCTTGAGGATGTTGTGGACCACCACGTTGAAGTAGGCAGCCGCCCCGGAGTCGACGTCGGCCGAGTAGTCCCAGCCGACCAGGGTCCGCTGCCCCTCGGCCACCCAAGCGTCGCGGACCTTGACTTTGAGCAGGGCGGGAACCAGGTCGGCGGCGACCCGCACCGTTGCGTCGTAGAAGATCTGCTCAGCGGCGTCCAGGGTCAGCGGTGGCGCGTCCTTCAGCCGGTCCCGGATCTCCTGGCTGCGCCAGCCGTAGGAGTACTCCGACCCCAGCAGGTGCGGGTACTGACGGCCGACCACCTGCTGGTTAGCCGCGACGAGGTAGCCGCTGGGCGGGTTGTAGCTGTACGGCAGCTGCGCGAACGGGATCGTGCCCGTCCAGTCGTAGCGGATGTCCCAGCCCGGAGCCGGCAGCTGGCCGCTGCCGCGGCGGCGCTGGGGGATGTCGCCGGGCAGCTGGTAGCCGATGTTGCCATCGACGTCGGCGTACAGCAGGTTCTGCGATGGCGCGGACAACAGCTTCACCGCGGCCCGGAACTGGTCGAAGGTCCCGGCCCGGTTGAGGTTGAGCAACGCGTCCATGGTGCGCCCGGGGGTGGAGCCGGTCCAGCTCACCGCGACGGCGTAGCCCTCCGACCCCGACCTCGCCTGCTGCACGCCCATCTGCTGCAGCTCGTCACTGACGTCGGAGAGCAGCGGCCCGTGCCGCGACGAGCGGATCCGCAGCGCCCGGGGCTGGTCCTCGCCCCGGACACGGATGTCCTCGGAGCGCAGCACCAGCGGCTGGTACGCGTTGCCCCGGCGGACGGTGTCCGCGCGGACCTGCTCGAGGTAGAGGTCCTGGACGTCGGCGTAGCTGGTGGTCATCCCCCAGGCGATCCGGCTGTTGTGGCCGATCACGACACCCGGCACGGCGGCGAGGCTGAAGCCGGACACGTCGAAGGGGCACGCGGAGGAGAGCGTCCGGCAGTGCAGTCCCACCTGAGCGAAGGTGGAGGGGATCGAGACGGCCAGGTGCGGGTCGTTGGCCAGGATGGCGTGCCCGTCGGCGGTTCGTGAGCCGGCGACCACGAAAGAGTTGGAGCCCACCTCGCCGGCGCCGCTGTCGGTGCCCAGCACGTCGGGGATGGCCCGGTTGGCCTCGGCCGCGCGCGCCATCGGGGCCGCCGCTTTTCGAAGGTCCGCACGACTGAGGCCGGGGACGGGTGGACGGCTGTCCACCCGCTTCGCGGTCGGCTGGAACCTGCGGCCGACCACGGTGCCGCTGCTGAGGATCGGGTCGTAGCCCTGGAGGGGGTAGGACGGGTAGAGCACGTCGGCACGTGCCGCACCGAACTTGGCGGTCACCTCCGCCCGGGAGGTCTCGGCGTTGAGGTTGGAGCCCAGCTGCCACGCCATCACCTTCAGCCAGGACAACGAGTCCGCCGCGCTCCACTCCTCCGGCGTGTAGCGCAGCCCCTCCACCCCCAGCAGCCGGTACTCCAGCGACAGGTCGGACGGGGACCGGCCGCGCAGGTAGCTGTTGACTCCCGCGGCGTAGGCGTCCAGGTAGCGCCGGGTGGAGGAGGACGCGAGCCTCAGCTCCTGCTCCGCCACCCGACGCCAGCCGAGCGTCCGGGCGTACGCGTCGGTCTTCACCTGCGACTCGCCGTAGAGCTCCGACAGCCGCCCGGCGGCCAGATGGCGGCGGAAGTCCATCTCGTAGAAGCGGTCCTGGGCCTGGACGAAGCCTTGGGCTTCGAACAGGTCCTCCGGGTTGTCGGCATAGAGCTGCGGCACCCCCATCCCGTCCCGCAGCACCTCGACCTGACCGGAGAGGCCGGGGAGCGTGAGCTGACCGTCGACCTGCGGGAAGGACTGGCGCGCGGACGTGACGGCCAGCGCGGGCAGCACCAGCAGGGCCAGCACGACGACGATCGCGGGGAAGAGGAGCCAGCGGGGGAGGCGACGCACCGCCCCAGACTAGTGATCGGCGGTGACACGGCTGGCCGAAGCCCAGCCGCGGATTCCGGCCGGGCGACCAGGAGAGCGGTTGGCAGTCGGTATGCTTGAGTGCTAAGCGAGGCCTGCTCGAACCGGGCGGCCGAGGACTGACCGACCGGAGAGAGCACGCCCCATGCCTACCTACCAGTACCGGTGCACCGAGTGCGGCCACGACCTCGAGGCCGTCCAGAAGTTCAGCGATGCGGCATTGACGGAGTGCCCGAGCTGCGGCGGCCAGCTGCGCAAGGTCTACAACGCCGTCGGCGTGGTGTTCAAGGGCTCCGGCTTCTACCGCACGGACAGCCGCAAGGTTCCCGCGGAGAGCAGCTCGTCGGAGGGCTCCTCGGGCGCCAAGGCCAACGGCAAGGAGTCCGGGGACAAGGGCACGCCCGGCAAGGAGAAGTCGGGCACGGGCAGCAAGACCCCCGCCAAGCAGCCGGCCGGCTCAGGCGCCTCCACCTCCGGCAGCGGCTCGTCCACAACCGCCAAGGCCGCGGGCTCCTAGACCTGTGGACGACGCGGCACGTTCGGCGCCGCGTCCCGAGCCTGTCGGTGTGAACGACGCACCGAGCCTTCTCCGCCCCTCCCGCAACCCACGCCACCGGGCGCGTTCCTCCGGCCCGCCCCGGCGACCCTGGCGTGGCCTGGTCCGTGCCGTGTCGTGGCACCGTCGCTCGCTGGCCGCCGTAGCAGCGGCGCTGGCCGTGCTCGCCGGCGTCTCGGCCGCCCGCCCCGAGGGCCCGCCGCGGGTGACCGCTGTCGTTCTCCAGGACGAGCTGCCCGGCGGCGCCGTCCTCCGCCCCACCCAGCTCGAGGGTCGCGAGGTCCTGGCGTCGGACGCTCCGGAGGGGTTCCTGGCGTCCGAGGCGGGGCTGGTGGGACGGACGCTGGCGGCGCCCGCCGCGAAGGGTCAGATCCTGACCGAGCTCGACCTCGTGTCCACCCGCTCCCCGGTCGCGTCCGGACACGTCGTCGCGCCGCTCCGGCTGGCCGACCCCGGCTTGGTCCGGCTGCTCCGGACCGGCGATGTCGTGGACGTCCTCGCTGCGGACGAGCAGAGCCGGGAGGCGCGGCTGGTGGCCCAGGCCGTCCGGGTCGTGACCGTGCCGGCCGTCGACGACACGTCCCCGGAGGCGTCGGGCGCCCTGGTGCTGGTGGAGGTGAGCCTCTCCACCGCCACGGCGCTCGCCCAGGCAGCAGCGAACGGCTCCCTCACGGTGACATGGCGGTGACCACCCTCGCGTCGGTCAGAACCTCAGCCGACCCTGTTAGCGTGCCGTCGCCAGCGGGTCAGCGATCACCGGGAGGACGACGTGAAGGGCTTCAAGGACTTCTTGATGCGCGGCAACCTGGTCGAGCTCGCCGTCGCCTTCATCATGGGCACCGTCTTCGCCGCCGTGGTCCAGGCGTTCACGAAGATCATCCTCGACGTCCTCGGGCTGATCGTGCAGGTCCAGGGCCTGAGTGACCTCACCGCTGCCGGCATCAACGTCGGCATCTTCGTCACGGCGCTGATCACCTTCGTGCTCACCGCGGCGGTTCTCTACTTCTTCGTCGTCCTGCCCTACAACCGGGTACGGACGATCGGCGCGGCCGAGGAACCAGCGCCAGCAGCCTCGACCGAGGAGCTGCTGACCGAGATCCGGGACCTGCTCCGAGAGCAGAGCTCCCGCAGCTGATGGCCGACCGGCGGAAGCGCTGGGGCGACCCGAGCTCAGCTCCCGTGGTGGGGGGGAACCTCCTCCAGCAGGCGGCGCTCCTCGACGGTGAGCGGACGCTGCGGGGCGACCGTGGCCGCCTGACCGCTGGTCCGGAGCCGACGCCTCAGCTCCGACGCCGCCGCCCACACCTGCGCTGCACCCAGTCCCGCCGCCAGGTCGGCAGGGAGCGGGTGCGGCTGGTCCAGGACGCCACGGTCGAGGTCGACATCAAACCGGCGACTCAGGAAGGCCGCCAGCTCGTCCAGGTCGAGCGAAGCCTGATGCCCCAGCTCCTCGAACCGCTGCCCGGTCACCGCGAAGGCCACCGCCTGGTGCCAAGTCGGGGAGTGGGTCATCTCGGGCCTCGGGGAGATCGGATGGGGGACGCCGCCGGCCATGTTCTCACCCACCTCGGTGCCGCCGGATCTCTGCCGGGACTAAAGCAAGGAAGTTGACGGTTAAACCATCCATGTCCGACCTTGACCTGCACACCACAGACCTCGCCGACTTCGAGACCGAGTTCGCTCCGCCGCTGGTCATCCCCAGCGACGTTGCCGACCTGCTCTTCCGTCAGGCAGCCACCGCCTACAGCTTCTCCGACGAGCCGGTCACCGACGAGCAGGTGCAAGCCGTCTACGACCTGATCAAGTGGGGCCCCACCGCCATGAACGCCCAGCCGCTGCGCGTGGTGCTGGTGCGTTCTCCGGAGGCGCGTGAGCGGCTGGTGGAGCACATGTCGGGCAACAACAAGAGCCGGACGGCGGCCGCTCCGCTGGTGGCCCTGCTGGCTGCGGACGTGGACTTCCACGACGAGCTGCCGAAGCTCTTCCCCGCGGTTCCCAACGTCCGGGAGAAGTTCGCCGACGAGCAGGCTCGAGCCACGATGGCACACACCAGCGCCGTGCTGCAGGCCGGCTACTTCATCGTGGGTGTCCGCGCGGCCGGGCTGGCAGCCGGGCCGATGGCGGGCTTCGACGCCGACGCCCTCAGCCGCGAGTTCTTCCCCGATGGCCGGCACCGCGTCTTCCTGGTCGTCAACCTGGGACACCCCTCCGAAGGGTCCTACCGTCCCCGTCAGCCGCGGCTGGACTTCGACGAGGTCGTCACCAGCGTTTGAGCCTCCGGGCTGAACAGCAGCCACCGGACTGAGCTGCGTCCACACCTGTCGGGTGTGGACGCCGCTCCCGTCTCCGGGCTCAGCCCCGCAGCACGGTGCCACCGGTCACGACCTGCGGCTGGCCTTCGTCGGCAAGTCGGACGACGCCTGCCACGGTGACGTCGCGGCCGAACGTCCAGTCCCCCTCGATCGTCAGGCTGCGAGCCTGCATCAACGACGGCGGCCCCGCCGGGAAGCGCTGTTCGAAGGCGGCGATGGTCTTGTAGTAGGTGCTGTCGAGGTCGACCAGCGGGGCGGGGTCGGTCACCTTGAGCAGCCGGCCATCCGGTGCCAGGTCGTAGACGTCGGACCGGAGCAGCAGCAGATCGTTGGTCGTCTTGACGGGCAGGAAACGCTCCCGCCCCACACCGATGGCGGTCGCGCCCTCGAACACCTCCACCGCCGCTCCCATCGCGCACTCCATCTGGATGACGGCGGGCGTGGACGGGTCAGCGGGGTCGACCGTCTTCTCGTTCTTGATCAGCGGCAGGCCCAGCACCCCGTTGCGCTCCTTCAGCGTGCGGGACAGCACCTCCAGGTTGAACCAGAGGTTGTTGGTGTGGAAGAAGGGGTGCCGGTGCTCGTCGGTGAAGAAGTGCATCTCGTCCTTCGCCGTCTGGGCTGTGTCCCGCAGGATCAGCCGGTGGTCACTCTTGCGGATCGCGAGGTGACCGCCCTTGCGGTCGGCGGCCGTCCGGCGGCAGATCTCGGCTGCGTAGGGCGCGCCGCTCGCGGCGAACCATCCGGCGATGGTGGCGTCGGGCGCGGCGCCGAGGTTGTCGGAGTTGGAGACCGAGGCGTAGCGGTAGCCGAGCGCGAGCAGCCGATCGAGGATGCCGGACGACTGCAGCGCGGGGTAGAGATCACCGTGGCCGGGCGGGCACCACTCGAGCGAGGGGTCGGCCGGCCACTCCACCGGCGTCAGGTCGTCGGCGCGCAGCCTCGGCTCCTGGCTCTGCAGGAAGTCCAGGCCCAGGCCGTCCACCTCGAGGTCGGAGTATCCCGAGAGCGCCCGCAGGGTGTCCGCCTGTGTGCGAAAGCTGTTCATGAACAGCAACGGAAGCTTGGCCCCATACGTCTGCCGGGCCGAACGGACCTGGTTGACGATCAGGTCGAGGAAGCTGTCGCCGCCCCGGACCGGCAGCAGGGACTTGGCCCGGTCCATCCCCATCGACGTACCGAGGCCGCCGTTGAGCTTGATCATCACCGTGGCGCCGAGTGCGGACCTCGCGTCCTCCTCGCTCACCGTGACGTCGCCGAGCAGGTCCGGGTGCTCCAGGGGTTCGATGCTGTCCTCGGCGATGAAGCCCGTGACGCCCTCCTCGACCTGCCGGTAGTAATGGCTGAACACATCGATGGCCTGCGGGTTCACCCCGGCAGCCACCATCTTCTCCTGTGCCAGCTTCAGTCCCTGTTCGCTCATGCCCTGATCCTAGGGAGGCCGCGGAGGGGCGGCAGAACCACGCCGACGGCCGCCGACGTCACTTCTTCTTCGGCGGCGGCGTGACCGAGGCCAGCAGGGCCTTGGTCGCCTCGGCGATGTCCCGTTGCGCGGTCGCGCGGTCGACCGTCGGAGTGCCGTCCCCGCGCTGCTCGCCGTAGTCGCCGAAGAAGCTGTGCACCGCTCCGGGGATCACGACAGAAACGGTGTCGGCGGGCAGCCGCGGCCCGGATGCCGCGATGTCCTCCGGCGTGGTGAGCCCGTCGCGATCACCGGAGATCGAGGTCACCTTGAGACCAGCCCGGTCCACCGTCCCGGCAGGATAGGACGCGAAGAGCACCAGCCCTGCCACCGGCGCGCCTCCCACCTCCGCGGTGTCCTGAGCGAAGGCAGCGGCGGCGACGCCGCCCAGGGAGTGCCCGCCGACGACCCACTGTGCGATCTCGGGATGAACGTCGATGACCCGCGCCGCATGCCGGGCATCCGCCAGCGCGATCCCGAACGGCTCCTTCAGGACGGCCACGAGGTAGCCGGCTTCGGCCAGCGGTCGAAGCACCTGGGCGTACGCCCGGGGATCCACCCGGGCGCCCGGGACGAAGATGAGCCCGGTTCGCGGTCTGATCAGCACGCCCTTGCTGTTCCTGGCCACCGGGATCATCTCGTACCAGGTGAGTCGGTCCGTCACCCGGACGTCACCTCCGGACCGCATCGCGGCCAACGCTGTGGGGCTGGCCGGCAGCGGGCGTGACCAGGCCAGCGCCCCGACGACAAGGACACAGGCGAGCAGAGCCGGCACGGCGAAGACGACTCGCCATCGGGCCCGTCGACGGCGCTGCCGCTCAGTCCGCCGTCGCGGGCCGTCCTCACCCTCCGAGCGGTCGCCGAGGATCAGCGTGGCGACGGCCCACGCCAGCGCCACGAAACCCACGAGCAGCGAGCCGATGCTGACCGCCAGCGTCAGCGGGTGACCGGTCAGCACCGCTTGCCAGCGGGTCCAACCGAGCCAGACGGGTACCAGCACCATGGCAGCCCCGACCCCGAGCCAGATCCAGGCGAGGACGGTGCGGCTGCCGGCCCCCGTCGTCGCCATGGCCAGAGTGTAGGGGCGCAGAGAGAGCCAGGTCAGTCCGCGATGTCGGCGACGATGCCCTCGAAGGCATCGACCAACGCGTCGACCTCGAGGAAGGCGCTGTAGCCGTGGTCGCCGGAACCCATGGCGACCCGCCGGCCCACCAGCCGCTCGTCGACGTAGAGCGGCCAGGCCGTACGGCTGCCGACCGGGGTGATGGTGCCGCGGGCGTATCCGGTGGCGGTCAGCGCCTCTGCCGCGTCCGGCAAGGTGAGCTTGTTGACCCCGACCACCGCGCGCAGCTTGGGCCAGGCAAGTTGGGTGTCACCAGCCAGCACCGCGAACAGGTACTCCCCGCCCGACCGCCGCAGGACGAGCGTCTTCGCGATGTCGGCCGGAGTGATCCCCAGCAGGGCGGCTGCCTCCTCCAGGCTGCGGGCCGGCGGGCGGGTCCTGACGTCGACGGCGAGCCCGCGCTGCAGCGCCGCCGCCAGCATCCGCTGGACGCCCTCGGGCCACGTCCGCTGCTGATCAGTCACCACGCCATCGTGCCGATCAGTGCAGCTGGAAGGAACGGCGGGACAACCCCATCATGTAGCCGTCGATGGTGGTGTGAGCGGACTGCGGCTCGGCCGATGCGGCCCCGAAGGTGACGAACATCGGGATGAAGTGCTCCACCGTCGGGTGGCAGTACGGCATGCCGGGGGCATGGTCGCGAAAGCCGGCGAGCGCGTCGACGTCGCCGCTGGCCAGCAACTCGGCGGTCCAGGCGTCGAAGTCCGAGGACCAGCTGGGGACCTCCCCCATCATGTTCCTGCGGTTGAGGAAAGGCAGACCGTGGGTGGTGAACCCAGAGCCGACGACCAGGACGCCCTCCTCGCGCAGGGTCCGGAGGCGGCGTCCAAGGGCGAGCAGGTCACCCGGGTCCTCGGTCGGCAGGCTGAGCTGGAGCACCGGGACATCCGCCAGCGGGTACATCACCATCAGCGGCACCCACGCGCCGTGGTCCAGGCCGCGGCTGCCGTGCTCGTGCACGCTCGTCGTATCGGCCATCACGGCCTGGACGCGGGCGGCCAGCGCCGAGGCGTCGGGGGTCGGGTAGGTGAGGGAGTAGTAGCGCGGGGCGAAGCCGCCGAAGTCGTAGACCAGAGGCGCTGCGGCGACGCTGGAGGAAAGCGCGAGCGGCGCCGACTCCCAGTGGGCGCTGACGATGAGGATCGACCGCGGCTTGGGCATCGAGAGCGACCAGGCGAGGAGTCGCCGCATCCAGTCGGCATCATCGAGCAGCGGCGGTGCGCCATGACTGAGGAAGAGGGACGGCATCGGTCCGTCCTCGGGCTGCCACGGCTTGTGGGCACGGCTCGCGGCGGCCGCCTCGGGCAGGAAGGCGTCGTACGCGCCGGCTGGGACGCCACGTTCGAAGAGGGAGCTCACTGGTGTACCTGGTTTTCGGGGTTTCAGGGGTGTAGGAAACGCGTCGCAGAGCCTCGGGCGCGGCATCGGAACTCAGCACCTGTGCGGGCCGCTCGACTCTCTAACTCTACCCGTATTCACTTGAAGTCTCAAGTGAGAGTCAGGACGACCACACCGTCTCCAGCGGCCGAAAGAGCATCAGGCGGGAGCTTGCCTCCCAGTGGTCCTTGGGGGTCTTACTACCCCCCGTTTAAGGGTGAGCGTTTCCCCCACACGAGGGTGCAGCGCGTTGTAAAGAAACCCGAGCATTGAGGCACGAGCCCACCACTCCACGGTTGACGGCTTGCGAACCCGGGTCCCCCTGACGGACCAGCCCTACGAGACGGGATCTCACCATGTCTGCTCCACAAGTCCCGGTCACCGGCGCGCCTGCCGCCGCGGCCGACACCACCTTCTCCCCCCCTGCCAGCACTGGTCGCGACCGGCGGACCCCCCGGTCCCGCCGCTTCCGCCGGTTGGCTTCCGCCACGGCCGCCACACTGCTGGCAGCGACCCTCGCCCCGCTGATGCCCATGACCGCGCAGGCGAACGTCGCCGCCATCGGTCCTGTCGATGTCGACCACAAGTTCCCGACCTGGTTCTCAGACGGCAAGGTCAAGCTCGCCTTCTGCATCGACCCGGCCCAGGGATGCCTCGCCGAGCTGCCGAAGCCGGCAGAGCCCATCTCGTACCCGGCGAACTTCCCGGAGGAGGCCTTCTGGTTCAACGCGGAAGCCGCCGGGGGGAACCTGGGCCTGTACGAGGCTGCTCTGGAAGGTGCCCACGCCAACGGTGTCGTGCGGAACGGGGACCAGATGGGCTTCGGCCGGTTGCGCTTCCGAGTGAACAACCTGCTGCCGAACCGCGAGTACACGATCACGCACCCCTACGGCGTCAACACATTCACCTCGGAGGCCGACCCGAAGAACTCTGCCCGCGGTTTGATCAACGAGACCATCGACGCCGGCGTCTGCGCTGCCAGCCTCACCCGGCCCTGCGACTGGGCCATCGTCGGTGAGGGCTTCCTCGGTGACGACGCGGCCACCACGACCTCCACGTTCCTCAAGCAGGTGGGTGCGGAGGCCGGGACCCTGGGCTCGATCAACACCGCGCGTGCCGTCGAAGGTGCCCCTACCGGCAACAACTTCGTGCAGATTGACGGCCCGGACGCTGGCGGCACCGGGGTGAACACCTTGAAGGTGAGCCAGTTCACCGTCCAGGGCCTGCTCTTCGACGGCGCCGACGGGGCTCCCTCGACACCCGACCTGGCCCCGGCCAGCGACAGCGGCCGGTCCACCAACGACAACGTGACCAAGGTCGTGACTCCGACGCTGACGGGCACGGTCCCTGGGGTCTCGACGCCAACCAGCGTTGAGTTCCTGGTGGACGGCGTCGTCGACCCGGCACTCACCACCAGCACCGACGCCGCCGGGGCCTACTCGGTGACGACGGGAACGCTGGCTCAGGGCATCCACAAGCTGCAGGCGCGGATCTTGGATCCGGCTTCGGCCGCCGGCGCCACACCGACCTACCTGAGCTCGGGGACGTTGTCTTTCACGGTGGACACCACCGCCCCGGCCACCACCATCGTGGCCCCGTTCCCCTCGAACCCGTCCGCTGACAACACCCCGACGGTCAACTTCACCGGCGAGGCAGCCGCGAGCTACGAGTGCCAGCTGCTGCCGAGCAACCCCGATTGGGACGGCACCTGCGCGGCGCCCAGCAAGACCTATGACCAGCAGGTGAATGGCAGCTACACCTTCAACGTGCGCGCCACCGACGCCGCCGGCAACGTGGGGGCCATCGCTACCCGCACCTGGCGGATCGGGACCACCGCGGCCCCGGGCGCACCCACGATCGGCGCGCCGACGGCAGGCGCCGCCTCCGCTACCGTCCGCTGGACGCCTCCCGCCGATGACGGCGGCTCCGCGATCACGGGCTACTCGGTCCGGGCCTACGCCGGCACCAACACAACGGCGTCCAGCACGACCTCCGTCACGGGTGCCACCGCCAGCAGCGCGGTGATCTCCGGGCTCACGAACGGGACGTCCTACACCTTCGACGTCCGGGCTATCAACGCAGTGGGTACCGGGACGGCCTCGGCCAAGTCCACCGCCGTCACCCCCGCCGCCGCGGCCACAACGCCGGGCGCTCCGACCATCGGTGCACCCACCGGCGGAGCCGGCTCAGCAACGGTCCGCTGGACCGCTCCCACCTCCACCGGCGGTTCGGCCATCACCGGCTACTCGGTCCGCGCCTACTCCGGAACGGGCACCACCGTGTTCAGCACGACCACCGCTGCGGCCAACGCCACCAGCCTGGTCGTCCCGATCGCGACCGCCGGCTCCTACACCTTCGACGTCCGGGCCATCAACGCCGTCGGCACCGGAAACGCCTCCGCTCGCTCCGCCACCGCCACCGTGACCGCTCCCCCGGCCACGAGCACCGTCCCGGGCATCCCGACCATCGGGGCGGTCACCGGCGGCGCCGGCTCAGCGACGGTCAACTGGACCGCTCCCACCTCCAACGGCGGGTCAGCCATCACCGGCTACTCCGTCCGCGCCTACACCGGAACGGGCACCACCGTGTTCAGCACGACCACCGCTGCGGCCACCGCCACCAGCCTGGTCGTCCCGATCGCAACCGCCGGCTCGTACACCTTCGACGTCCGGGCCGTCAACGCCGTGGGCACCGGAACGGCCTCCGCTCGCTCCGCGGCCGCCACCGTCACCGCTCCCCCGGCGACGCCCACCGCCCCTGGAGCCCCGGGCATCGGCACGGCTACGGCCGGCAACACCACGGCCACGGTCAACTGGACCGCTCCGGCCACCACCGGCGGAGCTGCCATCACCGGCTACTCGGTCCGGACCTTCTCCGGCACCACGCTGGTGAAGACCACCCCGGTCGGCGCCGTCACCAGCACCTCCATCACCGGCCTGACCAACGGCACCGCGTACACCTTCGACGTGGCAGCCACCAACAGCGCAGGCACCGGCACCTTCTCGGCCAAGTCCGGCGCGGTCACCCCGGCCGGAGCGGCGGCCGGCACCACCCGCACCGTGACCCTGAACCCCACGGCAGACACCATGGCCTTGCAGGGCACGGCAACGGTTGCCAGCGGGACGGCGACCAGCCTGAACGTCGACAGTGCGATGACGACGGGCACCACCAACACCCGGGCCTCGAGCTACCTGAAGTTCAACGTCCCGGCGCTGGCGGCAGGGGAGACCATCACGGGGGCCAGCCTCAGCCTGCAGACCACCAACGGCACGAACGAGGGTCCGGCCATCTGGAAGACCGCCACGACCTGGACGGAATCAGGGCTGACCTGGAACGCCCAGCCCGCCCACAGCGGCACTACCACGGTCGGAAACTTCGTGGGGACCGTCGCTATCGGCAAGGTCACGACGCCCATCTCCGGAATCACCGCAGCCGGCGACGTGTCCCTCCAACTGCTCGCCGAGTCCACCGATGGGATCGACATCAACTCGAAGGAGAGCACCGGCACCCCGGCACAGCTCGTCCTCACCATCAAGACCGCCTGACGAGCTGAACCTTCAGCGGCAACCGCCGCTGAACCCATCACACAGCAGCGCCCCCGGGATCTCCCCGGGGGCGCTGCCCTGCGTGGGGACGTGGG
>JBJMIS010000059.1:0-3032 GCA_045806705.1 Friedmanniella sp.
GCCGTCGGCGATCGCGAGGTTGCCGAGCCCCGCGGCGAGCAGCAGGCTCCCGCCCACCAGGCCCAGCAGGCGCTGCCAAGCCGGAGTCAGCCCGCTCGCGTGCGCGGCGAGGGCCGCGCCGATGAAGGTGGTGCCGAGCGCCGGCAGCGACCACGCGAACGCTGCAGCATGCATTTGCCAGGCGAGCTCGAACGTCGGGCTCGGCTCGGTGAGCCCGCCGGCGGACAGCACGACGCCGTCCCACAGAACGGCGTAGAACGCCATCACCGCCGAGAGAGTCGCGCCCGCGGCCACTGCGAGGCGCGACCAGTCCGCGCCCGCACCCCCGCGACGCCCGACGAGCCCGTGGAGACCGGTCACGAGCCCGAGCAGCAGCGGCAGGTGCAGTGCCTCCTGGCCGACCGCGATCGCGACCGCGGCCCGGTTGTCTGCGTGCCAGGCGAGCACCTCCTCGATCGGGTCCCCGTAGGCGGGAGCATCGACCCCGACAAACATCGCGTTCTGGATCGCCACCGACGCTGCGAGCGCGATCGCCGCGGCGCCGACGAGCCGGCCTCGAACGAACCGACTGCGGGCGTTCTCCCTGGTTGCCCCTTCCACGCTCATCCCAACTCCTCTCGCGGTGTGGGATTGAGGTGTTCTGGATTGAGGTGTTCTCATCACAATGCTCCTTTGGCTTGATTGGTGGGTGCTTCCACCTTCACGGATGCCGGCGTCGGGCACATCAGCCGCGGAGCCAGATTTGACCTGGCCGTTGGCACAGCCGAGCTCTTGTACTTTCGGCTGATACGCCGAGCACGCGGGCTGCCTAGGCTGATCAGATGGCCACCGACGCACTCCGCGCGCTGTGGGCCGAACCTCGACCCACGAATGCCCCGGACCGGGGGCCGCGGGACTGGGCTTTGGTCGCAGTATTCATCTGCTGGTCCCTGGTGGAAGTGGTGCTTCGCCAGAACCTGGTGCTTCGCCAGGACCTGGCGCCACGCCCGCTGCTGTTGCTCGCGACGCTCGCGGTCCTCGGCCCGC
Organism: Friedmanniella sp.; assembly: GCA_045806705.1. Lineage (GTDB taxonomy): Bacteria > Actinomycetota > Actinomycetes > Propionibacteriales > Propionibacteriaceae > Microlunatus. The sequence goes on from JBJMIS010000059.1 coordinate 1,027, forward strand.
TGCTGTGGCGACGCACGCTGATCGCCGAGCCGCAGCGGCTAGGCCGGGCCTTCGGCTATCCCGGGGCGGTCGCCCAGATCGGAAGGGCCCTGGCTCGGCACCCGCTCGTCGCGGTTGTGGTCTCCTTCGGCACGTTGACGATCGTCGACAGCGTCAGAATCCTCACCGGGTCGCACGGCGCCCTGCTGGACAGCATCTCGGCGGCGCTGATCCTGGCCTACGCCCTGTTCCGGTGGGGCTCGGGTCGGGAAGCCCTAAGCGGCCTCGGCGTCATCCTGGTCTGGCTGCCCATCACCCACGTTGCCGACCACATGAGCCTGTGGGCGAGGGTCGCAGGGTACGGGTTCTTCCTGTTCGCCGCCGCGCTCGGCGCCGCGATCCGCTATCGCACGAAGGCCCGCATCCGCGACATCGACCAGGCCAAGGCCCGCGAACGCGAACAGCTCGCTCGTGAACTCCACGACACCGTCGCCCACCACATGTCGGGCATCGCCATCCAGGCCCAAGCAGGTCGTGCCATCGCAGCCTCCCACCCCGAGCGTGCCGTCGAGGTCCTGGCCATCATCGAGGACGCAGCGACCCGCGCCCTTACCGAGCTGCGCGCCATCGTCGGCGTGCTCCGCGCCTCGCAGGACACGGAGTTCGCGCCGCAGCCCGGCGTGGCCGAGGTCGAGCAGCTCGCCACCGATGGCCAGGCGCGTCCCTGCGTCGAGGTGACGCTCTCCGGCCAGTTCGACGACCTCAGCCCGGCGGTCGGGGCGGCGGTCTACCGCCTAGCCCAGGAGTCCATCACCAACGCTCGACGACACGCCCGCCACGCGACCCAGGTCACCGTCGCCGTCACAGGCGACCCCGACCAGGTACGGCTGACCATCGACGACGACGGCTCCGCCGCTGGCGGCCGCGCCCCAGCAGGCTACGGCCTGGTGGGCATGCAGGAACGCGCTTCCCTGCTCGGCGGCACCTTCCACGCCGGCCCCGCCGCCGTGCGGGGCTGGCGGGTAGAGGCGGTCCTGCCCCGAACCGGGACGCCACGATGAGCATCAGGGTCCTCATCGCCGACGACCAGCCCATCGTGCGCACCGGGCTGACGATGCTGCTCGACGCCCAACCCGACATCGAAGTGGTTGGCGCGGCCGCCGACGGGCGCGAGGCAGTCCGCCTGGCGCTCCAGCTGCGCCCCGACGTCGGCCTGTTCGACATCCGGATGCCGCTGATGGACGGCATCGAAGCCACCCGACGCCTCGCCGGCCCCGACGTCACCGACCCCCTGCCGATCGTGGTCATCACCACCTTCGACCTCGACGAGTACGTCCACGGGGCGCTCAAAGCCGGCGCCCGCGGGTTTCTGCTCAAGGACGCCGGACCCGCCCTGCTGACCCAGGCCATCCACGCCGCCGCCGACGGAGACGCACTGATCGCACCCAGCGTGACCGTCCGGCTGCTCGCAGCCTTCGCCCACGCACAGACCTCACCACCGAGGCAGCCGATAGAACCGCTCACCGCCCGCGAGGAGGAAGTCCTCGTGCCTGTAGCCCACGGCCGCACCAACAATGAGATCGCCAGCGAGCTCTACATCACCCCGAGCACCGTCAAAGCCCACCTCGCCAGCCTCATGCGAAAGCTCGGCGCCCGAAACCGCGTCGAAGTCGCCATGTGGGCCCACGAGACCGGCCGCATCTGACGCCGCAAAGGCTCCCACCGCCGTTTGCCGCATCCCCCCACAGCGTCACGAAGCAGGGGACGTCCGCCCTCTGCCGTCACTCGGGAGCGCCGGTCGGTGACCGACATCGAAGCAGTCCTGACCACTTCTGGCTCCCCCCGGCGATCACCCGCGTTCACGCGAACGGCGCCCGCAGTGTGCGGACGTGCCGGGCTGGCGAGCCTGCACTGGCGGAGCACGGCTTTCCTTCGCTCCAGGTGCACCTACAAGGCGGGGGCGGGGGCGGAAGCAACCAGCCGATCAAGTCGGTGACCCTTGCGCTCCGACATTCGTCGCCCAGCCG
>JBJMIS010000060.1:0-18835 GCA_045806705.1 Friedmanniella sp.
GATCGACTCCAGCTCCTGGACGATCTTCCCGTTGCCACGCACAGGTCCGTCGAGCTGCTGCAGGTTGCAGTTGATCACCCAGGTCAGGTTGTCGAGCTCCTCGCGGGCGGGCAGGCCGATGGCGCCGAGGGACTCCGGCTCACCCATCTCCCCGTCGCCCATGAAGGCCCAGACGTGCTGGTCGGCGGTGTCCTTGATCCCGCGGTTGTGCAGGTAGCGGTTGAACCGGGCCTGGTAGATGGAGTTGATCCCGGTCAGCCCCATGGAGACCGTCGGGAACTCCCAGAAGTTGGGCATCAACCGGGGGTGCGGGTAGGACGACAGGCCGTTGCCGGGGCCGCGGGAGACCTCCTGGCGGAACCCGTCGAGCTGGTCCGCGGTCAGCCGACCCTCGAGGTAGGCCCGGGCGTAGACGCCGGGGGAGGCGTGACCCTGGATGAACACCTGGTCACCACCGCCGGGTGCGTCCTTCCCCCGGAAGAAGTGGTTGAAGCCGACCTCGTACAGGCTCGCAGCGCTCTGGTACGTCGCGATGTGGCCCCCGACCTCCAGGCCCTTCCGGTTGGCCTTGCTGACCATGATCGCCGCGTTCCAGCGGATGTAGGCCCGCAGCCGGCGCTCGATGTGCTCGTCGCCCGGGAACCACGGCTCCGCCTCCGGCGGGATCGTGTTGATGTAGTCACTGCTGCGCAGGGCCGGCAGGCCGACGGCAGCGGCACGGGCGCGCTCCAGCAGCTTCAGCATGATGAACCGGGCCCGGTTCTTGCCCTTCTCGTCCAGCAGCCCGTCCAACGACTCGAGCCAGTCAGCTGTCTCGTCGGGGTCGATGTCGGGGATCTGGCTGAGCAGGCCCTCAGCGGTGATGGCCGGACGAGTTCCGGGCTTGGCCATGCGAGCTCCTCACGATCTCCAGCGATGGTGACGCTGGCAATTCTCCAGGGTCGCTGATGTGGGCGACACCCCATCCTGTCACTTCCGGCCAATCCTGCCAGCAGCCCCGGAGCAGGTGCGGCTGGGCGGTCGGCAGGCAGCGGCGGACCGGTATTTTTCTCCCCGCTTCCTCGCGTGCGGGGTTCCACCGACCCCCGTCCTCTGGCAGTCTGAGCGCAGGGTCGAACCGGTCCTGCTGCCGCAGCCAGCCCCTTGGGCGCTGCGGTGGTTCCACCACGAAGGAGGCTGCACACCGAGATGAGCGAGCTCAGCTCTCGCGTACCGGATCCGATGCTCACGCGACGTGATGACGAGGCGTGGAACCGGTGGACACGGTGAGCGCCACGGAGGACGAGAAGACCACGGTCAACAAGTTGGGTCTGGCGCCGGGGATGGTGGTGCAGGAGATCGGCTGGGACTCCGATGTGGACGACGACGTCCGGGTCCTGTTCGAGGACGCCATCGACGGTGAGCTGGTCGAGGACGCTGTCGAGGCTGTCGACCTGGTGCTGCTCTGGTGGCGCGACGGGGACGGCGACCTGGTGGATGCCTTGGTGGACGCCCTTACCGACCTGACCAGCAGCGGCTACATCTGGTTGATGACGCCGAAGGTGGGCCGCGACGGCTATGTCGACGCCGCCGACCTGGCAGAGGCGGCGGTCACCGCCGGTCTGGCGCAGACCACCAGCGCCTCGGTATCCGCCGACTGGGCGGCGAACAAGCTGGTCCGGCCCAGGGGCTCGCGGCGGTGATGGCGGCGGCCCCTGAGATCGGTCAGGCGGCCCCCGGACTCAGCAGCCGCAACCAGCACGGTCAGCGGGTGTCGCTCGCCGACGCGCGCGGGGCGCGCGTCGTCCTGGTGTTCTACCCGTGGGCCTTCTCGGGCATCTGCACTGGGGAGCTGGGCGCATTGCGGGACGGTCTGGCGCGGTCGCGGACGGACGCGCGGGTGCTTGCGGTGAGCTGCGACGCGATGTTCTCCCTGCGGGCCTTCGCCGAGCAGGAGCGGCTGACCTTCGACCTGCTGACCGACCACTGGCCGCACGGCGAGATCGCCCGCAGCTACGGGGTCTTCGACGACGAGCTGGGTGTCGCCCGCCGCGGGTCCTTCGTGCTGGACGCCCACGGGGTGGTGGCGTGGCGGACGTTGAACGGCATCGGGGAGGCGCGGGACTTCGCGGCTCACGTCGCCGCGGCCGCAGCCGCCTGAGGGCTTTCCGCTCTGGCTGGATTCCTCAGCCCGGCATCCACTCGGCGTTCGCGCCGCAGATCACCAGGCAGGGCCGCTCGCCCGGCACCTGACCCGTCAGCCAAGCGGCGAGCGGCACGGCGGCGGCGGGCTCGGTGGCGATCCGGCACTCCTCCCACAGCCGGTCCTGCGCGTCGAGGATGTCGGCCTCGCTGACCAGGACCGAGTGCACCAGCCCTTTCCGGTGGCGCGGCTCCAGCACCGCGAACGGCACCTGACCCATCCGGGTCGCGCCGAGGGCGGAGGAGGCGACCGAGTCGACGGGCGAGTCGACCGGGTGGCCCGCCGTCAGGGCGTCGTGGACGGCACGGCAGCCCTCGGGCTCGGCGGCGACCAGCAGCCGGTCGCCGATGGCCAGCGCGCTCCCGGCACCGAGTCCGCCACCTCCGGCGGCCACCACGACCGTGTCCACGTCGGGTGCGTCGGCCACCACCTCCGCGGCCACGGTGCCGTTGCCGGCGACGACGAGCGGGTCGTCGTAGGCGTGGACGTAGCGGTATCCGGGCTGGGCGGCGAGCTCGGCCGCGGCCAGCGCGGCGTCGGCGTAGGTTGCGCCATGACGGACGAGCGTGACGCCCGTGGCGGCGATCCGGCGGGCCTTGATCTCGGGCACGGACTCAGGGACCACCACGGTGGCGGTGACACTCAGCAGGGACGCGGCCGTCGCGACACCCAGACCGTGGTTTCCCCCGGAGGCCGTGACGATGTGGTCGTGCACGTGGCCGGCGAGCATCGCGTTCATCGCGCCCCGCAGCTTGAAGGCGCCACTGAGCTGCAGCTGTTCGAGCTTGAGCACCAGGGGACGTCCGTCCAGCGTGATCGTGAGCAAAGGTGTCCGCCGGACGTACGGCCTCAGCCGGGCCGCAGCCTCGACGACGTCGGAGGTGGTGGGGGTCAGCCCGGGAGCTCGCAGATCGGTCACTCTCCCATGATCGTCGGCGGCGTCGCGCCGCACCGGACCCTGGTCCCCTCCGTCGTGTCAGTCGCGGGTCCTAGGATCGGCGTCATGCCCCTCGAAGGTGAGTACGAGCCGAGCCCCCAGCAGTGGGTCCGGGACCAGGTGGAGCGTTACGAGGCCACCGATGGCCGTGAGGGTGGAACTCTCCGTGACACCGGGCTGCCGGTGGTCATCTACACCACCCGCGGCAACAAGAGCGGCAAGCTCCGCAAGACACCGCTGATGAAGGTTGAGCATGACGGCGCCTATCTGATGGTGGCCAGCATGGGCGGTGCCCCCCAGCATCCGGTCTGGTACTACAACATCAAGGCCGATCCCGAGGCCCTCATGGTGCAGGACGGGGCCGACCGCTTCGATGCCACCGCGCGAGAGCTCCAGGGAGAGGAACGAGCCGTGTGGTGGGAGCGAGCCGTCCAGGCGTTCCCGCCGTATGCCGAATATCAACGGAAAACCGACCGGCTGATCCCTGTGTTCCTCGTCGAACGCCGGGAATCAGCGATGTCAGAAGAGGGAGCAGCATGATCCCGCACGCACCGTTCGGCCGGACCGGCCACGACAGCACCAGGGTCATCTTCGGAGCGGCCGCGCTGAGCGAGGTCAGCCAGGACGAGGCCGACCAGACGATGGAGCTGATCCGCAGCCACGGCATCAACCACCTCGACACCGCCGCCAGCTACGGCGAGGCCGAGCTCCGGCTGGGGCCGTGGATGGAGACGCACCGCGACGAGTACTTCCTGGCGACCAAGACCGGCGAGCGGACCCGCGCTGCTGCCTACGAGGAGATCGGGCGCTCGCTGGAGCGGCTGCGCACCGACCGGGTCGACCTGATCCAGCTGCACAACCTGGTGGACGAGGACGAGTGGCGGACCGCCTTCGCGCCGGGCGGCGCGCTGGAAGCGGCGGTACAGGCCCGTGACGAGGGCCTCACCCGCTTCATCGGAGTCACCGGGCATGGCGTCACCGTCGCCGCGCAGCACCTCCGGTCACTGGCGGAGTTCGACTTCGACTCGGTGCTGCTGCCCTACAACTTCCCGATGTCGCGGAACGCCTCCTACCTCGCCGACTTCGAGGCCCTGGCCGACGTCTGCCGACAGCGCGGGGTGGCGATGCAGACCATCAAGTCCATCACCCGCGCGCCCTGGGGCGACCGGGAGCCGACGGCCGCCACCTGGTACGAGCCGCTCCAGGAGCAAGGCGCGATCGACACGGCCGTCGGCTGGGTGCTGGGCCGGGAGGGCGTCTTCCTCAACACCGTCGGTGACATCCACATCCTGCCCCGGGTGCTGGACGCTGCCGAGCGCTTCCAGGGACGGCCGTCGGACGCAGAGATGAGCGAGCTCGAGTCGGCCTTCGGTCTGGAGCCGTTGTTCGTCTGAGCGGAGAGCTACCGTTGACCGGACTGGTCAGCGGTGGCCCTGCCCGGCGGCACCTCCGCTGGTGCCGGCTTCGGCGGCCCGCCCAGGGCACTGCTGACCGTTGGCATGGCGATGCCCCGCCGTCCAGAAGGGCCTCGCCGGCGTCGTGTCGGTCGGTCCGCTGACGGACCAGGCGCTCACTCCGAGGGCCAGCCCCGTGAGCGCGAGGGCCGCCACGATGCCCAGCACCAGCCGGGCGAGGAGACGCCGGCGCGGCTTCTGGCCGCTGGGCTCCCGCAGCTGGCCGGCCGTCAAGACCACCGGGCGGGCGCGGGCGTCAGGAGGGGTCTGGGTAGAGCTCACCCCTCAAGCCTGGCCGAGCCCGGCCAGCTGCGAAACCGTACGTTCGTCCTAGTACCCGTGACCTGGCGGCTCGCCCCTAGCTCGACAGGCGGTCGTTCTGGGACCGTCGCTGGGCCCAGAGTGCGGCCTGCGTGCGGTCGGTCACCCCCAGCCGCTGGAAGATGTTCGTCAAGTGCGCCTTGACGGTCCGCTCACTGATTCCGAGCCGACGGGCGATCGACTTGTTGGGCAGCCCGTCGCCCACCATGGTCAGCACCTCCTCCTCCCGCGCGGTCAGCGGCGAGGCTGACGGGCCCGGCTCCGGCGCTCTGCGCTGCTGGGTCAGCAGTGCCCGTGCGGCCTTGGGGTCGAGGGGGGAACCGCCCTGGATGATCGCTCGGATCCCGGAGAGGATCACCTCCGGCTCACTGTGCTTCAGCAGGTAGCCCTCGGCTCCCGCCTCGAGCGCGTCCATGATCCGGCGATGATCGGAGAACGAGGTCAGCACCAGCACGTGTGCGGCGGGGTTCTGCTCCAGCACCCGACGGGTCGCCTGGACGCCGTCCATTCCGGGCATCGAGAGGTCCATCATGATGACGTCGGGATCGAGCTCGGCAGCGAGCCGGACCGCCTCCTCCCCGTCGGCGGCCTCGCCCACGACCTCCAAGTCCGCGGTGGTCCCCAGCAGCGCGCCGAGCCCACCCCGCACGATGGCGTGGTCGTCGACGATCAGCACCCGGATCATGGCAGTGGCACCCGGACTTCGGCCCGGGTCCCACGGCCCGGCGCCGAGGTGACCGTCAGCCTGCCACCCGCCCGGGACACCAGGTCACCGAGCGTCCGCAGACCGATGTGGCCGTCATGCAGGCGGGCGGCGAGGTCGCCTTGGTCGAAGCCCCGTCCGTCGTCGTCCACCACCAGCACGGCGCTGCTCCCGTCCCGGACCGCCTGGAGCTCGACGGTCTGCGCACCGCTGTGTGTCATCACGTTGCGGACAACCTCCTGAGCGGATCGGAACAGCACCGACGAGACCTCCGGGGGGAGGTCCGCGGTGGAGTCGACGTCGAGGTCCACCCGGACGCCCGCGTTCTCCAGCCCGCTCGCCAGCTCCGTCAGGGCGGCGGGCAGTCCTTCCTCCGCCAAGTTGGGCGGGTAGATGTCCACGAGCAGGGACCGGAGCTCACCGGTGGTGGTTCGCAGCTGGGAGGCGGTGCGCGCGATCAGCTCGCTGTCGCGTTCGGAGTCCGGACCTTGGAGCCGAGCGGCATCGAGCGCGAACGTCACCCCCGTCAGGTGCTGCACCACGCCGTCGTGCAGGTCGCCGGCAATCCGACGGCGTTCGGCGTCCGAGGCGTCCACCGCGTGCTGGAGCAGCTGCTGACGGTCCTGCTGCTGGCGCTCGAGCCGGCGGGCCAGCGACCAGGCGAACGGGATCTGCACCAGCTGCAGCAGCAACAGCGCGGCCAGCGCCGGCGGCGCATAGCTCTTCAGCTGTTGCGTCACGGCCTGCTCCACCGCGTCGTAGCGGAAGTAGGCCTCGAAGAGGAGGGGCTCCCCGGTGGTGGAGCGGACACCGACGTAGACCTCGAGGAGCTTGCCGAACTGCAGCTCGAACGTGTTCTCCGTCCGGCTGAGGTCGCTGACCTCGGAGTCCGGCCGGCCCTGCTGGAGCAGCGTCATGCGCTCGTTCTCACCGAGGGTGAACGTCTGGCCGATCAGCCGGCTCTCGTCGGAGTAGATGACCCGTCCGTCGGCGTTCCAGAGCTTCACCCGAACCAGCGAGCCGCGCAGCACGAAGCGTCGCATCGCGTCGTCGAAAGAGCGGAGGGCGCCGGGGTCCCCGCCCACGACGGCGGGGGTGAGCCGTGGCTCGGCGATACCGTACGCGGTCACGGCCGTCACCTGCTGCGCCGAGTTGATGGCCTGGGTGCGGGCCGCCTCCCGGGCCAGCAGGGCGATCGCCATCGCGAGCAAGCCCATGACGAGCAGGCCCGCGATGCTGAAACGAGCGACCAGGGCGCCGGCGGAGACCGCCTGCGACGGGTCTCGCTTCGAGAAGCGCATGTCGGGGAGCGTAGCCGCTCCAGCGGTCCCGCATACGTAGCCGCGACACGTCGCCGTCGGATCGTGAACTTCGCGATTCGCGCGCCGCATTCCCTCCCCATCGACGGGGTCGCCGCTGGATGCGGTGGGCCTCCTGACCGGGCGGAAGGAGGGTCCGGGCGCGCTTGTGGGAGCAGAGGGACTCGAACCCCCGGCCCCCTGCTTGTAAGGCAGGTGCTCTAACCAGCTGAGCTATGCTCCCGCGGCGCCCCGCCCGGGTCGTCGCCCGGACGGTCGGCGGCTCAGACTAGTGCCCGTGCCAGGCGGGGCCAAGCCCGTGCCTCAGGTATGACGGACACGTCGGCCGTTCGAGCGCCGGCGGATGGCCCGGCCACTAGGTTGGGAGCAGCGGAGGCCCCGGCCTTCGCATCCGCGTAGCCAGCCGAGAGCGAGCCCATGGGAACTCCCGTTCTTCGCCAGCCACCCGCCGGCGCCGGCGTTCCCGTCTCCGCACCTGCTCGACGCCCAGCGTCGCGTTCTCTCGCCCTGGTTCTCGGCGGCCTCACCGGGCTGCTCGGCCTGGTGGCGATGGTGCGTCTGGCGGCGGGGGCGTTCGAGGGCAGCATGTCCCGCTTCGCCTGGGTTGTCGTGCTGGCTGCGATGGCGCCCTGGGTCGTCTACGTCAGCTGGCGCGGATGGCACGGCCACCCCTCCCGACGGGCACTCGTCCTCGTCCTGGCCTTCGTGGCGCTCGGGACGGCGACCGTCTGGCTGGCGGTCCTCGGCCCGGTGCTGGCGCTGGCCTGCTCACTGGCCGGCTTCGTCGTGATCTGGGTCAGCGACTGGCCAGTGCGCCGTCCCGCCGCTGACCATCTGGTGGGCATGGAGGAGCTGCAGCACCAGGAAGACCCGGACTGAGCTGGCCCGCGCCTAGCGCTCCTCGAGGCTGAACGCCAGGGCCGCCGCGCCGAGCAGCCCCGCGTTCTCCAGCACGGCGGGTCGCACCTCGAGGTCGAGGACGTAGCCGAGCACCGCGAAGTCGCGCAGGTGCCGGCGCAGCGGCTCGAAGATGACGTCGCCCGCCCGGGACACGCCACCGCCGAGCACGAAGGTGCGGACGTCAAGCTCGGTCGCCGTGGTGGCGATGCCGGCCGCCAGAGCCCGCATACCGACCTCGATCACCTCCAGCGCAACGGGGTCGCCGGCCCGGGCAGCCGCGGTCAGCGCCTGAGCGTCCTGGCCGCCCCGCCAGCCCCGCTCCCGCGCCGCCGCCACCAAGGCTGGACCGCGGGCGTACATCTCCACGCAGCCGTGACCGCCACAGACGCAGCGTGGACCCCACGCGTTGACGCTGATGTGCCCCAGGTGCACGGCATTGCCGGTGCTGCCGGCGAAGAGCGTGTTGTCGATGACGGCTCCACCACCTACGCCGGTGGACAGCACGAGGCCGACCATGGTGTCCACGTCGCGCCCGGCACCGAGCCAGTGCTCGCCGAGCGCGAAGCAGTGCCCGTCGCCCGCCAACCCGATCGCCGTCGGCGCGGTTGTTGCTGACGCGACGGTGTCTCGGACCCGCTGCACGATGGGGTAGCCCCGCCAGGCGGGGATGTTGACGGGGGAGATGGTGCCGGCCGGGCCGTCGAGCGGACCGGCGGATCCGATGCCGATCTGCAGGGGGTGGTCAGAAGGCGTCCGGGCAGCCAGCACCTCGAGGACGGCCGCGGCTGCTGGGGCGAACACTTCCTCGGCGTCGAAGGAAGGCACCGTGGGACGGACCAGCTGCGCGCTGATACGGCCCGTGTCGTCCACCAGGGCGACCGCGATCTTGGTCCCACCGATGTCGATCGCCAGCACCTGCTCCGTCATCCCACGTCCTCTCCTGGCCCGGTCGTCCACTCGTCGCATCGGCACCGTCGGCGCTCGGTGAGCCTAGTGGTCGCGCTCGCCCGGACGTCGTCCCCGGGAGTGCAGGATGAGTGGGATCAGGGCCGGACTCAGTAGAGTGGAGGATCGTGGCTGGACCGGACTTTCCTGCAGACCTGGCGGCACTCGACAAGGCGCTGAGCTCGATCGAGGCCGTCATCGACCCGCGCAAGCTCCGCGAGGAGATCGCCCAGCTGCAGGATGCCGTCTCGGCTCCTGACCTGTGGGACGACGTCGACAACGCACAGCGCGTGACCTCCCGGCTGTCGGCCGTCCAGGCTGACCTCGACCGCGTCGAAAGCCTGCGCTCTCGGCTCGACGATCTTGCGATCATGGTGGAGCTGAGCCAGGAGGAGGGCGACGCGGCCAGCCTGGCGGAAGCGGAGGCCGAGCTCGCTTCGCTGCAAGGTGCCATCGAGGCTCTGGAGGTCCGCACTCTGCTGGCGGGGGAGTACGACGAGCGCGAGGCGCTGGTCACCATCCGGTCCGAGGCGGGCGGCATCGACGCGGCTGACTTCGCCGGGATGCTGCTACGGATGTACCTGCGCTGGGCCGAGCGACACCACTACCCGACCGAGGTCTACGACACCTCCTACGCCGAGGAGGCCGGGATCAAGTCGGCCACCTTCCAGGTCAAGGCGCCCTTCGCCTACGGCACCTTGTCGGTGGAGCAGGGAACGCACCGGCTGGTCAGGATCTCCCCCTTCGACAACCAGGGGCGCCGGCAGACCTCCTTCGCCGGGGTGGAGGTGCTGCCGGTCACTGAGGAGGCCGACCACATCGACATCCCCGAGTCCGAGCTGCGGATCGACGTCTTCCGCTCTTCGGGACCCGGTGGCCAGAGCGTCAACACGACCGACTCCGCCGTGCGGATCACCCATCTGCCGACCGGCATCGTCGTCTCCTGCCAGAACGAGAAGTCCCAGCTGCAGAACAAGGCGGCAGCGCTTCGGGTGCTGCAGTCGCGGCTGCTGGAGAAGGTGCGGCAGGACCGGGAGGCCGAGATGAACGCCCTCAAGAGCGACGGCGGGAACAGCTGGGGCTCCCAGATGCGGTCCTACGTCCTGCACCCCTACCAGATGGTGAAGGACCTGCGGACCGACTACGAGACCTCCAGCCCGGACGCCGTCTTCGACGGGGACATCGACGCGTTCATCGACTCGGGGATCCGCTGGCGGCGCACCACGGAGCTTGCAGCCTCCTGAGCAGGGATCGCGCGATCGTCGGGGCGACGCGCGTGGCGCACGGCGGATGAGCCGGGTTGCGGCGGCGGTTCACCTAAACTCGAATCTGGCCATCCGGCGCTGCACTCGGTGCCCGTCGGAGACGACGATCGCGCGAGGCAGAGACAGTGATTCGGTTCGAAGGTGTGACCAAGACCTACGAAGGGCAGCGGCGATCCGCGCTCGACGACGTCAGCGTCGACATCGACAAGGGAGAGTTCGTCTTCCTCGTGGGTGCCTCGGGTTCGGGTAAGTCGACCTTCTTGAGGCTGATCCTGCGGGAACAGCGGGCCACCAGAGGCAAGGTCTTCGTCGCCGGTCGGGAGCTGAACCGGCTGCACAGCTGGAAGATCCCCGCGATGCGCCGCCAGATCGGCACGGTCTTCCAGGACTTCCGGCTGCTGCCCAACAAGACCGTCACCGAGAATGTGGCCTTCGCCCTGCAGGTGATCGGGAAGCCTGCCTCCACGATCAAGCGCGTCGTGCCCGAGGTGCTCGAGCTGGTCGGTCTCGAGGGCAAGGGCGGACGGCTGCCCGAAGAGCTGTCAGGCGGTGAGCAGCAGCGGGTGGCGATCGCGCGTGCGTTCGTCAACCGGCCCATGATCCTGATCGCTGATGAGCCGACGGGAAACCTCGACCCCGCGACGAGCGTCGGGATCATGAAGCTGCTGGACCGGATCAACCGAGCCGACACCACCGTTCTGATGGCTACCCACGACTCCACGATCGTCGACCAGATGCGCAAGCGCGTGATCGAGCTGGACGACGGCGCGGTCGTCCGCGACCAGACCAAGGGCGTCTACGGCTACCAGTGAGCACGTTCGCCACCGCGGCCGGCCCGTTCGCCCGCCCTGTCCACCCGCAAGACTGAGGACTCCGCATGCGCTTTCGCCACATCTTCTCCGAGACCGCTGCCGGTCTTCGTCAGAACCTGACCATGACCCTGGCCGTGATCATGACCATGTGGGTGTCGCTGTCCCTCTTCGGTGCGGGACTGCTGGCGAACCAGCAGGTGGAGCTGATGAAGGGCCGCTGGTACGAGAAGATCGAGATCTCCATCTTTCTCTGCACGCCCTACGTCAGCGGCGACCAGTGCGAGCCCGGTCAGGGAGTGACCCAGGCCCAGAAGGATGTGATCCAGCAGACGCTGCTCGCCAATCCCGAGGTGGCTCCCGAGGGCGTCTTCTTCGAGTCCAAGCAGGAGGCCTGGGAGGAGTTCCGGCGGGCCTATGAGGGCAACCCGATCCAGGACTCGTTGACGGTCGACCAGATGCAGGAGTCCTTCCGGGTCAAGCTCAAGAACCCCGAGCAGTACCAGGGCGTGGTCAGTGCGGTGGTGGGGCTGAAGGGTGTGCAGAACGTGCAGGACCTGCGCAAGTACCTCGACCCGTTCTTCCGTACCCTCGGATTCCTGCAGTGGGGGACCCTGACGGCGTCGGCCCTGCTGCTCTTCGCGGCGGCCCTGCAGATCGCCAACACCATCCGCCTCGCCACGTTCGCGCGTCGACGCGAGATCGGCATCATGCGGCTCGTGGGCGCGAGCAACCTCTATATCACCCTGCCGTTCCTCCTGGAAGCCGTACTTTCGGCACTGGTCGGCGCGGGCTTGGCCTGCGCCACATTGGCATCAGGCGTTTACTTCGTCATCACCCGTAAAGCTCAAGTCTCTCTTCAGGCTTTACCTTGGATCGGGTGGTCTGAGGCGGTCTGGGCCATGGCAGGGGTTGCGGCCGTCGGACTCGTGCTGTCTATCATTCCGACGCTGGTAACGACCAGGAAGTACTTGAGAGTCTGACGTCGAGCTAGACCCTCGACCTCTACTTAAGGGTACGAGGGGTCCGGAGCGACAATCGCACCCGGGTCCTGGTTGTCGACAACCAACTGGGATTGGGGATAGCTGTGGTTCCGGATGTTCCCCCCGTCCGCAAGGACGGTCCGGGCGACAGCGAAGCACCTCACCGTGGTCGCTTCGCGAAACTTCGATCAGCCCTCGGCCGGCTTCGCTGCGCCTCCGCTGCACTGCGCGCCGAGTCGGCGGGCGCAGCAGCGGCCCGCCGGCTCCGCGCCCGGCTGTCGCTGACGGTGCTGGCGCTGTCGGTCAGCTCGGCCCTGACCGTTGCACTGCTCGCCCCCGCTGCGTCGGCCGACAGCCTGACCGACCGGCGCGACGAGGTGGCGCAGCAGCTGGCGAGGACGAAGTCGGAGCTCAACGAGTCGAGCCACGCACTCTCCGCCGCTGGAGCCGCCCTCGACCAGGCGCAGGCAAGGCTGGACGGAGCCCGCGCCGAGCTGGCCAGAACTCAGGCTGAGGTCGCCGCGGCGCACGATCGGGACGTCGCGCTGGCAGCCAAGCTGAAGAAGGCGAAGAAGGACCTGGCCGTGGCCAAGGCGGCCGTGGCCGCGGGTCAGAAGGCGGTCGACGCCAAGATCGCGATGGCGGGCAACATCGTCCGCGACCAGTACCAGCAGCAGACCAACCTGCTGCCGCTCGCCGTGCTGATCGAGAACAGCTCCACCGCCGACCTGCAGACGCGGCTGCAGTGGTCGACCACCATGTTCGACACCACCGACGCCGCCATCGACGACCTGCAGGCCCTGCAGCGCAAGCTCGAGGCGGAGAAGGCCCGCCAGGCCGAGCTCGAGGCGCAGGTGGAGGCCGACCGCAAGGAGGCCGCCGACAACCTCAAGCTCAAGCAGAGCCTGCAGGCGCGGGCTGCGGCCCAGGAGTCGAGCGTGCAGACCCTGGTCCGGCAGCGGCAGGCGGTCGAGGCGGCGGCGGCCGAGGACGTCGCCAAGGACAAGTCCCAGTACGCGAGGCTCACCCAGGAACGCGCTTCGGTCGAACGCCGAATCGCAAGCCGGATCGCCCAGGCGAAGGCCGCGGCTGCCGCCAAGAGGGCAGCCGAGCAGCGGGCCCGCCAGGCTGCCGCCCGGAAGGCGGCCGCGCAGGCAGCCGCCGAGGCCAGGCGGGCCCGGCAGTCGGCCAAGAAGCCGGTGCCACGGCGCAGCTCGCCGTCACCCTCGCGGCCGGTCCACCGCTCAGCAGGCAGCGCTGCGAGCGCGCCGAGCACGCCGAGCGTGGCACACGGTTTCAGCTACCCCGTATCCGCGTCGATCACCTCCCCGTTCGGGATGCGGTTCCACCCGGTGCTGCACTACTGGAAGCTGCACGACGGGACGGACTTCGGTGCGGGCTGCGGCAGTGCCATCCGCGCCCCCTACCCCGGTCGCGTCGCCGAGCGCTACTACAACGGCGGCTACGGCAACCGGCTGATGATCGACCACGGCGTCATCAACGGTCGGTACGTGACCACGGGCTACAACCACGCCATCCGGTACACCGTGTCGGTCGGCCAGCACGTCAGCAAGGGTCAGGTGATCGGCTATGTCGGCACCACGGGCTATTCGACGGGGTGCCACCTGCACCTGATGCTCTGGCTGGACGGGGCGCTGACCAACCCCATGATGTGGTTCTGATGTGGTGCTGCACCTCTGGTAGAGGTCGAGGGTGACACGTCTGGGTGTGGCGGTCGTCGGCGCGGGAACCATCGCGACCGCCCACCTGGACGCCTACGCGGCCCAGCCCGACGCCGAGCTGACAGCGGTCATCGACCGGCACCCGGAGCGGGCGTCCCGGCTCGCGAGCCGGTACGCGATCGACTCGACCTACACCTCGTTGCCGCAGGCCCTCGAGGACGAGCGGGTGCAGGCGGTGAGCATCTGCACGGCGAACGAGTCCCACGCCGAGCTGGCGACCGCGGCCCTGGCGGCCGGCCGGCATGTGCTGATCGAGAAACCGCTGGCAACCAGCCTGGAGCAGGCCCTGGCGGTGCAGCAGGCAGCGCTCCGGTCGGGAGCGGTCGTCCAGGTCGGGTTTGTCCGCAGGTTCTCGGGCAACGTCCAGACCCTCAAACGCTTCGTGGATGCCGGCGACCTCGGGGAGATCTACTACGCGCGGGCCAGCAACCTCCGACGTGCGGGGCACCCCGGCGGTTGGTACGGCGCTCGTGACCGGTCCGGCGGCGGACCGCTGATCGACATCGGGAGCCACGTCCTCGATCTCTGCTGGTACCTGATGGGCCGGCCCACGCCGGTCACCGTCAGCGGAAACACCTATCACCGGCTGGGCGAGCGCAGCGGCCTGGGACCGCAGCGCTACCGGGCGACCGAGGCCGCCTCGGACAGCAGCGTGGAGGATCTGGCCAACGCGGCGATCCGCTTCGCCAATGGCGCCTCGCTGCTGCTGGACGCCAGCTACTCCGTGCACGCCCCGGAGGACCGGCTGAGCGTCAGCATCCATGGCGAGCTCGGTGGCGCCGAGGTCGAACCCCAGCTCCGGCTGGCCGCCGAGCGGCATGGCGTGATGCTCAACTTGACACCACAGATCGACCACCTCAGCTTCGACCTGGTGGAGGGCTTCCGGGGGGAGATCGACAACTTCGTGCAGGCCTGCCTGGGACGTGAACCGGTGCTCGCTCCGGTAGCCGACGGCGTCGAGGTCACCCGGATGGTCTCGGCGGTCTACGCCTCCGCGGCCGCAGGGCGCGAGCTGAGGCTGGACGCTCCCGACTGAGCGACCTCCTGGCCTCGTCTTGGCCCGGCTTCCGGCCCCCGCCTTGGGTAGAGTTCCCCTGCCGCGGGCCACGGCACGAGGCTTCCGCTGCGTCGGGAGGCGAACCGGCGGACGGAGAGGATGGGGATATGGCGAAGGAGAAGGGCCGCAAGCTCGTCGCGCAGAACCGGAAGGCTCGGCACGACTACAACATCCACGACACCTACGAGGCCGGTATCGTCCTCGGCGGTACCGAGGTGAAGTCGCTGCGTGAGGGCCGGGCCAGCCTCACCGACGCGTTCGCCACCGTGGACGAGGGGGAGGTGTGGCTGCGCAACGCCCACATCCCGGAGTACAGCCACGGGACCTGGACCAACCACACCGCACGTCGCACTCGAAAGCTGCTGTTGAACCGACGGGAGATCAGCCGGATCGAGCGCGACCTGAGCAGCGCCGGAACCACCCTGATCCCGCTGTCCATCTACTTCTCTGACGGCTACGCCAAGGTCGAGATCGCCCTGGCGACAGGCAAGCGGGAGTACGACAAGCGTCAGAGCTTGGCCGAGCGGGAGGGACGGCGCGAGGCCGAGCGTGCACTTGCCGCCCGCAACCGGGGCGAGCGCCACTGATGCCTGCTGCCGTACCGGAGCAGGCGGTAGCGGTTCGCGGTCGACCGCGCCGACCGCGGGTGCACGGCGTGCTGGGGCTGCTGGCAGTGCTCCTCCTGGCGCTGGCGGGGCTCACGCTGACCGCTCCAGCGGCGCACGCCGCGGCTGAGGACCAGATCGACTCCTTCACCGCCGACTACACCTTGCAGCCGAGTGGGGTCCTCGCGGTTCGCGAGACCATCGTCTGGCGCTTCGGCGACGACTCGGGCCGGCACGGCATCCAACGCGACCTCGTGACGCGCGAGAAGTTCAGCGACACCGAGGATGCGGTCTACGGGATCACCAACGTCCAGGTGACGAGCCCCGACCGGGTGTCCACCCAGGTCAGCAGCAGCACCACGAAGAAGGACCGCGGTCGGACGGCGTTCCTCAACGTCCGGATCGGCGACCCCGACCGCACGATCAGTCGGCCGACCGCCACCTACGTACTGAGCTATGACGTCATCGGAGCCGTACGGAGCTTCAACGGCTACGACGAGCTGTTCTGGGACGCGCTAGGGACTGGCAACCCGACCATCAAGACGGCCACCGCCGTCGTGGCCGTGCCCGGCGGGGCGCAGGACACGAGCTGCTTCTACGGTCCGGCCGGCAGCACGACCGAGTGCCCGACCAACCGCACCAGCGCAGGCACGGCACACTTCGGGGTCACCGACCTGCCGGCGGGGAACGGGATGTCCTTCGGCGTGAAGATCAAGCCGGGCTTGGTCGCCGACAACCGGCCGCACCTGGAGCCGGACGGGTCGAAGCTCACGGCCCGCGAGCGCGCGACGGCGGTCGGGGTCGGCGCTCTCGGCCTGCTCTCGCTCGTCGGGTCCCCACTGCTCGGGGTGCTCTGGTGGCGCCGGAACGGGCGGGACCAGCGCTACGAGGGTTTGGCGCCCGGCACCACGCCGGCGCCTGGCCAGACCGCGCGAGTCGTCCTCAACGACCCCGACATTCCCATTCCCGTGGCGTTCTCGCCGCCGCGCATCCCGGTGGCCGAGGCGGGCCTGCTGATCGACGGCCAGGTCGACACCCGCGAGACCGCCGCAACGATCGTCGACCTCGCGGTTCGCGGCGCGCTGCGGATCGAGAGCTCGAGCGAGGACGACTTCCGGGTCACGCTGCTCGACCCGTCCCCGGCGACCGCTCCGCACGAGATGGTGTTGCTGACGACCCTGTTCGGCGGCCGTCCACCCGGGGCGACGGAGGACCTGTCACAGCGCGGCAGCATGCTCGAAGCCCACCAGGCGCTGCGGACCTCCGTGATCAACCAGGTCGCCTCGCGGGGCTGGTTCCGCAAGGTCCCCTCGGCCACCGCGACCAGCAGCGCCGGTTTCGGGGTCATCGCTGTCGCGGTCTTCGCCGCCTTCACTCTCGGAGCTTCAGTGCTCCTGCTGCTGATCCCGCTGCTCCCGGTCGCCGTGACCGTCCTGGTCATCCGGGGCAAGCTGCGCCGAGGGCAGCGCACCGCGGACGGGCGCGCGGTCTGCGACCAGGTGGAGGGCTTCCGCACCTACCTCGCGACGGCCGAGGCGGACCAGCTGCGCTTCGAGGAGGGCGAGGACATCTTCTCCAAGTACCTGCCCTGGGCGATCGTCTTCGAGCTGGCCGACCGGTGGGCGGAGCTGTGTGGGCAGCTGGTGGCGATGGGCAGGCTGCCCGACGAGACCCCGTACTGGTACGCGGGCAGCTACAACATGGCCTTCTTCAACACTGCCTTCCTCACCTCGGCCCTGACGAACGCAGCAACCCCGATGCCGTCCACCGCCGGCAGCAGCGGCACCGGTTTCGGCGGTGGCAGCTCGTTCGGTGGCGGCGGCTTCTCCGGCGGCGGCGGCGGGGGCGGTGGCAGCAGCAGCTGGTGACGCCGGCCGCGCCCGCGAGCCTGCTCGCGGGCCGCGGCCGCACGTCGACGCGCGCTAGCGGACGTCCACCAGGTCGACGACGAAGATCAAGGTCTCGCCGGGCTTGATGACGCCACCGGCGCCCCGGTCGCCGTAGGCCAGGTGCGGCGGGATCACCAGCTGACGGCGACCGCCCACCTTCATCCCGACGACGCCCTGGTCCCAGCCGGCGATGACCCGGCCGGCGCCGAGCGGGAAGTCCAGGGGAGCGCCCCGGTTGTAGGAGGCGTCGAACTCCTCACCGGTGCTGTGTGCGACGCCGACGTAGTGCACCAGCACCTGGTCCCCGGCGTTCGCTTCCGGCCCGTTTCCCACGGTGATGTCGGTGATCTCGAGGTCCTCAGGCGGCGGGCCCCCGGGGAAGTCGATCTCTGGCTTCTCAGCAGTCATGCGCTCCAACCTAGGACCTGCCGGGGGACAGGATGGTCGCCGGGTCGGGTTGCGCGGCGCGTCGGCGCTCGGGGTCGATCCGGGGGAGTGCCGGATACCCCGACGATGCGGTCAGGCGCACTCTGTACTCCATGAGCGCCATGTATGAGCACCCGAGCCTGACCATGCACGTGACCCCTGACCAGCGGGATCGAGCGGAGAACTGGCTGAAGGAGGCGTTCGCCGACGGTCGGATCAGCGAGTCGGAGTTCGACACGCGGATCGGTAAGGTCCTCTCGGCCGACAACCGTCGAGAGCTGAACGAGGCGTTCTACGGCCTGGTCCACGTCCCCGCGCCCTCTCAGGCGCTCGGGGTCCACCCCGCCTACCAACCCTTCGTCCCGGTCGAGACGCGAGCCCGCGCAGGACGGGGAGCCGCCGCGTTCGCGCACTTCTCGCTCTTCATCCTCGGCCTGTTCGGGCCGGCTCTGGTCTACGCGCTGAGCGCTCCGGGCAGCTTCGCGCGGCGCGAGGCAGCGAAAGCGTTCAACTTCAGCCTCTTCAGCCTGCTCGGCTTCGCGGCGAGCGTCACAGCGGCAAGCATCACCAGCCTCAACATCTTCGGGATGCTGGCGGCACTGATCGGGGTCGGGTGGGTGGTGCTCACGATCGTCGGTGGAGCCAAGGCGGCGCACGGGGAGACCTGGACGAACCCCGTCAAACACGTCGTGAAGCGCCAGGTGCTGTCGGAGGAGTAGGACCGCCACCGTCCCAGCCGACGCGGCCCGGCACCGAACGGCAGGAATAATCCGCGTGCTGGAACGTTGGGCTTGGCGTAGTGTGGGGCCTCGCGGCCTCGGCTGCACCGCAGTCGGTCGAGTAGGTGGGCCGGCAGCGGGACAACTTCACAGGGGGTGATCGGTTTCGACTTGGGTCGATAGTCCCAGGAGAAGCGGGCCGAGAATCCAGGGTCAACTCGTTAATGTTCCTTGGAAACCAATAAGTGCCAATTCTAGTCGCACTGACTTCGCTCTCGCTGCCTGAGCAGTGATCGAAGGGTCAGACCGGGCGTGCCTCCGTCCCGGATCCTGGCCTCATCTAGGAGGCTCACCTGTTGAGAGTCGTCTGAGGGCTTAACAGGGACACTTACTGAGACTGGGCTTGTCTGCAACGTGCTGGTGCGAGTGCAGGAGCCGAGAGAACGCCTAGCCAGCTGCGCCCGGAGAAGTCCTGGTTCGTCGTCCGAGGACGCGGGTTCGATTCCCGCCACCTCCACCAGAGCATGTCCCGGAAGGGGCCGTGCACTGTTTCCCGAAGGGGATCAGTGTGCGGCCCTT
>JBJMIS010000061.1:0-12821 GCA_045806705.1 Friedmanniella sp.
ACACCGGGTCGCCGAACAGGTTGGTGGTGACCATCGGCACCACCAGCCCGGTCTCGGCCAGCGCGGCCTTGAACTCGTCGATGATCCGCTGCCGCTCGCTGCTGCTGGAGCCGGGCGGGATCAGGTCGTCGTCGTGGAAGGTGATCCCGTACGCGCCCAGCTCGGCCAGCTTGTGCACCGCCTCGACCGCGGCCAGTACCGGACGGGTCGCCTCACCGAACAGGTCACGCGCCTGCCAACCAACCGTCCACAAACCGAAACTGAACTTGTCCTCACGAGTGGGGGTGGGCGTCATCATTCCTCCAAGAGTCGGCGCTGGCTGCAGGTCACGGGAGCTGGTTGGGTCAGGATAAACATGGCCCAGAGTCCACCAGCCGACGACCTCGACCCCGACCGACCGGAGGAGCAGTCCGCCTCCCGTCCGACGGCCGACCTGGACGATGCGGGCGCGATCCGCGGGCCCTCCAGGTCGGCCTGCCGGGCCGTCCTCAGGCTGGGTCGGTGTCGGACTCGGCGACGGCGGTCTGGTCGGTGGGCGACTCGGCGGCGTCGACGTCGGCCGGGACGGCAGGGGGCGGTTGCCGGGTGCTGATCAGGAAGGCGGCCGAGCCGATCGCCGACGCCAGGGCGGCGAAGGCCATCCACTTGCGGTTGACGGTGTGTCCGATGGCGTGATCGAGGGAGATCCGGCCGGGTCCGCCGAGGGCGAGCGAGGTTCCGACCAGGCCGAAGATGGCGGGGAGCTCGTAGCCGCCGCTGGTGTTGAAGAAGCCGTTGGGGGCGTGGGTGGAGCCGGCGACGACCATGTTGCCGGCGACGGCGGCTCCGGCGGCTCCGGTGGCCAGCCCGAGGGCCAGCAGGGTGCCGCCGCCGAACTCGGCGAGTCCGGCCATGATGGCGTTGCGTTTGCCAGAGCCGGCGAAGCCGAGGGAGTCCATCCATTGGCCGGTGCCCTCGGGGCCGTAGCCTCCGAACCAGCCGAACAGCTTCTGGGCGCCGTGTGCGGCGAGGGCGCCACCGACGCCAAGCCGTAGCGCGAGCAGACCTACGTCGTTCCAGGTGTCGGTCATGACGTCTTCTCTCCTCTGGGGATAGGTGGTTGACGACTCTTCCACCCCTCGGCCAGCCCGGCTAGGGGGCGAGGGTCGGTTCCTGCCCGGGTCTGCTGACCGGGAGGTCAGCTCCTCGGCGCGCGTCGGGTGCTGACCACCTCGCGGGCGATGTCGAACAGCTTGCGGTTGCTGTCCTGTGACACGCGGGTCAAGGCGCGGATGGCTTGGTCGGCCTCGATCCCGTACCGCTCCATCAGGATGCCCTCCGCCTGCCCGATGAGCGTCCGGTGGGTGATCGCCAGCCCGCGCGTGTCGATCTCCCGGCTCGCGGCCAGGGCGACCGCGACATGCGCGGCCAAGGCCAGACCGAGGGCCTGGTCCTCGTCGCTGAACGCGTCGGTGTCCTCGGAGTAGAGGTTGAGGGCGCCGTAGGAGTGCTCGGTGGTGAACAGCTGGTAGCAGAGCATGCTCCGGATGCCGAGCCGCCCGACCACCGCCGGGGCCCAACGCGGCCACCGGGTCTCGGTCGCGAGATCCCGGCTGAGCGTCGTCTCGTGGCGCCAGACCGAGTCCAGACACGGACCTTCGTCCAGCTCGTACTGCAGCTCGTCACCGCGCCGCCCGACCTCGCTCGTCGACGCGGGCGTCTCCAGCCGCCTCCCGGCGCTGTGGACGAGGGTCACGCAGGCGTGGCCACAGCCGCTGATCACCTCGGTCGCGATCAGCACGGCGCGCTCCAGCGTCGCGGACTCGCTCGCCTGCGTCCGCAGCTCGCGGGCCACGGCCGCGAACTGGTCGTCGATCGCCTCGGCCACCCTTCGAGACTGGCACACCCCGGGGGCGACACCAACCTCCTCGGCGGTTGGTCTCGACCTCTCTGGGCAGCGGCGTCCCGGGGATCGGGAGCGGACCGACCCGTCTGGCACCTCCTTCCTCCACAGCGGGCCCACGGGCGACACCGATCGCGTACGATCCTTCTGGTTGAGGACGCAGCCGGTGCTACGAACGCGCGTACCCACCGACCCCACAGGTGCACCCGATGTCCTACAGCCACGCCGCCGCGGGCGACCACGAACCCGATCTCGGTTCCGCCCCCCGGCCAGGGCAGACTGCCGATCTCAGCGACCCTTTTCGGACGCTGGCCCAGCTCCAGCAGAAGTTGGCGTCGCTGCCGACCATCGAGCAGGCCAAGGGCATCCTGATGGCGCGTTTCAGTCTGGAGCCGGATGCAGCCTTCGCCCTGCTCGTGCGCTGGTCGCAGGTCAACAATCTGAAGCTCCGCACGGTCAGTGCCCGGCTGACCGCCGCGGCCAGCGACCCTGCTGCCCTGCAGCACCTCGTCGAGGCCCTGCAGCAACGGACGGCCTACCTTCCGGCGCGGGGGCCGGAGAACCTCGAGGTCCAGATCCTCGACGAGGAGGCGCGCGGATGAGCCTGGCGGCGGACTACCAGTCTCTGGTGAGGGACCGGCTGGCCGATGCTGAGGACGCGTCCGTGCTGCTGCCCCTGGCGCTTGTCCAGGCCTGTGTGCAAGTGCTGGCCGTGGACGGCGCTGGGCTGAGCCTCACGCAAGATCTCCGGGTGCCGCTGAGCGCCAGCAGCGACATGGTGGCGCGGGCTGAGCGGCTTCAGATCACGCTGGGGGAGGGTCCTTGTCTCAGCGCGACCGACGCTGGTGGTCCGCTGATCGCCGACCTGGCCGCGGTGACCACCAAGTGGCCGGTCTTCGGCGCCGAGCTGGTCGGGCAGACTCCCTTCCGCTCGGTCGCGTCCCTTCCGCTCCGCCTGCCGGGCGGCGACCGTCTCGGCGCGGTCGACCTGTACTCCCGGGACGAGGGAGGCTTGCCCTTCGCCACGATCCCGGACGTCGGGATGGAGATGGCCGACCTGATGGCGACCAACCTGGTGGGCACCTCGGGCTGGCTGGGCGATGACGACGACCTGGGTTGGCGGGACACCCACGTCGCAGCCGCCCGTCGCCTCGACGTCTGGGTGGCCGTCGGGATGGTGATCGGGGCTACCTCGATGACGAACGTCGATGCGCTGGCCGTCCTGCGGGCTTACGCCTTTGCTCACGGGCTCAGCCTCGACGATCTGGCCGGGCTGCTGACCTCGCGGCGGCTCGCCGTCCAGGCGCTACTCGAGTGACGCCGGGGGCCAGCTCAGCGGACGGACTGGATGACCTGGCGTGCGGCGCTGACGGTGTCGCCGCCGGAGGCAGCGGTCAGCGCCTCCAGGAACGTCACAGCCCCGATCTCGCTGAACCCGCGACCGAGCAGCGCGCCCTCGGCCATCTGGTGCACCGCGGCACGCGGGAACACTGAGAGGTCGGTGACCGGCGGCTCCAGGTGCGCGTCGAGCAGCACCGGATCTGGGTCCTCACCCAGCGACTCGCGCAGACCCGCAGCGAGGTCCTTCAGGGCGCCGGGCCGGGCAGCGTAGAGGACGAACAGGCAGCGGAGCCCAGCCGTACCGGGCATTCGGACGGGGATGGCCAACGAGGTCGCGATGTCGTCGGGGGCGCTGGAGGGCTGCAGGGCGGTCAGCGCGGCCTCACCTTCCGGCAGGGTGCAGACGAGCGACATGCCCATCAGGGAGGGGACACCCAGGAACGCGTCCCGGTAGAAACCCTCCAGGGCAGCCGCGAGGTCGCCGGCCGTCTCCGGTGACAGGTCCAGGGCCCCGCTCAGGTCATGCAGGTCAGCCGCCAGTACCGCTGAGACAGCGAGCCCGTCGTCCATTCCGCCTCCCGAGAAGAGTGCCACCGCTAGTGGCGCAGTGCCCACGCCGCGTCCTCCGAGGGTGGCAGGGACGCGAACTCTATCCGCTCGTTCCAGACGGTTCGGGCCACAGAGCCGAGGTCCTCGCCCCGGGTTTCGGCGGTGGCTTCGAGCATGGCCAGCGCCTCGGCGGACTCCACCCCGTCCTGGGCCATCAGCAGGCCCACCGTCCGGTTCACGATCGTCCGTCGCTCCATCGCGGCGCCGATCCGCTCCGTCACCAGCCGGGCCCGCCGCAGCAGCGACGCCTGGTGCAGGGCCGCGGCCGCCGGACCCGCGTACTGCTCGCCGCGAGCGGCGTCGTCGTCGTCGAACGCGTTGTGGCGACGGGCGTAGACGTTGAGCGTCCCGATCACGACGTCGGCGACGGTCAACGGGATCGACAGCGCGCTGTGTACGCCCATCGATGCGATCTGCGGACGAAGGTCCGGCCAGCGCTCCTGCTCGATCATCGATCCGGCCACCACCGTCCGGTTCTCCGCCGCTGCGGTGACGCACGGCCCCTGCATGGTGCCGTACTGGGCGTCGTCGATGTCGCGGACGAACGAGGAGGTCGACGCCAGGCAGCCGAGCCGGCCGTCCTCGAGCAGGGCGACCCCTACGCCCTCGGCTACCGGCAGCGCGATCAGGCCGCGCTCGGCGATGTCCTGCAGGCTCTGGGTGAGCTCGAGCTGGACTCCGGACACCATCGCCATCAACGTCTGGAGCTGCTGCGCGGACTCGATCTGCTCAGGCATGGGGAGCTCGACGGGTCCCGCCCTCGCGGGTCGGCTCAGCTCCGACCGGCCGACGGAGGGCAGCGCCGCGACCGCCTCGCGCAGCACCGTGCGCAAGCCTGGGGGAGGAGGAGAAAGCCATGAGAATGCACCTGAATCCGTTGAACGACCACCGAGGGAAAGGCAGGCTTATTCTCAACCTCGGCCAAACTTAAATGGTTCTCCTGCCCGGGCGCAAACTTCGCGCACTTGTGCCCGACGCGTCCCGCTACGGCTCGGGCGGAGGCGGCTCATCGTCCGGGTCGCGATAGGGCGCTCGCGGCGGAGGCGGCAGCTCAGCCAGCCGTTCGTTCACCGCCTGAGCGAGGACGTTGTGCTCGTGGGCGCTCATCGGCATCAGGCCGGCCAGATAGGCCTCGACCTCGTAGCGACCGGCGCTGCCGCCCAGCGCGAAGTAGGCCAACCACAGCTGCTCGATCCGCAACTGGCTGCTGGCGAAGGCCTTCACGAGCCGGGCTCGGTCCTCCTCGGGTGAGTGCTGTGGCACCAACACTCCTCAGGTCCCCGTCACCAGCTCAGCGGCCTCCTCAGCGACCGTCCGCCCGTGGCGCGCGGCATCCTGAGAGAGCTGGAGGAAGGCCTGCTGGCGACTTAGGCCCTGGCGTCCCATCAGCACGCCCTGCGCCAGCACCACCTGCTGACGCGCCTCCAGGGCAGCCATGACTGCCGCGCTCGACCGCTCCGCATCGGTGAGCGTCTGCAGGTTCTCGAGCAGGATCGCGGACTGGTCCGCCAGGCGGAGCAACAGGTCCTCCGCCGCCCGGTCGAACGCATGGGGCCGCTCGCTGTAGACCTTGATCGCGCCGAGGTTCCGAGCGGTGCCGATCACGGCAGTGCTGAGCACGGACCGGAGGTGCAGCGCACGAGCCGCTTCGGCCCAGTGGGGCCAGCGCTCATCACGATCCAGGTCGTCGATCCGGACGAGCGTCGTCGTCGCCCAGGCCGTGAGACAGGGGCCTTCGCCGAGCTCGTACTGGCGCTCGTCCGCCAGCGACACGAGCGCGTTCGTGCTGGCCGTGCTGACGCGAGCCCCATCCTCGATCAGGGAGATGCCGGCTCCTGCGGCACCGGGCAGAGAACTGGCGGCGATGGAGGTCGCTAGGTCCAGCACGGGCTGCAGCGAGCGCCGGGTCGCGGCCAGGTCCGGTGCCAGCACCAGGTCCGGCAGCGGCGCAGGCAACGTCACCACGTCGGCGGGCGAAAACTTGGCGTGCTCAACTGGCCATTAGGCGTCATGGTGGTCGGTTACCCGTTTCGTGCTGCGGTCAACAAGGTGAACACCCAGTCAGCGAGTGCTCTAGGGAGAAGCGCCGCGACGCAAGCCGGTTGGCCGCGTCGCCGCGAGTCTGCACGGTCCAGGCGCGGCCGCACTCTCTCCGAGTCTGAGAACCTGTGCCAGTATCGCAGGATGACCGGGGGCGACGCGAACGAGGTGTCGCCGGCGAGGTTCGCCCAAGCGGCGCGCGACCTGCAGGGAGAGGGCGACACCCAGCACACACTGGACCGGGCCGTGGCGATCGCCACCCAGCTCATCCCGGGCTGCGACTACGCCGGAGTGTCGATCGTGCACCGCGACCGCAGCATCGACACCCCGGCTCGAACCGGAGACGTGGTGGCGGAGGTCGACCGGCTCCAGTACGCGGTCGGTCAGGGCCCGTGCCTGGATGCCATCCGCGTCGCCGAGACGGTCTCCAGCCCCGATCTCTCCACAGAGCGGCGGTGGCCTCGCTGGTCGTCGCGGGTGGCCGAGCTGGGGATTGCCTCGATGCTCTGTGTCCGGCTCTTCACCAGCAGGGACACCCTCGGCGCGCTCAACCTGCTCTCGGGTAGCCGGGACGCCTTCGGTGAGGACGACGCGACGACAGCCAGCCACCTCGCCGCCCACCTCGCCGTCGCTCTCGCCGAGTCCCAGCACGCCGAGGACCTGCACAGCGGCGCGCTGAACCGGACGGTCATCGGCCGGGCGGAGGGCATCTTGATGGAACGCTTCTCGCTCAGTTCCAGTGGTGCCTTCGAGGTGTTGAGCCGCGTGGCCCAGGAACAGGGCACGCCGTTGCACCGGGTTGCGGCCGAGCTCATCCGCACGAGGGAGACCCCCGGAGGCGAGGACACCAGCACCGACCTGCGGGACACCGGGGAGTCCCCGCTGCGCTGACCAAGGCGTCGGGTGACGAGGCTGGTCAGTGCCGACCCACCGCCGCGACCAGCTCCTCCGCGATCCGGCGCAGCTTGATGTTGCCGTTCTGAGAAAGCCTGGTGAGGAACGCGAAGGCCTGCTGCTCCGGGAGCTGATAGCGCTCCATCACGATCCCCACGGCCTCCCCGATCCGGGTGCGTGACTGCAGCGCCTCGTTCAGGCTGTCCAGCTGCACGCTGTAGCCGAGCGCCACGGCTGCCTGATGGGAGAACAGCCGGCTGAGCGTCGCCACATTCTGCAGCGCACCCACCTTCGCGCCGAACAGGTTGAGCGCAGCAACGGTGCGCGAGTTCTCGAACAACCGGATGCCGGCCCCCGAACGGATCCCCATGCCGGCGGCGAGCGGACCCCAGGTCGGGTATCGCGGGTCGTGCAGCAGGTCGGCGGAGACGACGAACGGGTCACTCGTCGTCCCGTCGTAGCACGGTCCTTCAGCCAGCTCGAACTGCCGTTTGTCCAACGTGGCGATGACCGGGTCGGTGACGGCGTAGGACTCCAGCTCACCGTCGACGTGCCGCAGGCTCAGGCTGGCGTAGTCCACACCCGGAAGGACCTCGACGGCGGCCTGCGTGATCGCGTCGAGGGTCGACTCCAGGTCGCTGGGCACGAGCCGTTGCCGGAGGGACTGGGCGATGTCCAGGATGTCCACCTCGGTCGCCACCATCTGAGCCTCTCTCGGGTCGCACCTCTGATGGTCCATCTCAGACAAGTCGCCCGCACCTCCGGTGATACCCAATCTAGCGATATTTACGGCTTCCGATCTTGTCGTCTCCATGGTCGCCCAGCAACCGTGCCTGCCTGCAGGGCCACCTCCCGCACGAACGACCGGTGGCGCCTTCCCGGCCCTAGGCTCGAAAGCACCCGCCCGCTTCGTCAGCCTCGGAGGACCCGTGCCCACCAAGATCACCGTCATCTACGACAACCCGACGGACCCCGACGCTTTCGAGAAGGCCTACGCCGACGGCCTGGTCACGCTTGCCGAGAAGCTTCCCGGGCTGACCCATCTCGAGACCTCGAAGGTGTGGCCCAAGGAGGACGGCACGCCGACCCCGGCCTACCGGATGATCGACCTCTACTTCCCCGACTACGAGACGGCGAGCGCCGCGGTGACGACGGCCGAGGCGGGGGCCCTGTTCCCGAAGATCTTCGAGCCCGCCAGCGGTGGGGTGCGGGTGGTCTTCGCCGACGTGGAGAGCTCGCTGTCCCGGACCTGACCCGCTGGCGACGCAGGCCGTGCGCAGCCGCGGCTAGCTGACCGGGTCGGCGTCCAGCCGGTAACCGAGACCGCGGACGGTGCTCAGGGTCTGGAGCTGGAACGGCACGTCCAGCTTGCGGCGCAGGTAGCCGATGTACACCTCGACGACGTTGTCCCCGCCGCTGTAGGCGGAGTCCCAGACGTTGTCCAGGATCTGCGCCTTGCTGACCACGTCACCGGCGTGCCGCATCAGGTACAGCAGCAGGCCGTACTCGCGAGCCGTCAACGAGATGGGCACACCGCGCCGTTCGACCACCCGCCGTGTCGGGTCCAGCACCAGCGAACCGACCGTGACGAGCACCGGCCGCTCGGGCGCGCCCCGCCGGACGAGCGCCCGCAGCCGAGCGACCAGGATCATGAAGTTGAAGGGCTTGGTCAGGTAGTCGTCGGCGCCAAGGTCGAAGGCATCGGTCTGGTCGTACTCGCCGTCCTTGGCCGTGAGCATCAGGACCGGCGTCCAGATCTTCCGCTGCCTCAGCTGCTTGAGGACGTCGTAGCCGTTCAGACCGGGCAGCATGATGTCCAGCACGATCACGTCGTAGCTGTACTCGGTGACCGCCCAGAGGCCGGAGACGCCGTCGGACACGATGTCCACGACGAACCCCTCGGCTACCAGGCCCTCCTTCACGGTCTGGGCCAGCCGCCTCTCGTCCTCCACCAGCAGGACCCTCATCGTCACCTCTCTGCGCTCTGGCCCATTCTCCTCACCCTTCCCCGGTGAGACTGAGTGCAGGCTGAGCGGGTCGACCCGGCCGACACGTGCGACACCGCCTGACGATCGTCGCTCAGGCTCGGCTCAGGGCTGCCGGCGCAGGCTGACGAGCGAGCCGTCGCACGGACTCAGGCTCCGCTTCCGGGGGCCGCCGAGAACCGGCGTCAGCGAGCCCACGAGGATGGGCCCCACCAACCAGCCGAAGGGACTCCGTGCCCGCCCGCCGCCCCGCCGTCCAGGAGGACCTCTCCCTCCGACGGTGGCTCCTGCTCGGGGCCACGGCCCTGCTCGGCTTCCTCCTGCTCATGGTCCTGGTCCTGCACGGCGGCGAACCGAGCCGGCTGGACCGGCTGACGTCGACGGTCGCGCAGTGGTCGCGGACCACGGGAAGGACCGGGATTGCCCGCGTCGCCGCCAGCCTCGGCTCCTTGACCGTGGTTCTCGCGGCTTCGGCGGTCGCCGCCGGAATCCTGTGGGAGCGCACCGGTCGGCTGCGTCGGCCGGCCGCCCTGCTGGCCGTTCTGCTGCTGACCGTCAGCGTGGTGTACCTGCTGAAGGTTGCCGTGGGCCGCCGGGTTGCCGTCACCTCGTTCCTGGGGGACTCCTCCTCGAGCTCGTTCGCCTTCCCGTCCGCCCAGACCGCCGACGCCACCGTGGTCTACCTGCTGGCCGTGTTGCTGCTGACGTCGGCCCAGCGCCCAGTCCGGCGCATCGCCGCTCTTGCCGTCGCTGTCGCGCTGATCTTCGCCGTCGGGCTCGGCCGCATCTACCTCGGCCTGCAGTCGGCGACCGACGTGCTGGGCGGCTGGCTGCTGGGCACGGCCATCGCCACGTTCGCCTACGCCGTCCTGCTGGGGCTGTCGGCCTGGCCTCTCGCCGCCCCGGAGCCGACCTCGAGCACCGCTCATCGCCGGCTGCCCGGCAGGACGCGCTGACCCGCGGCTGCCGCTCTGCGGCCTCCGAGGCGGCGGGAAGCGCCTACCCTCGAGCAGATCCGTTGTTGCGCTCCCGGTGGCGGTGAGGTGAGGACGATGCCCAGACGGCCGGCCCGCGTGGCCTCCCGCGCCGGTGCCCAGATCGGGGTCCGGACCTGGTCGGTGCTGGTGGCCGTCGTGGTGGTGCTGCTCGCGCTGCTCGCCGGCGGTGGCGGTCTGGTCTACATCCTCCAGCTGAACCTGGAGGGCACCGCCTCCTCGACCGCCTCCTCACGGGCGGCCGAGGTCGCCGAGGTGATCAGGTCCGACGGTGTTCGAGCCGCCAGCGAGAGGCTGGTCGAGGAGTCCCGGAGCGGACAGTTCGTCCAGATCGTCGGGCCGGACCAGCGGGTCGTCGGGGCGTCGAACCGCCTGGTGGCGGACCAGCTACTGACCCCCCAGCGGCCCGCCGCGGGTGAGACCGCCGTCGTGAGGCGCGACATCGACTATCTGGGCGAGGGTGGGGACTGGATGGTGGTGTCCCGTGGGGTCAGCGCCGGCTCCGGCGTCTACGTGGTGAACGTCGCGATCCCTGTCCGGGTCCAGCGCGAGACCGTCCAGACGGTCGCCGCGTTCCTGCTCGCGGCCACGCCGTTGTTGCTGGCCGCGGTCGCCGGCGCCGTCTGGCTGCTGGTGGGGCGGGCGCTCCGATCGGTCGAGCGGATCCGGACCGAGGTCGCCACCATCGATGCCCAGCGCCTTGCCCAACGGGTCGAGGTGCCGGCGACACACGACGAGATCGCCGCCCTGGCGGCGACCATGAACGTCATGTTGGACCGGCTGGAGGTCTCGCACCAGGCCCAGCGCGCCTTCGTCTCCGACGCGAGCCACGAGCTACGCAGCCCGCTGGCCACCCTCACCACCGCCGCCGAGCTCGCCACCAACGGGGACGAGGCCACCCGGACCCGGCTGCTGGGAACCATCACCGTCGAGCTGGCCCGCTTGCGCGGCCTGGTGGAGAACCTGATGACGCTGGCCCGGGCCGACGCGCGGGACCTGCTGGCGGTGCGGGAGGAGGTCGACCTCGACGACCTGGTGGACGGGGAGGTCCGCCGGCTCAGGGCCACGAGCGACCGCGTGGTGCTGGCCGCGCTGGAGCCGATCCGGGTCCTGGGCGACGGCCAGCGGCTGGAGCAGGCGTTGCGCAACCTGGTCGACAACGCCGAACGGCACGCACGCTCGACGGTTCGGCTGGACCTGCACCGCGACGGCGATGACGCCGTGGTCTGGGTCGACAACGACGGCCCTGCCATCCAACCCGCGGACCGCGAGCGCGTTTTCGAGCGGTTCGTCCGGCTGGACGACAGCCGGTCACCCGACGCAGGTGGCAGCGGCCTCGGGTTGCCGATCGCCCGGACCACCCTTGCGGCTCATGGCGGCGAGGTCAGCATCGAGGATGCACCCGACGGCTGGTGCCGGTTCGTGGTCAGGCTGCCCCCCGCCGCGCCGCACCCCGCTGACCCGGCCGCCGCCGGCTGATCAACTCTCGGCGCGGCCGGGAGGTCTCACTCCTCGACGCGGACGTCCACCCGGTCGGCATAGAAGGCAACGTGCCCGGCGATCTCAGCGACCGCCGGGTACGGCGTCTCGTAGGTCCACACCGCGTCGCTCAGGTCAGCCGAGGCCTCCGGTACGACGAGGGAATAGTAGGAGGCGCGACCCTTGTAGGGGCAGTAGCTGTGGTGTCTCGACGGCTGGAGCAGCGCCGGGTCGATCTCGGCCAGCGGCACGTACTGCACCTGAGGGTAGGAGGCCTCACTCAGGGTCAGGGCGGCCGTGGTCTCGGCCACCACGGTGTCGTCCACCCGGACCGTCACACGCTTTCCCGTGGGTCGGACGGTGATGGGGTGGCGGACCCCCGGGACCTGCTGTTTGCGCAGCGGCTTCGGCGTCATGAAGGCGGCAACACCCCTCGTGGAGGGCCTGTTCCCGGGTTTCGAAACCGGCGTGTTTAGATCATGTGTGGCCAGTTTGCGCATCCCGGTGCTGGCGGCGGTCGCCGTCGCCGCGATCGGTTGCGTCGCCGGCTGCACACCAGCGTCGGAGCAGTCGGCCCGACAGGCGGCAGCGGAGTTCCAGGGGGCACTCCGCGCCGGTGACACCGGGGCGGCGTGCCAGCTGCTCTCGGACAAGGCCCGCAGCAGCCTCGAGTCGACCGCCGTCCGGCCCTGCCGGGACGCGCTGGCCGCTCTGCAGCTGCCCACGGGCAACGTCGGCACCGGCGAGGTCTGGGGGCGGAACGCCCAGGTGGCGCTCGACTCGGGGGTCTTGTTCCTCGCGCAGTTCAAGGTGGGCTGGCGGGTCACCGCCGCCGGCTGCACCAGTCGACCAGAGCAGCCCTACGACTGCGATGTGGAGGGCTGACCATGCGCACGGTCTTCTTCGGCACTCTGCTGTTCATCGCCGTGGGCCTGCTCTACATCACCGCCATCGGCCTCCTGCAGCGATGACGCCGTGAAGCGCTTCGTCGGCGAGAACAGCCTGACCCTGGCGTTCGGGCTCATCCTGCTGCTGGCTCTGGTCGGCCAGTCGGTGGCTGGGTTGGCCGACTTCAACGACCAGCAGCTGAGCCAGGGCCAGGAGGTCATCACCTACCTGCAGTACCTGACCTCCTCCGACTTCGCCGTCGACGTGGCCGAGAACTGGCAGTCGGAGTTCCTGCAGTTCTTCCTCTTCATCGTCGCCACGATCTGGCTGGTGCAGCGCGGTTCGCCGGAATCGAAGAAGCCGGGCGACGAGGGGCCCGGCGATGATCGCGATCAGAAGGTCGGTGAGTTCGCCGAACCGGATTCCCCGGAATGGGCGAAGCGGGGCGGGCTTTCGCGGGTGATCTTCAGCAACTCTCTGCTCCTGGCCATGGGCAGCATCTTCCTGCTGTCCTGGCTCGCCCAGTCGCTCGCCGGAGTCGTCGTGTACAACTCCGAGAACGTGGAGCACGGACAGGCCCCGGTCGCGTGGCTCGACTACCTGTCCACGCCGGATTTCTGGAACCGGACCCTGCAGAACTGGCAGTCGGAGTTCCTCGCGGTGGGGACGAGGATCGCCTTCTCGATCTTCCTTCGTCAGCGCGGCTCG
>JBJMIS010000062.1:0-21386 GCA_045806705.1 Friedmanniella sp.
CGCAGCGTCGGGACGTCCGGCCCGGGACAGCAGGTCCCCGCGGACGCTGGGCAACAGCGGGGAGGCGACCAGGGCGTCGCTGTCGAGCGCGTCGAGAACGGCCAGTCCGGCAGCAGCTGAGAAGGCGCGGCCGTGCGCGACTGCACGGTTCACCTCGACCACCGCGCTGCCGGTGCTGTCGGCCAGCATGTCGTACAGCCGGGCGATCCTGACCCAGTCGGTGTCCTCGGCACGCGGCGCCCGGGCGTGGCAGGCGGCGATGGCCGCCTGCAGCACGTAGGGACCGACGGGGGCACCGAGGCGCTGCGCCCGGTCCAGGGCGAGCAGTCCGCGCCGAATCAGCAGCCGGTCCCACCGCCCGCGGTCCTGCGCCTCGAGCAGGACGGGCCCGCCGTCCGCGCCCGTGCGGGCCCGGGTCCGGGAGGCCTGGAGCTCCAGCAGGGCCTGCAGCCCGTGCACCTCCGGCTCGGCCGGTACCAGGTCGGCGAGCATCCGCGCCAGGCGGAGCGCCTCCAGGCAGAGCTCGGGACGCATCCAGCTCTGGCCGGCGGTCGCCGTGTAGCCCTCGTTGAAGACCAGGTAGACGACGGCCATCACGTCGGCGAGCCGTTGCTGCCGCTCAGCACCGGTCGGCATGCTCACGTCGACCCCGACGAGGGTCTTCTTGGCCCGGGAGATGCGCTGCCCGATGGTCGCGTCCTTGACCAGGAAGGCGCGGGCGATCTCGGACGTGGTGAGCCCGCCCACCAGCCGCAGGGTGAGCGCGGCCCGCGACTCCGGACTGAGCACGGGATGGCAGGTGAGGAACATCAGCCGGAGCACGTCGTCCTCGATGTAGTCGACCGCCGCATCCAGGTCGGGCAGGTCGACCTCCTCCAGCGCGTGGCCGAGCTCGCGGGTCCGGCGGCGCAGCGTCTCCGCACGCCGGAAGTGGTCCACCGCACGCCTCTTGGCGACAGCCATCAGCCAGCCCCCCGGATTCTGCGGCACCCCCTGGTCGGGCCACTGCTCCAGAGCGGCGACGAGGGCGTCGTGCGCCAGGTCCTCGGCGAGACCGACGTCCCGGGTCATCCGGGTGAGCGCGGCGACCATCCGCGCGGACTCCAGCCGCCAGACGGCGTTGACGGCCGCCGCCGCGTCGCCTCCCATGCGGCGATCATAGGGAGGCTGCCGGACCGCACTCCCAGGTTCGCTGACGACTTCGGGAGCGATATCGGTCCCGAAGTCGTCAGTGCGAGGAAGCAGGTGGGTCAGGAAGACGCCTCGGTGATCCGCCGCACCTCGACCGAGCCTTCCCAGCCCGGCCAGAAGTCGACGTGCAGCTGAGCCACCCGGCGGGCGCCCTCGATCGCCTCCTCCTGGGACCGCGCCTCCAAGACGGCGTATCCGCCGACCACCTCCTTGGCCTCGGCGTAAGGGCCGTCGGTCTGGCTGACGGTGCCGTTCCGCACCCGGATCTCGGTGCTCTGGGCCGTCGGGTAGAGCCCGCCGGCGTCGAGAATGGAGCCGGCGGCGAACGCCTCCGCCATGGCCTGGCCCATCGCCTCCTGCAAGGCGGGCGGCGCGTCCCCGACGTCCTCGGCCATCTTCACGAACGCGATGTAGCGCATGGTTGCTTCCTTTCTGGTGGAGGTTCTCTCACCCTCACGTCGGATGCTCGGCACCGTTTTCGACAGCCCGCCCACACCCGATCAGCCGGTTACCGGTGTATCGCGCTCACTTCGCCTCAGGCAGCGGCACGGGCCGTCGCACGCTGTAACCGTCGACGTGCGCGATCACCGGCCAGGACGCCACCGTCGCGGCGGTCTGCCGCGTGAACCCGAAGCCCACCCGGTGTCGCAGCGGGAGGGTGGCGTCGCCGCTGGACAGGTACTCCAGCGCGAACCGTTGCCAGCGCTG
Organism: Friedmanniella sp.; assembly: GCA_045806705.1. GTDB lineage: Bacteria > Actinomycetota > Actinomycetes > Propionibacteriales > Propionibacteriaceae > Microlunatus. The sequence goes on from JBJMIS010000062.1 coordinate 1,900, forward strand.
GTTGCGGTCTCGGACGACGTAGGTTCCGCTCGCCGGCGGGAGGGCGTAGGAGTAGCCGCCGAGGTCGACCACCAGGGGACAGCCGCGGGCCAGGTTGCGCCGCAGCAGGTCGGTCTCGATCAGCGCGATCGGCTGGTCCGTGGTCACGCAGCCCGAGGTCCCCGCCAGGGCGGCCGCCAGGGCACGGCCGGGGAAGGGTGAGCCCCAGGTCTGGCTGAGCACGGCCGCCCCGTAGGCCGCGATCCCGGCGAACGCCAAGGCCGCCGTGACCCTAAACCCGGCCGGAGGCAGCAGGTCGGCCAGCGCGCTCACGGAGCATCCGGCCACGACCGCGGCGGGGACCGCGGAGAGTCCCGTGTACTGCAGGGCCCAGGTGGGGGTGACCAGCAGCACCAGGACGCAGACCGCCAGCAGCAGGAGACCCAGCCGACCGACCGGCGCGCGGAAGGCCAGAACGCAGGCGCCGAGCACCAGCAGCGCCCCGAGACCGACCAGCAAGGGGTTCCCTTCGCCGGGGAGGATCGACAGCCCGATGATCTCCCTGATCCGGACGAGAGGACCGTCGCTGGTGGGGTTGCGCCCCCACTGGGCGACGACCACCATCCTCCAGAACGGCTGCGGGGCGACGGCGAAGAACGGCGCGCACACCGTCAGCCCAGCTGCCGCGGCACCCGCAGGGATGAGCAGCGCCCTGCGGAGGCCGAGCACGGCGACGCCCCAGACGAACAGCGGGACGACCAGGGCGAGCCCCCAGATCTTGATACTGGCCGACACGCCGACCAGCAGCCCGACGTACAGCGGGGAGGCCAGCTGGCCGGTCACGTCAGGACGCCAGCGGGAAGCGAGCAGAATCGACCCGATCAGACAGGTCGCCGCCATAGCCTCCAACGTGACCGTGCGGTGCATGAAGACGGAGGGGTAGAAGACGGCATAGAACAGACCGCCGAAGATCGCCCCGAGGAGCCCGACCGGCCGCAGCAGCCGCGTCACGAGCACCGCGTTCACCGCGCCGAGGACCATGAAGGCGAGGCGGGCCGCGCTCATCCCTGTGGGATCACCCACCAGCCGTCCGAGCACACTGAAGGGCAGCAGGGCCAGGGTGATCCCGGGCGGGTGCAGCAGCAGGAAGTCCTGGTACGGCAGTCGCCCGTGGGCCAGGCCGGCGGACGCCGCGTAGTAGACGGCCCCGTCGTAGCTGATCAGGCTGTGCAGGCCGCCGCCGCGCAGCACGGGCAGCAGCAGCACGACGAAGGCCGTGATGCCCACCAGCGGATAGCCCCACCGCGGCAGCCGGGCGGACACCTCGTCGGACTGCTGCACGCACCACTCCTCGCCGAGCCTGGTGGTGCCGAAGGTATCGGCTCGGCGTCAGCAGCGCGAGGCCCGGCGGCGCCGCGCTCGCCTCAGGCCGACGGCTCAGGAGACGGCGGCCCCAGCCAGGAAGAGCGACTCGGGCGCGTCCCGGAAACGGCGAAGTGCGTCGGCGTCCTCCTCGCGCACCCGAGCGATCAACGCGACGACCCGGTCGTCCTCATCGACGACGGCGCTTCCGCCGCCGCAGGTCAAGCAGGTCGCTTGCCCATCCGCGGGCGCCACCTGGTGGTCAGTCTCGTCCTGGCAGCTCTCGCAGAACTGCCGGAGGTACTGGTCGTGGTTCGACATCTCGTCGTTCGGCATCGCTGGTCCTGGGGGTGTGAGGGGAGGGGTGTACGACCAGACCAAGCGAGGCCGGACGTGCCCAAGGACGGTTGCGCGTTCGGGAGGTCCTGCGCGCTTCCCCCGGCTATACCCGCTGGGCGAAGGCTCAATCTCGGCCGGGCGAGGTCTGCATCGGGACGGGCGACGAAAGCCGGTGTGAGCAACCGCCCGCGCCGCCGGCCCGGTTCGGCATCGGCCTCGCGGGTACCCCAGCGCGCGTGTTGAAGCATGCAGACGAGCTGCAGCGGGTAGCGGCGGAGACCTTCGGGTGGACCGAGCTCCACCCCGAGCAGCTGGCGGCGATGGAGCTGGTGATGGAGGGCCGGGACGCCCTCGCCGTGCTGCCCACCGGCGCCGGCAAGTCCGCGATCTACCAGGTTCCGGCGCTCCTCATCCCGGGGCCGACGCTGGTGGTGTCGCCGCTGCTGGCGCTGCAACGGGACCAGCTCGACGGGATCAAGGGATCGACAGCGCCGGAGGCGGTCGCCGTGAACTCGGCTCAGCGGTCGGCGGAGACGCGGCATGCGTGGGAGGCGGTCGGGGACGGTGACGCCGAGTACCTGTTCCTCTCACCCGAGCAGCTGGCCAAGGATGACGTGGTCGAGGAGCTGGCGGCTCTCGGCGTCGGGCTTTTCGTCGTGGACGAAGCCCACTGCGTCTCGGCCTGGGGCCACGACTTCCGCCCCGACTACCTCCGGCTCGGTCCGGTGATCGAACGGCTGGGTCACCCGCCCGTCGTCGCCCTGACGGCAACGGCCGCGCTCCCCGTGCGGCGGGACATCGTCGCCCGGCTCGGTCTGCGCGACCACGGCGAGGTGATCGCCAGCTTCGACCGGCCCAACCTGCGTCTCGCGGTCCAGCACGCGAGCGAGGACCGGCGCAAACGGGACCTGGTCGTGCTCCACGTCCGCACCCTGATGGCGGACCCCGAGACCCAGTGCGGCCTCGTCTATACCGCGAGCCGCAAGGACGCCGAGTACTACGCCGGCGAACTGGAGCAGGTGGGGATCAGCGCCGCGGCCTACCACGCAGGGCTCCGCGCGTCCGACCGGCAGCAGGTGCACGAGGACTTCCTCAGTGACCGGGTCGGGGTGGTGGTGGCCACCTCCGCCTTCGGCATGGGCATCGACAAGCCGAACGTGCGTTTCGTCGTGCACGCGTCGGCCCCGGAGTCGCTGGACTCCTACTACCAGCAGATCGGCAGGGCGGGCCGGGACGGCGAGCCGGCCGACGTCACCCTGTTCTACCGCGCCGAGGACCTGCACCTGCAGAGGTTCCTGACCGCCCACCGCGCACCCGAGGAGGCGCTGCAGGAGGTCGCGGAGACGCTGTCCGAGCAGAACGAGCCCGTGCGGGCCGCCGCACTCGCCGAGACGGTCGAGGCCCCGGCCGCCAAACGGACGCGGGCCGTGAACCTGCTGGAGCAGGCCGGCGCGGTCGGAACTGTCGAGGATGGACGGCTGGAGTACCTCGACCCCGATCTGTCGCCGGAACAGGCGGTGGACGAGGCCGTCGAGGTCGCGGAGACCCACCAGCGGCTGACTCGATCCCGGATCGAGATGGTGCGAGGGTACGGCGAGACCAGCGGCTGCCGGCGGCAGTTCCTGCTCGGCTACTTCGGGGAGGAGCTCCGGCACCCGTGCGGGAACTGCGACACCTGCGCGGCCGGGACCGCTTCGGACCAGCCGGAGGAGGGCCGCTTCCCGCGCAACAGCAGTGTGCAGCACACCGAGTGGGGGCACGGCGTCGTGATGTCGGTCGAGCAGGACCGGCTCACCGTGCTCTTCGACGACGTCGGGTACAAGACCCTGGCGCTCGCTGCGGTGGAGAAGCAGAACCTCCTCCAGCAGAGCTGACGCCTCTCCCGGGCGGGCGCTGAAGCAGCGCTCAGCCGGCGGGGGCGTCGGTGAGGAGCGCGCGGGCCTGGTCCCGGTCCGGCCGGTCCGCGTCGGCCAGCAGGTGACCCAGCGCCGGCATCAGGTCGTCGGCGCGGGCGAGGAGCTGCCGCGCGTCGATCGGCCGGCCCTGTTCGACCCGCAGCCGGGCCAGGGTGTCGAGGGCCAGCACCTCGATCTCGGTGCCCTGCCCGTGAGCTCGTGCGGCGACGGTGGTGAGACGGTCCGCAGCCTCACGGGCGCCGTCGTCGGCGTCGAGCGCCGCTGACAGGTAGTCGGCCATCGCCGCCTCATCTCCGCCCCCCGCAGCCCGGTACCAGGTGGCTGCCGCAACGACGGCGGCGCGTGCACGGCCCCGGTCGCCCAGCTCACGCCAGATCCGGGCGAGCCGTACCCGGGCGAGGTTGGCGGTGCGAGGGTCGCCGGCCGCCTCCGCTGCCTCAATGGCGTTCTGCAGAGTGACCACGGCCGACTGGAGCTCACCCTGCTGGTGCTGAGCTCGCCCCAGGCTGGCGAGATGGTGGGCGGCCGCAGCAGCGAAGCCGAGCCGGGAGGCGGCCTGGGCGGCCCTCGTCAGGTGGACGATGGCGTCGCCGAACCGATGCTCGACCTGGGCAAGGCCGCCCAGGATGGCCTCCACGTGGCCGAGTCCCCAGTCGTCCCGCAGCGGGCGGAGCAGGCGGAGCGCCTCCGCGCACGCCGCCGTTGCCCGTGCCGCCTCTCCGAGGGCGACCTGGCACCAGGCCGTCAGGACCCAGCTCGCCCCTTCCTCCCAGTCCCGACCCGACCGGTGGAAGTCAGCCTGGCACCGGCTCAGCACCGCCAGGGCCGCTTCGGGCCGTCCCCGCACGGTGTCCAAGAAGGCCAGGTGCAGCTGCACGACGCTCTCCAGCTCCCCACTGACCAACGTCGAGGCTTCCTCGAGGTCGGCCGTGGCCAGGTTGATGTCGCCACCGCTCGCCTCCAGCCAGCCGGCGAGGAGCAGACCCGCAGCCCGGTCCTCAGCCGCCGCGATCCCGGTCGCCGCCTGGACCGCCGAGCGGAGCCGAGCCGCCGCCGCTGCCCCGGCACCGAGCACGACCCAGGTCCAGCCGAAGCCGGTGGCGATCCGCAGACCGAGCTCGGCGGCGTGCTCGCCGGTCCAGGTCAGGGCCTGCTCGATGTTGGCGCGTTCGGCGCGTGCCAGCGCGACGTGCTCCGGCTGCTCAGGTCCGCGGACGCCACGGCGGGCCCGATCTGCCGCCTCGGCGTACCAGGCCGCGTGGGCGGCGTAGGCGAGATCGGTCGACCGGGCCTCCTGCAGCCGCTCCAGGCTGAACTCGCGGATGCTGTCGAGGAGCCGGTACCGCACCGCGCCGAAGGGGCCGACCTCCGTGCTGGCCAGGGAACGGTCGACCAGCCGGCTGACGACGTCGAGAGTGGCGGCCGGCGGCACTCCCAGCGCGGCCATCACCACCTCGACGGCGGCGAGCGGAGCACCGCCGGTGAAGCAGGCGATGGCCCACAGCCCGCGCTGGTCGTCGGGGAACAACAGGTCGTAGCTCCAGCCAAGGGCGCCGCGGAGGCCCCGCCGACGCGGCGGGCCGGAGCTCGACGGGTCGCTGAGGAGGCGGAAGCGGTCGTCGAGGCGGCGGGCGATCTCCTCGACCGAGAGGACCTTGACCCGGGCAGCCGCGAGCTCGATCGCCAGCGGCAGACCGTCGAGCGCTCGGCACAGCCCCTCGACGACGTCGCCCGCGCCGCCGTCCAGGGTGAAGGTCCGTCGTTGCGCGGCCGCCCGCTGCGCGAAAAGGGCGACCGAGTCCGCGGGGCTGAGAGGATCCAGCGGGTAGACGACCTCCCCTGCCATGCCCAGAGCCAGCTGGGTCGTCGCCAGCAGGTGCAGCCTCGGCGCGGCCCGGAGCATCCGAACGACGAGGTCGGGCAGCATCCCCACGAGCTGCTCGCAGTTGTCCAGCAGCAGCACGAGCTCACGGCCGCCGAGGCGATCGAGCACCAGCGCCTGGGTGGCCGCATCGAGGTGGAAGCTCTCCGCTACCGCTTGCCACACGTCGGGCTCCGTGCGCGCATCCTCCAACCGCACCAACCAGGCTCCGCCCGGAGGGCTGGTCGCGCGGGCCACCTCGGTGGCCAGCCGCGTCTTCCCCACACCCGCCGGGCCAACGATGGTCACCAGCGGGTGCTCGTCGACCAGCGCTCGCAGTCGGTCGCGGTCCAGCTGCCGCCCGATCAGCGGTACCGCCGGGCCGCTGACGTTTCCCAGCACGGGTCCCTCTGTGGAGGAAGGGCGGGGGACGGTCCTCGTACCGGTGGATCCGGCGAGGGCGACGTCCTGCACCAGGACCTGGTGCTCCAGGGCCTGCAGCGCCGGCCCGGGGTCGAGGCCGAGCTCGTCCCGTAGCTGGTTCTGGACCCGGCGGTACGCCGCCAAGGCGTCGGCCTGGCGTCCCACCCGGTAGAGCGCGGTGATCAGCAGCCGCCAGAAGCCTTCCCGCAGCGGATGCTCCAACACCAACGACTCGAGGTCGCCGATGAGCTGCCCCGCTGCTCCTCGTTCCAGCTGGGCGAGGAGGTGGTCCTCGGTCAGCTGCAGGCGCGCCTCCTGCAACCGTGCGCGGTACGGATCCGGCCATTCACCGTCGCCGGCGTCGGGGAGGACCTCGCCGCGGAACAGCCCGAGAGCCGTCGCGCAGGCATGCTCAGCGGCCTCCCCCTCCCCCGCCTCCCGTAGGGCGGTCGCGGACGCGGCCAACCGCAGCACCTCCAGGGCGTCGACGCAGCAGGGGTCGACCGCCAACGTGTAACCGGCGCGGTCACCCTGGACCAGGGCGGAACCGAGGACGCGCCGGAGCTTCGACACCTTGGCCTGCAGGGTGTTCGGAGCAACCTCGTGGGCGTGCCCGGACCACAGGTCCTCGATCAGCCGCCCCGTCGTCACCTTCGTGCCGGCGGCCAGGGCGAGCCGGACCAGCACCTCGGTCGTCTTCCCGGCCGGAAGGTGCAACGGGGCCCCGTCGCGGACCAGCCGGACCGGCCCCAGGACGGCCACGGTCAGCACACTTCCGAGGATAGGGCGGAGCGGCCGGTCCGTACCGGGTCAGCTGCTCGTCAGCGCAGCGTCAGGACCACGGGCGACAGTCCTTGCATGAGCCCCGCCGAGACCGACCTGCTGATCCGACAGCTGATCGGCGACCACCCGGACGCGGCCGCCCGCCTGCTCGACTCGGCCTCGACCGGAACCGAGCCGCTCCTCCTCGTCGCGGCGGCACTTCTCGGTTCTGCTCAGCCGGAGCTGCTGGCGCGGGCAGCCGCGCTGGCCCGGACGAGCCGAGAGCGCCAGATCGTGGCGATCGCTCGAGCCCACCTCGCAGGTGACCCCACCCGGGTTGACGCGCTCGCCCGCGAGCATCTCGTCGATCACCCGGACAGCCTGCTGGTCGCCTGGATCGCGGCCGAGGCCCGGCGAACGGATCCTTCGCCAGCCCGGACATCCGCTTCGCGCCAGCACACCGACCGACCCACCCAGGAGTGACCATGGACCGCAAGCTCACCGCCCTGCTGCTGATCGGGGCCGCCGTGCTGACCAACACCGCCTTTGCCGTGCTGGGCAGCGTGTTCGACTACCCCGACATCCTCCAGCAGCCGGTCGAGGCGATCCTTGCCGCGTTCCGCGCCGCTCAGACGTCCGTGATGTTCTGGTTCGCGGTCATGGCCCTGTCCGCCGCGCTGCTGGCGCCCATCGCCGTCGGGGTGGGTCGGCTCTCCACGCGTCGGGCGATGAGGATCGCGGTCCCCGTCGGCATTGCCGCGGGGGTCGTCCAGGTCATCGGGCTCTCGCGTTGGCCCCTGCTGGTACCGGGCTTCGCCGCCGACGCCGCCAGTGCCGATCCCGCCGTGGCCGCGTCCGGACGCGAGCAGTTCCTGCTGGCACACCGGCTGCTGGGGAACTTGGTGGGCGAGACGCTGGGCTACCTGCTGACCGCCGCCTGGACGCTGCTGGTCGTGATCGCCCTGGGCCGCACCCTCGCCCGACGCTGGTTCAGCGCACTCGGCGCTGTCTCGGCGCTCCTGATCGCCACCGGGTTGCTGTCCCCGCTCGAGCTGCCGGTCGTGGACCAGGCCAACTTCGCCGGCTACGTCCTCTGGAGCCTCTGGCTCATCGCCTTCGGCGTCCTCCTCCTGCGCCGGGCGCCGGCCGAGCCCCGTCAGGACGTCCCGGTCCCATCCTCGACCACGGTCAGGTACCCGGCCGGGACCGCGTCGACGAGCCACACCCCGTTCCCGGAGCGATAGAAGAGGTGTCCGTCCGCGGCCATCGCGGCCGCATCGACGGAAAGGATGACCGGTGTCCCCCGGCGGGCCGCCACCCGTCGGGCCGTCGCCGCGTCCGGCGAGAGGTGAACGTGGTGACGGCCCTGCCGCGTCAGCCCCTCGCGAAGGATCGAGGGCAGAACCCGGGCAACGGTCCCGTGGTACAGCACCGGGGCCGGAGCCTGAGCGGTCAGTCCGAGCTCGACCGGGACCGAGTGGCCCTGCTGAGCCCGGATGCGGTCGCCGGACCGGTCCAGCGCGAAGCGCTGCTTGTCCGACCCGGCCACCAGCTCCTCCAGCTCGGTCCGGCTGACCGGGGTGCCGTCGGCGGCCAACGCGGCCAGCAGAGCGTGGACGTCCACCCAACCAGCCTCGTCCAGGCTCAACCCGAGGGAGCCGGGGTTGTGGCGGAGCACGTAGCTCAGCTTCCGGCTCAGCGAGCCTCCCCGCCGCCGTCGGCGCGGCTGCTGCTCGGCGCTCACGGCCGCCAGTCTGCCGGGCGGGTCGGGTCCCGGAACGCAGGCGTCCGGCACGGGCTGGACAGGAGCGGGGGAAACGCCACGGCAGAGTGCAAACAGAACCCGTTTCCGCCGCTGATCCCCAGGGCCTGAAGGCGAAACCTCTCGCGACCCTGGTCCCGGCACCCGCCGTGGCGAACCCGGCAGCATAGCAGATTGAGCAGCCCTTATCTTGGGTATGAGAAGGGTTGCGCTTGACGGCGTGGATGGCGCAAAGTCTGCCGTGACAAAAAAGCCAGGGCTGTGCTCAGCGCGGCCTGTCACAGCAGGGCGCTGTCCCTGGTTCCAGTCCGTTGTGGGGGACGTGGCTGGACGCGATTGAAGGACCATTCTGTTGGCCGTTCCCCACGTCTGCATCGCCGCTGAGGGCTCGGGTGCGCTCGCTGCGCCCAGAAGGTCTTCGGCGTCAGGGCAGAACCTGGGCGCACGAGCCAAGTCCGTGCGCGGCCAGGCCCCGCCACCCGTCATCGCCCCACCACTTACCGCGCGAAATGCCGGAGAGGACCACAGCCATGTTCGATGAGGGCAAGGTGCAGACGCTGCTGCTGGCGGTGTTCGGACTCGTGATCATCGGGGTCGGCATCACAGTCGCGGCGCGAGCCAAGAAAGCCCAGTACAGCGAGACCGCCCGGGTCGGCTTCAACACGTTCGTCGCGATCGTCATCGTCGCCATCGGGATGGGCGCCGTCGGCTTTGCCAGTTTCGGCCGGAAGATCCTGACGGCGCTGGGTATCGGCTGAACCGTGCCGGAGCTTCGCACCGATGACGGTCCCCGGAAGCTGCGGGCGGTGTGGCTGGGACCGAAGGGCGCCACCTTGCCCTTCGAGTGGACCTATGTGCAGTGGGCCGTCACTCTGCTGATGATTCCGCTGGGTGTGGCCCTGGTATCCCTGCTCATCGCGCTGGCCGGGTTGGCCAGCATCGGACATCCCCCGTGGTTCACCCTCTGGTTCGGCCTCATCTACGGGGCGCCGATGGCGGTCTACCTGGCCGTCCGGCTGATGCGCGGTGTCACTTTCGATGAGCCGCTGCGGTACAAGACGGCGACCTTTCGCGAGGAGTTCGGACGGCGGTCCCGGGAGCGTGCCGAAGGGGGCACCGAGTGGGTGATGCCCTTCCCGCAGGTGCGGGAGCTGCCGGCGCCGGCAGCGGAGCTTCTCGGCGGAGCTACGCGCCCGGACCGGGAGGAGCGCAGGTGAGGCGAAGCCGGCAGCACGACATCATGACGGCGGATCCTGCTGGCGGGGATGAGGCCCCGCGCACCGGCTCCCGGATCGTGCGGCAGGGCCGCGCCGCCCACGGCTGGCTCCGCCGCCAGCTCACCTCGCAACGGGAGGTGGTGTTCCCGCTCGCCACCGAGGAGGTCGCGGGTCCGATCCAGTTCACCCGAGGGGGCATGTTCGTCTGGTTCATCCTCGGCGGTCAGTCCTGGGACTTCCGCACCCTCGACGACCGGCGCCGGCTGTGGGACCAGCAGACCTACCGGTACGGCCAGCTCGCGGCGTCCCGGCCGGAGGGACGGCCCATCCGGCTTCGGGTCTCCACCCGCCCGTACCCCTCCTTCGAGTACGCGCGGACCCTCGACGAGGAGACCCCGCACCCGCTGCCGCAGGTGCCGGGCGGCGAGTCCTGGAACGACTACCTCGGTCACGCTCAGCGGAGGTTGCAGTCGACCGGGCTGGACCAGAAGGTCACCGCTCTCGGGGTGTGGGTCGGCCCCAACCCGCGGTCCGCCGTCCGTCAGCAGCTGGTGCACGGCACCGATGTCCCGTCCCGGGAGACGATGCAGGTCATCGAGCAGATCCTGCAGGTGGAGAAGGTGGTGGTTGGCCCGGGCTTCGACGGCCGACGGGCGACCGCCCGCGAGATGGCGTTCCTGTTCCACCGCAGCCTGTCGATGGGGGTGCCGGCTCCGGTACACGCCGGCGTGGGCGGCGACCGGTGGGAAGTTGAGGACCTCGCCGAGTTCACCGACCGACGCGTCTGGCTCAGCGAGCCCTACGGCTCCTCGGTCCGGGTCGTGTCGGAGATCAAGGGCAGCCAGGTCACTCGGGCGGTCGCCGTGCTGACCATGGGCGTGATGCCGGACCGGACCTGGCCGGAGGACGGCCGCGACCCCTGGATGCTCGCGGCCAACCGGCTCGGGTTCCCGGTGGAGTGGTCACTGTCGGGGACGCTGCTCTCGGCCCGCACGCTGTCGCGGGCGATCGAGTTCGAGCAGAACCGCGCCGCCGGCGTCGCGGCGCACTACCACGAGCACCAGATCACCCCGCCGCCGTCGGTGGATCGCGCGATCCGGTCCGCGGCCGCGAACCTGGACGAGGTGACCGAGGGCGACAGCCGGACCTCCGCCCGTTTCCTCGGAACGGTGCGGATGGCCGTCTACGGCAACACCGAGGACGAGGCCCTGAAGCGGGCCCGCGACCTCGTCGACCTCTACGGCGAACGCCTCAACATGCCGTTGCAGCACACGCGAGGGCAGGCCCGCGCCCTGCGCGAGTTCATTCCCGGCGAGCCGCGCGCCCAGCACGGGTTCCAGCGCCGGATGCCGGTCCGCTACCTGGCGTCGGCCCTGCCGAACGTGGACAGCGCACTCGGCACCCCCACCGGGCCCTACCTGGGCTACGGCATCGGGTCGGCGCGGCGGGCCGCGCGATTCGACATGCACTACGGACCCGAGGTATTGCAGACGCCTGGGCTTTTCCCGATCGTCGCGGAGCCGGGAGGCGGGAAGAGCGTCCTGATCGGCACCCTGGCCTACAACGCTGTCCGGGCCGGGCAGCCGACCATCATCTTCGACCCCTCCGGGCCGCTGGCGCGGCTCGCGGCGTTGCCCGAGCTTGCTCCGTTCTCCCGCGTGCTGGACCTGACCGCGTCCAAGCCGGGCACGCTGTCGCCCTACCAGCTGGTGCCGGAGCCGACCCGAGAGGCGTACACCGAAGACGGGGTGTTCAGTCAGCTCGAGTTCGAGCGCGCCACCCGCAGGAGCGCGGCCGAACGCCAGCAGCTGATGTTCGACGTGCTGCGGATGTGGCTGCCCGCCACCACGTTGCGGCTGCCCGGCACCGACGTCATGCTGCGGGACGCCCTGCGCCGGGTGTCCGAGCGGACGAGGACCCGAGGGTTGCGCGACACCCGCACGAACCCCCGCTGGATCGTCGAGGAGCTGGAGAAGCTGCAGGAGGCGGCGGCCACCGAGCAGCAGCGTGAGCTGGCCCGCCAGATCGTCGAGGAGCTGAAGGCGGCGGCCGAGTTCCCGCTCGGCGAGCTCATCATGCCGCCGCACCGGGCGCCGGTGGACGACGAGGAAGTGGAGGACAAGACGCTGGTCGTCGTCACCATGCCCGGGCTGTCCCCGCCCCCGGAGGCGGTCGAGCGGGAGTACTGGGGCTCGGAGGAGCGCTATACCCAGCCGCTGCTGCACCTGGCGGCGTTCTTCGCCTCCAAGTTCATCTACGGCCGGGCACGGGACGTGCGGAAGAACGTGTTCCTCGACGAGAACCACCTGATGGGCCAGTGGGGGTCCGGACGTGCGTTCTTCGTCCGGCTCTCCCGCGACTCCCGGAAGTGGAACACGGCGATCGGTGCGGCCAGCCAGCACCCGGCGGACCACCTCTCGATCGGCCGGGTCGATGCGTTGATGGGTTCGGCATTCGTCGGCCGGCTCACCAAGGCCGCCACCGCGGTGGAGGCGTGCCAGCTCGTGCAGTGCCCGGAGGCCTACGCCCCGGTGATCCAGGCCCTGTCGCCCAAGCCGCGGGAGGGGCAGGCCGCCGGCGAGACCGGTGAGTTCGTCTGGCTGGACCCGCTCGGCCGACTCGGCAAGATCCGCATCGACCTGGACTGGCACCCGGCGCTGCGGGCAGCGCTGCAGACCACGCCCGGGCGGGCTCGACCCGCCCTGCGGCTGAACCCGCAACCGACCCCCTTCATCGACCCGGAGCTGTTCGAGCTGGTTCCCCACATCCCGATCGAGGACCAGGAGGCGGCATGACCGCCCCCGTCCGCCTCCGTCGCCAGCTGGTCCGCCTGCTGGTGATCGCCGTCCTCGTGGCGGTTGGCGGGCTCCTCGCTGCTCGACCCGCGGCGGCCGACATCTGTCAGGACGCGCCCGAGCCGATCGCGCCCAAGTCCGGCCTGCCGGGGATGCTGACCAGCGTCCCGGACGGGGTGCCGGACATCGCGCCCGATCCCTTCCAGGACACCGAGGTGCCCATCGGCGACGTCTACGGCTACAACTGGAAGTGGGCGAACTACGACCTGGGCTGTGGCAGCGACTTCCTGCGCGACCCGGTCGCCGTCACCAACACCCAGAGCGCGAACGTGGTGATGTCGGCCCTCGGCGGGCTCCTCGCCGGGCTCGGCTCGCTCGAGCAGATGGCGAAGACGTCCTCGATGGGCTGGCTGACGCCGGTGGTCACCGGGGTCGCGGACAAGCTCCGGGGACCGCTGCTCGCGCTGTGGCTGCCGTTGGCCACCCTGGCGGTCGGCCTGATCATCGGTTTCCGCGCCAAACGCGCCAGCTACGCCGACACGATGCGGACGGCGGGGATCATCGCCGGTGCCGTCGGGATGGCCACCTTCGCCCTGGTGTTCCCCTCGACCGCGTCGGCCGTCGTCGACAAGGCCGTCGTGACGGTGGCCGGCGCGGCCGGCGAGCCGTTCTCCGCCTCGGCCACCGACGCCGTCACCCGCGAGGGCGCCTACCGCAGCTGGTTGGCCGGGAACTTCGGCGACCCGGACTCCGCCGTCGCCAAGGAGCTGGGACCGAGGTTGCTGGGCGCCACCCACTACACGTGGTCGGACGTGAAACGCCTCTCCGCGGAGCCGGCTGCGAAGGAGCAGATCGACGACGCGAAGGCGGCGGAGTTCAAGGCGGTCGCGAAAGAGCTCCAGACCCGCGACCCCGGCGCGTACGAGACCTTCACCGGTCGAGGCGAACGGACCGCTCCCGCGCTGCTCGGCGTGCTCGTGGTGCTCTGCATGGGGCTGTTCATCGGCGTGGCCATGCTGATGGTGCTGATCGCCCGCGTGATGATGCAGGGCCTCGCGCTGGCCGCGCCGCTGGCCGCCGTGCTCGGCGTCCTGCCGACGCACACCTCAGTGCTCTCGCGGCTATGGGATCTGTTCACCGCCGCCATCGTGGCGGTGGCCAAGTTCGTCATCGCCGGTGGCGTGATGGCTCTGGTGCTCGGCGCCATCCAGTCCAACGACGAGATGGGCGCGGGCGCGAAGCTGTTCTGGGTGGTCGTGGCGACCGTGGTCGGGCTGGTGCTCACCCGGCCGGTGCGAAGCTTCAAGACCATCGTTCCGGGGCTCGACCCGAACAGGTCCTACCTGCGTTCGGCGATGTCCGGGGTGGCCGGTTACCTCGGGGCACGCACCGGGACCGAGGAGGGGGCGGCGAGCGCGCTCCGCAGCTCTTTCGCGCACACCGACCCGAGCAGCGTGGCGGCGGGCTCCGGGGCCGTCTCGTCCGACGCCCGCGAGTCCCTCGAGCCGCTGCCCCAACCGGCCTGGTCGTCAGTCCCGACCGCGGACCCGGTATGGAGGCAGGTGCACCCCGCCGCAGCGGCCAGCGGCCCCGTCGCCTCAGCAGCCGCCCGCGTCGACGGCTCCTCCGACTGGGCACCGGGGCAGGCGTGGCCCGGCGTGGTGGTGGCCGGCCCGACCGGTGCGTCGCCTCGCGCGGCCCGGCTGCAGCTCGAGGCGGTGCCGGAGGGGTCGCGGCCGACCGAGGAACCCGCCGGATCGCCTGCCACGATGACTCCGTCCGGCCAGGACACTGTCGTGGATGCACCCGTCGTCGCCGGCTCACCGGTCGGGACCGCAGAGCCGCCCTCCTCCCGCCACAGCTGGGCACACCGACCCCGACCCCTCGCGCCCGCCGAGAGCGGGACGGAGGTGGTCTACCCCACCGGCATCCTCGTCGCGGCGGAGGAGCACCCGCTGTACCAACGCTCCGCCGCCCAGGGGCCCGACCCCTCCGAGGTCTACCTGGCGGCGCCTGAACCCGAGATCGCGGAGGACGGCAGCGAGCACGAGCTGGTGACCTACCGCCGCGGGAGCGTCTCTGTTGGCTAGACGCGACCAGCTGACCTACGACCTCGGGCAGCCCTCGCGCCGGCCGCTGCCGTGGCTGCCGCTGCTGCTGATGGTGGCCGTGCTGGGCCTCGCCGTGTTGCTGGTGCACGGGGCGCTGAGCAGCCACCGTGCCTCCCCAGCAGCCACGCAGCCGGGCGTCGTCACCAGCCCGACACCGACGCCGCGTGCGTCGGCTCCTCCCCTCGTGCCGTCAGGTTCCGATGCGCAGGAGGGTCCGGGGCTGCCCGAAGGTAGCCGGCAGGCGGCCAGCAGGTTCGTCCAGGCCTGGCTCGACCGGAACCCTGCGACGCGAGAGAGCGCGCTGCACCAGGTGTCGACACCAGCGCTGGCCGAGGCGCTGATGCTCACCGATCCCGCCAACGTGCCGCGAGCCCGTCCACGCGGTGCTCCCGTCCTGGAGGACGCCGGCACCTACAGCGCGCAGTTCAGCCAGCCGCTCAGCACCGGCGCCACGGTCTCCATCTACCTGGTGGCCGATCCGGCGGCCCGCTACCGGTGGCTCGCCACCTCGGTGGAGCAGGCCTGATCGATGGATCCGTTGACCGCCAAGATGGCGGTGCAGCTCAGCGCGACCCTCGCTCGCAACCGGGGGGTGAGGTACCTGCTGGTCGCCCTCGTCCTCCTCATCCTCGCCGCCAATCTGGCGCTGGTCTTCGGACCTTGGATGCTCACAGCGCAGCTGACGGCGGCGCAGCGAGGCCAGCGCCAGGCCACCACCGACGGTGGATCCTGCGGGGGCTCAGCCGACCTCATCGACACGAAAGCAGCCTCGGCAGGGTCGTTGTCGGTGGAGCAGGTGGGGAATGCGCGCACCATCTGGCGGGTGGCCCAACAGCTGGGCGCCGGGGACCAGGGGGCGGTGGTGGGGATCGCAACCGCCCTGCAGGAGTCCGGCCTCCGCAACCTGTCCTACGGTGACCGGGACTCGGTCGGCCTCTTCCAGCAGCGCGCGAGCTGGGGCTCGGTGGCCATCCGGACGGATCCGGCCCAGTCGGCCCGGCTCTTCTACGTCGCACTCTCGAAGGTGCAGGGCTGGCGCGAGCTGAGCGTCACCCGGGCGGCGCAGGCGGTGCAGCGCTCGGCTTTTCCCACCGCGTACGCCAAACACGAGAAGCCCGCCACCGGGCTGGTGGCCCTGTTCCGGTCGAAAGCCAAGGTGGGCACCCCGCAGGCGGTCGCCGCCGTCGGTTCGGCCATGTGCGGCAGAGCGGGCGCCGCCCTGTGCCC
Source organism: Friedmanniella sp. (assembly GCA_045806705.1). Lineage (GTDB taxonomy): Bacteria > Actinomycetota > Actinomycetes > Propionibacteriales > Propionibacteriaceae > Microlunatus. The sequence continues at coordinate 17,654 of JBJMIS010000062.1, forward strand.
GGCCACCGGGATGGCGGTCGAGGCGCGCCTGGCTCCGGATGCGCTGCGTGTGCTGCGCTGCCTCAAGGCCCGCTGGCCGCAGCTGAGCAGCTTCGCGGGGGTGGGCGACAGACCGGCGAACGTCGACTCCGACCATCAGGAGGGCCGTGCCGTCGACGCCATGGTTCCGGCGTACGAGTCGGCTGAGGGACGCCGGCTGGGTCGGGCGATCGCGGACTGGGCGGTGGCCGACCACGCGAAGCTGGGCGTGAAGTACGTGATCTGGGACTCCCGGATCTGGAACGTGGAACGCGCCCAGGAGGGCTGGCGGACCTGTGGTCTGCAAGCCCGCTGCTACTCCGGCAGCGACGACACCGCCGCCCACCGTGACCACGTGCACGTCTCGGTCCTCGGTGACCAGGCGGCCGCGCAGCTCGCCGCACCGACGGGCCCCCTCGTCCGACCCGTGGATCACTATGCCCTGACCGCCCGCTTCGGCCAGTGCTCCTCGCACTGGGCGCACTGCCACACCGGGCTGGATTTCGCCGCTGGCACGGGTACCCCCATCCGGGCGATCATGGGCGGCACCGTCGTCTGGACGACCTGGGGAGGCGCGTACGGCAACCTCACCAAGATCCAGCACGCCGACGGTGTGCAGAGCTGGTACGCCCACCAGCTCAGCAGGGAGGTGCGGGTGGGAGACGTCGTGACAGCGGGGCAGATCATCGGCCGCGTCGGGTCCACCGGCAACGTCACGGGACCGCACCTTCATCTGGAGGTCCGCACCCGCGGCACCCCCGTCGACCCGGACCGCTGGCTGGCTGCTCACGGTGTCGTGCCGTGACCGACGGCCCGAGCGAGTGGGAGAACCTGGCCTTCGACGACGACGGGCGTCTGGTCGACACCGGCGGCCCGGTGGAGTTCGTGGACTTCGGTCCGCCCCCAGCCACCACCTGGGTGGCCGTGATGGATCTGGCCGAGGTTTTCGGTCGCCGGGCCGCCGTGCTCAACTCACGGGGGCCGGTCTACGACCTACGGCTGGCGTCGGAGGCCTTCGAGGACGCCGGCGGCTGGTACGTCCACCTCGTCGGTGAGGACCAGTGGTGGGAGTGGCTGTCCGTGCCCGAGAGCCAGCGGCCGGCACGGCCGCCGCGGGCGGTCTGCTGGCCTACCCGCTACGTCTGGGTGGAGACCCACGCCCCCTGGTCCCCGCCGGCGCCACCCCGCTGAGGAGATCGACGCGACGGGGTGCGGGCCCGGAACAGGCTAAACTCGTAGGTCGCGCCCCTCTCCCCTGGCGCGACAGTCGATGCCGCCTGGAACTCACTGAAGCCCCAGGAGGCCGACCATGACCACCGCGTCCACGCTCACCACCCCGACCCCGCCGCGGGTGCTCTTCGTCGGTGACGACGCCAGTTCTCCCCAGATCGCGGCGAGCCTGCTCCGGCGTCTGGTCGGGGACCGGGTCGCCGTCCACACGGCGGGCACCACGGCAATCGAACCGGGCGGCCGGTCGGACGAGCTGCTCGTGGCGATGGGTCTCGACCCATCGGACGAGCAGCAGTTGAGTGCCAGGGCGCTGCACGCCGCCGACCGGGTGGTCGTCCTGGGCGCCGGTCTCGACGTGGCGCGGCTGCCCGGACCCCGCTACCAGGAGTGGGACCTCAGCCACGACGACCTGATCGAACGGGTCCAGCGCCTGGGTGACGAGCTCAACGCCGTCGGTGACCAGGGCTCGCCCTCGGTGTTGGACAGGCTGCGGGTGCTGCTTCGCCCAGCCCGGCGCCCCTGACCCGAGGGTACGGCGGTGGCCGCCCAGCAGCGTCCTGAGGAGGTCCTGAGGTTTTCGTGCGCTGACCCTGAGCACCGCCTAGGGTTCCTCCGGCACGTTCGCGTCGGACCCGTCCCCCACCTCAGGAGCAACCTGATATGACCAGCAACACCAGACGTCTGGTGGCCGTAGCCGGCCTGATCGCCGTCGCGGCGGGCGGGCTCACGGTGCCGGCGACAGCCGCACCACGCGAGGACGGCCCAGCCGACCGGTACATCGTCCGGACGCACTCCCTCGCCGCCGCCGACGACGTCGCCCGTGATGTCCAGACCGCAGGCGGCGACGTGGACCACCGCTACTCCCGCGTCTTCCCGGGAGTGTCCGCCACCCTGACCGCGAACCAGGTCCGGAGTCTGCGGGGGGACGGCGACGTGGCGTCCATCACCCGGGACGAGCGGGTGCACAGCACCAGCGTGCAGAAGAACCCCACCTGGGGGCTCGACCGGATCGACCAGCGGGCGACTCCGCGCAACAGGACCTACCGCTACAACACCACCGGTAAGGGCGTCACCGCCTTTCTTCTCGACACCGGCATCCGCCTGCGCCACCAGCAGTTCGGCAGCCGCGCGCGCAGCGGCATCGACTTCGTCGACTACGACGACGACGCCTCGGACTGCGATGGCCACGGCACGCATGTCGCCGGCACGGTCGGGGGCTCGACCTACGGGGTGGCGAAGGGCGTCACCCTGGTTGGCGTCCGGGTGCTCGACTGCGACGGTGCCGGGTACATCAGCGATGTCGTGGAGGCCTTGGACTGGGTCGTCACCGCCAGGCCCGCCGGGCCTGCCGTCGTGAATCTGAGCCTGGGTGGCGCTCCCTCGCCGGAACTCGACGAGGCGGTCGAGCGGACCGTGGCCGCGGGCGTCCCGGTCGTGGTCTCCGCCGGCAACGAGTCCAGGAACGCGTGTTCACAGAGCCCCGCCCGCGCACCCCATGCCATCACGGTGGCCGCCACCGACAGCAAGGACGCCCGAGCAGCCTTTTCGAACTACGGCAGCTGCGTCGACGTCTTCGCGCCCGGCGTTTCGATCCGCTCCGCCTCCAACGCCTCCAACACCGCGTCGGAGGTGATGAGCGGCACCTCGATGGCCGCTCCGCACGTCACCGGAGTTGTAGCCCGCTACCTGCAGGCCCACCGGCGGTCCACACCGGCGCAGACGACCGCCGCCGTGCTGGCCACCGCGACCACCGCCACCGTGCGGAACCGGGCAGGTGCACCCAACCGGATGCTCTACGCCTCGCCTCGACCGACCCGCCCCGGCGCAGCGACGAAGGTGGCGGCCAAGCGGAGCGCCCCCGCCAAGACGGCCACGCTCTCCTGGGCCCGGCCGGCGAATGACGGTGGCAAGGCGGTCACCAGCTACCGGGTGACCAGGAACGGAAGGGACACCCGCGGCCGCGGCCCGGTCACGGTGACGGTCTCGGCGAAGACCAGGAGCTACACGTTCAGCCGGCTCCGGAAGGGTTCCGCGTACACGCTGACCGTCAGGGCCGTCAACGGCGTGGGCGCCGGCTCCAGCGTCGCGAGGTCCGTCGCCAGACTGCGCTGACCCCCGGTCCGACCTACCCGCTGCTGCTGGCCACCCCCTCGGTCCCAGCCTCCGCAGGCTCCTGGCGGAACACCCGGTCCTCGTCCAGCGCTGAGGTCTGCACGATGATCACGTCGCAGGCAGCGTTCCTCACCACGTCGCCGGGAACCGACCCCAGCAACTGCCCCTCGCTCGCGCCCAACCCGCGGTTCCCGACCACGATCAGGCTGGCCGGGTTCGCGCCCACCGTCTCGAGCAGGGCCTGGGCCGCGTCTCCGGCGACGAGGCGCTGCTCGATGTATCTGGCTCGTTCCCGGGTGAGACCGGTGATCGACTTCTCCAAGGCTTTGCGCGCAGTTTCGGCACCGTAGACCTCGCGGTGCGACCCGGTGGC
>JBJMIS010000063.1:0-10645 GCA_045806705.1 Friedmanniella sp.
GGCGTCCGCCAGGACGGCGAGCACGAGGCCGGCGGCCGGTGTCTCAGCGGTCGGTCCGTCCGTGCCAGAACGCGCCCAGTTGCGTGCGGTCGTACTCCTCACGGCTCACGCACGGCTTGGACGTGATGCCGTCGTCGTCGCGGACGACCAGCCGCCAGCACTCGGGGACGAAACACGTTCCCCACATGGGCACCCCGACTGGACCGGTCACGGCACCACCCGCTTGACAGGCGTAGTCGTAGACGCCCTGGTCGGCCTTGGCTACCACAGTTCCCTCGCTGCTCGTGCCGCAGGCGATGAGCACGAGCACTCCGACGGCACCAGTGACGAGCGCGCCGAGCAGGCCCCGAACCCCGCTCACCACCGGACCCCAGGGCTCGTGCAAAGTCAGCTGATGCTTATCCGCTTCCCTCCGCTACCCTGCAGCGGTGGCGAAGCCCGGCTTCCCGCGCAGCATCGTGGAGTTCCAGCGCTGGTTTCCCGATGAGGACGCTTGCCGCAGTTACCTGAGTGGCTCGCGGTGGCCCGAGGGGTTCGGCTGCCCGCGGTGCGGCTGCGCGGAAGCGGTCCTGCTCTCCAAGCGGTCGCTGTGGCAGTGCACGGGCTGCCGTTATCAGGTCTCGCTGACCGCGGGCACGGTGCTGCAGGGCACCCGCACGCCGTTGCACCTATGGTTCTGGGCGGCGTACCTGATGAGCACCGGAACTCCGGGGATCTCCGCGGTGCAGCTGCAGCGGCAACTGGGCCTCGGCCGCTACGAGACCGCCTGGATCATCCTGCAGAAGCTGCGGCGTGCGATGGTCAATCCGGAGCGGCAGCCGCTCAGCGGTGCGGTCGAGGTCGATGAGTGCTTCGTCGGCGGGTTGGACCGCAACCTGCGGGGCGGTCGCCAGCACGGCACCAAGGCGCTGGTCGTGGTGGCCGTGGAGGTCCGCGGCGCCGGCTGCGGCCGGGTCCGCATGCAGGTCATCGCAGACGCCTCCACGGCCACCCTCTGTGGCTTCGTCACCGAGGTCGTCGCGGCTGGCGCCGTGGTGCACACCGACGGCTGGAACGGCTACCGGCGGCTACGCACGCTGGGCTACGACCACCGCCCGCGCAGCCAACGAACCGCGGGTGTCCCCGCCGCCGACCTCGACGAGATCCTGCCGCGTGTGCACCGCGTGATCAGCAACCTCAAGAGCTGGTTGCAGGGCACGCACCGCGGTGTGTCCAGGGAACACCTGCAGGTCTACCTCGACGAGTACGTCTTCCGCTTTAACCGACGCAGGACCCCGATGGCGGCCTTTCAGACCCTGCTCGGCCTCGGCAGCCAGCAACCGCCAACCACCTACCGGGACATCTACGCCGAGGGACCCGGCAAGGCCGCGGCTCCTGACCCCTCACTTCTCTGACGCGGGAGCGACAGGCGGAGGGAAGCGGATAAGCACGTCAGTGGTTAAACGACAAGCTTAGGCGGCCTCAGAATGGTGTCACCGTGGTGTCCAAGGGGCGGTGTTCACGTTCGTCTGGGGCGATCTGCTGACGTTCAGAGTCGCTGTTGACCTGCGGACACGTACACCGGCGGACATCCACAGACCTCGCCCAGCCGCCCGGGCAGTGTGGGGGTCAGGGGTTCGAGTCCCCTCAGCTCCACTGGCGTTCCGCGGGGGCGTCTCCTATCGGAGGAGACGCCCCCGCGACGTCTTCTGGCGAGTGACGCTGGGCGCTGAACCGGTGCCGGTCACCAACTTGCGCCCAACACCGGCACAGCGCCCACGAGCCCGCCCACGAGCCCTGGGTGCCGAGCTCCATCAAGCCGTGTGCCCGCTCCGCGTTGCGGATGGCGTCCAGCAAGAGCTGGGCGACTCGCTACCGCCGGTGGACGACCTGCTGGGCTACGGAACCCTGTCCACCCGATGCCCCGTCTAGACCTGCGGGTGGGGATCCTCAACCTGCGGGTGGGGTTCATCACCTCGGTCGCGCGCGAGCCCGGCACCTGGCATCCCGGACACCACTTGATGCAGATCGTCGAGCACCTCGAGCACCGCATGCAGGTCCGGGGGCAGCTGACCCAGCTCGCGGCTGCTCGGCAGCTCTCCGCTGTCGAGGGCCCGGAGGAAGCGTGGCGCCTGGTCGGCAAGGGCGGCCAAGAGGGCGGTGCGGTCCTCCGTGAGCAGCACGGGCAGCCGATCGAGCAGCGTGGTAAGGGCCTCGGCCCCAGCGTCGGTCAGACCTCGGTCGAGACGGACGAGGACGCGCATGGCGGCGGCAGGGCGCCCGTCGGAGAGCACCTCCTCCACCTGCGTGAGGTGGTCCTCGGCGAGCAGCCGGTCCAGGCTGTCGGCGAGCCGGCTCAGCCGCTCATCGCGCAGGACCTCGTCGGCGCGGTCGAGCATGCGCTGCGCGCGGTCGTCGACGAGCAGGACGTCGAGCTGGTCGAGCAGGCGATCGATCCGGCCGTCGACGGCAAGGCTCAGGAGCCGGTCGGCACGTTCATCGGTGGCAAGGTCGAGCAGCTGGTCCAGGCGCCCGTCCGACAGCAACCGGTCGAGCGCGGTGCCGAGCCGGTCCAGCCGGCCCGAGGACAGGAGATCGTCGACGCCGTCGAGGGCGCGGGGCAGGACGTCGGCGCGCGACTGCAACGCATCCAGCGCCTGCGCCGCCCCCTCCACGCGGCCCGGTGTTAACGCAGCGTCGAGCCGGCTGATGAGGCTGCCGAGGGCGGCCGTCCGCTCCGGCGTCAGGACGTCGGCGACCCGCTGCAGCACGCGCGAGGCGGTGTCGATGACCTGCGGCCCCGCCGGCGCCGCACGCGCCACGACGGGCGCGGCCTGATCGAGCAGAGCCTTCGCCCGGGTGACGATGTCGTCCACCCGCGGCAGCAGCGCCTCGGCTCGGGACAGAGAGTCACCGAGCTCACGGATCGAGTCGACAATCAAGCCGGGGAGGCCGAGGAGGTCGGAGGGGGCAGGGAGTGCCAGCCGCACCGCGCCACAGTATCCCCAAGTCCCCCGACTACTACCGCGGAGGCAGACGAACGGCGATCGCCACCGTCCGGCAGGTGGTCGAGCGCCCCGCCAGGTGTCCGACCGTCGAGCGTGGCTGATCACGCCGCCAGCCACGACGCTCACCCGGGCGCTGCACGCGCATCTGCGCTGGCGCAACGCCCATGATCGCCCTCCGATGTGCGCGCCGCCGAGCGACGGGAACGCGCTCATATCCGCAGCGAACGCCACCGTCGCTGGGGTCACCCCCGCACAGACCGCCATGACCCCACCGCCGTCATTCCCCTGCAAGGTCACGGCCGTTCCCACGGTCTCAGTAGCGTGACACCGGCCCGCTTCAGGCGGTCAGGCTCTGACGGACCGTTTCATCGTCACAGTCGTACCGCTCCGCCAGCCGCTCACACGACCAGCCCTCCGTATACAGCCGGATGGCCTCGTCGACCCGATTCGCGGGCACGCCTTGCCGCCGTAGCTCCACGCCGCTCAGACGTAGACGCGCAGCCACGGTCGTCCGCTGCAGCTGCCAGCGGGCGGCGAGCCTCCTCATGTCGGCCTCAGCGCCGGGCTCTGGCCTGCCTGTGGCTTGAGGAGGCGCAGGCAGCCCACCGTTGCGTCATGGCGCGTCAGGCGGGCGGGCTGTGGACAGGGGTGGGACAAACCCCACTAACGCGGTGGGGTGGGTGTGGGTTATCTTTTCGCCTGTGCCTCCGCTACCTCTCCTCGTGGCCCGCCGCCACTTGGACCACGGGTTGCTGAGCAGCACCCTCTGTCCGTCGGCCTGACCGCCGCCCTTTTCCATCCCGGGCGCGCGGCCTCGTCGACGCCCGCTCAGGAGCCTCGTCGGTGCCCGTGCGCCGTTGCCTCGACGAGGACCCATGCCGACCAACCGCAGTGCCCTCCGCTGCACCCTTTCTCTGCTGGCCGTGGTGCCGGTCGCCGTTGCCCTGGCGGCGTGTGGCGACACCAGCGCCGCCGACTCCGCTGGCTCGGGCGGCATCGCCGGCGAGCTCCGCCTGGGCTACTTCGCCAACGTCACTCACGCCGCCGCGCTGATCGGCGTACAGGAGGGCTACCTCGCCGACGAGCTGGGTGACACGACGCTGACCACGCAGGTCTTCAACGCCGGACCCGACGAGGTCGAGGCGCTGTTCGCCGGTGCGCTGGACGCCGCCTACATCGGCCCCAGCCCGACGATCAACGCCTACGGACAAAGCGACGGCGACGCCATCCGCATCATCGCCGGCGCCGCCTCCGGTGGCGCGCAGCTGGTCGTCCGGGAGGGGATCGACTCCCCCGAGAACCTCCAGGGCGCCACGCTGGCCAGCCCCCAGCTGGGCAACACCCAGGATGTTGCCCTGCGTACCTGGCTCACCGAGCAGGGTCTGGAGAACAGCGTTGATGGCGGCGGTGCTGTGACGATCGCGCCGACGGCCAACAGCGACGTCCTCAACCTGTTCCAGGCCGGTGAGCTCGACGGTGCCTGGGTTCCCGAGCCCTACGCCTCCCGGCTGGTGCTCGAGGCCGGCGGCCACGTCCTGGTCAACGAGCGTGACCTGTGGCCCGGCGGCGAGTTCGTGACCACTCACCTGATCGTGCGCACGGAGTTCCTCGAGCAGTACCCGGAGACCGTCGCGGCTCTGCTGCGCGGTCACGTGGCCGCGGTGGAGTTCGCCGCCAGTAACGCCGAGGGCGCCCAGGCCGCGGTGAACGCGGGACTGGAAGCCGCCGGTGGCTCCGCCCTGGGGGCGGACGTGCTCGACCGGGCATGGGACGAACTGGCGGTCACCTACGACCCGATCGCCTCCGCGCTGAAGCAGTCGGCCCAGAACGGCGTCGCCGCCGGCACCACCGAGGACGAGGTCGACCTGGCCGGCATCTACGACCTGCGACCCCTCAACGCCGTCCTGCGCGACCGGGGCCTCGATCCGGTGTCCGCCGGCGGGCTCGGCGACGAGTGAGCACCGACCGAGCCCGACAAGGGAGGACGACGTGACCCTGAACCCGGCGACCGAGGTTCCGGTGCGGCCGGGCGGAGTCGGGCTGGCCCCCGCCCCGCTCCCGGCCGCCGTGTGCGTGGAGGAGGTGTCCCAGGTCTTCGAGCGGGGCCGTCCACCCGTGCTGGAGGGGGTGCACCTCGCCGTCGCCCCCGGGGAGTTCGTCTGCCTGGTCGGAGCCTCCGGCTGCGGCAAGTCGACACTGCTGAACCTGATCGCCGGGCTGACCGAGCCCACCTCGGGCCGGATCTCGGTCTCGGCGAGGCGCCCGGCGCTCATGTTCCAGGAGCCGGCGCTGCTGCCCTGGCTCACCGCCTCGGGCAACGTCGAGCTCGCGCTCAAGGCCCGGGGGGTCGGTCGGGCGGAGCGGCGGGCCGAGGCCGGGCGGCTGCTGCGCGTGGTGAACCTCGATGGGCACGGCGGCAAGCGGGTGCACGAGCTCTCCGGCGGCATGCGTCAGCGCGTGGCGCTGGCGCGCGCGCTGGCCCAGGACAGCTCGGTCCTGCTGATGGACGAGCCGTTCGCCGCGCTCGACGCGATCACCCGCGATGTCCTCCAACAGGAACTCACGCGGGTGTGGGCCGAGCAGGGTCTGTCGGTCGTCTTCGTGACGCACAACGTCCGGGAGGCCGCCCGGCTCGGGCAGCGGGTGGTCCTGATGGGTTCCCGGCCCGGGCGTGTGGTACGGGAGTGGCAGATCGACACCCCGCAGCCGCGGACGATGGAGTCACCGGGGGTGAGCGCGCTCGCCGCCGAGGTCACCCGCGCACTGCACCGGGAGATCAGCCGCCATGGCCACTGACTTCCCCCGCAGCGGGCGTAGCTCCCCCGGCGGGGCACCAAACCTGGCCCTCGCCGACGGGGGCGCCGCGGAGACCCGCGCCGTCGAGGCCGGCCTGGACGCGCTCGATGCAGCCCCGAACGTCCCCGCCGGGCCGGGTCCGGGCCGGGTCTTCGTCCGGTCGGTGCTCCCGCCCATCGTGTTCCTGGTCCTCCTCGTCGGTGTGTGGCAACTGGCCTACCTCGCCGAGCTCAAGCCCTCTTACGCGCTTCCGTCCCCCGCCGACGTGGCGGAGAAGTTCTGGGAGACCGTGCAGGACGGCCGGGCGACCGAGGCGATCTGGACGAGCCTGAGCCGCGGCGCGATCGGCTTTGCGATGTCGCTGGTGATCGGCAGCCTGCTCGGGCTGGCGATGTGGTGGAGCCGATGGCTGCGGGCCGCCGTCGGGCCGATCGTCAGCGGCCTGCAGAGCCTGCCGTCGGTCGCGTGGGTGCCGGCGGCGATCATCTGGTTCCAGCTGTCCAACGCGGCCATCTACACCGTCGTCCTTCTGGGCGCCGTGCCGTCGATCGCCAACGGACTGCTCGGCGGCATGAAGCAGGTCCCACCACTCTTTGACCGCGTGGGGCGGGTGCTCGGGCTGTCCACCCTCGGCCGAACGGCCTACGTCCTGCTGCCGGCGGCGCTGCCGGGCTACCTGGGTGGTCTCCGCCAAGGCTGGGCGTTCGCCTGGCGCTCGCTGATGGCCGCCGAGCTGATCACCTACTCCCCGAATCTGGGACAGGGCCTCGGTCAGCTACTCAACATCGGGCGTGAGCTGTCCCAGATGTCGCTGGTGATCACCTCGATCACGCTGATCCTGGTCGTCGGCGTGGCAATCGAACTGCTCCTCTTCGCCCCGCTGGAGCGACGAGTGCTCACCCGTCGCGGCCTGACCATGCGCTAACGAACTCATGCATGGTTAGCCCGACGACTTGACCATGCTGGGATGAAGGACAGGCAAGCTTGGCCTGTTGGATGCCACCGAAGTTCGAGTGCGCCGCCCGGCGGCCCACAAGGCCAGCTGACACCGGTTCGTCTTGGGCAAGGCCCGCCAACACCGCCCAGGGCGCTGGTCATCACCGACCCTGACGGGCGGCTGCTGTTCTGCGGGCAGACCCGGCCGGGCGCCATCCACGACCTGACCCAGACCCGCCAGGCCGGCCTGGTCGAGCTGCTGGCCCGCACCCCGGGGGTCACCCTGCTGACAGACGCCGGCTACCAGGGCCTGAGTGCCCAGACCGCCGGTGCGGTCATCACCCCGCGCCCGGCCCGGCTGAGAAATCAGCTGCCGGTCCCACCCGCCCTCGCCGCGGCGCACGAGGCCGAACGCCGGACCCACGCCACCAAGCGGATCCGTGTCGAGCGCGGCATCAGCCACCTGAAGAACTGGCCAGCCCTGTCCCGTCACCTCGGCCGACGAGAGCAGCTCGACACGATCCTGCCCGCGGTCGCCGGACTGGTCTCCAGCCAGGAACGAGCCCCACGACCCGACCAGCACCACGGCCAACCGAGAGCTCTCCCGGCCGGCACCACCAGGTGATCGAACCCGCCGTGAACAGGCAACGACCGCCCGCCGCTAACCATGCACGAGGTCGCTACTTCCGATCGCCGTGCTCGTGGGCGGCGCCTCCCGCATCCGATGGGGTCTCCATCACCGACTCCGGTGCCCGTCGCTGAGGGCGCCTGCAAGGTGATCCTCCGATGGTTGGATGAGGTCGCTCTAACGCGAGGGCACCCTGCGTCGCTTCACGGCCTGAGGGCGGGTGCACTGTTCGTGATCGATCCGCTGCGTTCATTGCTGGAGGCCTCGCACCTCCTCGCCGCCGACGACCTGTGCTCGACGGTGGCCGTCCATGCCCTACCGATGGGTGTCCGGGAGACCGTGATCTACCTGGCTGACTACGAGCAGGTCACCCTGCTGCCACTCACCGGCCGTGGGGTACCTGAACGCCAGGAGCTGTCCATCGAGGCAACGATGGCCGGGTTGGCGTTCCGGCGGGTCGAGATGGTCACCAGCTCTGCCACCCAGGGCGCCTGCCGATTGTGGGTGCCGCTGCTCAACGGAGTGGAACGCCTGGGCGTGATCGAGATGATCCTGCCGGTCGAGCCGACGGACGACCTCCACGACGACATCCGCGCCTTCGTCTCGCTGGTTGCCGAGTTGCTGGTGGTCAACGACGCCTACGGCGACGTCTTTTCCCGCCTTCGTCGGCGCAAGACGCTGTCCCTGGCCGCCGAGATGCAGTGGGACCTGCTGCCGCCGCTGACCTTCGGCACCGACCGGGTCGTCATCACCGGCGGCCTGGAGCCGGCCTACGACATCGGCGGCGACTCCTTCGACTACGCGGTCAACGGCAGCCTGGCCGACCTGCTGGTCCTCGACTCCGTCGGGCACGGCCTGCCGGCCGCGGTGCTCGCCGCCGTCGCGATCAGCGCCTACCGCCACGCCCGCCGCAACATGCTCGACCTGCCCGAGATGGCTGCCGCGATCAACGCCACCATTGCCGGCCAGTTCCCCGGCAGCCAGTTCGCCACCGCCGTCCTCGCCCGCCTCGACGTCGACACCGGACGGCTGCGCTGGATCAACGCCGGCCATCCCGAGCCGCTCATCCTGCGCGGCTCGTCCCTCGTGGAGCTGCCGCACTGCCCACCCAGCCGGCCACTGGGCCTGCAGGAGGTCAAGTCGTCCTGCTGTGAGACCCGGCTGGAGCCCGGTGACCGGCTGCTGCTCTACACCGACGGCATCACCGAGGCCCGCTCCCCGGACGGGGAGTTCTTCGGCGAGCAGCGGCTGGCCGACTTCATCAGCGCCGCCACCGCCGCCGGCGACCCGGCGCCGGAGACCGTCCGGCGCCTGATGCGCCGGGTCCTGGCCCATCAGGCCGACCAGCTGCAGGACGACGCGAGCATCGTGGTCCTGGAGTGGCTCACCGGCGAGGAACACCAACTGCAGCTGTGACCCACCGACCCCGTCACCGGCCCTCCCGGCGGCCCTCGGCTCCAGGGCGCCCGGACGGTGCTGTTGGCTCAGGAGTCGGCGGCGGACGGGCTTCCGGACGTGGCCACGCCTGCATCGAGCAGCTCAGCTGACGCCCGGACACGATGGCGGGCACCGCCGACCGGTGCGCCGGCCTCCGCCAGCACGTCCCGGTAGACCCGCAGCGTGTCCTCCGCCATCCGTCGGGCCGTGAAGTGCTCCACGTACCGGCGCCGGCCGGCTTCGGCGTAGCGCTGCCGCAGGTCGGGGTCGGCGAGCAGCTCGCCGAGCGCCTCGGCGAGGCCGGGTGAGTCCTGCGGCGGGACCAGCGTCCCGGTCCTCCCGCGGGCCACGACCTCCGCCGTTCCGATGACGTCGGTGGCGACCACCGGCAGGCCGGCGTCCATCGCCTCCAGCGCGGCCAGGGGCATCCCCTCCTGGCGGGAGGGCAGCACGAACACGTCCGCGGCGTCCAGGAGCATCCGGGCGTCGGTCCGGTGGCCGGGCAGGTGGAGGAACCCGGCCACGCCGAGCTCGGCCGCCTGGCGGGCCAGGTTCCCGGCCAGGTAGCCGCCGCCGACGATGACCACCGCCAGATGCGGAAACCGCTCCGCCAGGGCCGGCATCGCCGCCACCAGGTAGCGCTGGCCCTTCTGCACCATCAGCCGGCCCACGGTCATGACCACCAGCTGATCGGGATGCAGGTCCAGCGCGGCTCGCGCGGCCTGCCGCCCGGGGCCCGGTCCTCGGGGGACGATGCCGTTGGGCACGGTGACCAGCCGCTCGGGGGGCACGCCGATGCGCTGGTGGGTGAGCCGCACCCCCTCGGAGACGGCGATCAGCCGGTCCACCGGCGCGACGGCGCGGAAGAACGAGGCCCGTTTGCGCGGGTTCAGCAGCCACGGCTGGTGCTGGGTCTGCAGGACGGCCGGCACGCCCGCTCGTCGCGCGGCTCGGGCGCCGTCGAAGTTCTCCCGGCCGCTGCCCACGTGGATGTGGAAGACATCCGCCGGGTGGGCGGTGAGGAAGCCCACGATCACCTGTCCGAACGCGGGGTCGCGCGGGTGGGGCAGGGCGCAGGTGGCCACCCCCAGGGCGGCGGCGCGGTCGAGGACCCGGTGTCCGCCCGGCGTTCCCCAGCACAGCACGGACACGTCGGCCCGCGACCGGAACTCGGTGGCCAGGTCGAGCATGTGCGCACCCATCCCGGAAGGATCGACCGAGGGGCTGTACAGGCAGATCGACAGTCGTCGGGGGTGCGCGGTCGTGATCCCGGGCAGCACGCACGCCTCACCCACCGAGGAGCGGCGGTGTCCGTCGTTGGTGTCGCCGGCCGCGCTCGCCATAGAGCACTTCTGCTCAGCCCTCGCCTGCCCGAACCGTCGCAGGCCGAGGCAGACGACGCAACGGCACGGGGATGCCATCTCCACGAGCCGAGCCGAGCCGAGCCGAGCCGCGCCACCGGCACTACGACTGGGCCCGGCTCACGGGCCCGGGGCATGCGGTCCGGGCCGCCGGCCCGCAGCCGTGCCACCCGGTCGCGCTGGACCGGACCGGGTGTTCTCGACAGCCCCGGCCGCCGCCGGAGGGGGTGTCAGGGTCAGTCGGCGGGCGTGCCGGCATCGACGGACGGCCGCCCCGCGGCCCCGGGGTCGGGGTGATCCAGGTCCAGCCGGGTCAGGGCGCGGTGCAGCCCCGACGACGCGCCCAGCAGCGTCAGCGCCCGGCCGTGCACCAACACCCGGCGGTAGGCAGTCTCGACGGCTCGTAGGCCGGTGTGGTCGGCCACGGTCAGGCCGGTGACGTCAACGGTCCACAGCGGGCGGTCGGTCTGCAGCAGCGCCGAGATCGCGTCGTGCAGCAG
>JBJMIS010000064.1:0-64932 GCA_045806705.1 Friedmanniella sp.
CCTCGATCGTCAGGTCGGCGACCTCCTGCTCGCCGAGCAGCCGCGCGGCGATGCGCGGCGTGTCCGCCTTCGGCACTCGCAGCTTCGCGCGGTCGCCCTCTCGCTCGATCTCCTCGCCGTAGGCGTCGAGCGGCGTCGATGCGCCGGCCAGATCAACCTCGATCGTCTTGTACGCCGCGAAGCGATCTGACAGTGCGGAGAGGGCCCCGTCGAACAGAATCCGTCCGTGGTGGATGACGATGACGCGCTTGCACAGCGCGACGACGTCCGCCATGTAGTGGCTCGTCAAGAGCACCGTCGCGCCGTGCCGCCGGTTGTACTCAGCGATGAACGCGCGGATGCGCTTCTGCATCGTCACGTCGAGTCCGATCGTCGGCTCGTCCAGGAACAGCACTTGCGGCAGGTGCAGGAGCGAGCCGACGACTTCCACCTTCATACGCTCACCCAGCGACAGATTCCGCACGGGCTTGCGGACGAGGTCCTCGATGTCGAGCAGGCTGATCAACTCGTCGCGCGTCTGGACGAAATCCTCGCGGCGCAAGCGGTAGATCGCGCGATGGAGCTCGAACGAGTCGAGCGCCGGGAGATCCCACTGCAGCTGGTTGCGATTCCCCATCACGAGAGTGATCTGACGCAGGTAGTCCTTCTCGCGCTTCGACGGTATGTGACCGAGCACGCGCCCCTCGCCCGAGCTGGGGTAGAGGAGGCCGGAGAGCATCTTCAACGTCGTTGTCTTGCCGGCGCCGTTCGGGCCGAGGAAGCCGACGACCTCGCCGGGCTCGATCCGGAAGCTGACCCCGGCCACGGCCTGCACGCTGCGGGTCCGCCGGCGGGCGAGCGATGCGAGCGCCGCCCGGATGCCGCCGTCGCGCTCGGGGACGACATAGGTCTTCCCCAGCCCCTCGACCGTGATGTCGGCCGCCCGCGTCATCGGTGCTCCCTCCCTCGCGTGGGCCGCACCCCGTCCAGGCACGGCCGGCGCAGCCGAGCTGCCGGCTGACCGCGCAACTGTACGGACCCCGACCTCGACCGCCCCCGCAGCCACCCCGGATGGCGGTGCGGTTCCGGCTGCTTCGCCCGTCCTCAGACCCCGTCGACGGCCGCAGCACCCAGACCGCGCAGGATGACCGCCGCCCGGGAGAGCGCCTCGGAGTCGAGCTGGTGCCCGCCGCGGTGCCCCAGGTCCGTCACGTGAGCGCCGCGTTCGCGGAGCTGGTCCTCCAGCAGCAGCGTGCCGGCCCGCGGGATCATCGGGTCCCGCTCGCCGTTGGAGACGAGAACCTCCAGCCCGGTCAGGTCCGCGGCCGGCGGCGTCGCGTACGGGACCATCGCGGCCGCGAGCAGGGCGCCGCGCAGCAGCCGGGGGTGCCGGAGCATCAGGGCGGACGCGATGTTGGCGCCGTTGGAGAAACCCACGGCGACCAGCGAGGCGGGAGCGATGCCGTAGCGCTCGCTCGCCGCCCGGACGAAGCTGGCGAGCTCGTCGGCCCGGCGCGACAGGTCGTCCTCGTCGAAGACACCCTCGGCCAGCCGGCGGAAGTAGCGGGGCATCCCGTTCTCGAGCACCGAACCGCGCGGCGACAGAACAGCAGCGTCCGGGGACAGCAGCGGGCGCAGCGGCAGCAGGTCATGCTCGTCCCCGCCGGTCCCGTGCAGCAACAGCAGCGGCGGACCCGCCGGGTTGCCCTCGGCCGGCAGGAAGACGTGCGGCCGCTCCAGCGAGCCGCCGGTCACGGAACGGGCGGCGCGGGTTGGGGCGGCAGGTGCAGCGGTGGCAGAGCGGCCGCGATCTGCTCCCGGTTGGGTTCCAGCCAGGGCGGCAGCTTGAGGTGGCGGCCCAGCTCGAGCAGGGGCTCGTCGGTGGCGAAGCCGGGGGCGTCGGTGGCGATCTCGAACAGCACGCCCCCGGGTTCGCGGAAGTAGATGGACTTGAAGTACTGCCGATCCAAGATCTCGGTGACCGCGACGCCCCGGGACAACAGCTCGGACTGCCAGAGCGTCATCGTCTCCAGGTCGGGTGCCCGGAAGGCGACGTGGTGCACGGTGCCGCCCGCCTGCCGTCCCCGGTCACGGACGCCGGCGTGCACGTCGACGATGCCCCCGGCCCCGCCCACCGCCATCTCGAAACGCGTCCGGTCACCGTCCTCCGACTCCACCCGCATCCCCAGCAGGTCGGTGAGCATGGTCGCGGACGGGTCCAGCTCACGCTCGGACAACGTCGCGGCCCGCAGCCCGCGGACCGCGTGCTCGGCCGGGATGTCGGCCACCCCGTCCCAGCCGGATCGATGGTCGCCGTCGGAGGCGACGAGGTCGATCACCATGCCGTCGGGGTCCCGGAAGGTCAGCACCTCTTCCTCGTCGCGGCTCGTCGGGGCGTCGACGTCGACCTCCAGGGCCTTCAGCCGCTCGTGCCACCAGCCGAGCGAGCTGCCCGGGACGCTGAACGCCGTGGAGGTCATCATCCCGGCGCCGTGCCGGCCCTGCGGCACCCCCGGCCAGGGGAAGAAGGTCAACAGGCTGGACGGGCTGCCGGACTCGTCGCCGTAGTACAGGTGGTAGGAGCCCGGCGAGTCGAAGTTGACCGTCTGCTTCACCAGCCGCAGCCCGAGGGTCTGGGTGTAGAAGTCGACGTTGGCCTGCGGATCGGTCGCGATGGCAGTGACATGGTGCAGGCCGTGAGGGCGGACAGTGCTCATCCCCCGAGCCTCGCACGACCGGCGCGGTCGCTGCCAGTGATCGGGCGGAGCACCAGCGATGCTCCTCCCGCTGGCGATGGTCCCAGGTCAGGCTCGGTCAGAACGCTGAGCGACGCCGCAGCGCCCGGGGTCGTCCGTCGGGGTCGTGCACCACCCGGTAGAGCGGAGTGGCCCAGGCTCGGCTCAGTCGGGACAGCCGGGCTGCCTGCAGCGGGACCAGCCGACCGGGGGGTCGGGGACCCAGCTCGCCGCCGAGATGCCAGTCCCGAAGGCGACGGGCGGAGGCCGCGAAGGCGTCGAACATGCCGCTGCCGCTCAGGCAGTCCGCCATGACGCTTCCCAGCCGCCCGTCGTCGACGTCTCGGTCGAGGTGCTCGGCGGCGAGGGTCAGCCTGAGCCGCCGGGCGTACTCGGAGTGGTCCCCGCCCTCGGTGTCCACGACCACCGCCGACAGCTCGGAGTCGTGGGTCCACGAGCGCCGGTTGAAGTTGTCCGAGCCGATGGTGGCCCAGCAGTCGTCCATCACACAGACCTTGGCGTGGACGTAGACCGGCGCTCCCGCATGGTTCTCGATGCCGTAGAACGCCACCCGGTCCCCGGCCGCCCGCTGGATCAGCTGGAGGGCTCGGTCCCGCCCCAAGTCCTGCGGGACGCGGGACAACGGCGCCGACTGGTCGGGCAGCTGGGGGAGGACGGCGATCACCCGCAGCTCGGGGCTACGCCGCAAGCTGTCCGCGAAGGCCTGGGCGACCTCCGTCGACCAGAGGTACTGGTCCTCGACGTAGACCAGCTCGTCTGCCCGGGCCAGGGCCTTGCTGTAGCCCCGGGCCACGCTGCGCTCACCGCCGCGGGCGAAGGCGTAGTCACGTCCGTGCCGCAGGTTGGGGTAGGTGCGGAGCAGCTGGACGGCATGGGTCCCGTCGGGCACCGGTGGGGGCGGCGGTGCCTGGGCGGGCAACGGGTCGGGGCTCACGTCGGTGCGGGCGAGTGCGTCGCGCAGCCGGTGCAGCGGGTTGCGGGTCAGCGGCGTCGGGTCCAGCCAGCGCTCCCGGAACACCGTCTCCACGTCATGCACGGCCGGGCCGGCGATCGCCGCCTGGACGTCGTGCCACGCGGGTCGCGGGCCGTACGCCGGCGCCATCGGCTGCGGTTGGGGATCCCCGAAGTGGCGCGCGTCGTCACGTCGCGAGTGGCACAGGTCGATGCCGCCGACGTAGGCCACGTCGCGTTCCGGCCCGTCCCGGTGGCGGATCACCACCAGCTTCTGATGGTGCGAACCACCGGTCCGGACGCGCATGTCGAGGAGGACCTCGGCGCCGTTGTGCTGGAGCTGCTCGCCGAGGTGCCGGTTCTCCGCACCGGAGAAGGACAGCTTGTCCCAGTGCGAACGCCAGATCAGCCCGCGGACGTCCACACCCCGCCGGTCCGCGGCGGCGAGTACGGTCTCGACCTCGCTGCCCGGCTCTCCGGTCAACCGTTCGTCCGGGTCCCCCCGCCAGTCGGTGAAGTAGATCAGGTCACCGGGTCCCGTCGCCGCGATCCGGGCGCACAGCTCGGCGAAGTAGTCGGCCCCGTGGATCAAGGGCCGCACCAGGTTCCCCGTCGACCACGCCGCCTCTCCGGGATGGCGCGCGTCCAGCACGGTCTGGGCGTTGCCGCGCTCGGTCTTGCTGAGAAACCAGTCGGCCAGGTCGAGGGCCACCGCTACGCCGCCATCCGCACCCGGGTCAATCTAGGCCCGAGGTCGGACTCGGCCGGCCAGGACGAGCCGGGGTCAGCGCAGGCTGTTGCGCAGGCTCGCCAGCAGCAACCAGACCACGCCGACCGTGAGCAGCATCGCGCCGGGGATGTGCACGGCAAGGCTGTCGTAACCGCCGAGGGCGGCCTGCACGAAGGTGGCGAGGAAGACGAGGACCGCGAGCGCCGCGACACCGGTGCCCGTCTGGTGCCGGCGCCGGAGCAGGACCGCGGTCAGGGCGGCCAGTCCGGTGAACACGTGCAGGACGATGGCTCCGCCTCCGTGCAGCCCGGCGGGGCCACCCTGAGGCAGCAGCTGCCCGGCCGTGACGAACTGGAACAGGACGGTCAGCAGGGCCAGCGCCGCGAACGCCTGGAACGCACGCGCCCAGGGTGTCACCGGCGTCGCGGAGTCGGTGGTCGTCGACGTCGACGAGGTGGTCGAACGGGGGTAGCTCACGGGAGTCTCCTTGTCGCGGGACGGCCTGACGGCGCTGCGCGCCCGGCGGAGCCCGATCCTCCCAGCCTTCCCGTCCGAAACTGCGTTCGGTTGCACCGTCGCGTGTCGCCCGGGGTGAGGGGGACCGCTCCGCCGACGCCCGGGGTGGAGACTGAGCCCGTGGCTGAGGGGATCGAACGGTTCCGGGCACGGACGCGCTCCAGCGTTCGTCAGCTGCTCTGGTGGGTCTGGCCCTCCTACCCGACGTCCTGGTCCGCCGTTCCCGAGCGCGTCGGACCCGTGGCGGTCCAGATCACCCGGCTGACCATCGCGGCCGTGGTCGCCTACCTGGTCGCGGACGCCGTCTCACCCGGGATCCTCGACCTCACTGCTCCACTGACCGCGCTGCTGGTCGTCCAGGCCTCCACCGTCGGCACCCTGCAGATGGGCCTGGTCCGCGTCGGCGCGGTGCTGACCGGCGTGCTCGTCGCCGTCGGGTTCGCCAGCTCGTTCGGCTTGTCCTGGTGGAGCCTCGCGATCGTCATCGCCACGTCGCTGGTGCTGGCCAACGTGCTCCGGCTGGGCGAGCAGTCGCTCGAGGCCCCGATCAGCGCCATGCTGATTCTCGCCGTGTCCGCGCCCGGCCTCGCCGCGGAGGTCCGGGTTGCCAACACCCTCATCGGCACTGTGGTCGGGATCGCGTTCAGTCTCCTGGTGCCGGTCTCGATCCCCAGTGCCCGGGCCACCAGCGCGGTCCGCCGGGTAGCCCGGGCACAAGCGGCACTTCTGGACGAGGTGGCGCTGACCTTGGCCGACCGGGCACCTCATCCCGAGGAGGTCCGGGCCTGGTTGGACTGGACCGAGGAGATCGGCCGCGATGTCGCCGACGCCTCAGCCGCCGTCCGGACGGTCGAGGAGAGCCGGAGGCTGAACCCGCGGGCGCTGGCCGCCGCGAAGGTGCATCCGGGGCTGCGGGCGTCACTCGACCGGCTCGAGCGCTGCCTCGCGGCCGAACGGTCCCTGATCGTGGTCATCGGCAAGGAGGCTCCGGGGTCGGACGACGGGACGGACCTCTCCTTGGGACCCGAGCTGCGCCGGGCCTTCGCCGTGGTGCTCGACGACGTCGGAGACGCGCTGCGCGGCTTCGGTGACCTGGTCAGCGCGGAGTTCGGCGGCGGCCACGTGGACCGGGTCGACGAGCTGTTGGAACAGACCCTCGACGTCGTGCGCGAGACCCGGGCTGTGCTGACCGAGCTGGCGCTGCTGGACGTGGACCCGCGCCAGCAGACCGACCTGTGGATGGTGCAGGGTTCGGTGCTCGCCGCCGTCGAGCAGATCCTGCTGCAGCTCGACCTCGAAGAGCGGGAACGCAGCAGCGCGCCCTGGCTGCACCGCTATCGGGTCGGCGCACTGCCCATCGTCCCCTCGCTGCCGCGCCGCTGGTCCACCGCACGTCGCGGTGGCGCCGGGCGGACGGACTGAGCTAGAAACCGGACAGGCCCGACAGGCTGCCCGCGGGTGCCGCCACCCTCTCCCGCTGGTCGGAGCGGCCCGCCATGGCAGCGGCGACCCGATAGACCTCCTGGTGCAGGTCGAGGACGTGGGGCCAGCTGATGGCGGGTGCGGTGGCCCGGTTGTGCCGCTGCATCTCGGCCAGCCGGACGCGGTCGGTGAGCAACAGGGCCGCCCGCTCCGCCAGCTCCGCGTCGGAGTCGACGAGGAAGCCCTCCACGCCGTCGCTGATGAAGTCCCGGATGCCGCAGCGCGCCATGCCGATCACCGGCAGCCCGGCACAGCGTGCTTCCAGAGCCGCGATGCCGAACGACTCCAGCTCGGCCGGAGCCAGGTAGAGGTCGGATCGGTGCAGCAGAGCGCGGATCTCGGTGCGGTCGAGCTGACCGGCGTGGCTCACCCAGCGGTCCATCCCCGTCGCGGCCAGCTTGCGCCGGATCGCGCCGTCCAAGGGGCCGGACCCGACGAGGACGGCCCGGAGCGGCTCCGCAGCGGGCACCGCGTCCCGAATCCAGGCGAGGATGTCGAGAAGCTGGAGCGGTCGCTTGCGTCGCGCCGTCCGCATCACCGAGACGAGCGTGAGGGGGTGGGGGAGCGGGGGCCCTTCCCGGGGAGACCAGTCCTGCGGGTCGACGCCGTTCGGCAGCACCGAGACGTCGGATCCCCTCAGCACAACCTGCAGCGACGCGGCAGCAGCCGAGCTGACAGCCGTCCAGACCACGCCGGGCGACGGGGCAGGCGCGAGGCTTCCCAGCGCCCGCGCCGCGAAACCGGACGGCAGCATCGAGTGCATCGTGACGACCGCGGGCGTCCCGGTCGCGCCCGCCACCCGTGCGGCTTGACGGGCCAGAGGCGAGACCAGCGAGGAGTGCGCGTGCACGACGTCGTATCCGCCGGACGGGATCATCCGGCTCAGCTCGGTGAGGGCCCGCGGCTGCGGGAGGGTGCCGACGCCCGGGAGCCGGACCACGGCCTCGGCCGGCTGGGGGCCGGCCGTCGCCGTCACCACCGTCACGTCGAGCCCGGCCGCCCGCTGACGGGCCGCCAGGTCGCGGACGTGCAGCTCGATACCCCCGGTCCGGGGCAGGTAACAGTCGGAGACATGGAGGATGCGCATCAGCTGCCCGCCGCCACGGCTGGACGGGAGGAGGCCCGGCTCAGCCGGTCGGCGTGCCGGCGCCGGAGTGACCAGACCACGGCCGTGGCACCGCCGACGGGAATCTCGGCCAGGTAGGTGAAGGCGCGGTAGAGCACCACCCCCAGCACGGCCGGGCCGCTGGCCGCGCCCATCGCGGTCAGCGCCGCTGCCATGCCGCCCTCGACGATGCCCAAGCCCCCGGGGGTGAGCGGCAGCAGGGTCAGCAGCCGATCCACCGCCAGTGCGCCGGCCAGGCTGGCGGCGTCGAGATCCAGTCCGGCGGCGTGCAGGCATCCCCACAGGAGGACGGCCTGCAGAGCCGCGTAGGAGACCGTCCCGAGCGTCAGCCTTCCCCAGCGCCGCTGGATCAGGGCGAGGGTTGCGGCCGAGAGAGCGGGCAGCCGCTCGTGGAGTCCGGTGCGCAGCGGCCGTCGGACCAGCCGGCCGGCCGCCGCAGCCAACAAGTCCAGCACCCGGCCCAGCTGAGCGGCGCTGCGGGGGTGCAGCAGCACCAGGCCGAGCAGCGGCAGCGCCACCAGTACCTCGAGGGCGGCGGTGGCACCGGCGTGGACCACCGGGACGTCCCCGCCGACCAGCAGGATGGTGCTGGCGGCCGCGACGACGGTCAGCTTGGACCCGACGTCGAAGACATTGCTCGTGACGGTGTAGGTGGCGAAGCTCCCTCGGCTGAACCCCCAGCTCCGCGTCATGGCGTAGTTCAGTCCGACTCCCGCTGCCCCACCCAGCGGCAGGAGGTTCGCGACCGCGCTCCCGCTCAGGCTCAGCGTGAGGGCACGGCGTGTCGTGAGGCCGGGCAGGCTCGCCGTCAACGCCACCGAGTTGCAGGTGAGACCGGCGATCCAGATGGTGGCGAGCACGCCGACGGTGAGGACCGGGAGCGCCTGGAACGCACCCAGCACACTGGCCCAGCTCGTGCCGACGCTGGACGGGACGGCCACCAGCAGGCTCAGGGCGGCCACAGCCACTCCTGTCGACACGGCGAACCGGACCCTCGCGCGCACGTGCATCGTCTCCCGGTGAAAGGCTGTCGGAGACCCACCGTGGCCCACCGGGGCTGTGACCAACCTGAGCGTGACCGGTCCCTCTCTATCCTGACGCGGTGCCGTTCACGATCGTCTCGTTCCACGCCCATCCCGACGACGAGGTGCTCTTCACGGGCGGCACGCTTGCCCGCCTCAGCGCCGAAGGGCACCGTGTCGTCCTGGCCGTAGCCACGAGCGGCGGTGCCGGTCTGGCGGCGGCGGAGCACCACCGGGGAGGCCTCGACCGACGCCGGATGCTCGAGCTGGAGGCGTCCGCCGCCGTCCTGGGCTGCGCTGCCGTCGTGCCGTTCGGCTTCGTCGACTCCGGTTGGCGGACGAGCGCCCCCGTCGACGCCTTCAGCAGGCTCCCGCCGGCAGACGCTGCGGCCCCGCTGGTCGCCCTCCTCGAGCGGGAGCAGGCCGACGCCCTCACCGTCTATGACCCTGCCGGGGGCTACGGCCATCCCGACCACCGGCAGGTGCACCGCGCGGGGAGCCATGCCGCCCGGCTGGCCGGGACACCGGTGGTTCTCGAGGCCACCGTCGACCGAGCCGTGATCCGCCCCCTCGTCCGCGTCGTCGCGGCCACGCCGAGGCTGCTGCCCGAGGTGAAGCTCGCGGACTACGACCGGGCGTACACAGCGTCGGAGGACATCACCCACCGGGTGGACGTCGGCCCGTTCACCGACCAAAAGCGCCGCGCCATGCTGGCTCACGTCAGCCAGGCGACCTCGGCGGAGGGAGCCCGGACCCTGGCGCTGCTCCTCAAGCTGCCACGCCCGCTGTTTCGCCGGGTCCTCGGTCGGGAGTGGTTCGTGGAGCAGGGCCGGCCGCGAGGCGCGGTGCTCGACGACGTCCTGGCCACCCTCCGCACCTGACCCCGTCGCGCCCGCCAGGCACGTCCGGAGGGGTCAAAGACGGTCCGCGCGCACCATCATGCAGTCGTACTCGAGCACCCGCCCCGTCCGGGCCTCCCGGCTGACCGGATAGAGCCCGGTCACCTCGAAGCCTGCCGCCTCATACGTCGAGAGCGATTCCTGCATCCGGGGCATGTGCTCATAGATCGTCATCAGCGCCACCTCCGACTGAAGCGCGACGACCTTGTCCAGGATTCCGCTCGCCCCGGCGAACGCCTCGAGGTCGAAGCCCTGGGTGTCGAACTTGAGCAGCATCCGGGACGGTCCGCCCTCGGCGGGCGTGATCTCGGGGAGCATCTCGTCCAGTCGCCGGACCGGCACCGGGACCGTCGTCGCCTCCCGCAGCCGTTCGTACCGGGCGCTGCCGAATGCGGTCGGGGCGAGCAACGAGCTCAGCGTCCCCGGCACCACGTTCATCTGCAGTTCGCCGTCCTCTCGGCCCAGCGCCACCTGGTGGACGTCCCAGAGGTCGTCGTCCGCGGCCGCAGCGGCGAGCTGGTCGAACATCTCCGGGACCGGCTCGAAGCTGATGACCCGACCTTGGTAACCCGCACGTCGCAGCATCCGGACGTACTGCCCCTTGTTGGCACCCACGTCGACGACGCAGTCCACCCGGTAC
This sequence comes from Friedmanniella sp., assembly GCA_045806705.1. Taxonomy (GTDB): domain Bacteria; phylum Actinomycetota; class Actinomycetes; order Propionibacteriales; family Propionibacteriaceae; genus Microlunatus. Next base: position 10,102 of record JBJMIS010000064.1, read on the forward strand.
CGCCGCAGGACATCGCTCAGGTGCTGCTGGAACAGCCAGTCCGAGAGCGCCTTGTCGCGCTTGGCCCGTTCCTTCCGGAACATGGTCTCGGGGGCCACGATCCGGCAGTCCGGACCGACCTTCGCCACGCGGTGGGTTTGGCCCGACAGGACCAGCGAGGCGCCCTCCCCGAGGTCGTCGGTGCGGACGTCCTTCCGGCGACTGAGGATGGACACACCGGGGCCGAGGTCGAGAACCTGGACGCTGGTCCGGCCACGCAGGACCAGCGAGGCGCCCTCCCCGAGGTCGTCAGTGCGGACGTCCTTCCGGCGACTGAGGACGGACACACCCGGGCTCAGGTCGAGAACCTGGACGCCGAGACGAGGCAGCAGGCCGAGCAGTCGGCGCTTGAAGGTGACGGACATGCAGGCATCGTGCCAGAGGGGGTCTTGATGACCAACCGGTTGTCCGGTCCTCGTCCGACGTGTCGTGATGCACGACGTCCGGGCCCTGGCTGTCCCGGCTGGGGCTCACCTCTCCTGGGTGATAGCCAGCCGGTGGCCGGCCGAGGAGGATGCCTGCTAACCCTGCCCGGCGGCCAGGAGGAAGGCCGCGCCATCCGTCCGGACGTCAGCAGCTCGGCCCGAGAGTGGAGGCGACCGATGGCGCTCAGCTTGGGGCTGGTCGCCGCCCATACCCTGCTCGTGCTGGTGGCCGCGGTCCTGATCTCGGCCAACCGGAAGCCGTCCGCAGCGATCGCCTGGATCCTGGCCGTCATCTTCGTGCCCGTCCTGGGGATCATCTTCTTCCTGCTGGTCGGCTTCGGGAAGCTGCCGGCGGGTCGTCGCGCGAAGCAGCAGCAGGTGACCGACGCGATCCTGGCCAGGACCGAGGGTCTGGACTGGGTCGGGCACCGGGACGAGTGGCCGAGCTGGCTGCCATCGATGGTGACGATGAACCGGAACCTCGGCTCGTTGCCGATGGTGGGCGGCAACTCCGCCGAGCTGATCGAGGACTATCTCGGATCCATCGAGGCCATGGCCGAGGCCATCGACGCCGCGGAGCAGTTCGTGCACGTCGAGTTCTTCATCCTGGTCGCCGACACCGCCACCGAGCCGGTGATGGCGGCCCTCGATCGGGCGTGCCGACGGGGCGTCGACGTCCGGGTCCTGTCCGACCACGTCGCGCAGTTCATGTACCCGCACCGCAAGGAGACTCTCCAGCGGTTCGCGGAGATGGGCGCCCACTACCGACCGATGCTGCCGCTGCAGCCGCTGAAGGGCCGCTGGCGCCGACCGGACCTGCGCAACCACCGGAAGCTGGTGGTGGTGGATGGCACCGTGGGGTTCACCGGCTCGCAGAACCTGGTCAGCGACCACTACCACCGGAAGGGCAACCTCAAGCTCGGCCTGCACTGGCACGAGCTGATGGTCCGGCTGACCGGCCCGACGGTGCGTGAGCTGGACGCCGTCTTCATCACCGACTGGTACAGCGAGACCGGCGAGCTGCTCCCGCTGGACACCTCACCCGTCCGGCCCGACCTCGACGGAACGCTCCTCGACGCCCAGATCCTGCCCAGCGGGCCCAGCTTCGACAACGACAACAACCTGAAGCTGTTCGCCGCCCTGATCCAGAACGCGCGCCATCGGATCAGTATCACCAGCCCCTACTACGTGCCCGACGAGACCATCCAGATGGCCCTCGTGACGGCCGGCTCACGCGGCCTGGACGTCGAGCTGTTCGCGTCCGAGACCGGAGACCAGTTCATGGTCTTCCACGCCCAACGCTCCTACTACGAGCAGCTGCTCCGGGCGGGAGTCAAGATCTACCTCTACCGGACGCCCACGATCCTGCACGCCAAGCACCTCAGCATCGACGACGACGTCGCGGTGATCGGTTCGTCCAACCTCGACATCCGCTCGCTGAGCCTGCACATGGAGCTGTCCGTGCTGGTGCACGGGGCAGCGTTCACGACGGCCATGCGCGCCGTCGAGGACGACTACCGGTCCAAGAGCCGGCAGGTGCTGCTGGAGGACTGGGTGGGTCGACCGCGTCGGGACCAGGTGCTGGACAACCTGATGCGGCTGACGTCCGCGCTGCAATGAGCGCCGCCGGCTCAGCCGCGAGGGGTACCTTCCCGGCAGGCCGACTGCCAGGATGAGTGGGACCGTCGGAGGAAGGACGAAGCCATGTGTCGGTGGCTCGGCTATGTCGGAAGCCCGATCCGTCCCGCCGAGCTGCTGTATGAGCCCGAGCGTTCCCTGATCGAACAGAGCCGACGGCATGCACCGGACATGGCTGTGCCCAACGGTGACGGGACCGGTCTCGGCTGGTACGGGCGTCGACCCGTCCCGGCGCTCTTCCGGAGTGCCGACCCCGCCTGGGGGGAGGCGAACCTCCACGAGCTGGCGACCGAGATCGAGTCCGGACTGTTCCTGGCCCACGTCCGCGCCGCCACCGGCACCCCGGTGCAGGAGAGCAACTGCCACCCCTTCCGCTTCGGGCGCTGGCTGTTCGTCCACAACGGTTACATCGCCGAGTTCGAGCGGCTCCGTCGCGACCTCCTGTTCGCGGTGAATCCCGAGATCTTCGGCAACATCCAGGGCTCGACGGACTCCGAGCTGATGTTCCATCTGGCTCTCACGTTCGGTCTCGAGCAGGATCCGATCGGTGCCTTGGAGCAGATGGCCGGGTTCGTGGAGACCAGCGCGCGCGCCAGGGGGGTCGACAACCCGCTGCAGATGACGGTCGGCTTGACCGACGGCCAGACCCTCTATGCCGCTCGCTACGCCAGCGGGCCGGTCGTCAACAGCCTCTTCGTCAGCGAGGATGCGCAGTCGGTGCGCCTGCTGTATCCGGAGAACGAGCGGCTGGGGCACTTTCCCGACGACACCCGGGTGGTGGTGTCGGAGCCCCTGGTGGACCTGCCGGGTGTCTGGCGTGAGATTCCGCCCGGAACCGCCCTCACTCTGGGTCCGGAGGTCAGCCGGCGTTCGTTCCGGCCCCGCTCGGGAGCCTGACGCCGCCTGAACGTTCCCCACCGGTTCCGGTGGGATTTTCTACTTCTTATCCCGGTGGCGCCGTCCCCGTTCTAAGTTCATTGTGGAGCGACACGTTCTAGGGGGGACAGTTGTCGAACGGTCCAGACGGTCATGCGCGGGTCCGGCTCGAGACGGACGGCGGCAGTGGGGCGGACATCGAGAGGGTGGGCGCCGAGCAACGGGTGAGCGGCCGCATCAAGGCAGGGGGACGCGCCTCTCGGTGGCCGCCCTTCGTCAGCCCATGAGGAGCCGGAATCGGCGGGTCCGGGGCCTCCGTGCCGGCACCCGCCGCGAGCTCGCGTCGCTGATGGGCTTCGGGTTCCTGGTGATCGGGTTGATCGGCGTGGGAGCGGTATTCGCCTGCCAGTCCGTGGCCAAGGCCCAGGCCCTGCAGAACTCCGAGCGGATGGCGCAGGGAATGGCCAACTTCGTGGTCGGGCCGCTGTGGCAGGGTTACCGCTCCGGGGACGCCCGGTCGGTCGCCGCGCTACAGAATGCCGTGACGACGCGGATGGCCGAGGGCAACCTCACCGAGGTGACCGTCTGGTCGGCCGGTGCTGTGGTGCTGTACAGCAACGAGCGCGAAGACATCGGCAAGCATCTGCCGCCTCCCGAGCACCTGGACGAGGCGCTCGCCGGCAAGACCGTCTCCGACTTCGAGAAGGAGGAGCCCGAGGCGCACGCGCCCACCTCCGCCCCGCCGAGCGACGGCCCACCGCCCAAGCCGACCGGGCCCAACCGGTTCGTGGAGGTGTACACGCCGCTGCGGGTGACCGGGGAGCCGCCGATGGTGTTCGAGGCCTACTTCGACTACGACCAGGTGGACCGGCTGGCCAACCGCCTGCTTCGGCAGGCCCTTCCGCTCGTCCTCATCCCTCTGCTCGCCCTCCAGCTGGTCCAGATCCCGATCGCCGTCTCGCTCGCCCGCCGGATCAAGCGGCACGAGCAGGACCGGTCGCGGCTGCTGGAGCGCGCTCTGACCATCTCCGACCGCGAGCGGGTGCGCTTCGCGGCCGACCTCCACGACGGGCCCATCCAGGACCTCGCGGGGATCAGCTATGCCCTCGGCGCTGTCGCCCCCAGCGTCGTGGACCGGCACGCCTCGCTGATGGCGCGGGTGCAGGAGGCGCTACAACGGACGATCGTGAGCCTGCGCGGGCTGATGACGGACCTCTACCCGCCCGACCTGCACAGCAGGAACGTCGACCAGTTCATCGTCACGCTGGCCAGTGGGCTGCGGGAGGAGGGGATCGAGGTGCAGCTGGACCTGGCCGAGGTGCCGGAGCTCAGTGAGGAAGGTGCCGCGATCCTCTACCAGGTAGCTCGGGAGTCGCTGGCCAATGTGCGCAAGCACGCGCAGGCCAGGACCGTGCGGGTCAACCTCAGCGTCGAGGATGGCCACCGGCCCGACCAGGCCCGGATCCGGCTGGTGGTCGCGGACGACGGGGTCGGCGTGGACCCGGCGAACCTGGACCGCCGCGCCGAGGGTCACCTGGGGCTGCGGCTGCTGACCGACCGGGTGGAGAGCGTCGGCGGAGAGCTCGTGGTCACCTCGGCCATCGGCCGGGGCACCACGGTCCGAGCGGAGCTGCCGGTCCTCGCTGCGCGGGCGGAGTGACTGCGGGGGTCCACCGTGGTGGTGGACCCCCGCTCTCTCGTACTGCCGCTACCGGGTAGCCACCGTGCCGCTGGCGCTACCTCCTCGGCTGGACTGGACGCTCACGCTGGTGACCTGCCCCGTCGGACCCGGCTTCAGCTTCAGGGTCCAGCCGCCCAGGGTGTCGACGTTCGGCGTACCGAGGGCCTCCGTCCGGTTGTTGCCCGGCGTGGTGTCCCAGATGACGACCTTGGTGGCTGGGGTCAGGACGCTCGCGGCGCCGTCGATGAGTGACGTGCCGTCGATCCGCAGCTCCGTCCCGAGCCGGTGCCGAGCACCTGCGGTGATGGTCACGGTGTCCCGCTTGAGCGGTATCTGCACCGTGGCGGGCGCACTCGTCTGGTTCCGGGCGTCGGTGACCGTCAGCGCGAAGGTGATCGGCTGGCGCCAGCTGTCGGGGACCGTCCGGGTCTTCGGGTCGACGGGGTAGAGGGGGAGCTTGACGGTCGGCTTGGCGGTGTCCCCGCCGGTGATCACCGCTGCGGGCCCGCCGGTCTGGGTCCAGGCATAGGTCTTGGCGTTGGTGGAGCCAGTGCCGTCGAGGGTGAGGGTCCCGCCGTACAGTGCCGGGCTGACCTCGGCGATCTTGGCCACCAGCGGGAGGTCGGGGTTGTCCGGGGTGTTGTCGTTCACCGGCCCACCGTCGCCCGGCGTCACCGGGTCCAGGCCGGGAGGCGTCGCCTCTCCGCCCGTGATGGACACCGGGTAGCTGACCGGGGCCCCGGAGGACGACTTGACGCTGACACTGGCCGGCGGAGCCGCCAAGGTGAACTGACCGGAGCCATCCGAGTCGAGCTTGCCGATCCCTTCCACGGTGAGCGTGCCGGGCCCGCTGGCCTTGACGGTGAGCTTCGCGCCGTCATAGCTGGCCTCGGTGACCGTCACGTCGGCCAGCGCGATCCTGGCGGTGGAGACCGGCTTGTCGCTGAGGTTGCGGACGGTCACGCTGCTGGGCCGGGCCCCGTCGAGGCTGATCCGGGCGTAGTGGCGGTCGGAGTCCGCGTCATTCGTCATGGGGGTGCGCCCGTAGCCGTCGCCCTTGTCCACCTCGAGCTGGGTGCTCTTGCTGGTTGCGAAGACGTCGAGGAAGGTGCCCCGATCCGTCTCGGTAACGACGGCCTTGTCCCCGGTGACGCCGGTGTTGGTCGCAATCTTGCCCGTGATCGTCAGATCAGTCGTCCTCAGGTCGAGGCCGCCGCCGGTCACCGCGAAGTAGTTGGTGTCGAAGGGGCTGCCGGTGACGGCGTGCGCCACATCCGGGTTGCCGACGTAGCCCTCGGGAGCACCCTCGGTCCACTTCAGGAAGGGGCCGAAGTTCCCGCCCAGAGCCAGGGTGAAGTTGCCGATGGCGGGCGACACGTCGTTGACGAGCCGACCAGCCCCGGTGCCATCGGTGTCGATGGTGGCGGCGCCGAAGGGGTGGGTGAAGGTCAGGGTCTGGTTCGCCGGAGCCCCCTTGACGACGATGCGGGTGCGGGCGAAGACCACCTGCTGGCCCACCTCGGCGGGACCGTTGGCGAAGGCGGCCTCGAGTCCGAGCGTCAGCACCGCTCGGCCGCCGCCGGGCAGGTCGAGCTCGCTGCCGACGAGCTGGTAGAAGAACTCCTCCGGAAAGTTGTCCGGGAAAGAGATGGGCTGGCTGTCGTCCGGGATGTCGCCGGGCAGGAAGCCACAGAGCGGGTTGTCGCCGTCGAGGCAGGGCTCGAGCCTCAGTCCGTTGCTGTCTCCGTACCAGGAGGGAAACCCGTCGACGCTGTTGACGGGACCGACGGCGGCGAGCTTTCCGGGGTTGGTCTTGGTGATCTTGGTGTCGGCGAGGGCGTTCGTGCCGACGGTGAGCAGCAGCGCTGCCACAGCGAGTCCGGCGACGGCCCGCTGCGACCGCCGCGATCGGCTCCGTGCTCGTTTCGCGGAGGCCCCCGGAGCGGCTTCCTGTCCGGTCGGTCTCACCACATCAGCGGCTGCCCATCGGTGGCTGCGGTTGATCAAGGTCATTCCAGTCCTTCGTGCTGTCCTCCACCCCCCGTTGGAGCAGAGCACGAGAACTCTCGCTGTGGCGCGCCCGACCACCCCAACCCAGACGGAGGGGGTCCAGGACCCCCAGAACTGGGGAGGCTGCGGACGCCGATCAGCACAGCCTGCAGGTACGAGACGGTGGGTGACTCCCAGCCAAGGGTCTGGTCCGTTGCCCGGCTCAGGACGGTGACGGAGGCCCAGGTTGAACATTGACCACAGCAATACAGTACAAGCAGGAAAGTAACTCACAACGAATTGGTCTCGAGCCTTGACTCACGTTTTCCCGCGATTTACCGTTCGATTGTTCAGCGAAATCTTTTAGCCCCGCTGACATCTATGCCAGTCGGCCTCGCAGCGGCTGACCATTCGCCCGAAATGGGCATCTTGCGAACGTTTCGAGAACCGGGGAGTTTCTCATGATCAGTACAGTGCTGCGCAAAACTGCAATGGTGATGGCGTTGCCGGCGGTGGTTGCAGCATCGAGCGCCTCACCAGCGATGGCCACCTCGTACGGTGGCCATCACGAGGACGACGAGTCGGTGCACATCAAGGTCTGCAAGGTCGTGAAAGACCACGACCACAAGGACTACACCTACGGTGACCACGACACCAAGTTCACGATTCACGTCAAGACCGACAAGGACTACGCGTCCGTTCGGGTCCGCGACGGCCGGTGCGAGAGGGTCGAGCTGGACTACGACAAGCCGAAGTTCAAGGTGTGGGAGGACGACGCGAAGGGCTACGAGTTCAAGTACATCAAGTGCAGCGACGGCGCCTATAAGCGCAGCGATGACAGGTGCAAGTTCGACAGCGACGACAACTACGTCAAGGTCACCGTCTACAACGAAAAAGACCACAAACATCACGGCGGTGACGACGACTGATCGAGCCGCCTGACGGTATTCCCGGGTGAGGTGTGGCGGGGCGAGGCCCGCCACACCTTCGCCCGTTCTGCGCGCCCGCAGCTCCTGTCCGCCGCATGTCTTCACACCGGTGCCAGTCGGCCAATACCGCGCATTGCCCACCGCTCAGCTGGGCGCATCCCCGTTGTTCGGGGCGCTCAGGGTCAGTGCGAAGTCCTCGGCGGGATCGGTCAGCCAGTCGACCACCTCGAGGCCGGCCGACGCGAGCTCTGCGGTCAAGCGGTCGCGGCGAAACTTGGCCGAGATCTCGGTCCGGATCTCCTCTCCTGCGTGGAGCCGAAGAACCAGGCCGGCGCCGGGGATCTCGACGGTCACCGACGTGGGTGCTCGCAGCCACATCTCGATCCACTCCTCGGCGGCGTTCCAGCGCACCACGTGCTCGTAGGCCTCGACCTCGAAGTCAGCTCCGAGCTCGGCGTTGAGAACCTGCAGCAGGTTGCGGTTGAACTCCGCGGTGACCCCCGCCGCGTCGTCGTAGGCAGGGACCAGCCGGCTCGGCGACTTGACCAGGTCGACGCCCAGCAGGAAGTGGTCGCCGGGCCTCAGCTGGTCCGCGATCCCGCGGAGGAACCGCTGCCGCTGCTGCGGGGTGAGGTTGCCGACCGTGGAGCCCAGAAAGGCGACGAGCCGCGGCCCCTCGTGGAGGATTCGGGGCAGCGGCTGCTGGAAGTCCGCCTCGACGGGCTCGACCCGCAGTCCCGGGTAGCGGGCCCGCAGCTGGCCGGCAGCGTCGGCCAGAACCGTCGGGTCGACGTCGAGGGGGACGAACCGACGCAGCGAGCCCTGGGCCGTCAGGGCGTCGAGCAGCAGCCGCGTCTTCTCCGACGTCCCGCTGCCGAGCTCGACGAGCAGCTCGGCGCGGGTGGCTGCGGCGATATCCTCGGCATGCGCGAGGAGGATGCTCCGCTCGGTCCGGGTCGGGTAGTACTCCGGAAGCCGGGTGATCTGGTCGAAGAGCTCGCTGCCACGGGCGTCGTAGAAGTACATCGAGGGAAGGGTCCGTGGCCGGGCGCCCAAGCCGGCCTGGACGTCGCGGACGAGCTGTGCCCGACGCAGGTCGGGAGAGCGCAGCACGCCCCCGACGGCGGTGTCGCCGTCGCTCACGCTTCCTCCACTGCTCGGATCGTGCTGCCCCACCCGCCGACCTCCACCACGTGCCGGTCCGGAACGGGCCGCCAGCCGCTCGTCTCGTCCGGCTCACTCGCCAGCAGCACGCCGTCGGGGTCGGAGCGGAGGTAGAGGGTGTCGCCCCAGGCGACCGCGATCAGCCGGTCCCGTCCGAGCAGGAGCAGGTTGAGCCGCGCGCCAGGGTCGGCCGCCGCAAGGGAGCCAAGAGTGTGGTCGAGGCGGTCGACGCCCTGGCCGACCACGTGGGCCGCGAGCAGGGCGGAGTCGCAGCTGGACTCGGCGTCCAGCCGCGGGCCGACCGCCGCCCTGTCCACCACGCCGTTGTGCGAGACGAGCCAGCCGTCGTGGAGGAAGGGCGCGGCCGCACTGGCGTCCGCCGGCATCCCGGCCGTTGCCGACCGCACGGCGGCGACGACACGGCTCGAGCTCAGGTGCGGGGCGACCGCCGCGAAGGAGGTGTCGCTCCACAGCGGGCGGTCCGACCGCCAACGTACGGGCAGGTCGGGCCGGCCGGGCTGAGGGTCGGGGTGGAAGCCGACTCCCCAGCCGTCCGCGTTCAGCGTGCCGTGCTGCTGGTGGCGAGGCTGCCAGGACTGGCGCAGCAAACCGTGCTCCGGTTCCAGGACGAGCGCAGACAGCGTGCGGGGCGCACCGAACCAGCCGAGGTGGCGGCACATCAGGCGTCCCAGGCCAGCCGCAGTCCGCTGAAGATCTGCCGGCGGTAGGGATGGTCCCAGTTGCGGAAGGACGGCCGGATGGTCGAGGGGGCGACGGCCCAGGAGCCGCCGCGCAGCACCCGGTAGTCGCCACCGAAGAAGGGGGCGCTGTACTGGGCGTACAGCATCGGCTGGAAGCCGGGCCACGGTTGGAAGTCCGACGAGGTCCACTCCCAGACGTCGCCGATCAGCTGCTCCACCCCGTACGCCGAGGCCCCCGCCGGGTAGGCGCCGAGGGGTCCCGGCCGCAGGGCATGGCCGCCAAGGTTCGCCAGGGCCGGCGTGACGTCGGCCGAGCCCCAGGGCCAGCGACGGCGGCGTCCGGCGGCGGGGTCCCAGGCGCACGCCTTCTCCCACTCGACCTCGGTGGGCAGCCGCGCACCGGCCCAGGCCGCATACGCCTCGGCCTCGAAGAAGGTGATGTGCTGCACAGGCTCCTCGGCCGGGATCTCCTCCCGCCGGCCGAAGCGGGTCCGGGTCCCGTCCTGGTGCCACGACATCGGACGCACCAGGCCGGCCTCCGACCGGTGCTGCCACCCCCGGCGAGACCACCAGCGGGCCTCGGTATAGCCGCCGGCGCCGCAGAACTCCTGCCAGTCGGCGTTGCTCACCGGGAACCGCCCGATCCAGAACCCCGGCACGTCGACCACGTGCGGCGGCTGTTCGTTGTCCAGCGCGGTGGGCTCCAGGGCGGTGGATACGCCGAGGACGAACTCGCCGCCAGGGACCAGGACGGCGTCCCGTGCTGCGGGTCGACCGGCCGGGAGAGTTGCCGTGGCCTCGATCACCGGTGGCCCCTGGCGCAGCTGGAGGGTGGCGAGCATCGTCTCGTCGTGCTGCTCCTCGTGCTGCACCACCATCGCGAACGGGTGGAGGTCGGTGGCGTTGTCCAGCTCGGCGAGGACCCGCGCGCGCACCTCCCGGCCGTAGCTGCGGGCCTCGACCGGGGGCAGCAGCGGCAACCGCGACCGGGTCGCCCTCGGGTGCTCGAACGCGTCGTACAGTCGGTCGACCTCGGCAGGCAAGAGCCCGGGCCGGTCCGGCCGGCCACGGCGGAGCAGCCAGAGCTCCTCCTGCTGCGCCACGTGCGCCAGGTCCCAGACGAGGGGGCTCATGATCGGGCTGTGCACCGAGCGGAGCTCGGACTCGTCCAGGTCGGTCAGCCATCCGGTGCGGGACCGTGCGCGTTCCAGGTCCTGCGCGACGGTCTCCGCCGACAGGGGCCCGCTGACCGGGGCGCGCGACTCCGGACGGTCAGGCATCGGGGAGCTCCTGGAGGACGGCGCCGGGCCTCAGCTCGCCCATCCCCACGGCGAGCACCGACGCTCGCGCGCCCGGCGGGACGACCAGTGGCTTCGCCTGCGGGAATGCGGTCACAGCTACCCCTCGCGGTCCGGTCCGGATCTGAGAGAGATCCGCGGGTCATCGGGGCGACCGAGCCAGCTGACCAGGCCGCACTGCCTTCCTTGATACACCGCCAACCCGAAGCGGCGCACGCCCTATCGGCCGGCCCGACCTCAGCCCCTTCCGGCGGCGGCGCTGCGCCAGGCGGCCCAGCCGCCGATCACGTCGGTGGCCCGCCAGATGCCGAGGTCCTGCAGGGCGGCGGCGGCGAGGCTCGAGGTGTACCCCTCCTGACAGAGCACGATGACGTGGAGGTTGTAGTCAGCGATCGGCAACCGGGCGTCGCTGGCAGGGTCGAAGCGCCACTCCAGGACGTTGCGTTCGATGACCAGGACGTCGTCGGGCCCGCCCTCCGCCGCACGCTGCGCGGCTGGGCGGATGTCCACCACGACCGCGCCGGCATCGCGGGCGGCGATCGCCTCCGTGGCGGTCATCCGCTGCAGCCGGGATCGGGCGTCGGCGAGCACGGAGTCGATGCTCCGCCGTTGGACCGACAGCCGGTCGAGCGCGTCGGCGATCGAATCGGCAGTCACCAGTCCACCCCCACCAGCTGGGACCTGACCAGCCTCAGCTCGGCGCCGTCCGGGACGTAGGCGTTCATCTCCACCAGGGCGGGGGAGTACACGTGCAGGCTCACCGCGGGCTCCAGGGTGTGGTTGGTGACCCGGTGCAGGTGCTTCGTCCCGAACGCGCGCAAGGTGCCCGTCGTCAGTTCCCGAGCGCCGGGAACGATCCTCGGAGCGGCGAAGGGGCTGACGGTCGCGTGCTCCTCGGTCAGCGTGCCCTGGAGGGTCACGAAGGCGCCGGCGCTGCCGCCGTGGTCGTGCCAGTCCGTGCCCTGACCGGGCACCCAGGTCAACAGCCACGCCTCGAAGCTCGACTCGGCCGCGAGCCGGGCGTAGTAGCGGGAGACGGGGTCGAACGCGATGAGGGGTTCCCAGAGGGAACGCTGTCCCGCCAGGCGGGTGGCGATCTCGGCCAGGTTGACCCGGGGCCGGGGGTTGGAGGTGTTGCGGGGCATGGGTGGTCCTTCGTCGTCGAGTGCGGGAGCAGGGGAATCGGCGTAGCGGTGCAGGGTCAGGCCGTGCGGGACGGCCGACACGCTGCGCTCGCCGTGCGATGCAGGTCGACGTGGATGCGGGTGTGCAACAGGGTCATTCGCTCCTCCTTGCCAGCGCTTGCCGTACGGGTGCACGGCCAGGTCCTCACCCGGAGCACCCCACCGCCGAGGAGGGTTGCCGACCAGCGAGCCGGGGCTTCGCGCTGGCACTCATGACCGGTGCCCACGCTAGGACGGAAAGCGACCTCCTGCAATTCCCTGTCTCACTATAGGGAACGTGGGGAAGTGGAGCCGCGGTCCTGACGGTGGCCGGCCCTGGTGCTCAGGCTGAGTCCCGGCGAACGACGGAGTGGATGTCGGATCCGACCCCACGGGTCGACGAAAGTTCCTCGTGGCCGGGTCGACACTCCTGTTCGGAGTCGGCACCGTGCTCTTGGCGCACGTCTCGACGCTGACGGGCTTCTACGTGGTCGAGGCTGTGCTGGGCGTGGCGTCCGGGATCTACGTCGGTGTGGACCTCGCGCTGGTCGTTGACGTGCTGCCCCACCCGGACGAGTCCGGCAAGGACCTGTGCGTGCTCAACATGGCCAACGCGCTGCCGCAGACCGTGGCCCTGCTGATCGGCGCGGCGCTGCTCGGCATTCACAGCGCCACCAACCAGACCTACGACCTGCTCCTCTACACTGCAGGCGCCGCCGCGCTGCTCGGTGCCCTGATCGTCCTGCCGATCAAGAAGGTGAGGTGACCATGCTCGACATCGACCACCTGCTCGCCGAGCTGACGCTCGAGGAGAAGGCCGCCCTGACCAGCGGCTCGTCCTTCTGGTACACCGCCCCGGTGGACCGGCTCGGAATTCCCAAGATCATGGTCTCTGACGGCCCGCACGGGCTCCGCGCGCAACCCGGGGAAGGCGACCACGTCGGCCTGGGCGGCTCCATCCCGGCAACGTGCTTCCCCACGGCGTCCGCGGTGGCTTCGGCGTGGAACCCGGACCTGCTGGTCCGGATCGGAGAAGCGCTGGCGCAGGAGGCGAGGGCCTGCAACCTGTCGGTGATCCTCGGACCGGGCGTCAACATGAAGCGCTCGCCGTTGTGCGGGCGGAACTTCGAGTACTTCTCCGAGGACCCGTTCCTCGCCGGTGAGCTGGCTGTGGGCATCGTGCACGGCATCCAGTCCCGCGGAGTGGGCACGTCGGTCAAGCACTACGCGGCCAACAACCAGGAGACCGACCGGCTGCGGGTGGATGCCCAGATCGACGAGCGGACGCTGCGCGAGATCTACCTGCCGGCGTTCGAGCGGGTTGTTCAGGCCGAGCAGCCCTGGACGGTGATGTGCTCGTACAACAAGGTGAATGGTCAGTCCGCCTCGGAGAACAGCTGGCTGCTGACCACCGTGCTGCGCGAGGAGTTCGGCTTCAAGGGCCTGGTCGTGTCGGACTGGGGTGCGGTGTACCACCGGGTGCCGGCGCTGCTGGCCGGGACGGACCTGGAGATGCCGCCGGCGCTGGGCCGGAGCCCGCAGCAGGTCGTCGCGGCGGTGTCGGCGGGCGAGCTGCCGACCGAGGTCCTCGACCAGCGCGTCCGCACGGTGCTCGAGCTGGTGGCGAAGGGCATGCCCGTGCTCGACCTGGACGAGTCCTACGATGCCGACGCCCACCACGCGCTGGCCCGGGAGGCGGCAGCGGAGTCGGTCGTGCTGCTGAAGAACGAGGGCCTGCTGCCGCTGCCGGCCGACGCCCGGATCGCGGTCGTCGGCGAGTTCGCCCGGACCCCACGGTTCCAGGGCGCCGGGTCGTCCCAGGTCAACCCGACCCGGGTCGACGCGTTGCTGGACGAGCTGCGGGCGGTCTACGGAGAGGTGCCGTTCGCGCCCGGCTACGGTATCGGCGAGACCGCGGACGACGCGGCCCTGCTGGCCGAGGCCGAGCGGGTGGCCGCGTCCGCCGGAACCGTCGTGATGGCGATCGGGCTGCCGGCTGCCGACGAGTCGGAGGGCTTCGACCGGACGCACATGAACCTGCCGGCCAACCAGCTGGCAGTGCTGCAAGCGGTCGCCGCGGCCAACCCCAACCTCGTCGTCGTCCTGGTCAACGGCTCGACCGTGGTCCTGGACGAGGTCACGCCGCACGCGAAGGGCCTTCTGGAGGCCTGGCTCGGTGGCCAGGCGGCCGGCGGCGCGATCGCCGACGTGCTGACCGGGCGGGTCAACCCCTCTGGCCGGCTGGCCGAGAGCATCCCGCACCGGCTGGAGGACAACTCGTCGTTCTTCAACTTCCCGGGCGACTCGCAGGTGGTGCGCTACGGCGAGGGGCTGTTCATCGGCTACCGGGGCTACGACAAGGCCCGGCAGGACGTGGCCTTCCCGTTCGGCTTCGGACTGTCCTACACGAGCTTCGCGCTGTCCGACCTGGCGGTGACGATGCGAGGCTCGGTGGCCGAGGGCACCCTCGCGGCCACCGTCACCGTCACTGTCACCAACACCGGGAACCGCGACGGCGCCGAGGTGGTGCAGGTCTACGTGCAGGACCTCGAGTCGACCGTCGCCCGGCCGGTCCGGGAGCTCAAGGGGTTCGCCAAGGTCTTCCTGAAGGCGGGAGCGTCGACGACGGTGTCGGTCGAGCTCGACCAGCGGGCCTTCTCGTTCTGGTCCGTCAGCCAGGGCCGCTGGGCGGTCGAGGCGGGCGACTTCGTCGTTGCGGTCGGCCCGAGCTCACGGGACCTGCCGCTGACGGAGACCGTCTCCGTCGAGGCGCCCCGGCTCGCTGGACCGCTCACCCGGGACTCGACCCTGCAGGAGTGGATGGCCGACCCCAACGGCCGGAAGCTGGTCGAAGATGAGGTGGCCGGGGGCCAGCCCGCGACGGTTCTCGACGACGAGCTGGTCAGCATCGTCGGGAACATGCCGATGAGCACCCTGGCCAACTTCGCGGGGATGAGCCTCGATCACGAAGCGCTGGACCGCGTGGCGGCCGCCTGGCGCAGGCAGGCCGACAGGCGCTAGCCAGCGCTCCACCAGCGGCGGCTGTCCGCCGGCAGAACGCCTCCCCGTCCTCCGGGCGGGGAGGCGTCGCCGCCATCCGGCCGTGTCCGGAGAGCTGGAGGTGCGCAGGCGGCCAAAGATGCCTAAGGTTCAGCCATGGACTCCGTCGGGGAGCGTGCGGACGACCCGGCTCGGGTGCCACCCGACCTGGCTCCGAGAAGCGACGCCGAGCAGGTGAAGTCGCTGGCGCAGCAAGTCGAGCAGCTGACAGCCGCCGTGGAGTCGAACCGCATCGTCGGCGCGGCTATCGGCATCGTCATGGAACGCATGTCGCTCGACCGGGGGGCAGCGTTCATGTACCTGGTGCACCGGTCACAGAAGTCCAACACCAAGCTGAGCATCGTGGCTCAGGAGCTGGTGACCAAACTGGAGCGCAATGCAAGGTCCGGCGGAGGATCGGCGGCTGGGGGACCGCCCGGTTGATATGAGCCAGCTGCATGACCAGGGTCCTCCAGACCCCTGGCCTGGCTTCGCCGGTCGCGAGCTGAGGGAGTGGACCTCGTTCCCGATGCTCGATCGGGATCCGGAAGGACCAGCACCCGCAGCTCTGTGCCAGGTCCTGCGCTGTCCGAGCGGCGCGACACGGTTCTTCCTCGTCGAGAAGACCAGGTGGGGCCTCTTCGAGACCATGGTGTGCGGCAGCCACTGCGCCGCGCTGAGATCCGGCGCAGCATTCGTCTACAACAGTGGAGAGAACGTCATCTACATGGGGGTCGACGTGTCGGCCGTTGACTGAGCATCGCCTCGGTCGACCACTGGCTGCAGGGCCGGGCCACTCGCCCCTCGCCGTCCCCGTGGAGTGCGGGTGAGCTGGAGCCGACCGATTCCCCGTCGGTCGGCTCCTCTCCCTGCTGCCTGGTGACCGGCACCCCCCCAGCCAGCCCCCGCGCGCAGCAGCGAAGACTGCCCGTCTTCGACGCTAGGGAGGCTCGCCCCGGATGCGCTACCCCTCGGCTCGGATCGTGATGTCTCCTTGACATCGTCCGTCGGCGCGACTGCAGGCAGAAGCGGTCGGAGGTCCTGCTCCCCCCAAGCAGGACCTCCGACCGCTGCCTTGCTCTGGCGCACATCTGCTGCGCCTTGCCAGGCCGCTGTGCGCCCAAGGAAACCTTCGACGCCGAGGTCTGGTCCAGGCCGCAGACCGGGCCCGCCACCCCAAGTTTCTGGACAGTCTCGAGTCGCGACCTTGTGCTACAACTACTCCCAAAGGGAGGACCATGTCAAGACGGCTCACGTCGACCTCGTACGCCATCCTGGGCCTGCTGGCCATCCGTCCCTGGAGCACCTACGAGCTGACCCAGCAGATGCATCGAAGCCTGCGGCGGTTCTGGCCCCGGGCTCAGAGCAAGCTGTATGAGGAGCCGAAGAAGCTGGCGGAGCTGGGGCTGGCGACCGCCGAGCTCGAGCTCGTCGGGCGGCGGCAGCGCACCCGGTACGCGGCGACGCCGCAAGGCCGTCAGGAGCTGGCGCGCTGGTTGGGCCAGAGCGCCGCCGCCCCCGTCCTCGAGTCGGAGCCGCTGCTCAAGGTCTTCTTCGCCGAACACGGAACCAAGGCCGATCTCCTCGCCACGGTGGAAGGTCTGCGCAGCTGGGCCGAGGACACGCTTCGGCTCGACGCGCAGATCGCCGAAAGCTACGTGACCGGAGCAGGGCCGTTCCCGGAGCGCACCGCGCAGCTCGTCCTGGTCGGTCGATACGTGTCGGATTTCGCCGAGATGACGCGACGGTGGGCGGAGTGGGCCGGCGAGGAGGTGGCCTCGTGGCCGGAGGACATCTCCGCGGCACCTCCCTCGCTGGACACCCTGAGCGAGATCACGGGCCGGGTAGGGGAGAACAAGGGGAGGTCGTGATCAGTCGGTGGCGAAGTCGAGACGCACGAGGACACGGTCCCGGCTGGGTCGCGCGACGCAACGGAAGCCCAGCTCCTCGAACAGCTGAACCCGTCCGAGGAAGCCATCGGCAGCGCGGTGGGCAGAGCTCGCCAGCGGCCATCCCTCGATCGCCGGGGCACCTGCCCGACGGGCAAGTTCGACGGCCGCCCGCACCAGCGCGTGCGTGACCCCCTGGCCTCGATGCTGGGCGTGGACGAAAAGGCAGGGGAGAAGCCAGGCTTCGTCCAGCTCGTCGCGGTCACTGGTCCTGAGAATCGTGCTCCGTGGGCTGGCTGCGTACCGGGAGCGGGGGCCGCACGCGCACCAGCCGACCGGCTCGCCGCCGGGCGCGTAGGCCAGGACCCCCATCGGTGCTGGATCAGCGCGTGCCATCGCCTGGAAGCGCCGTCGGTTCCCCGCTGTGAGCCACCCGGCGGCGAACCGGCCCCGCGAGACGCAGAAAGCCATGCACCAGCAGCGGCTGGTGTTGCCCTGGGTGGCGAAGAGCTGCCCCAGGTCAGCCACCTCATCCGGGCCCACGGACCGGGTGAGGACGTCGGTGGTCACAGGCCGAGGCTAGCCCTGGACAAGCCGGTCGCTCGCCCCAGTGACCGGTCCACGACAGGCCGTCGGCGTTCGGCTGACTCAGAAGATGGTCAGAGTCTGCGGGTTGTTGAACTCAGACCCGGGAATGGCGGGTAGGCGAAGCACGGCCGTGACCAGGTTGCCGAGGTCGCCGTTGCGGATGGGCTGCCGCCCGCGGTAGCCGGAGCGTCTGCTGCCGGGATCGCGGAAGGTGGGGTTGAGGCTGTAGAGGTCGCGGCCGGCAGGGACTCCTGCCCCCCAGGCCATGAACGGGATCCGGAAGTTCTGCAGCTTCGTCGGATCCTTGTGGCCTGACCCGTCCCCGCCGTGGTCGGCATTGAGCAGGACCACCAGATGGTCGCGGAGGGCGGGCTGGGCGTCCACTGTTCCCAGGACGGTGCCGAGCAGCCGGTCGGTCTCCTGCACCGCCTTGAGATAGGACGGGCCCATGAATCCGTGTCGGTGGCCCGCAGAGTCGGGTAAGGACAGGTGCAGGAAGGTGAACGTCCGGGGCGAGGTGACAAGGTCGGCGTTCAGCTTCTGAACCAGGCGGTTGTTGTTGGGGATGAGGTTGACGTCGTCGATCTTCGCGCGCCCATCGTTCCTGCCCACCCGGTCCGGACCACCGTGCGTGTTCCAGGTGCGCTCGAAGAACCGGAACTTCGTCTTTCCTGAGTAGAGGGCGGTCGACCCGCCGCGGTCGTGGACCACGTCGTAGACGCTCGAGACGTAGTGGCCGGCGGCCCTCTGGACGGTCCTGCCGCGGTCGCGGTTGAAGTGGACGCCGTGCCCGCCTCGCTGGCGGTCGATCCGCCGTCCGGTCAGCATCCCGGTGTGGTTCGGCAGGGTGCGGGTCTGCCCCCACGCGGTCCGGGCGTTGAACGTCCAGGCACCCTCGCGCATCAGCCGGTGGAACGCAGGTGCCCTCGCCGGGCCGAGGCGGGTGATAGCCCGGGGGTTCAGCCCGTCCACGGAGATCGCCAGGACCCTGCTGACGGCGGCTGCGCTGCCCGATGGCTGTGCCGAGGCGGTGGTTGGCCGCCCTGGGTGGCGCTCGGCGGTCAGCAACGTCGCGGTCAGGACGAGAGACGCCGCCGACGTGATGATCCGGCTGGCCCTGGCGTTTGGCATGCGCTCAGGCTAGGCGGCCGCGTTGGCCTGGGACGCCGCTAGCGCCATTGCTTCTCGATCCCTGACTACTCACGATGCCGTAGCCTCCGGGGCGATCCGCGGTGCCGGAGGCTTCGCGGCACGACCGCAGCACCGCCGATACCCGCATCGCCCCTAGCCACACGTAGTACGGCAGGAGTAGCGTCGCACGGTAGACGACCTCATCGGGGAGGTGGTGCGTGTGCTGGCACACGGTCGGATCAGGTGCCTGCACGAGCGACCGTTCGGTCGACTCAAGAGCCGCGTCGGCCCTGTGGTCAGTTGCGCCGGCAATCCAGAACCTCAGGTGTGCACCCTGCTGCCCCGCCTCGTTGAACGGAAGGACCTCTCATGTTCGTGCAGGTGATCAGAGGAAAGGTAAGCGACGCTGCCAGAGTTCGAGCCGCACTCGATCGATGGGTCAAGGACCTCGCGTCCGGTGCGACCGGCTGGCTGGGCAGCACGACAGGTGTCACCGATGACGGCACCCTGATCGCGGTCGCCCGCTTCGACACCGTCGAGAACGCCCGCCGCAACAGTGACCGGCCCGAACAGGGGCAGTGGTGGGCCGAGACCGAGCAGCTGTTTGACGGTGAGGTGACCTTCGACGACAGCGCCGAGGTGGACGACTACGTGGTGGGCGATCCCGACGCTGCCGGCTTCGTCCAGGTGATGCAGGGTCGGGTGAGCGACCTGGCACGGGCGCGCGCCCTGATGCAGCGGCGACCCGACAACTTCAAGCAGATCCGCCCCGACATCCTGGCGACCCTGAACCTCGCGCACCAGGACGGGCGGTGGACCAGCGTCGCCTACTTCACCTCCGAAGCCGAAGCTCGCGAGCGGGAGAGCCAGGAGCGACCTCCGGAGTTCGTCGAGATGATGAAGGAGATGGCCTCGCTCAGTATCGGGAACACCACCTACTACGACCTCCGCCACGTCTGGTTCCACTCACCCCATTCCGCCCCGACGCAGCAGGAAGGTGAATAAGGTGCCACAGCCGCTGGAGCATGTGTCGTTCGACAAGCCCGATGAGGTCCGAGAGGGCAACAACTGGCGCCTGGAGCTGGTGAACCTGGCTGGTGGAGCACAGGTCGGCAGAATTACCGTTCAGCCGGGCTGGCGCTGGTCATCGGACGTCAAGTCCGTTGCCGGCACAGATCTCTGTGAGGCACCTCATCAGCAGTATCACCTCTCAGGCCGCATGCATATTGTCATGGCGGACGGCACGGAGCTGGAAGTCGGGCCGGGTGAGATCAGCTCGCTGCCGCCAGGACACGACGCGTGGGTGGTCGGCGATGAGCCGGCGACGGCGGTGGACTGGCAGGGTGCCTCCGTGTGGGCGCGCGCTGACGGTTGAGGCGTAGCTGGCGGCGAAAAGTCTGGGCAGGCCCGTGTCCTCGGGTGACCGGTCGTCAGCCGAGGGCCTTGGCGAGCACCTCGTGGATGTAGGTGTTGGGGTGCTGTCCGGTGAGCTGGAGGGAGCCTGGTCCGGCGGCGCTGATCGGGACCGGGGCGTCGGTGTGCCCGCTGGTCGACCAGTCCATGGTGAAGGTCTGGTTGCTGCCGCGGATCGGGAACGGGCCGTCCTCGGTGGAGATCCCATCGCCCGACTCGTCGGCGGTGCTGTTGTCCTCGACGGTGAGGCCACCGCACTCGTGGTCCCCGGTGACGACCAGCAACGTGTCGGGGTGGGAGGTGACGTAGCGCCGGGCGACGGCGACCGCCGCCTCGAGCTGCTTCATGGAGTACAGCACCTTCTCGCCGTTGTTCTCGTGGGCGAACTCGTCAATGCCCTCCTCCTCGACGAGGAGGAAGAAGCCCTGCTTGTCCTGGCTCAGGATGCTGAGAGCCTTGCTGGTCATGGTCGACAGCGGCACTGCGGGCGAGTAGACGGCCCCGTCACGCTCGCTGCGCTGCTGGAACATCTCCTCGTTGGCGAACAGCCCGAGCAGCTTGTCCCCGCTGGCGGTCCGCAGCTGCTCGTCCGTGCTGACGTAGCTGTAGCCACGCCGCTGAGCCTCGGCAACGAGGTTTCCCCTGGTGCCCTTGCTGGCTTCGCTCGGGTCCTCGACCGGCCGGTCGGGAAAGGCGCCGGCGGAGCCCTCGGGATACCACCAGTCCTCACCGCCGCCCAGGATCACGCTGGGCTTGCTGTCCTCGAGGTACTGGCGGGCGATCTCGTCCTGCCGGCCGCGGTCCGGGGTCTGAGCGAAGAAGGCGGCAGGGCTGGCGTCAGTGACCTGCGCTGTGGTCACCAGGCCTGTCGCTTTGCCGGCTGCCCGGGCCTGCTCGCCCAGGATCGGCAGCGGGTTCCCGTCAAGGTCGACCGAGATGGCGCCGTTGTAGGTCTTCTCCCCGGTCGCCCACGCGGTCGCCGCGGCGGCGGAGTCGGTGACGAAGGTCTTGGGGTCCCGGGAGCCCGTGGTGACGGTGCCGTTGACCGGCAGCTGGTCCATCTGCAGCCGACCGTCGAGGCCGGCCAGGCTCAGCCGACCTGCCTCGCGCTGCGCGGCAGACATGCCGTCCCCGTTGATGAAGATGACGTTCCGGGCCTTGCTGATGGGCTGGGCGGCCGTCGTCAGCTGGGTCTGCATCGAGGGTGTGGCCGGATGTGGTGCGGCGTGCGTAGCCAGCAGTGGCGAGGCCACGGCACCGGTCGTCGCGCAGACGATGGCGACGACCAGTACCCGGGGGCGGCCTTGAGGGGGAAGGTTCATCGGTCCCATTCCTGTTCTTTGAAGAGATAGAGCCTTGACGAGATAAAGCAGCTGTCGGGGTGGACCTTGCCCACGACGGGCAACCGGGAGATGAACGCCACCTTCTGCTCAGGAGATGGTTCGACAACAATTCAGAGCCCAAATGGCGCGACTGGTGTTCTCTTTCCGGCCGGTGTCCCGTACTGATGGGTCAGGTTTGCCCCATGCTGCGGTGGTCTGAACCGTTCCGTCGCGTTCGTGTTCTTCTGCTACTGAGGTGGCCGATACGCTGCGTGGTCGTCGGGCCGAGAGTGGCTGAGGCGAGCCTTTTCGCGTAGCGGGCCCAGGTCCTCCGCGCGGCTGATTTCTCCGGCAGTGCGCCAGGCAGGGCGAGGCTGGTCAGCCGGCGCCGTTTCACATAGGGCCTGGCTTCGTCCCACGACGTCGTGAGCACCCGGGCGGCGACGGTGCGAAGCTCGGGGTACTGACGGGGTTGCATGCAGTAGCTGACCGTCTCCACCAGCTCGGGCAAGCCGATCTCCGGTCGCCGGGTGAGCGGACCAGCCTCGGTCATCGCGGGCACGCAGGCGTGCACGAGGGTGACGGGAATGCGGTTGCTGTTCTCGTAGGGTCGCAGCCGCTCGAGCAGCAGTTCGGTGCCCAGCCGCGCGGCCGGGACGTCGAACATCGCTGCGGTCAGCAGACCGGTGGAGAAACAGCCCACGACCAGGTGCACGGGTTCCCGGCCGAACCACGTCTCGACAACCGACGGCTCGTCACGTACCACCAGGCGGGCCCCGCGCCGGGCGGCCGCCTCGATCAGTGGGCCGGTCTGCCGGCGAGGCGCGCTCGGGTGCGGCTTGAACACCACCCTGTCGAACCCTTGCTCGAGACACTGCTCGACCATCGCCGTCTGCAGCTGGAGCTCCTCATCCTGGCTCAGTACTCCGAGGTCGGCCAGGTACTGGCCGAGCACCACGGCGACCCGCCCGCCCTGCGGTAGCGCCGGGGGAGCGTCGGCCCCGGCGCCGACCCGCCGCACGCTGTCCCGGAAGGCCTGGGTCGAGATGACCGTGGCGGGAACGCCGAACTCACGCAGCAGCACCGGCCGGAGGCCTGGCACCAGGTCCAGGTGAAGCAGGCGCTCGACCCGGGTTCCCACCGTTGGCGGCAAGGGGTTGCGGGTCGGCCCGTAGCTCATCAGTCCATCGGCGTAGACGTCGATCCGGGCGTCCGGGAACACCTGGCACAGGGCAAGCGCCGGAGCCACCTGGATGCTCTCGACGACCAGCGTGAGCTCGTCCTCGCCCAGGCCCCACCGCTGCCGGAGGTAGCGCTCGACGATCGGTAGGTCGGCTGCACGCGGACGCCACACGGACGGGTGCTGCGGCGCGATCGCCTCGTTGTAGTCCGCCACGAGGTCGAAGGCCGCGAGGAGCGCCGACAGGCCCGGGGTCGCCGTCAGTGGGGGCGCCGTCTCCGGCACGATGGCGTTGCTGGTGACCACCAGGACCCGGCGGTCGGCGGGTCCCCAGCTGCCGGCGGCGAGGGCGGCGGACAGGGTGATCAGTCCGAACGCGGAGGACGCCACGAAGACCTGGGTGGTCATGCAGCCAGCACCTCGGCCAGCACGGTCTGACGCTCCTTCGCCAGACCTGCGTACACCTCCCGCAGCAGCGGCTGGGGCAGGGCGCGCAAGGAGTCCCGGCAGAGCTCGGTCAGCCGCGCCCGAACAGCAGGAGGGTAGAGGTTCCGGCGGTTCAGGTGGTGCGCGACGATCGCGCAGTAGGACCGGATGGCTTTCGGCAGGAACCGATCGGCCTCCGGGTCGGCGTGCACGAGGGCGAAGACCTGCTCGAAGGCCGGCACGAAGTCGAGCTGCCGCTCGTCCGCGGCCTGGGTCAGCGAGGTGGTGACCGCCCGCCGGTAGAAGACGCCGGTGAGGCCCACCACCGCGAAGGAGTGAGCCTGAAGGTGCAGCCGCCAGATCCAGGGGCGGTCCTCACAGCTGTGCAGGCCGTCGGGGAACTGCAGCAGGCCCTCGTCCAGCAGGGAACGGTGGTAGATCCCGGCCCACGCCCACGGTGCGTCCACTGAGGTGGCCCGGGAGATGGGCAGGATCCCGGAGCGGGGTGAGCCGACCCCCGCGCGCGGATGCGCGATCCGGTGGACCGAGCGCAGGCGTCCCTCCACCTGCACATGGTCGGTACGGACCATGGCGCAGCCCAACCGCTCGATCACCGCGGTCAACCGGTCCAGGTGGCCGGGCGCCAGCCAGTCGTCCCCGTCCAGGAAGGTGAGGTAGGTGCCACGTGCGACCGCCAGGCCGGAGTTGCGGGCCGTGGCCAGACCGCGGTTGCGCTGGTGCGTCACCAGCCGGGCGCCGGGAAGCCGGTCCACCTCCGCAGCAAGGAGGTCGGAGGTTCCGTCGGTCGAGCCGTCGTCGACGAGCACGAACTCGACGTCCGGTGCCGCATTGCGGTGCAGGCTGGCCAGAGTCGTCGTCAGGAAGGGCGCAACGTTGTAGCAAGGCACGATCACGGAGAGCCGGGTCACGATGCGGCACGTTAGGCGCCAGAAGTCAGCGTTCGGTGAGCCGGAGGCGGCTGGCCGATGAACGGGACGTGACGGTCGGGTCGGGAAGCCGAGGCCTGTTGGGGGGACGTTCACCAGCGGTTCAGCTGCAC
Source organism: Friedmanniella sp. (assembly GCA_045806705.1). Classification (GTDB taxonomy): domain Bacteria; phylum Actinomycetota; class Actinomycetes; order Propionibacteriales; family Propionibacteriaceae; genus Microlunatus. The sequence continues at coordinate 34,053 of JBJMIS010000064.1, forward strand.
CGGCTGGGCTGGCCATCTCGGTTCACTACCGTGCCGGGCGGACCCGGCCCGGCAGTGGCCTTTGAGGAGGATCGATGCTGGTACCCCAGGCCGCTGACCCGGCCGTCAGAACCGTGGCCATCATCCCGGCGCGCGGCGGCTCCCGCGGCGTGCCCGGCAAGAACCTGCGCCCGGTCGGCGGTATCGCCTTGATCGAGCGGGCCGTCCGGGCCTGCCGCGCGGCGCGGCACCTGGATGCCGTGTTCGTCAGCACAGACGACGCCGCCATCGCCGACGCGGCTGAGTCCTCCGGCGCCCGGGTCATCCCTCGCCCGGACGCCTTGAGCGGGGACACCGCGACGTCGGAGTCCGCGCTGCTGCACGGCCTCGACCAGCTTGCTCTGCTGGGGATCGACCCCGAGATCCTCGTCTTCGTCCAGTGCACCAGCCCCTTCGTGTGCCCGGACAACCTCGACGAAGGCATCGAGCTGATTCTGGACGACCGAGCCGACTCCGCCTTCGCAGCCGTCCTGACGCAGGAGTTCCTCTGGCGCCCGGTGCCCGGGTCAGAAGGTGGAACCCTGGTCCAGGGTCAGAACCACGACCCGGCCGTGCGCCCCCGCCGCCAGGACCGCCAGCCCGACTACCGGGAGACCGGCGCCTTCTACGTGATGGCGGTCGACGGGTTCCGGCGCGCCCGTCACCGCTTCTTCGGCCGGACGGCGGCCGTGGCGGTGTCCCCGCTGACCGCGGTGGACGTCGACGACGAGCACGACCTGATGCTGGCGAACGCGGTCGCTGCGCTGCTTCCGGCCGAGTCCGGCCTGGACGTCGACGTCGTTCTCACTGACTTCGACGGTGTGCACACCGACGACTCGGCGTTGGTGGACCAGGACGGGCGGGAGTCGGTCCGGGTGAGCCGCGCGGACGGGCTCGGTGTTCAGCGGCTCCTCGAGTCCGGCGTCCCGATGCTGATCGTCTCGAGGGAGCGGAACCCCGTCGTGACCGCCCGGGCCGAGAAGCTCGGCGTGGAAGTGCTGCAGGGCGTGGACGACAAAGTCGCCGCCGTCCGCCGGTGGCTCGCCAGGAGGGACATCGCGCCCGCCCGAGCGGCGTACCTCGGCAACGACCTCAACGACCTGGCGGTGATGGGGTTGGTGGGCTGGCCGGTTGCCGTGGCCGATGCCCGGCCTGAGGTACGACGGGCGGCACGGCTGACGCTGTCGCGTCCCGGCGGCCATGGGGCGGTGCGGGAGCTCTGCGACCTGGTCCTGCAGCAGCGCCGAGGGCCGCTGGGGACGGCCGTCGCCGGAGCCGGCGCAGCAGCGGCCACGCCGGCGCTGGAACCAGCAGTCGCAGTCGCCGACGCAGCGCAGCTGACGCCGATCCGGTAGGGCGCCGCAGCGGTGCCAGTCCGGTGGTTGAGCGCCGCTGCAGCAGCTGCTCCAGCCGGGCCAGCCAGTCGTCCTGATCAACGGGGTGGAAGTAGTTCGCCTGCAGCCAGGTCCGATCGGGGACGGCGAACCGGCCCGCCGCCAGGTCCTCCAGCGTCCCCAGGCACCCGGAGCCCTCGAAGACGAGATTGATCATCTCGGCCGAGATCCCGAAGTCCTGCAGCACCAGGAGCGGCACGCCAGCCGCTATCGCCTCCAGGGCTGCAGTGGAGGAGACAGTCACCAGGCCACGAGCGCTGCCCAGTGCCACCCTCATGGGCCCGGTCGCGAACCGGACAGCGTCCTGCAGGAGACGGCCCTCCGCGACGAGGCGGCTGTAGAGCTCGGGGTAGGGCCACTGTTCGGCATGGGTCTGCTGCTCGGAATCGAGCGCCCGCAGCTTGACGACGCCGCCCCCGGAGGCGGCAAGGCTGACCAGGATCCGCTCGCGCTGCCCCGAGTGCGGGGGGACTTTCGCCTGCGCGGCGAAGACGACGTCCCGTCCGGATCGTGCACCCAGCCCGGCCGGCTCGGGGACCGCCAGGAAAGGCAGCCGAGCGAGACCGAAGCAGAGAGGAGCTCCCAGGTGGCCGGCGAGGGTGCGGAACTCCGCGACCTCGCGGTGACTGTGCAGGAGGAACAGGTCACAGGACACCCGAAACGCCACCGCCCGTGGGCTTGCCGGCACGCTGATGCCCGGCAGTCCGGTCACCAGGACGGGCCTGTCCTTGACGCGGAACGTCCGGTCGGCGGTGAGGCCGGCCACGACCGGCCCGGTACAGGCGAGCAGGACGACGTCGGGGCGTTGCTCTCGGATCCGTGCCGCCAGCTCGCGGCGCGTCACGACGTCCACCGGTCGTGGTGTGGCCGCGGCGATCTGGTGGGCGGAGGGCATCACCGGGTTCGCAACCACTACCTGCGTGACGGACCAGCCGGCGGGCATGGCAGCGAGCGTCGCGGCGCTCCACTTGAGGTAGGAGTCGGTGTCGGCGACGGCCAGGACCCGCGGCACCCGGCCGCCGAGGCGGGTCGGCTCCGTCGGCTCCGCGGACATCGGGAACGCCCGAGGACGGCCGGTCATCGGGGCTAGCAGGCGATGGCCGACAGACCGAAGCGATGCTGAGCCGACCGGCTCACCTCCCCGAGGAAGGGGTCGCAGCGGCTCGAGGCCCTCGCGGTGTACCAGGAGTGGTCGATCGGGCAGACCAGGAGCTCGGCCGGCGTTCCCCTGAGCACCAGCGGAAGCGTATGGACCACCGTGGACGGGAAGCTGATCAGCCGGCGGGCGAGGACGCCCTGCCGCGCGGCGACCTCCAGCGGCAGGTCCGGTTGCACGATTCTCACGCCCAGCCGAGCGATCTCGGCCAGCTTGCTCGCCGACTCCTTGCGGTGCGCGAAGTAGTGGCCGACGCCGAACTGCTCCACCAGGCTCGCCACCCCGGCGAGGTAGTGCTGGGGGTCGACGACGCCGCTCTCCACCAGCGAGGTGCCGATCAGGTCCGAGCCGAGCTTCACCTCGGGGCGGGGAAAGCGGTGCCGAACCCAGGCGAAGTCGTTCCGTACCACCGGGATCGCCGGGATGGAGACGTCCAGGCTGCTGAAGAGGCTGAGCCGGCAGCCGGACTCCGGGCTGATCCGACGGCGCACCGAGTCCGAGATCTGGTCTCGAGCCATCGCTGTGATCCGGCGCCGCTGGCCAGCCGTGGCGATCCGGTGCCAGCGTGCGAGGTGCTCACCGGTCACCCATTGCCGGGCGAACTCGAAGGTGGCGGTCCCATCGTCGACGAGAATGACCTCCGGAGCCCGGCTGATGCTCAGCACCACCTGCAGGACCCCGGAGAACGGGTCGCCGATGATCAGCCGGTCGACGCCCGCGAGCGTGGTGGCCAGGGAACGCACGGTTCTCGCGGTTGCCGCCCCACCCAGCCGTGGCTCGTGCCACTCGACCCGCAGGCCCGCCTCGCGCGCCAGCCCCGACATCGCTCGAAGCTGACGGCGGGAGGTCGGGTTGGTCGGGGCGAGTACGACGGCGGTCAGGTCCGTGGCGTCCTCCGTGGCCTGGAAGGCCCACTCGACGACGTTGAGCAGTTGAGCCGGACTCTCCACCAGGGCCAGCGTCCGGGCAGCAGACCCCGCCACGTCAGCTGCTCGAGCCGACGAGCTGCGACTCGGCGGACTGGACGCGGCGCAGCTTCTTCATCGCCACCAGCTCACCGTCGTAGATCTTCTTGACGCCGTCCCCGAGTGACTGGGAGATGATGCGGATGTCCCGGACGAGCCGCTGCAAACCCGGGGGCTCGACGGAGGCGGCCTGGTCCGAGCCCCAGAGGGCCCGGTCAAGGGTGATGTGTCGCTCCACGAAGACCGCACCCAGCGCCACGGCGGCCAGTGTCGTCTGCAGACCCGTCTCGTGGCCGGAGTAGCCGATGGGCACGTTGGGGAACTCTCCCTGCAGGGTGTGGATCATCCGCAGGTTGAGCTCGTTCGGCCGAGCCGGGTAGGTGCTCGTGGCGTGGCACAGCACGATGTTGTCGCTGCCCAGCACCTCCACCGCATGCCGGATCTGCTTCGGCGTGGACATCCCCGTGGACAGGATCACGGTGCGACCGGTGGCTCGTAGCCGCCGCAGCAGCTCGTCGTCGGTGAGGGACGCCGACGCGACCTTGTGAGCGGGCACGTCGAACTGCTCGAGGAAGTCCACCGCCTCCACATCCCACGGTGAGGCGAACCAGGAGATGCCCCGGGAACGGGCGTGCGCGTCGATTTGGCGGTAGTCCTCCTCACCGAACTCGACCCGGTGCCGGTAGTCGATGTAGGTCATCCGGCCCCACGGCGTATCGCGCTCGATGTCCCACTGGTCCCGAGGAGTGCAGACCTCCGGTGTCCGCTTCTGGAACTTGACCGCGTCGCAGCCGGCAGCAGCGGCCTGGTCGATGAGAGCGAACGCGTTGGTCAGCTCGCCGTTGTGGTTGATGCCGATCTCGCCCGTGATGTACACCGGGTGAGCTGCGCCCACCAGCCGATCGCCCAGCCGTCGGGTCGGACCCTCCACCAGGGTCGGCGATCGTCGTTCAGCAGTTGAGGTCATGCCAGGGACGGTAGGCAGAGCGCGTGGCCAGATCCCCAGAGACACCTGAACCGCAGACAAACACTCGGCACCGTGTCGGTGAGAACGCGGCCGCCGCACCGGGGTGGCATGGCCAGGGGAGACGCCAGGGGATCTCACGGGTGCGACGGACCGCGCGACGCGCGAGGTTGGAAGGGCACCGCAGCCGAGCCCGGACTCCCACCGGGGACCATGGAACAGTGTGCAGGGCACGGCTGCCGTTCAAGAAGGGAACAGGCCGTGTCTGTCAGGCAGAAGATCGTCACCGTCGCAGCGACGCTCACCCTGGCCGGCGGGCTCAGCACGGTGGGGCCACCCCTCGCAGGCGCGGCCACAGCACAGTGCGCTCCGCACTGCGTCCAGATCTTCAGCGCCACGTTCGGCACGGCCGCTGACCCCCGCTTCGTCGAGACCGTCTTCCTCGGGATCCCGGCGGCCGGGGTGCCGACGGGCCTGCAGCGGGTGAGCAGCAAGCACCCAGCGGGGGACTTCATCGTCCCCCGCGCGGGCCTGGTGTCGGACTTCTATGCGACGGGCTCGGTGTCGGCCGCAGTGAACCACCACTACGGCAACCTGCGTGCCGTGCAGATCGAGTACGCACCGGGTGGCGAGGCCAGCGGCCTGTGTGCCGGCCTGGCCACCACCGCCTACGAGGACGAAGGGCTCAGCCTTCAGCCGTGCAGCACTCCGGGCACGACCGTGTTCATCATCGACACGGCGGACTCGCCCGCAACCGCGCCGACGTACTTCCCGATCGTCAGCGGCTCGACCACGGACTTCGCCCACCCGTTCGCGATGACCATCGACCCCGAGCTGGCATGCCTGCCGTTCCTGCCCATCACCGTTCGGCACCTGATCGGCAACCCGCGGCATGTACCCGAGAACCAGCTCTGGGGCGCCAACGTCCTGAACTGACGTCCGCCGACACCGCACCGGTGGCCGTCACCAAACTGCGACTCGCCGGCCAGGACCCCCGCCGTCCAGACCGGCAGCCAGTGCAGCGGAGCCGCAAGGCGTGGTCCAGCTCCGGCGGAGGAGTGCTTCTTGATCTGCCCCCTGGCATCGACCTGGAGGGCATTGGCCTGCGCCCACTCTCGGATTGCTTGCGCGCGCTGCTCTTGGCACGTGCGGCCGGCCCCGGGGGTGCGACGGCGGCGGCTCGAGACGCTTCCGCCCCCCACTTTGCACCCGGCGTTGAGGTAGGGCTCCAACGCAGCCATCAGTTTGTCGAGGTCGGCCCACGAAAGATCGAGCTCGACCGGCTCGCCTTCCACGGCAATCGGAATCGTGCGCACGTCCTCCGTGCTGCCGTCGATGTCGTCGAACTGCGGAATCTCGGTTCGGGTACCAATGCGTTCGATCTTGGCGCATCATCCTCGCTGAAACAAATGACGACACCAGTTTCGGTCGGCTGGCCCGGCCATTGTGACTGGTGACTGTTCCGAGTACGGCTGGAACTGAAGCACCCACCGCAGGGGCTTCTTCATGGGGTGATGCTACCGGCGGGTTAGGTCTACGCGCGGCGCGACTGCCCAGCGGTTGAGCCAAGGTCTATCGGGACGGACGGCGGGCATCTGAGGCAGCGACGGTTGTTCAGGTTGAAGATGTGCCAAGCAAGAAGGCCCCCAGCCGAAGCTAGGGGCCTTCTCAACTGGCTACTCAGTGGTCGTGGTGGCGAACGCCGATCTTGGCGAGACCGCGCGAGATGATGTACGCGACGGTGACCCAGGTGAAGAGCTGGAAGCCACGCAGAGCTGAGAAGGCGCCCTCCGCGTTAGCGTCTCCACGGTCCACGATTGCGGCCGCAATCAGGATGATGAGCGACGCCAGAAGCCAGACCGCGAACTCGGTCGTCTTGTACCCGGACTTGGTCTCCTTGCCGGCGTCTACGTGATCGTTGGTGCGCCGCTCGAGCTCGGCCGCCGGGTAGGAAGTGTCGGTGCCACCGACCGTGTGAGCGCCGGTGAGGTCAGTAGTGCTGCTCATGGGGAGCTCCTTGAATTTATTGATGTTCGATCGTTTACGTTGTACGCGTACAGCCTAAACTAGTTCTCGGCTGCACACAAATCTGAGCTCACAGAGGAAGGCGCCGTGTGCCCCCGCGTGTAGGTTCAGCTGCTCTAGCCCCTTCATGTGCGCCGCCAGCAGCTCGGCCCGGGCTGCCCGAGCCGGGCAAGCGGGAACAGCACGGCTCGAGCGTGGTCAATAGGGTGGACATGCGCGGCTGGCGCGGCGCCCGAGCGAATCGATGATGTGACCCTGAGGAAAGGAGTCATCGTGATGGCAGCCCCGCAGGCAGCTGGTGCCGCCGGTGGTCCGAGGAAGCTGGACCGCAGGGTGATCATCGAGGCGGCCATTCGGTTCATCGACCGCGATGGCGCTCAGGTGCTCACAATGCGCGCGCTCGCCCATGACCTCGGGGTGGGCCCGATGGCTCTCTACCGCTACGTCAGCGGTCGGGAGGACCTTCTCGAGGCCGTGGTGGCAGAGCTGCTCGAGGGCGTCCGGAACAACCTGGACGATGAGATCAGCAAGACCTGGCAGGGCTACCTCCAAGCGTTGGCGCATGCCGTGCGACGGATCGCGGTGGACCACGCACCCGCGTTCCCGCTGGTGGCCACCCGCCACCCGGCCGCACCCTGGCTGCGGCCTCCGCTGCGCAGCCTGGATCTGGTCGAGGACTTCCTGCAGACGTTGGCCCGCCACGGCTTCACTGACCAGCAGACCGTAGACGCGTACCGGGCGTTCAGCAGCTTTCTGCTGGGTCAGCTGCTGCTCGAGTCGGCCACGCGGGGCGCGAAGACGTCCCCGGTGGACGCGCCGTTCGACGAGGGCGACGCGCAGGTTCCCAACCGCGACGGGTCACTCGACCTCACCGGTCGGCCCGCGATCGCCCGTCTGCGGCCCATGCTCAGTGAGGACCGCAGCGGAGACGAGTTCGAGGTGTCGTTGGAGATCCTGCTGGACCGGCTCGAGATGAGCCTCACCCAGTAGCGCGACGCGGTAGGGACCTTCCTCACTACCCTGCGCCTCAAAGGGGATCAGTGGCAGGGAGCTCGGCTGTCGGCTGGGACAGGTAGAGGTCTGGCACGGCTGGCTCCTCGGGGAATGTCTTGTTCTCAGACAGCAGGCAAGCGGCAGGGTCGGACAGGGCGGGTAGTCCACGGTTCACCCTGTTGGGGGGAACCGCTGCACGGCTTCACCCCATTCACTACGACGACGGAGCCTCTGGCCCCCAACCCCGACGACCAGAGGCTCCGCCCAAAGGCCCGGGTCATCCCAACCAGCGCATCGTCACCAGGTCGCCGAACCACTGGTGGGGACCAGGGGCCAGCCGGGGGGAAGTCGGGGCGGACGTAGCGAGGCCCCGGCCGGCTCGGAGTCCTGGGAGTGTTTCTGTCACGAGCGGGTCGGGGCCTTCTTGGGCGTTGGGCTTACCCGGTGCGGCGCCGGTCTAACTGGTCACGGACGAACTGGCTGGACCGCTGGCGGTCGGCGGACGTGCGGGACCGGGGGTTGGGTGAGGACGCCGACTTCGTGGCCGTAGCTGTAGAACTTCGACAGGGACGCACCTCCGGGTAACCGCCGCCGCCGCGATCTTGGCCAACGCACCTGATCAGTACAGCTGGCCTGAACGGGGATCGAGCGGTTAGTGGTTGACCGGCTCGGCGGTGGCGTGGTGGATGATCGTGACGAGGGGTTGCAGCTCGGGGGTGGACTCGGCTTCTTTGAGCGCTGCGCGGAGGGTGGCGTCGTGACTGGGGCGGGCTCGGTCGAGCAGCGCGGCGCCAGCGTCGGTCAACTCGGTGTAGATACCGCGGCGGTCGTCGACGCAGATGAACCTGGTCAGCAGCCCCCGGGCTTCGAGGCGGGTGACCAGCCTGGTGGTGGCACTGCTTGACAACGCGGTGGCGCGCGCCACTTGCTGCATGCGGAGGTGGTGCACACCGATCTGGCGGCTGAGAACGTCGAGGAGTGTGTACTCCACCACTGACAGCCCGACTTCTCTCTGCAGCGTGGTCTCGAGGGCCGAGTCGATCAGGTTGTGGAATGCGGCGAGGGTTCGCCAGCCCCGGGCGCGGACCTCAACGGCGTCATCGGGAAAGGCCATCGGATGCTCCTCCAGGAGTGGGTCGGGGTTAGCGGTGGATGAGCACGGGGTAGTCGGTGTAGCCGACCGCGAGGTCCTGCCCCGGCTGTGGGTAGAACGTCGCCGGGTCGGGCTCGTTCAGGGGAGCACCCGCGGCGATTCGCTGTGCCAAGTCAGGGGTGGCGATGTAGTCGCGGCCGAACGCGACCGCGTCGGCGATGCCGCCCTCGACCAGACGTCGCCCATCGCCGGCGTCCATTTCCTCATTGGCGATCACCGGTCCGCCGAACGTCGCCTTCAGGTGGCCCAGCAAGCTGTCCTCGGCCTCAGTCTCGCGGATGAACAAGAACGCGACAGCTCGCTGGCGCAGTTGCTCGGCGACGTAGCCGAAAAGCGACCGCGGGTCGGAGTCACCCATGTCATGCTCTTCGCCGCGCGGACGGAGGTGGACACCGACCCGATCGGGCCCCCAGACCTCACTGACCGCCTCGGTGATCTCCAGCAGGAGCCGGGCCCGGTTCTCGACCGACCCGCCGTAGCGGTCGACGCGGCGGTTGGTGCTGTCCTGAAGGAACTGGTCGATCAGGTAGCCGTTGGCGGCATGAATCTCCACGCCGTCGAACCCGGCTCGCTGGGCGTTCTCCGCGCCGCGGCGGAAGTCCTCGACGATCCCGGCGATCTCCTCGGTCTCCAGTGCTCGAGGCGCCACGTAGGGGCGGACGGGTCGGAGCTGACGAACCCGGCCGGCCGCCGCCACGGCACTCGGCGCGACCGGCAGGTCGCCGCCCAGCAGCTCGGGGTCAGAGATGCGGCCGACGTGCCACAGCTGCAGGAAGATCCGCCCTCCCGCGGCGTGCACCGCATCGGTGACCCGCTGCCAGCCGCTGACCTGCTCGGCGGACCAAATGCCCGGCGTGCCGTGGTAACCGACCCCCTGCGGGCTGACCGAGGTCGCCTCGCTGATGATCAGACCGGCGCCGGCGCGCTGGCGGTAGTACTCAGCCATCAACGCGGTCGGCACCCGATCCGCGCCGGCACGGCAGCGAGTCAGCGGAGACATGATCAGCCGGTTCGGGATGGACAGCGACCCCAGGGCCAGCGGCGAGAGCAGTGCAGACACGATTTCCTAATCTTTGCACTCAACGATATTTGCAGACGCGCTATATCTTGCCAGGTCTGGTCACTGATCTCAAAACCTGGGCACCGGCCACGGGAGCGTGCTCAGGCGGGGCGACGCGTTCCAGGCCGAGGTGGGGAGGGTCTGTGCTTGGACGCCGTGCCGGGCAGCCGGTCGAGCGGCTCGGCCCGGACCGGCGGCACGGTGAGTCCGAGGGGCAACTCGAGGGGGGCAGCGCCACTCTTCGCGCGCTGCACTGGCGGCGCAGACTCGGCTGAGCCGCTGGGGAGCAGCCCTGCCTCAGGTGGAGCGCTTCACCTGCCACAGACACCACGACTGGTAGACGTCGTGAACTTGCGCCAGTGTGGCCGCTCGCCGGGTGGCGTCCCGGCCAGCTCTAGCGGACTGGCTTGAACACTTCTCACTGCGCCTCTTCCGGCCCAACCGGCGCCAGGCCGCCAGATAGTCGCGGACGTGCCGCTCTCGCCGTCCGCCCCCGGGTGCGGCTTGAGAGAATGACCGACGTGGCGGAGAGGGTCTGGTTCCCGAGTACGAGCGGGCCGCGGCTTGCGGGTGTGATCGACCAGCCCGAGGGCCCGACCCGGGGCTGGGGGGTGTTCTCGCACGGTTTCACGCTGGGCAAGAACAGCCCCGCCGCGAGCCGGATCTGCAAGCAGCTGGCGAGCGAGGGGGTCGGAATGCTGCGCTTCGACAACCTCGGACTCGGCGACTCCGAGGGCGACTGGGGCGACGGTTCGTTCTCGCACAAGGTTGCCGATACCGGCCAGGCAGTGCGTTTCATGAACGAGTCCGGCCGCACGGTGCGGCTCCTGGTGGGGCACTCCTTCGGCGGGGCCGCAGTGATCGCGGCGGCCCACCAGCTCGAGTCGGTGCGGGCGGTGAGCAGCATCGGCGCGCCCTATGAACCCCGGCACGTGGAGCACAACTACGACGCGCTTGTGGAACGCATCCTCGCGGACGGCGAGGCGCCCTTCCTGGTCGGCGGCAAAGCCCTCACCCTGCGGCGCCACTTTCTCGAGGACGTGCGCAACGTCGACCTGCACGAGCAGATCCGCTCACTCCAGCGGGCGCTGCTGGTGATGCACTCCCCGACCGACAACACGGTCGGCATCGCGAACGCGAGCAAGATCTTCCGCGCGGCCCGGCACCCTCGCAGCTTCGTGTCGCTGGAGGGCGCCGACCACCTCCTCACCGGTCGCGACCAGGCGAAGCGGGCGGCCCGGATCATCAGCGCCTGGGCTGATCCCTACCTTGCCGATGGCTGACAGCGGGGGGGGGCTCGACGGATTGCCGGCTGGGAGCTCGGAGCGACCCTCGCGCGGGCTGGTCAGCCGGCGGCGCCCGGCACCGCCAGCGCCACCCGGACGGGCGTCCCGGTCTTGGCTTCGACCTCGTCCACCGTGACGCCGGGAGCGAGCTCGCGCAGCACCAGCCCGGAACCGGTGACGTCCAGCACGGCGAGGTCGGTGATGATGCGGTCCACCACCTTGCGGCCGGTGTAGGGCAGTGTGCACTCCGGCAGGATCTTGTGGCTACCGTCGCGGGCCACGTGCTCCATCAGGACGATGACCCGGCGGGCTCCGTGAACCAGGTCCATGGCACCGCCCATGCCCTTCACCATGCGTTGCGGAACCATCCAGTTGGCGAGGTCGCCGGCGGCGGAGACCTGCATCGCCCCGAGGATGGCCGCGTCGATCTTGCCTCCGCGGATCATCCCGAAGCTCATCGCGGAGTCGAAGAAGGACGCGCCAGGACGTAGCGTCACCGTCTCCTTGCCGGCGTTGACCAGGTCGGGGTCCTCCTCGCCCTCCAGCGGGTAGGCGCCGACGCCGAGGATGCCGTTCTCGGACTGCAGCACCAGCTCGACCCCGTCGGGGACGAAGCCCGGGACGAGGGTCGGCAGCCCGATCCCGAGGTTGACGTAGTCGCCATCGCTCAGCTCCCGTGCCGCGCGGGCAGCCATCTCGTGGCGGGTCAGCGCCATCTCAGTTCCCACCAGGTGCTGGGCTGCGCACCGTCCGTCGTTCGATCCGCTTGTCGGCGACCTGCGCCGGGGTCAGCTCGACCACCTTGGTGACGTAGACCCCGGGAAGGTGGATGGCGTCCGGGTCGAGCACACCGGGGTCCACCAGCTCCTCCACCTCAGCGATCGTGGTGCGGCCGGCCATCGCCACGAGCGGGTTGAAGTTGCGGGCGGCCTTGGCGAAGACGAGGTTGCCGTGTCGGTCCCCGCGGTGAGCGCGGACCAGGGCGAAGTCGGTGGTGATCGACTCCTCGAGCACGTACCGCCGGGTGCGGCCGCCGACGGTGAAGTCCTGCTGAGGCTTGCTCGGAGAGCTCAGCGCGACCGAGCCGTCGGCTCGGTAGCGCCACGGCATCCCGCCGTCAGCCACCTGGGTGCCGATACCGGTCGGGGTGTAGAAGGCCGGAATCCCGGAGCCACCACAGCGCAGCTTCTCCGCGAGGGTCCCCTGCGGGGTCAGCTCGACCTCGAGCTCGCCGCCGAGGTACTGCCGCTCGAACTCCTTGTTCTCCCCGATGTAGGAGCCCACCATCCTGCGGATCCTCCGGTCGGCCAGCAGGATGCCGAGGCCCCAGCCGTCGACCCCGCAGTTGTTCGAGACGACCTCCAGCTCGCTGGCGCCTGACTCGTGCAGGGCCGCGATCAGCACGCTGGGGATCCCACACAGGCCGAAACCGCCGACCGCGACCGACGCCCCGTCGCTGATCTCGGCGACCGCTTCGCGGGCCGACGGGACCACCTTGTTCACGCCGTCGCCGCCGGCTGGTGCCGCAGCCGCTCCACCAGGTCGTCGTCCACCTCGGCGAAGAAGGTGCCCACCACGTCCTCCACCTCAGCGAAGCCGTTCCCGCAGAACAGGACCGGCTGGTAGTGGGTGATGTCGTACGTCTGCACCCCCATCCGGGCGATGTCCAGCGGCCGGAGGTCGGCCTGCGCGACCTGCTGGATCTCTCCGTAGGAGGACAGCAGTCCCGCGCCGTAGCTGCGGACCTCTCCGTCCTCCCGGAGGACACCGAACTCGAGGGAGAACCAGAACACCTTGGAGATGAACTCGAGGGCCTCAGTGGTCTGCACCCGTCGGACCGCTTCCCCCGCGAGCCGGTAGAGGGCCGCGAAGCGGTGGTGGGCCAGGCAGTTCCCGTGTCCCACGACCTCGTGCAGCACGTCGGGTTCGGGAGTGTAGAGCGGGACGGAGTGGTGCCGGACGTACTGGGTGGAGTGGAAGATGCCGTCGGCGAGCGAGCCGTAGAACTCCAGCAGCGGCACCAGGCCTGCGGCCGGCACGTACTGGAACCCGGTCAGGGGAGCCAGCAGCGCGTTCACCTCGACGAGCTGGGGGATCCGGGACTCCGGCAGCCCGAGCCGCCGCTTGCCCTCCAGGTAGAGGGAGCAGGCCAGCCGCTCGTGGAGTCCGTGCAGCTCCCCGCAGACGATCCGCCAGACCTCGTGCTCGGCCTCGGTGTAGGGCGCGATCGGGGGCGGGGTTCCCAGCTGCCACTCGATGGCCAGGGTGGCCAGCGCGTTGCGGCGGGCGCGGTAGTCCGGGTCAACGGCTCCGGGGTGGTTGTCGGCCAGATGGACGGTGACGTCGCCGTCGACGTCGCGGCTCACCGGGGTGTAGAGCTGGGCTTCCTCGAACATCACTGCCTCCGCGCTGGGTCGGCGACACCGCCGGCGCCGCCGTCGGGTCTCTTCTCATAGATTGCCGCGGCGCTCCTGCTCGCGCTCGATCGCCTCGAACAGCGCCTTGAAGTTGCCCTTGCCGAAGCCGAGCGACCCGTGCCGTTCGATCAGCTCGAAGAACACGGTGGGCCGGTCCCCGATCGGCTTGGTGAAGATCTGCAGCAGGTAGCCGTCCTCGTCGCGGTCCACCAGGATCCCCCGGCTCTGCAGCTCCTCGATCGGCACCCGGACCTGCCCGATCCGGGCCCGCAGTGCCGGGTCGGAGTAGTACGAGCCCGGGGTGTCGAGGAACTCCACCCCAGCCGTGCGCAGCGCGTCCACCGCGGCCAGGATGTCGTTCGTGGCCAGCGCCAGGTGCTGCACGCCGGGACCGGCGTAGAACTGCAGGAACTCATCGATCTGGCTCTTCTTCTTGCCGACGGCCGGCTCGTTGAGCGGGAACTTCACCCGGTGGTTGCCGTTGGCGACCACCTTGCTCATCAGGGCCGAGTAGTCGGTCGCGATGTCGTCGCCGATGAACTCCGCCATGTTGGTGAAGCCCATCACCCGGTTGTAGAAGCGGACCCAGGAGTCCATCTGACCCAGCTCGACGTTGCCGACCACGTGGTCGAGGGCCGAGAAGATCCGCCCCCCGGCCTGGGCTCGCGGTGCGACGGTGGAGCTCCGCGCGACGTAGCCGGGCAGGTAGGGGCCGTGGTAGCGGGACCGGTCGACCAGGGTGTGCACAGTGTCGCCGTAGGCGGCGATCGCGGCCGAGCGGACGGTGCCGTTCTCGTCGGACAGGTCATGAGGTTCGACCAGGACCCGCGCGCCCTCGGTGCGAGCGTGCTGGACGCACCGGTCGACGTCGGGCACCTCCAGGCTGATGTCGGCGACCCCGTCGCCGTGAGTCCGGTGGTGCGCGAGCAGCGGGCTGTCAGGGTCGACCCCGCCCTGAACCACGAACCGGCAGGCGCCGCTCCGCAACACGTAGGCCTTGTGGTCCGGCACGCCCGTCTCAGGTCCCGCGTACGCGACCAGCTCCATGCCGAAGACGACCTGGTAGAACGTCGCGGTCTGCGTGGCGTTGCCCACCACCCACACCACGGCGTCCCAGCCGGTGACCGGGAAGGGGTCTCGGCTCTCGTCGTACTCGACCAGCCCGACCAGCTGCTGGAGCTGGTCGAGGCCGAGGCCGGCCAGGAACTCGTCGTGGGTGAGCACGCTGTTGGTGAGCACATCGGTCATGGGTCATGCTGGGCACGATCGTGCACCCTGCACAACAGATCCCTGTCCCGCTGTACAGTCTGTCCAGTTACACGCGTGCTGGTTGAACAATGGGAGGCAAAGTGGTCAACCCGTCGCCCGGCGTCGACGAGCTGGACGGTCGGATCCTGCAGCTGTTCAGCGCCGAACCGAGAATCGGCGTGCTGGAGGCCAGCCGCCGTCTGGGGGTCGCTCGTGGCACTGTTCAGGCTCACCTCGACCGGCTGCAGCGTGACGGTGTGGTGACCAGCTGGGCGCCGCGGATCTCCCCGGCCGCCCTGGGCTACACGGTCACTGCGTTCGTCACCCTGGAGATCGTCCAGCATCAGGGCCGCGACCAGGTCAGCGCGCGGCTGGCCCGGATCCCCGAAGTGCTCGAGTGCTGGACCGTGACCGGCAGCGGGGACCTGTGGTGTCGGATCGTCGCCCACTCCAACGCCGACCTGCAGCGCGTGATCGACGCCATGGTGACCGACGCGGACGTGGTGCGGTCGGTGTCCCTGATCGGGTTAGCCGAACCCATCCCGTACCGGACCGAACCGCTGGTGCAGCACAGCGTGCGCTGAGCGGTGCTGGGGGAGTGGTACGGGGTCAGGACCGCAGCGCCCGGCTCCAGCTCAGCGCGTAGGCGCCGTCGTCGCTGGCCAGCGCGCCCTCGCCCAGCTCGAGCGGCCGGAAGGTGTCCACCATGACGGCCAGCTCGTCGAAGTAGTGCTTCCCGATGGAGGCCTCCGCGGCTCCTGGCTGCGGCCCGTGGGAGTGGCCCCCAGGATGCACGGACACTGAGCCCAGCGCGATGCCGGACCCCTTGCGCGCTTCGTAGTCGCCTCCGCAGTAGAACATCACCTCGTCGGAGTCGACGTTGGAGTGGTAGTAGGGCACCGGGATCGACAGAGGGTGGTAGTCCACCTTGCGGGGCACGAAGTTGCAGATGACGAAGTTGTTGCCCTCGAAGACCTGGTGCACCGGCGGCGGCTGGTGGATGCGGCCGGTGATCGGCTCGAAGTCGTCGACGTTGAACGTGTACGGGTAGAGGCAGCCATCCCAGCCGACCACGTCGAAGGGGTGGCTGGTCGCGACCACGACGGAGCCCGCCAAGCCGCCGGGACCGTTCCCCCGGTGCAGCGTGTACACCTCCACGTCCGACCCGTCCTCCAGCAGGGGCTCCGCCGGACCGTGTAGGTCGCGCTCGCAGTAGGGGCTGTGCTCCAGCAGCTGGCCGAACCGGGAAAGGTAGCGCTTCGGCGGCGAGATGTGGGAGTTGGCCTCGATGACGTAAGCCTGGACGCGGCCCTCCGGTCGCCAGCGGTGCACCGTGGATCTGGGCAGCAGGACGTAGTCGCGGTCCCGGAAGGCGAGGGTGCCGAACACCGTGTCGACGCTGCCGTGTCCGGACTCGATGTAGACGCACTCGTCGCCGATCGCGTTGCGGTAGAGCGGCGACGGTCGTGCGGCGACGACGTAGGAGATACGGACGTCGGCGTTGCCGAGCACGAGGCGGCGTCCGGTGACGGGATCGGTCTGCTCATCGTCTCGGCCCTGGAACAGCTCCGGCAGCCGAAGGTGGAGTGGACGCAGCGGATGGTTGGGGACGGTCGCCCGGTCGCCCAGGTCCCAGGCCCGGGCGTCGCTCATCGCCGAGGGGATGCCGCGGTGGTACAGCAAGGAGGAGTCGGAGCTGAAGCCCTCCTCGCCCATCAGCTCCTCGGCGTACAGCGACCCGTCCGGCTGCCGGAACTGGGTGTGGCGCTTCGGCGGGATCTCCCCGACGCTGCGGTAGAAGGCCATGAAGCAGCCTAGCGCCGGCGGCGGCGCTAGCCTGCCTGGATGAAGGGCGTTCCCGCTCTGTTCGTCGGACTGGTGGACGACGCCGCCATGTTCCCGCCCGGCAGCGCCGAGGTGCCGCAGGCCCTGGCAGCGCACCGGGAGTACCGGCGCTCCTGGTTCGCGCCGATGGTCGGCCCGCTGGTGGTCAGCGACCAGAAGCTGGCCGAGCTGGGTCGAGCCTTGCAGCGGATCGAGGACCCGTCGGCTCCTCCCGTCATCGGGGACCTCGACGTCAGCGTCGTCAACACGGGCGGGGCCGGCGGCCTGGTCAGCCTCGCCGGTCGTCAGCCGGTCGGGCTCCGGCTCCGGGCCGTGGAGTCGGCCCTGCGCGACCTGGACGACCTGGCCGGCAACGCATCCCGGGTCGTCTCCGCAGCCGGCGAGCTGGACGCAGGGGTCCAGGTGTTCGTCGAGCTGCCGTACGCCCCGGGCTGGGAGCGGGCGGTCGAGGTGGTGGAAGCCGCCGGGCTGTTCGGCAAGCTCCGGACGGGCGGACCAGGCCCGGCTGACACCCCCTCCACCACCCAGCTGGCCCACCAGCTGAGCGTGCTGGTGGAGGCCGACCTGCCGTTCAAGGCGACTGCCGGCCTGCACCATGCGTGGCCTGCCCCAGGACCCGAGGCCGACCAGCCACGCCAGCACGGCTTCCTGTCCCTGCTGGCCGCGGTCGATGCGCTGGTCGCAGGTGCGTCCCAGGCCGAGGCCGCCGAGCTGCTCGCCGGAGGCGACCCGGCCGCGGTGCTCAGCGCCCTCGCGGGCTGGAGCGACACCGGCTCGGCAAGCGTTCGGCGCCGGTTGCGGAGCTTCGGCTGCTGCGGAGTGACCGACCCGTTGGCCGACCTGGTCGCGCTCGGCCTGCTCGAGGAGCCGAGGTGAGCTGGTTCCCGGTGGGACGGACGGCACCCTTCGGAACCGTCGAGCTCCCCTACGGCATCTACTCCGCAGAGGGCCGGCCACGACGGGTGGGTGTGGCCCTCGGTGACCAGGTCATCGACCTGGCCGGTTTCTGCCGTGCCTCCGGGCAGGACCCGCGGCTCTTCGAGGCGTCCACCCTCAACCCGTTCCTGGCTGCGGGGCCGCCGGTCTGGGCAGAGACCCGTCGGCTGCTGGCCGCTGCCGTCGCCGACCTCTCGGGTAGAGCTCGGGTGGAGCCCCACCTCACCCCGCTCACCGGCGTTCGGCTGCACCTGCCGATCGAGGTGGCCGACTACGTCGACTTCTACGCCTCCGAGCACCACGCGTCGAACGTGGGGCAGATCTTCCGCCCTGGCGGCGAGCCGCTGACTCCCAACTGGAAGCACATGCCGATCGGTTACCACGGGCGGTCCGGCACCGTGATGGTGTCCGGCAGCGACGTCCGGCGGCCGCGGGGGCAGGTCAAGGCGTCGGACCAGGTGCGGCCCAGCTTCGGCCCGAGCGGCAAGCTCGACATCGAGGCGGAGCTGGGCTGGGTGGTCGGCACCCCCTCCGTCCCAGGCGAACCGGTGGGCGTCGAGGACTTCCGGCGGCACGTGTTCGGCGTGGTGGTGCTCAACGACTGGTCCGCCCGGGATCTGCAGGCCTGGGAGTACGTGCCCCTGGGGCCTTTTCTCGGCAAGAGCTTCGGCACCTCGATCTCGGCCTGGGTGCTGCCTCTCGAGGCGCTGGACGACGCACGCGTGGAGCCGCCGGAGCAGCAACCCGAGCTCCTCCCGTACCTCCGGCCTCCCGGCAGCGGGTACGCGATCGACGTCGAGGTGCGGGTCAACGGGCAACTGGTGAGCACCTGCCCCTACGCCGGCCTGTACTACACGCCGGCTCAGATGCTCGCCCACCTCACGGTCAACGGTGCCCACGTTCGGACCGGGGACCTGTACGGATCGGGCACGATCTCGGGCCCGGCCCGCAACCAGCGCGGCAGCCTGCTGGAGCTGACCTGGAACGGAGGTCAGCCGTTGGACCTCGGCCTGCCCGAGACGAGGACGTTTCTCGAGGACGGCGACGAGGTTGTGCTGACAGCGCGGAGTGGCGGTGCCAGCCGGGCGCGGCTGGGGGAGGTCCGGGGCAGCGTCCTGCCGAGTGCGGGCTGAGGCGCGGTGCCGACAAGCCCAAGGACGAGGAGGTGGCGAGCCTGCGTCTTGGACCTCAGTCGCCGGTGGCCCCGTCGATGGCCTCGCGCAGCAGGTCGGCGTGCCCGTTGTGCCGGGCGTACTCCTCGATCATGTGCAGGTAGATCCACCGGACATCGCGGCTGCGCTCCGGGTGGTCGCCGCGGCTGGGCACGACGAGGTCCAGGTCCTTCCCGGCCATCGCCGCACGAGCGGCTTCGATCTCCTGGAGGTAGGCGTTGAGATTGGCGTCGGCGTCGGCGTCGGCGATGTCATCGAAGTCCGCTCCTGTCTGGGCGGGGTCGTACGGGAACTCGAGCTGCTCACCGCCCCCGTGCATTCGGAACCACCACCGCTCCACCTCGGTGAGGTGTCGCACCAGGCCCAGCAGCGACAGCGTCGACGGCGCGGCTGCCCGGCGCTTCAGCTGCTCGGCGGTCAGGCCCGCGCACTTGGTGAGCAGAGTGGCCCGCTGGTAGTCGAGCCACTGCTCGAGCGCCGTGCGCTCGTCGGCGACGCGGTCTGGGTCCGCGCGGTCAGTGCTGGGTGCCGTCCACTCCCTGATCATGCTGTCACTTCATCACGCCGGTGCCCCAGCGAGAGAGCGGTGCAGCGCCTGGGTCGCGCCGACGGGCGCCCGACGCGCCCCCGTCGTACGGCACCCATGAGCGAGAGGCCTGATCACAGGACGCATCTCGACATGGGTACCAGACGAGCCCGGAGGCTCGCTGCTGAACCACCCCGGCCTAGCAGCACGCCCCCCTTGCTTGGAAAGCGTGCCCGTTAGTTTCAAGTGAACGCCTCCCTCGTGAAGAAGTCAATCGCCTAGACGGCTTCGTCATGAAGGCATGTTGCGGAGTGCATAGTCATGGCAGATCGCTCCTTGCGCAGCCGGGACCCGAGCGATGACGAAACTAAGAGTCGTCCGAGCGGAACGGATCGCTCTGGTCAGCATCAGCTATCCGCTCGGACAACCGGTCCGCGATGGAGCGCAGGTGCGCCGCCAACGGGCGCAGATCTGCTTCCGCCACACCCCCGAAGCCGGCACGCAGCCACCGGCGGCTCTCCTGCACAACCTGATGACCACGGTCGGTCAGGCGGACCAAGGTCCGGCGCCGGTCACTGGGGTGTGGATACCGCTCGGCCACGCCCTGTCGCTCGAGCCGGTCAACCAGGGCGGTCGCCGCTCCACTGCTCAGACCCAGCCCAGCGGCCAGCTCATTCTGTCCGCGGTCGCCGTGCACCGTGAGGTAGCTGACGGCCTGGCTCTCCGTCACGCCGAGCCCGACCTGCTCCGAGAGAGCCTGCCGGTAGCGCTCACCGGCGAGGATCATCGCCCGCAGGCTGCGGATGGCCTCCTCGATCGGGTCGGCCTCCTGCACGCGTGCACCACCTTCCGTCAGCACTGCCGGGCTTGCCGTGACGACAGTTAACTTCATGCTGCGACTGCTGGACATCCCATTCCTCCGTGTCGTCGCTGCCGACCTGGGGCGCGGTTGACAGCCACCGAGGCGGCGCCGACGCTGAGTCGATGGCTAGTGATTCGGCAGCCGGCTCGTTCGCGTCGGGCCCGACCCCCGCGGCGGCGAGCCTCGGGTACGACTTCTCCGGTCAGGCGGTGGTCATCACGGGGGCGAGCCAGGGCATCGGCGCCGGCCTCGCCGCGACCTTCGCTGCGGCCGGTGCGCGCGTCATCGTCGTGGCCCGCCGAGCGGACCGGCTGGAAGCCGTCGCCGCACAGATCCGGTCCCGGGGAGGTGAAGCGATCGCCCTTGCCGGCGATGTCACCAAGGAGGCGACCGCGCAGGCGGCGGTCGGCCGGGCCCTCGAGCTGTTCGGCCGGCTTGATGTCGCGGTGAACAATGCCACCGACGGCCCGCTGCCGGCGCTGCTGGCCGACATCGACAGCACCGAGTTCGAACGCGGTCTCGCCACGAACCTGTTCGGCACCTTCTACGGGATGAAGCATCAGATCCGCGCGATGATCGGCTCGGGCGGCGGCTGTGTGGTCAATCTCGCCTCGGTTGCGGGACTGATGGGAGTGAGCCACCTCTCCGCGTACGTGGCGGCCAAGGCCAGCATCATCGGGCTCAGCAGAACCGCCGCCCTTGACTACGCCGACCAGAACGTTCGCGTGAACGTCGTCGCACCCGGCCCGATCCTGACCGAGGACCTCACCGCCGCGGGTGAGCAGGCCCAGCAGGGTGCGGCGGCGGCGGTGCCGATGGGGCGAGTGGGAACCGTCAGCGAGGTCGCCTCGGCCGTCCTGTGGCTGTGCTCAGCGGCCGCATCGTTCGTCACCGGCGTCACACTGCCCGTTGACGGGGGCCAGTCAGCAGGGCTGCGTCTGCGCCGCCCGTATCAGCAGGGGGAGCCGCTGGATTAGTTTCTGCCTGTTCAGCCTCCGGGACGACGTCGGCGCCGACGGCCCGAGCAGCAGCGCCGCGGCGGGGGCTCTGCGACGATGACCGCATGGAGCGGCGAGAGCGGGTGATGGGGTCCGTCGCCCTCGCCGTGGCGGCGGTACTCGCCGTGGTGGTCGTCGTCGGGCTGGTCCAGGCGCTGCGCTCCGGCAGCTGGGTCGTCGTCTCGAGCGCGTTCGTCCTGATGGCCGCGGCGATCACCCAGTGGCTGGCGATCGGGGCGCGACGGCGGGGGGGTCGGCTCACCACCCCTGGATTCGTGCTGCTGGTCGGGCTCCTCGTGGTGGGGCTGGTGCTGTGTGGGCTCGACTTCGTCACCGGCGAGCGACCCGACCGTGCCTTCACCGTCCTGTTTGCCGCCGGACTGGTCGCCGTCGTCGGCCGGTTGCTGGCCTCTTACCCCCGTTCCTCCGGGAGGGAGCCGACGTCGGGCGGCACCGGCGTCTGAGACCCCGGTCAGCTAAGGGCCGAGAATTCGGTCGGTGTTCCCGCTACTCCGGGTCGGCCTGAAAACGGCCGAACCGTCGAAGGTAGGCGTCCCGAAGCTGCGCGAACTGGGCCGGCGTCAGGACGGCCTCGAAGTTCTGAGCCCACTCCCACGAGCCCACCTCCGGACCCACCCGGTTCAGCATGGCCAGCGCCAGGATCTCGTCAGCGGTCCGCTGCGGCCTCGGCCTGCCCAGCACCATGACGGCCACCACGTCGTCGGCCGTCGCCGTGCCGCGGAGAAAAGCCTTCATGAGCGGCCGAGCTCTCGAGCGCATCTGCGCCTCTCCCCAGCGACACACCCCACGTGTCGAGGTTCATCTCATCCTTGACGGGTCCAAGTCGCAGACGCACGATACCCGAGTGTCGACTCAAGCGCCCTAGCCCTCGTGGTGCACGATCTCGGAAGGGAGCGCAGGCTGGTCAGGTTCGGACGCCAAGGGGGACGGAAGGGACGGGTGATAGGTCGGACGCGAGTTGCTGGGCACCACTGTCGAGAGCTAGGGCGGTGAGGCCCGACCTCAGCGAGACCCGGACCCGCACTCCCTGTGCGGTCGCCTTACAGGGGGCTACGGTCGATCTTGACGATTCTGGGAAATGCCGAGCGGACGAGCGACAGCCGCTGAGTTTGCCAACCGAGATGCATGACCGAATCAAGGAGGATTTGTGGCACCGCCAACGAGACAGTTTCCGCCGGGTGGAGTCGAGGTCGACAAGCAGCACGGCGCCGTTCATACACGACGGCAAGTCGTCGGCGACCGGTCATCGTCAGATCGCCTCCACGGCGAGCGGTCGATCGATCGAGACGTGATCTCATGAGTGACACCTGGGTTTCAGCTGAAGTGGTCGGGGACGCTGCGAGCAGCTCTCGGCGACGGCGTCCTGGCGGCACTGGCGACCTCGGTATGGCGCTTCTCTTCATCCTCCCCGCGACGATAGGCTTCCTATTCTTCTACCTCTATCCCAGCATCCGCGGCTTCTACTTCAGCCTGACCCGCTACAACCTCCTGGGCAGTCCGCATTTCATCGGGTTTGACAACTACACCCGGCTTGTCAACGACAAGCTCTTCTGGAACGCGCTCCTGGTCACGGTCGAGTACGTGCTGATCAACATCGGGCTGCAGACCGTTCTGGCGGTCGGGATTGCGGTGCTGATGCATCGGCTGGCCAAGTCGACGCTGGTGCGCGGCCTGATCCTGATGCCGTTCCTCATCTCCAACGTGATCGCCGCTCTCCTGTGGTTCTGGTTGCTGGACTACCAGGTGGGACTGGTCAATGAGTTCATCAGCTCTCTCGGGCTGAACCGGATCGCCTTCTTCGGTGACGGGGCTTGGGCCATCCCCACCATCGCGCTGGTGAACGTCTGGAGGCACATGGGGTATACCGCCTTGCTGGTCTTCGCCGGCTTGCAGACCATTCCGAACTACGTGTACGAGGCGGCGGCTGTGGACGGGAGTACCGAGTGGCGGTCGTTCTGGCGGATCACTCTGCCGCTGCTGAGGCCGATTTTGGCCCTGGTGCTGGTGATCACGGTCACCGGCTCGTTCCAGGTGTTCGACACGGTGGCCGTCACCACGAGGGGTGGGCCTGTCAACGCCAGCCGGGTGATGCAGTACTACATCGTGCAGAAGGGCTTCCAGCAAGGTGAGTTCGGCTATGCCAGCGCCATCTCCGTGATCCTGTTCATCATTCTGGCGATCGTTGCCCTCGTCCAGCTCCGGCTGCTGCGAGCCGGCGACTCGGACCTGGCCTGAGAGGACCTGACATGGCTACCACCACTGCCTCTCTCGACTCGACGGCCGCGTCCTCCACGGCACCCGAGAAGCACCGTCAAAGAATGGGCGTCGGGCGCATGGCCGCCTGGGCGACGCTGATTCTCATCATCCTGGTCACCCTCTTTCCGTTCTACTGGATGGTTCGTACCGCGTTCTCGACGACGAACGCCTTGTTCACCGACCCTGCCAAGCTGCTTCCGGTCGACTTCACCTTCGGCGCCTTCGCGCGGGTGCTGGGAATCGCCACTCCCGCCGAGGCGCAAGCCCAAGGGGGCTCGGGGGCCTCGGTCAACTTCATCCTGTACCTGCGCAACTCGATCATCTTCGCGTCCTTGGCCACGGCCGGGCAGGTCTTCTGCAGCGCGTTGGCGGCCTACGCGTTCGCGCGGCTCAAGTGGCCTGGCCGCAACATCGTGTTCTTCCTCTTCCTGACCGCGCTCATGGTGCCGCCGATCTATACCGCACTGCCGAACTTCATCCTGATCAAGAACCTCGGCCTGCTCAACACGTTTCCGGGCCTCGTCGCGCCGTACTTCTTCATGACCCCCTTCGCGATCTTCTTCCTGCGCCAGTTCTTCCTCAGCATCAGTCGGGAGATCGAGGAGGCGGCGAAACTGGATGGAGCCGGCCACTGGCGGATCTTCTTCCAGATCGTCCTGCCGATGAGCTCCGCGCCGATCGTCACCCTCTCGATCTTGACCTTCATCAACATGTGGAACGAATACCTGTGGCCACTGCTCGTGGGTACTGGTGAGAACAGCCGCGTGCTGACGGTGGCCCTTAGCGTCTTCCGTTCGCAAAGCCCCCAGAGCGGCCCCGACTGGGCCGGTCTGATGGCTGCGGTCCTGGTGGCTGCACTGCCTCTGTTGATCGTCTTCTTCGCCTTCGCGAAGCGGATCGTGAACTCCATCGGCTTCTCCGGCATGAAGTAGTTGTCCTGTTTGAGCCCACCTGCCTCGATCCCGAGGTCCCAACCGGAAGGACTTGCCAACGATGGCAAAGTTACGCAAGAAGCTCGCCGCAGTACTCGTCGGTGCGGCAGCTTTCAGCCTCACCCTCACCGCCTGCGGCGGTGGCGGAGACTCAGGCGGTGGCGGCGACGCCTCGGGTGACGATGCGATCGACACCTCCAACGCGTCCGGCGAGATCGACTACTGGCTCTGGGAGAATGCCCAACTTCCCGCCTACCAGAAGTGCGCCGACAAGTTCCAGCAGGAGAACCCCAACGGGAAGATCAAGATCTCGCAGTTCGCCTGGGAAGACTACTGGAACAAGCTGAACAACGCCTTCGTGGCCGGCGATGCCCCCGACGTCTTCACCGATCACCTCGCCAAGTACCCCGAGTACATCACCAACGAGCAGATCGTCCCCCTGGACGCGACCTTGAAGAAGGACGGGTTCAACGTCGACCAGTATCAGCCGGGCCTGGCCGACCTCTGGGTGGGGCCAGACGGTAAGCGGTACGGGCTGCCGAAGGACTTCGACACAACCGCCGTCTTCTACAACAAGAAGCTCGTCCAGGACGGCGGGATCAGCGAGGACCAGCTGAAGGCGATGACCTGGAACCCGCAGGACGGCGGAACTTATGAGAAGATCGCCGCCCACCTGACGGTCGACCAGAAGGGCGTTCGGGGTGACGAGCCAGGCTTCGACAAGTCCAAGGTCAAGGTATATGGCCTGGGACTGGACGGCGGCAGCGGGAACGGAGTCGGGCAGACCCAGTGGAGCATGTACACCGGCTCCAACGGCTGGACCTTCACCGACAAGAACCCCTGGGGCACGCACTACAACTACGACCAGCCACAGTTCCAGGAGACCATCGGCTGGCTCCGTACGTTGATCGACAAGGGCTACATGCCCTCGGTTCCGGCAGTAACGGGGCAGAGCTCGACTGACATCTTCGCGGCAGGGAAGTACGCCATGCTGGTCAATGGCTCGTGGACGACGAACGCCATGTTCAGCGCCAAGGGCATCGAGACCGGGCTGGCGCCGACCCCCATCGGCCCCTCCGGCAAGAATGCGAGCATGTACAACGGCCTGGCGGATTCGATCTGGGTCGGTAGCGACAACAAGCCGCTGTCGGCCAAGTGGATCGAGTTCCTCGGATCGCCTGCGTGCCAGGACATCGTCGGTCAGGCCGCAGTCGTCTTCCCCGCCATCCCGTCCGGCACGAAGATCGCAGAGGCCGCGTGGAAGAGCAAGGGGATCAATCTCGAGCCGTTCACCAGTCACCTGAAGAACAAGACGACGTTCCTCTTCCCGATCACCGACCACGCGTCCCAGATCGAGGGGGTCATGCAACCAGCCATGGACGCCGTGCTCACCGGCAAGGCGGAGCCATCCTCCCTCACCGAGGCCAACAACCAGGTCAATGCGCTCTTCGGGTAGCCAGCGAACGCAGCTGTAGCTGGTAGTCCAGTCGGCCGTGCGGGGGGCACGGCCGACTGGCTTCCTGCTCGCTGAGGTCAAGCCCTTCCGTCTGCGCGTAGAGGGATCTATCGCACTGGCCCGCCTGATGGGCTCGTGACGGTTCCGTTCGAGACCTCAGGTCATCTCTCGTAGGCGCCCGATCAGGTCATCGGCCACCTTCTGGCGCACTCCTGCCGTGCTGTCGTCGCCGTATGTCCAGGTGAGCGTATTGGCGTAACGACGGATGTAGAAGGTGTACGCCTCCCCGGCCTCGTCGAGGTCGTACTCCAGGTGATCACTGCCGGGCAACAGCCAGGAGTGACGGTTGCTGACAGTGAAGTCGTGTACGGGCCCGTCGAATGGCGGGAAGGTCAGCCTGAGGTGGTGACATCGCAGGAGAGCCATCCGCTTGGTCGTGAGTTCGGCTCCAGCCGTCGAGGCGTCTGGTAACCGGACCGTGAAGAGGCGGACCGGTTGGAGCGGCGAGCCACTGACGCCGGTCCAGGACCGAGCGTCCAGAACGGAGCGGGTCGCCAGCAGCGTCAATGGGGCGCAGCGGGTGGGCTGGGTCCGAACGGATCGATCGGGTGCGAGATCGGCGGGTTCCACGACCGTCGACGACCCCGGATGCTCGGACGGCCGGAAGATCTGAAGGGCAGCCGCCAGCTGCGGTGCCTCGACGAACCGCGCGTCACCGTGCACTCGATGCATCGTGACCAAGGCGGCCAGCTGAAGGCCGCCGAGGCAGAACGACAGGACGACCACCCAAGCGGTGAGCCGGTTGGCCTTGCTCGACCTGCCGGCCTCCGCCATGCCTGCATGCTACGTCCGCGACGAGAGCCAGTCCTCTTGCATCTTCAGGAAGGAGCCCTTACGATTCTTCTAGTTAAGTTTCCTTACGAATGGAGGGTGCAGGGATGTCGACGACAACGAGCAGTTCCCAGCGGAGCGACCTGACGGGGCTCCCGCACTGGGAGAACATCCCGGATGACATCCCAGCCGCGACCAGGGAGATCAAGGCGGCGATCCGCGAGCGCATCGCAGCCTCGGGTCGCACGGTGGAGCAGGTGATCGCCGAGATCGAGGAGTACCTCGAGGGCGAGGTCGCCGAGATCCGGGAGACCCGTGAGCGCGGGGAGGAGGTATGGCCGGTCATCGACTACACCGACATCGCCGCCGGCAGGGTGAGCGCTGAGACTCTGGCCCAGCTCAAGCGGCGCGGCTGCGCCGTCGTTCGGGGCCACTTCGACCGCGAGCAGGCCGAGCAGTGGGATGCCGACATCGTCCAGTACGTCGACTCCAACCACTTCTTCGACAAGTACGCCGGTCCGGCGGACGACTTCTTCGGCGACCTGGAAGCGTCGAAGCCGGAGATCTACCCGGTCTACTGGTCGAGCGCCCAGATGGAGGCTCGGCAGCACCCCCGGATGGCGACGGTGCAGGCATTCCTGAACTCCCAGTGGACCTCCGAGACCGGTGGCCACCGATGGTTCGATCCCGGTCAGGACACCTTGTATCCCGACCGGATTCGCCGTCGCCCCCCAGGTGCCGACTCGGGCGGGCTCGGCACTCACCTGGACGCGGGAACTCTCGACCTGTGGATGTCCGAGGGTTACCAGCAGGCCTTCCGGCACCTGTTCACCGGTAACTTCGCTGCCTACGACCCATGGGACGCCTCCTTTCGCACCGAGGCCAGGCAGTATCCGGGATCGACGATGTGCTCGGCGTTCCGCACCTTCCAGGGCTGGACCGCGCTGAGCGAGATGCGCAACGACCAAGGGGTGCTGCACACGGTGCCGATCCCCAAGGCGATGGCCTACCTGCTCCTGCGGCCGCTGCTCGATGACATTCCCGAGGACAGCATGTGCGGAGTGAAACCGAACCGCACCTTCCCGATGACGAAGAAGTGGCACGGCATCCTCACCGACGCCATCTCACCCATCCCCAGCGTGCAGCCGGGCGACTCGGTGTGGTGGCACTGCGACATGATCCACTCGGTCGCTCCGGTGAAGAACCAGCAGGGCTGGGGCAATGTCATGTATATCCCGGCGGCACCGAGGTGCACCAAGAACGAGGACTACTCGGGCCTGGTCCGGGAAGCATTCCTGGCCGGACGGAGCCCCTTCGACTTCCCTGAGGAGGACTACGAGGTCGACTGGCCGAACCGGTTCCAGCCCAACCAGCTGAACGAGATCGGCAGGCGCGGACTCGGGCTCTGACCACCCACCCTCATCCCCGCTCGTGACGTGACGAGCGGGGATGATGGGCCGGTGCACAACGTGTGGGAGGTTCTGGCGTGAGCATCACCGCAGAAGAGCCTCGGCGACCCTCTCTGGAGATGCTGCGCCGGCTCACCGACCGGCGGGTGTTCGAGCAGCTTCTGGAGGCTGAGACGCTCACCCGGGCGGAGATCGCCGCCCGGACGGGCATCTCGAAGCCGACCATCTCCGAGAGTGTCCGCCGCCTGCTCGACGCGGGAGTCGTCCAGGAGGGAGGTCGACAGTCGGGCAGCCGCGGCCGGGCCGGCACCTACTGCCGCCTCCGGACCGACACGACGACGGCGCTCGCGGTCTCCGTCGGGCCCGAGGGCATTGTGGCGGACACCTTCGATCTCAAGGACCAGCCCATCGCCCACGTCGAGCGGCCCGTCCCGGCGCCGATCGACGGCGACACCTTGGAGCCGCTGCTGCTCGATGCGGTCCAGGCCGCAGCCCAAGTTAGCCCCGGCGCCGTCCGCAGCTGCGTGATCAGTGTGGCTGCTCCGATCGACCGGCGCACAGGACGGCTGGTCGCTCCTCGCTACGCTCCCTTTCTCCGTGGGACGTTCGACCCACGCCGCAGTCTCAGCCGGTTCGGACCAGGCATCGCCGTGGACAACGACGTCAACTGGGCTGCCCTCGCCGAGCATCAGCAGGGCAATGCCACCGATCTCGAGAACTTCGCTCTGTGCCATCTCGGAGCCGGAATCGGTGGCGCGCTCGTGGTCGCTGGCGCGGTCGTCGGGGGTGCCCGCGGGATGGCGGGTGAACTGGCGGGTGTGCGGACCACTGGTCCGGGCGGTCGGAGCCTCCGGTTGTCCGAGTGCTTCGCCGCCTGGGATCTGCTCAAGCCCGGCACAGAAGCCATCGACGTGCCGCTGGTTCGCGCCCTCCTGGAAGGACGTTCAGCGGCCGAGCGTCGCCGACGGGAGGCGATAGCGGTCGCGCTGGCCGGTGCCCTCAGCTCGGTCGTCGCGATCGCCGACCCGCAAGGTCTCCTGATCGGGGGACCCTGGGGTGGCGATCGCGAGCTCGTCGATCTGGTCGCTGCTCGCCTCGACCCCCTCGTCGACCCTGGCCTCGTCGTCCGAGCCGCGGCCCTGACGGAGGCGCCCGACCGGATCGGCACCCGGCTCTCAGCCGTGGCAGCCGCCCGCCAGGCCGTGGCCGACGACCTCTAGGCGTCCCGGGTTAGGGGCGCCGGGTAGGAAACCGCGGCGAGCAGCTGGGTCAGCCTCGGTCGCTCCCGGCGATGGCCAGGATCCTCCGGATCGAGTCGTAGGCCGGCTTGGTCCGGTAGTTCTCGTCCCACAGCAACGCGCCGCCCTGGCCCTCGAAGACGCCCGGAATCCACGAGTACTTGTCACTGATGCCCCAGACGGTGAAGTTCTTGCACCGCGGCACGAGCAGGCAGCTGCTGAGCAGGGCGTCGTAGGCGCCCGCCTGAGCCTGAGCCTTGGTCGGGTCGACCGGCAGGTCCATCCGGACGTCAGCCTCGGTCACGGAGACCCTGACCTTGAGATCGGCGAAGCGCTGCATGTTGGCCAGGATGTCCGGCGGGTAGTTGTACTGGATGTCGAAGTGGCTCTGCAGCCCAACGCCCTGCACGGGGACGCCGTCGGCCTTCAGCTGCCGGAACATCTGGTAAACGGCATTGCTCTTCGCGTTGATCCCTTCGATGTTGTAGTCGTTGTAGAAGAGCTTGGCCTTCGGATCGATCTGGTGCGCGTAGCGGAACGCTTCCTCGATGTAGCCCGGCCCGAGCTTCTGCAGCCAGATCGAGTCCCGCAGGGTGCCGTCCTCGTTGAAGGCCTCGTTGACGACGTCCCACTCGGTGATGTGCCCCTTGAACCGGGTCATCTCGGTGCGGATGTGGCGCCGCATGATTTGCCGGAACTGCTCGGTGGTGAAGTTTCCTCTTGTCACCCAGGTCGGGAGCTGGCTGTGCCAGACGAGGGTGTGGCCACGGACGATCTGGTGGTTCTTCTTCGCGAACCGGATCAGCTCGTCGGCCTGCGCGTAGTTGTACGTCCCCTGCCGGGGTTCGACGACCTCCCACTTCATCACGTTCTCCGGAGTGACGCTCGAGAACTGGGTCGCGGCGAGGTAGCGATAGGTTGCGTCCTCGTTCAACGCATCCATGCCGACAGCGACGCCCATCTTCAGGTCTGCGCGGTCGCCGAGCTGGCGCAGGGTCCTGAGGCTGGGGTCGCTTCGGACCCCGACCCGGGCGGCTTTCGCCTGACCCTGGACGGGGACACCCGGTGCACTGACCCGGTGGGAGGTGTCAGGGGGTGCAGCGTCAGCGCTGGCCGCGAGGGTGAGGGCTGTGGTGGCGGCGAGAGCGGTGACGACGCCGACGGTGAGGGACTTCTTCGGCCACATGGGGGGACTCCTCGAGAGGAACTGGGCTGGGGGATGTGCACGCTCGGCGGCGGCCGGTCCGCCGCCGAGCGCGAGTGCATGTTGCGAGGTCGAGCGTTGCGGTCGGTGGCTTCGGCAGCCACCGTCCGCTGGGTCAGCGGACGCCGAGGAGGTGTTCGATGGCGTAGCGCTGGATGCGGGCGAAGCCGTAGCCCTTCTGGCGGGGTGGGTCGAGGTCGTAGTCCTCGAAGGCGGTGGTGTCGGCGAGGAGTTGGGCGTAGTCCTCGCCGGGTTCCAGGGTGGGTTTGTTGAGGTCGGCGACGCCGGCGTCGGCGAGGGCTTCTTGGACGCGGGGGTCGGCGCGGAAGGCGTGGGAGCGTTCGCGGAGGGTGAGGTAGAGCTCCATGTTGGCGAGCGCGGATTCCCAGACGCCGTCGATGTTCTCGGTGCGGAGTGGTTTGTAGTCGAAGTGTCGGTCGCCGTCGTAGACCGGGCCGCCGCCGGGGGCGCCGTTCTCGAGCAGGTCGACGGTGGAGAAGGCCTGCAGCAGGTCG
>JBJMIS010000065.1:0-4012 GCA_045806705.1 Friedmanniella sp.
GCGGCCCTACAGGGGCTGGTGAGGACGCTGGAGGACCAGAACGGCCTCCGCTACGCGACCATCAAGATCCTCACGGTGAACGAGAGCCGAGGGATCGAGATACCGGCGGGGAGCCGTGATCCCGATGGCCGGCCGCTGGGGCCTCACCTGTTCACCGTGGACAACT
The DNA here is from genome assembly GCA_045806705.1 of Friedmanniella sp. GTDB lineage: Bacteria > Actinomycetota > Actinomycetes > Propionibacteriales > Propionibacteriaceae > Microlunatus. The sequence goes on from JBJMIS010000065.1 coordinate 167, forward strand.
GCCCCGCAGGAGGAGTCCTCCTGCTGACCGACGAGGAGGAAGACTGACCCCGCCGGCTATCAGCCAGGTGCAGCTGCCCGGTGGGCGCGGCCCATCGAGCAGCGCGTGCAGGGCGGGCCAGACACCAGCCTCGGTCCCACCCCGCCGTCACCGCTTGCAGGTCACACCCGTGTAGCCGACCAGGGAACGATCGAGTCCCCGATCACGCGCCATGGCCCCGAGCTCCTGATGCGCTTCGGATCGATGAGGCCGCCGAGCTGCTTTCGGGAGGCGATTCATCGTGTTGCTCGGGCCGGAGATCGTGCGAAACCGACGAGGCTCCCGGATTCGATGCCGGTCCGCTCCCCGCGGCCCTTGGCAGCCAGAGCCTGCCGGCGTTCGGGTGTCCCATGTCTTGCCTCCCGATTTGCCATGGCGAGACCGACGGTCATTTCCCCTTTGCCATGGCGAGACCGACGGTCATTTCCCTCGGCCGGCAGGGATGGGGTGGTTGCCGCGGATCAGGTCCCTGGGGGCGGCGCGGGTAGGCGGCGGCGACCTGCTTGAGGAAGGCGCCGAACTCCTGGCGGCGCTGGCGCTCGGTGCAGGTCTCGGTCACCCATCCGGTGGCCACCTCCAAGGCGGCGAACAGCGTGGTGGTGCCGGGCCGGATGTAGTGGAAGCTGGCCGCCTCCGGGTGCCCGAGCCGCACCGGCAGGGTCGGGGGTCCGCTCCAGCGCCCGGATCTGGGGCTTTTCGTCGACGCAGAGCACCACCGCCTTCTCCGGTGGATGCGGGTACAAGGCCACGACGTCGCGGACCTTGGCCTCCAGGTCCGGGTCGGTGGAGAACGTGAACGTGCCCGCCCGCCACGGCTGCACGCCGAAGCGATGCCAGATCCTCGCCACCGTGGTGTGCGAAATCGATGTCCCTCGGCCGCCAGCGCGGTGGTCAACAGTCGCGAGGCCGAGGCACTCCTCCTGGCGCACCTCGCCGACGACGATGCGGAGGGGCGGCAACCGCAGCGCCTCCTTGACCAGCCGGCGCAGCGGGATCTCCCCGGCGCCCTCGAGGTTGGGCTGACGGGTCTGCATCGCGACCATGTCGGGGAGCGGGACACGGAGCCCTGTCTCGCCACCTCGGCCGCCGCGAGCATCTTGACACCATCCTGCCCCGCGGTTGCCGGACTGGTGTCCAGCCAGGAACGAGCCCCACGACCTGCTCAGCTTCACCGTCCACCGAGAGTTCTACCGGCCGGCACCGCCCGGTGATCGAACCCGCCCTAACCAGGGCCAACGACGACCCACTGCTAACCATGCACGAGGTCGTAAGGCGAGGTCCGCTGCATCCGATGAATAGCTGGCCGACGTGGTCGCGTGCGTATCGGAACCCCGCGGTCGCGGTCGGCGGCGCCATCCGTGACAATGTGTGCGTGACCCGCGACACAACGGGTGAGCCCCGCCTATCGCCTTCGACCGAACTCCTCGACTACCTCCGTCAGATTGTGACCCGCCCGGACGCCCCGGACACCGTGAAGGCGGACGCCCGTGACTACCTCCAGTACCTGGAGGCCGCACCGTCCGGCTCCGGTTCACTCACGGGCGAGGCCCGCATGAACATGGCCGTCAGCGCCGCCCGCCAGCACGGCCGCGAAGTCGTTCAGAGGCTGCACCGACCGCGGTACGGGGCTGCATCACCTGACTGATCCCCGCACGAATGAAGGCCCCGTCCTCCACACCTAGCTCGGCGGCCAGCTCAGCAGCTCGATGCGTTCGGCGTCGGTCAGCTGCCCGTCCTCGAGCACCCTGTCGACATGCCGAGAGGTGTTCGGATGAGGGTTACGCACCTGCCTCAAACCATCTCAGTGCCAACGTTGGCCAGGCGACTCGCCGGTTCCTGCGCCGCAACGCCTGTTCCCGTACCCGTCAGTGAACCGCAACGTGTCGCGAACAGCGGCCGGTCCGGCCCATCTACCTGCCGAGCGTCCTCTCGACTCCCCGGATCGGCCGCCCGTCGGCAAGCAGAACACGCAGCAGCCGGGCATCGGCCCAGTCGGTCTTGGCCCGGCGTTTCGGTCCGCGCGCGGCGGAGGTGTCGGCCGGCTCGGCCAGATGCGCCTCGACCCCGGCGCGCTGCAACTCCTCGACCACGAACCGCCAGCCGGTGCACCCCTCCACCGCGAACGCCGCCGACGTGCCGGCGTCGGCGAGCAGATGCTCCAGCCAGCCGCGCAGCAGCATCCGCTCGGCCGGGGCCATCCGCCCGTGCCGGGTCTCGCTGCTGCGCTCATCGAGGTAGTCAACGGTGATCTGCCGCCGGTGAATGTCCAGCCCGCCTACGATCCCCATCGGGGGCCTCCTCAAGCTCCATCACAGTTGACGCACCCAGGGTGCGCTGAGCTGAGGGGGTCCCTCCTCATGTCATCTTTCCGGCGACCCGCTGCAGCCGGCACCCTCGGCCGGCTGTGGAGCGGCTTGCCGCCACCCGAGGACGGTTCACATGGGCCAGGGATCGCGCTGTCCCAGTCCGCAGTCAGTCCGCAGAGTCCGCAAGAAGTCCGCAACTCAGCCAACATTGGCCGTCGTCAGCCCACATCGCTCAACGGCATATGCGCAGCTCAAGCGCACCTTTCATCGATCACCGCACGCAGCCGAACACCCCGGGTCAGTTCTGGGTCTTCGACTCCGCCGAACCTTCCGCAGTGTGAGCTGAGGGCGGCGACCACAGCGGTCGGCACGCTGCGTCCGCTCGGGCGGCGGCCCAGGTGGGCCGTGGGACTCCCCGGTTTGCTCGTCGTCCTCCGAATACGCGGGTCTACGGGGCTACTCTTTGATCATGTCTTCCGCCGAGCAGCAGCCCGAGGTCCTGGACCTCGTGGTCGGCGCTGACGGCTCCGGCGTCGTCGACGCCGCGCAACTCGCTCGCTTGGGGGTCAAGCCCGGCACCCACCTCAGCGTCGTGCCCGTCGGACCGACCCGGGCGGCGGAGCGCCGCCGCTCTGTACGGGGAGCCCTGGCCGGCTCGGGGCCGGCGCCGAGTCCGGAGGACTTCGAGGCCGCCAGCTCCGCTGCGGCCCGGGACTCAGCCGACCGCTACCGCGACGGCGGCGCCTGGGACCCGGCGACCCGGTGAGGGTTGTCGCCGACACCCACGCGCTGCTCTGGTACCTGCTCGACGACCCGGATCGCCGGCTCTCGCCGGATGCACGCACTGCGCTGGAGCAGGCGGAGTCGACCAACGGCATCGCCGTCTCCGTCGCCTCGGTCGTCGACCTCTGGTACGTGATCCGCACGCGGGGGACGTTCACCGACGACCAGCTGGATCAGGTCCTCAGGCTGCTTCGCGATCCGGAGACCTCGCTCGAGGCCGAGCCGATCACCCTGGACGTCGCCGCGGCGTTCCGGCTGATCCACCGCGACGCGCTCGGCGACCCGTGGGACCGCTTCATCACTGCCACAGCCGTGGCCCTCGACCTGCCTCTGGTCACGCGCGATCGGCGCATCCGCGAGTCGGGACTGGTGGAGACGATCTGGTAGCGGCGTCGCCCTCCCCGCAAGGCGCCAGGTCGCTGCAGCGCCTCGTGAACGGGCGCAACCAGCATCGCGGCGTCCCGGCCGGCGGCCATGGTGTCGGGGGGCCGTCGATTCCGTCCCGGTCGGCAGGGCGGTAGTGCTGCCCCGAGGTGCGGTGCCTTCGCCGGGTCCTCGGAGCGCCGCCCGTGCGCGAAGTTTTCGATGGGTTTTCCATGGCCTCGCCCGGACGGCAGCCATCTCGACAAGAAGCCCTCTCGCAAACCCCCAGGTCAGAGGGGTGTGGAAGGTGAGAGAGTGCGCCATCAGGGACTCGAACCCCGAACCCGCTGATTAA
>JBJMIS010000066.1:0-64265 GCA_045806705.1 Friedmanniella sp.
GAGTGCACCGCCGACACCTCGAGCGCCTCGGCCAGGCTGAGGTCGGGCAGCAGACCCGGCACCCGCTCCGCCACCATCGTCTTGCCCACCCCAGGAGGGCCGGAGAACATCAGGTGGTGCCGACCCGCCGCGGCCACCTCCACCGCCCACTTCGCCTCGATCTGGCCCACCACGTCGGCCAGGTCCAGCTGCCGTCCCGCCGGGTCGGCCGGCGCTTCCCCGACCACCTCGATCGGCTCCACCTCCGGGACCGGGTCACCCCGCAGCACCGCGACCAGCTGGCCGAGCGAGGCGACCCCGAGCACCTCCAGACCCTCCACCAGCCGGGCCTCCCCCGCCTGCCGGACCGGCACCACCACCCGGGTGAAGCCCGCCTGGGCCGCTGCCAGCACCGCGGGCAGCACCCCCCGCACGGGTCGCACGCGACCATCCAGACCCAGCTCCCCGAGCAGCACCGTTCGGGCGAGCTCCGTCCGCGGGACCACGTCCGCTGCCGCGAGCACCGCGGTGACGATGGCCAGGTCGTAGTGACTGCCCGTCTTGGGCAGGGTGGCCGGGCTCAGGTTGATGGTCAGCAGGGAAGCGGGCCAGCTGTGGCCGCTGTTCCCGACCGCCGCCTTGCACCGGTCGCGCGCCTCCGAGAGGGCCGTGTCAGCCAGCCCGACCAGCACCGTGCGCGGCAGCCCGGCCCCGATGTCGGCCTCGACCTCGACGATCCGACCGTCGAGGCCGACCAGTGCGACGCTCCACGCGCACGCCTGACCCATCAGCCGGCCGCCCTGACGTGGGTCACCTGCGGTGTCTGACCCGGCACGAGGAGCACACCGATCGCGTCCAGACGGATCGCGTGCGCCGAGACCTGGTGCGTCGCCATCCACTCCGCCGCCAGTGACCGAAGCCGGCGCAGCTTCGCCCAGGTGATGGCCTCCAACGGGTCGCCGAACCCGAGCCCCGACCGGCACTTCACCTCGCAGAAGACCACCGTCGTCCGGCCGTCCACGGTCTCGGCCGCGACCACGTCGATCTCTCCCGTCCGGCAGCGCCAGTTCCGGGCCAGCACCTCCATCCCCTGCCGCTGCAGCTCCGCCACCGCCAGCTCCTCACCTCGAACCCCCAGCGCCTGTCGCGCACTCCCGGCCATCGCCCACCTCCACCGGGAAGCATCAGGACGCGGGCGACCGACGTGCGCCGCGCGGGCAGCGCTGTGGACAGCGCCGCCGACGGGCCTGTGGACAGGTGTCGGGCAACGAGTGGCGCGGCCTCGGCTCACGATGAGCGCCAGTCGAGAAGTCTCAGGTGCTGAGCAGCCGCTCGGTCGCCGGGTCGGGCTGCCCGCCGAAGTACCGGTCGAGCACGGCGGCGAACACGCGCTCCTCCGGCGCGGCACGCGAGAACAGCGTCATCGAGGAGCGCAGCTTGACTGCGTCAATGCCACCGAAGACCTCGTCGGCGGTGCGACCCGTGAGACCGGCCAGCATCTCGGCGCACTCCCGCAGCCGAGGGCCCAGCACCGGGTGGGCGAGGTAGGCCTCCGCTTCGGCCAGCGAGCGGAGGGCGTAGTACTGAGCAGTGCTGCTGCGGCCGAGTCCCGCGAGCTGGGGGAAGACGAACCACATCCAGTGGCTGACCTTCCGGCCGCGACCCAGCTCGGCCAGGGCCTGGCGGTAGGTACCGGCCTCGTCCTGCGCTCGGACGAACCGCTCGAGGTCAACCTCATCGCTCATCTGCATCTCCTCCTCGGCGTCAGGGGTAAGTCTGTCGAGGACCCGGTCGGATCCGGCCGACCGGGTGTCGTTACATAGATTGGCTTTCCGTGGATGATGAGCAAGGACCTCCCGACCCCGCTCGCTGGCGGGCGCTCGCCGTCTGCCTGGTGGCGGGCGCGATGACGCTGCTCGACGTCAGCATCGTCAACGTCGCGCTGCCCACCCTCCGCGAGGGGCTGGCGGCCGACGACAGCGACATCCAGTGGATCGTCGCCGGCTACGCGCTGGCCTTCGGCGTGGCGCTGGTGCCGGCAGGGCGCCTGGGTGACGCCCGCAGCCGCCGGTCCATCTTCATGCTCGGGATCGCGCTCTTCACCCTGTCCAGCGCCGCCGCCGGGGCCGCGCCCAACCCGACCCTGCTGTCGCTGGCCCGCGTGCTGCAGGGGCTCGCCGGTGGGATGATCGCTCCGCAGGTGTCCGGGTTCATCCAGAACCTGTTCCGTGGGCCCGAACGGGGACGGGCGTTCGGCCTCTTCGGTGCCTCGGTCGGCATCTCGACCGCGATCGGGCCGCTGCTCGGCGGCCTGCTGGTCAAGGTCGGCGGGCCCGAGCTGGGATGGCGACTGGTCTTCTACGTCAATGTGCCGGTCGGCATCGTGCTGCTGCTGCTGGCCCGTCGGCTGCTGCCCGCGACGCGCGGCGGCCGCCGACAGTCCCTCGACCCGCTGGGAGTGCTGCTCTTCGCCGCGGCGATCCTGCTGATCCTCGTCCCGCTCGTCGAAGGCCGGCAGGGCAGCCCGCTCGCGGACCGACCGTGGTGGCTGCTGGCTCCCGCGGCCGCCCTGCTCCTCGCCTTCTACCAGTGGGAGCGGGTCTGGCGCCGACGCGGCAAGGAGACGCTGATCGAGCTGTCGCTGCTCCGGGTGCGCTCCTACATGTTCGGGCTGGCCCTCGGCAGCTTCTACTTCGCCGGCTTCACCTCGATCTTCCTGGTGATCACGCTCTACCTCCAGGTCGGTCTCGGCTACAGCCCGCTGCAGGCGGGCGCCACCCAGACCCCGTTCGCCGTCGGCTCTGCCGTGGCCGCCTTCCTCGCCGGCCGGGTGGTCGCTCGGTTCGGTCGGCTGCTGGCCGTCGTGGGGCTCGGACTCGTGGTGGTCGGTCTGGTCGCCATCGACCTGCTGGTGCCCCACCTCACGAACAACGTCGGCCTCAAGCTGGCCCCCGCCTTCCTCGTCGCCGGCTTCGGTGGCGGGATGGTGATCAGCCCCAACGTCACCCTGACGCTGGCCGAGGTCGATCCCCGGCAGGCCGGGTCGGGCGGCGGGATGCTGCAGACCGCGCAGCGCGTCGGCTCGGCGATCGGCGTCGCGATCGTGCTCGCGCAGTTCTTCGACGAGGTCACGAGCAGCCACGGTCAGGACTACGGGCGTGCGCTGTCCACCAGCCTGCGGACGACCGTCGGGTTCGTGCTGGTCGCGCTGGCCTTCGCCCTGGCCGATATGGTCCGCCGGCGGACCTCCGCACCGGAGCCCCGCCGGGCTCTCCAGGAGACCGCGACGCCGCACCGTCGGTGAGGCCCGGCCGGGGGCTGCGGACCCGGGCTCAGTCCGTGCCGGTGACGCTCTTGGGAACCTGCAGGTCGCTGTGCGCGATCTCCTCGATGGAGACGTCGCGGAAGGTCAGGACCTTGGCGCTCTTCACGAACCGAGCGGGACGGTACATGTCCCAGACCCAGGCGTCGCCCATCGAGACCTCGTAGTAGACGTCCCCACCCTCGGTCCGGACCTTCAGGTCCACGGCGTTGCAGAGGTAGAACCGACGCTCGGTCTCGACCGCGTAGGTGAAGATGCCGACGACGTCCTTGTACTCACGGTAGAGCTGCAGCTCGAGGTCGCTCTCGTACTGCTCGAGGTCCTCCGCGCTCACGACACCGCTCGCTGGGAGTCCGGGACGACGCTGGGTCGGTGCTGGTCGATCATCGGCTCGACTCTAGTGGTTCGGGCCACGTTGTCGAACCGCATCCGGTGCGTGGCCGAGGGCCCGTACGCATCCAGCCGCTCCTGGTGCAACGGGGTGCAGTAACCCTTGTGCACAGCGAAGGCGTACTCGGGGTAGACCACGTCCAGCTCGCACATCAGCCGGTCGCGGGTCACCTTCGCGATGATGGAGGCAGCCGAGACGCAGGCGGCGACGCGGTCCCCCTTCCAGACGGCGAGGCCGGGCACGCCGAGGCCGTCGACCGGGAAGCCGTCGGTCAGCGCGTAGGTGGGCTGCACGTCGAGCCGCAGCAGCGCCCGCCGCAGGGCCATCACGTTGGCGACGTGCATACCCAGCCGGTCGCACTCCTCGGGCTCGACCGCCACCACCGACCAGGCCACCGCCTTTTCGGTGATCTCCGCGTACAGCCGCTCACGCTGCAGCGCGGTCAGCAGCTTGGAGTCGTTCAGTCCCTTGATCTCCCGGTGCCGGGCGTCGGACAAGATCACCGCACCGGCGACGAGCGGACCGGCGCAGGCCCCCCGGCCGGCCTCGTCGGCACCCGCCACCGGTCCGAGCCCCACCCGCGCCAGCGCGCGCTCGTAGCCGTACAGCCCGCTGTCGCGGCGCACCTTCACGGTCGGCACCTCGGGCGGCCTGACGGGTGGGCCCGGCTCCACCGCCTCGCTCATCAGCAGGTGATTCCGGGTGGCTCGATCGTCGCCTGGTCCGGCGCTGCCCGTTTCGGTGCCGGGACGCCGTCGAAGGTCGCGGGACGCTTCAGCCGGTGGGCGCGGCTGAACGGGGCCGCGATGGCGAAGGCCGGACCCACCACGAGGTTCTCCGGCACAAAGGCGACGGCGCCACGCGGCTGGTCGGTGGCGACGTCGGCCAGGTGGCAGCGCGAGTCCGCGCTGAGGTCGCGGTGGTCGCCCATCACGAAGATCCGGTCCTTCGGGACCACCACCCGGAACCGCACGTCCGAGGCGTTGACCTGGGAGCCGTCCGGGTTGACGTAGAGGTAGCTCGTCTCGTCCAGCTGGTGGCCGTTGACGGTGATCCGGCTCTGGTCGTCGCAGCACACCACCCGGTCACCGGGCAGCCCGATGACCCGCTTGATCAGGTGCCCGGGGGTGCTCGCGGTCGGGATCCCGACGAACTCCAGCACCCGGTCGAAGGGTCCGGGATCGACCACCGGCTCGTTCTCCAGCCAGTGCCCCGGATCCTCGAAGACCACCACGTCGCCGCGCTGGAAGCCGGTCAGCTTCTCCACGACGACCCGGTCGCCGATGAGCAGCGTGCTCTCCATCGACTGCGACGGGATGATGAACATCTGGCCCACGAAGGCGCGAAGCAGCGAGGAGACGATGAGGGCACCGACGACCACGAAGACGAGCTCTTTGAGGAAGGAGGCAGCCTGGTGACCCGCACCACGGGAGGTTCTCGCCGTGCGGGGGCTGCGCTGCCCGGCGTCGCTGCCGCTCCGGGCGTTCTGATCAGTCGTCAACAGGTGGCCTCAGGTCCGGCATCGATCGTGGGCGTCGCAGGGGCCGCGGCATCAGCGGCATGCCTATCTAACCCGGCAGGGTCAACCGTATCCGGGATACCGAGCCGCTGGGCGTGGGAACGGGGCCAGATCCCGGCGTCAGCGGCGCTGGTCGGCGAGACTCCGGAGGGATGGCCGTCAGACGGAACGCCGACGCTCAGTGCGCGTCGCGCTTCTCCTTGATCTTGGCGGCCTTGCCGCGGAGCTCCCGCAGGTAGTACAGCTTGGCGCGACGGACGTCACCGCGACGGTCGACGTCGATGTGGTCGATGATCGGGCTGTGCACGGGGAAGGTCCGCTCGACCCCGACCCCGAAGCTCACCTTGCGGACGGTGAAGGCCTCGCGGACGCCGTCACCCGCACGCGAGATGACCACACCGGCGAACACCTGGAGCCGGGAGCGGCTGCCCTCGACGACCTTCACATGGACCTTGACCGAGTCGCCGGGACGGAAGGTCGGGACGTCGGTGCGCAGGGACTCCTGGTCCAGCGCCTGGATGAGCTTGCTCATGTTCTGTTCCTCGCCAGTGCCACAGGACACCACGGTTGCTACTTCGCGGACGCGTCCTGGGCGGCGGACGATCCCCCTGTGGCAGGAGCCGCGCATCCGACAGGACAACAGCGAGCAAGTCTGCCACACCGGCGGGCTGCTCAGAAATCCCGTCGGTCTGCGGCCGACAGCTCGGCGTCCGCGACGCGGCTGACGGGCTCCTCCCCCAGGTGGATCCGTCGGTCAAGCGCCAGCTCGGCCAGGAACGGCTCGTCGTGGCTCGCCACGAGCAGGGCACCCTGGTAGAACCGCAGGGCGGCGACCAGCTGGGCGACGCTGTCGAGGTCCAGGTTGTTGGTCGGCTCGTCGAGCACCAGCAGCTGCGGCGCGGGCCGGCTGAGCAGCAGAGCCGCCAGCGTCGCCCGGAAGCGCTCGCCACCGGACAGCGTGCCCACCGGTCGGGTGACGGTTGCCGCATCGAGCAGGAAACGCGCCAGCTGGGCCCGCAGGGTGTTGTCGTCCGCACCCGGCGCGAACGACGAGACCGCCTGCAGCACGGTGTCCGCATCGGGCAGCAGCTGCAGCCGCTGCGGGAGCAGCCGGACGGGGACCCGGACGTCCACCCGACCGTGGGCCGGCGGCAGCAGTCCGCAGAGCGTCTCGATCAGGGTGGTCTTGCCCGAGCCGTTCGGGCCGGTCAGCGCCACCCGCTCCGGGCCGCGCAGGTGCAGCGAGACCCGCCGTCCGGTGCGCAGCTCGACGTCGTCGAGGACCACGATGTCGCGTCCGCTGGGCACCGCGGTCGCCGACAGGTCGATGCGGATCAGGTCGTCGTCGCGCACCCGCTCCTCCGCCGCCTCGAGCTCGGCACGGGCACGCCGGACGTCCGCCTCATGCCCGTTCCGCAGCTTGCCCGCAGACACCTGGGCCGCCCGCTTCTTCATCCCGGCCACGATCTTGGGCACGTTGTCAGCCTGGCCGCGGGCGTAGCGCAGTCGCCGGTCGAGCTTCAGCCGCGCCTCCGCAAGCTCGCGCTGCTGACGGCGGAGGTCCCCCTGGGCGGCCCGGACGCCACGCTGCGCGGCTTCCTGCTCGACCGCCAGCGCCGCGGTGAAGGCGGTGAAGTTGCCGCCGAAGATCCGTACGTCGCCGTCCCGCATCTCGGCGACGTGGTCCACCAGGTCGAGCAGCTCGAGGTCGTGACTGACCACGATCACGGGTCCGCGCCACCGCTGCAGCGCGCGGTAGAGCCGGGCACGGGCCGGCCGGTCGAGGTTGTTGGTCGGCTCGTCGAGGAGCAGCACCTGAGGTCGGGCCAGGAACAGGCCGGCCAGCGCGAGGAGGACCGTCTCGCCGCCGGACAGCGAGGCCACCGTCCGGTCAAGGTCCAGCGACGCGAACCCCACGTCGGCCAGCGCTGCCGCCACCCGCTCGGGCAGGTCCCAGTCATCAGCGACCAGGTCGAGGTCCTCGGGACTGCCGTTCCCTGCCACCACCCGCTCGATCGCGGCGAGCCGGCCGGCGACGCCGAGCAGGTCCGCGACGCTTCGACCGAGGTGCAGCACCAGCTGTTGGGGCAGGTAGCCGATCCGGGATGCGCCCGACACCGTCCCGCTGGTCGGCGTCAGCTCGCCGGCGAGCACCCGTAGCAGCGTCGACTTGCCGACCCCGTTGCGGCCGACCAGGCCGGTGAGCCCGTCGGGAAAGGTGACGTCGAGCGAGGAAAAGGCCTGGTCCCCGTCGGGCCAGGAGAAGGACAGGGCAGAGCAGACCAAGGACGGCACGAGGCACTCCTGAGGGGTCGGTGCTGGAGCGCACCGGCAATCGCACCGGGCGCAGCGGACGACGGCTCAGAAGCTCACGGGCGGCCCTTCGCTCGACACTGGGACCCCAGCGACGCTAGAGGAAGGCTCCCGGTCCGGCAACGGCTTTTTCGCCGCGACGTCAGCGAGCGTCGCGCCAGCTGTGCTCCGGGTCGTAGCCGAGCAGGTCGCGTGCCTTGTCGATGGCCAGCATGGTCTCGTGGTCGCCGACCTCGCGCCTCAGCGGCAGGCCGGGGAACTGGTCGGCCAGCAGCTCGCGGTTCGTCGCCTCCATCAGTGTGTCGGCCGCGGCGATCACGAAGCTGTGGGCGCCGGTCAGGTCCGCGACCAGAGCCCGGTGGCACGCCTGGCCGACGTCGCGGGCGTCGACGTAGCCCCACAGGTTCCAGCGGCGCAGGGCGAAGTCCTGCTGGTAGCTGGGAACGGCGGCGTAGTCGGCCTCGACGTGCACGTTCGACAGGCGGAGCGCGAGGTAGGTTCCGCCGGTCCACTCGGCGAAGTGCTCGGCCATCGTCTCCCCGACCACCTTGGACAGTGCGTAGGTGCTGGTCGGCAGGGGGTAGTGGTCCTCGTCAATGGGTGCGTAGCGGGGCGGGATGTCGAAGGGCAGCCCGAAGGTCGTCTCGCTCGATGCCCACACCACCCGGTCGATCCCCAGCAGCTGCGCCGCCGCGAAGACGTTGTAGTTCATCGCGGTGTTGTCGAGGAAGGTCGTGCTGGCGGGGAACAGGCCGGGCGCGGGGATGGCGGCGAGGTGCACGACGGCGTCGACCTCGCGCAGAGCGTCCACCGTCTGGCCGTAGTCCCGCAGGTCGGCCCGGAACAGCCCGACGCCGAGGTCGGCGGCGAACGGGCCATAGCCACCGGCCTGGCCGCTGCTGTCGATCGGCCGGACCTGATATCCCCGGTCGAGGAGGTAGCGGGTCACCACCCGCCCCGTCTTGCCGGCCGCGCCGGTGAGCGCCACGGTTGTCCTGCTCGTCGCCTGGGTCATCGCGCCACTGTAGCCAGCGATGGCAGCACCCGCCCGGGCGACTGTCGACTGCCGGGCGGGTCCTGCAGCGGCCTCCTCGCAGACTCCCGGGGGTCAGCTGTTGGGGTGCGTGAGCGCCCCGTACAGGTCCCGGTTGAGCCGGGAGATGGTCTCGAAGGGGATCCCCTTCGGGCAGACCGCCGTGCACTCCCCGATGTTGCTGCAGCCGCCGAAACCCTCCTCGTCGTGCTGCGCCACCATGCCGAGCACCCGCGAGTGCCGCTCCGGCTGGCCCTGCGGCAGCAGGCCGAGGTGGGTCACCTTCGCGGCGGTGAAGAGCATCGCCGACCCGTTGGGGCAGGCGGCCACGCAGGCACCGCACTGGATGCAGGTGGCGGCGTCGAACGCATGGTCGGCGTCGACCTTGGGCACCGGCGTGGCGTGGGCATCCGGCGCAGAGCCGGTGTTGGCCGAGATGTAGCCCCCGGCGGCGATGATCCGATCGAGGGCACCTCGGTTGACGACCAGGTCCTTGATCACCGGGAAGGGGTCGGCACGCCAGGGCTCCACGTCGATGACGTCGCCGTCGCGGAACGAGCGCATATGCAGCTGGCAGGTGGTCGTCTGCTGGGGGCCGTGCGCCACGCCGTTGATCACCACGCCGCACTGGCCGCAGATGCCCTCGCGGCAGTCGTGGTCGAAGGCGATCGGGTCGTCCCCCTCCAGCGTCAGCCGCTCGTTCAGGACGTCGAGCATTTCCAGGAACGACATGTGCTCGGACACGTCAGGCACCTCATAGCTGACCATGCGGCCCTCGGCCTTGGCGTGCGGCTGACGCCAGACCCTCACGGTGATGTTCACTGATTGCCTCTCCTACGACCCGCGCCCTGGCGACGCCGAGCCATCGTTGCGCTCTCGCGGCTCACTTGTAGCTCCGCTGCTTCATCTCGACGTACTCATAGACCAGCGGTTCCTTGTGCAGCACCGGCTTGCCGCCGTCCCCGGCGTGCTCCCAGGCGCTGACGTAGGCGAACTCGTCGTCGTGACGCAGGGCCTCGCCGTCCTCGGTCTGGGACTCGGAGCGGAAGTGCCCGCCGCAGGACTCCCGCCGGACGAGCGCGTCGATGCACATCAGCTCGCCGAGCTCGAGGAAGTCCGCGACGCGCCCTGCCCGCTCGAGCGCCTGGTTGAGCTCCTCCCCCGAGCCGAGCACCAGCACGTCGGACCAGAACTCGCTCCGCAGCTCGCGGATCCGGGTGATGGCCTTGCGCAGCCCCTCCTCGCTGCGCTCCATCCCGCAGTAGTCCCACATGATGTGGCCGAGCTCGCGGTGGAAGGAGTCGACGGTGCGGGTGCCTCGGATCGTGAGCAGCTTGTCGACGCGGGCGCGCACCCCCTCCAGCGCCTCGACGGCCGCGGGATGGGAGGCGTCGACCTTGGCGAAGGGGCCGGCCGCCAGGTAGTCGTTGATGGTGTTGGGAAGCACGAAGTAGCCGTCGGCGAGGCCCTGCATCAGGGCACTGGCACCCAGCCGGTTCGCGCCGTGGTCGGAGAAGTTGGCCTCGCCGGTCACGAACAGGCCCGGGATGGTGGATTGCAGGTCGTAGTCGACCCAGAGCCCGCCCATCGTGTAGTGCACCGCCGGGTAGATTCGCATCGGCGTCTCGTACGGGTTCTCGCCGGTGATCTGGGCGTACATGTCGAAGAGGTTCCCGTACTTGGCCTCGACAGCCTTGCGCCCCAGCCGCTGGATGGCGTCGGCGAAGTCGAGGTAGACACCCAGCCCGCCGGGTCCGACGCCGCGCCCCTCGTCGCAGACGTTCTTCGCCGCCCGGGACGCGATGTCACGCGGCACCAGGTTGCCGAAGGCGGGGTAGCGACGCTCGAGGTAGTAGTCCCGCTCGTCCTCGGGAATCTCGCGCGGGTCGCGCTTGTCCTCGCCGTTCTTCGGCACCCAGATCCGGCCGTCGTTGCGCAGCGACTCACTCATCAGCGTCAGCTTGGACTGGTAGTCCCCCGACACCGGGATGCAGGTGGGGTGGATCTGGGTGAAGCACGGGTTCGCGAACAGCGCCCCCTTGCGGTGCGCGCGCCAGGTGGCGGTGACGTTGCAGCCCATGGCGTTGGTCGAGAGGAAGAACACGTTGCTGTAGCCGCCCGTGGCCAGGACGACCGCGTCAGCGAAATGGGTCTCGATCTCCCCGGTGACGAGGTCGCGGACCACGACCCCCCGAGCCCTGCCGTCGACGACGACCAGCTCCAGCATCTCGTGCCGGGTGTGCATCTCCACGGTCTTGGCGGCGATCTGACGTTCCAGCGCCTGGTAGGCCCCGATCAGCAGCTGCTGGCCGGTCTGACCCCTGGCGTAGAAGGTGCGCGACACCTGCACGCCGCCGAAGGAGCGGTTGTCGAGCAGCCCGCCGTACTCGCGGGCGAACGGAACCCCCTGGGCGACGCACTGGTCGATGATCTGCACGCTGGTCTGCGCGAGCCGGTAGACGTTGGACTCCCGGCTGCGGAAGTCGCCGCCCTTGACGGTGTCGTAGAACAGCCGGTAGATCGAGTCCCCGTCGTTGCGGTAGTTCTTCGCCGCGTTGATGCCACCCTGGGCGGCGATCGAGTGTGCGCGGCGCGGCGAGTCCTGGTAGCAGAAGGCGGTGACCTTGTAGCCGGCCTCACCGAGGGTGGCGGCGGCGGAGGCGCCGGCCAGGCCGGTGCCGACCATGATCACGCTGAGCTTGCGCCGGTTGGCAGGGTTGACGAGCTTGGCGGTGAACCGGCGCTCGTCCCAGCGCTGGTCGATGGGCACCTTCGGCGCCTTGGTGTCGTGGATGTCGGCACCCTCGGCGTAGAAGGTGTCCGCGTCCATCGAGTTGACGCCGTCGTGGCCGTTCCGCGTCGGGTGCAGCAGCCGGTCGATGGGGCCGTGGTGGCCGCTCCGGCTCATCTCGTCGTCCATGCTCAGCTCACCAGTCCTAGAAGGATGCTGTACGGGGGAAGAAGGAACCCGACCGTGACGATGCCGGCGACCACGTAGGCCAGCAGGTTGAGCCGGTGCCGCGCGGCGGCGGAGGTGTTGGCGCCCAGCGTGGTGAGGGCGCTCCAGATGCCGTGCCGGAGGTGGAAGCCGATGGCAAGCATCGCGAGGGTGTAGGCCACCACCACCCACCAGACGCTGAAGCCGTTCACCACCCGCTGGTAGGGGCTGTCGGACGCCCCGCCGGGATGGATGGTGTTCCAGGTGAGGTGCAACAGGTGGAAGATCACGAACAGCGCGATGACGACCCCGCCCCAGCGCAAGGTGAAGGAGGCGTAGGTCCGCTGCACCCCCGTCCGCCCTCTGCTCGACTGGTAGCGCTTCGCCGTTCCGCCGCCGCGGCTCCGACGGGCCCGCGCCCACAGCTTGAACGCCGCGTACGCGTGCGCGATGACCGACGCCAGCAGGACGACGCGGACGATCCACAGCGCGCCGGTGTGCGGGAGGATCGGTTCGCCGAGGGTGCGCAGGTGGTGGGCGTAGCTGTCGAACGACTGCTGACCGGCGAAGACCTTGAGGTTGCCATACATGTGGGCCAGCAGGTAGAGCACCAGGATCACCCCGCTGAGGGCCATCAGTGCCTTGAGGGCGACTGTCGTCCGCACGGCACGTTGTGTCGGCGACAGAGTTGTTGTTGCCACGAGTGCCACCCTAGAACCCAGCTCCGACAAGTAGCGAACAAGGCCACCGGCTCCACTGGTGTTCTTCGCCACGTCCCCGTCCCGCGGTCAGCGGCAGGCCGATGGGAGCCGACCGACCCCGGCTCCGGCCAGGGCCGGCGAACGGTGGTAGGGCTGGGAGTCGAGGGTGCAGGAGGGACCGAGGTCACTCCCGGTCGAGCCGAGGGTGGTGGTGGTGAGGACAGCGATTCCGGAGGGTCGGTGCGAGGTGTGGACCGCCACCTCGTCAGAGCTCACCGGGCAGCTCCGCGCCCTCGAGGCCCTGCTGTCGCCGGAGGAGCACGACGACGTCGACCGGCAACGCAACGACCGGGTGACCGCCACCTTGTCACGGGGTCTCCTCCGGCTGCTGCTGGCCCGCTACGTCGGGCAGCCGCCGTCGGCCATCGCGGTGATCCGGACCTGCCCGGTGTGCGGGCGACCGCACGGGCGACCGCGGCTCCCGGCCGCGCCCCACCCCTCGGCGGCCCCGATCGCCTTCTCGGTCTCGCACGCTGAGAACCTGCTGGTGTTCGCGTTCGCGAGCTGCCCACTGGTCGGCGTCGACGTGGAGCCGCTGACAGCGCCCGACGCCTTGTCGGCCGAGCTCGTCGAGTACGCCTTGACCCCGCCGGAGAGGCACCACCTGGTGCAGCGGCCGACCTCGGAGCAACCGGAGCTGTTCCTCCGCTACTGGACCGGCAAGGAAGCCGTCCTGAAGGCGGTCGGCACCGGCCTCGACCTGCCGCTGCAGGCAGTCGCGATGTCCGCCACCCCGGATGGGGGGATCTCAGTGGTCGACCTCGTCGGCTCGCCTCCGCAACAGCTCTACCTCCGCCGACTGGAGGTGGGTGCGGCCCACGTCGGCACGCTCGCCACCGACCGGGCGATCGACGACCTCCGCGTGGACCACCTCGCACACGCCTCGGTCCGGGGCCTGCTCCAGTGAGCAGAGCCCCGGACCGAGGAGGTACGCCCGGGCCGGCGCCTGAGGAGCCTCAGGCGCAGCCCGGTCAGGAGCCGGACAGGGCCAGCTCCTCCTCGGACTCCAGCACGTCCTCCCCGTACAGGGCGTGCAGCCAGTTGGTCTGGTAGATGGTGTCCAGGTAACGGTCACCGAGGTCCGGGGCGATCGCCACCGCCGTCATGCCCTCGGCGCCGTTCAGGCGCAGCCAGCTCATCGCGCCGCTCACGACGGTCCCGGTCGAGCCGCCGAAGAGGAAGCCCTTGTGGGCGAGCCGGTAGCAGGCCCGGATCGTGTCCACCTCCTCGACCTGCACCACCTCGTCCACGTAGGACTCGTCCAGCATCGGCGGCCGGACACTCGTTCCCAGACCGGGAATCATCCGCCGACCCGACGGACCTCCGAAGGTCACGGAGCCGACGGCGTCGACCGCGACCACCCGCACCGCCGGGTGGTACTGCTTGAAGTACCGGGCGCAGCCCATCAGCGTCCCCGTCGTGCCCGCACCGACGAACAACACGTCCAACTGTGGGAACACCCGCGCGATGGACGGTGCGGTGCTCCGGAAGTGAGCGCCCCAGTTGTCCTCGTTGGTGTACTGGTTGAGCCAGACGTACCGGTCGTCCGATGCGCACACCGCGCGCACGTAGTTGAGCCGGGCGCCGAGCAGACCCGTCTCAGGGTCGGGCTCGGTGACGATGTGCACCTGGCTACCCAGCGACTCCATCAGCCGCCGCGTCACCAGGTTGCAGCGCGAGTCCGTCACGCACAAGAACTCGTAACCCTTGCTGGCCGCGAGCATGCTCAGCGCCACACCGAGGTTCCCCGACGAGGACTCCACGATGATCGATCCCGGCCGCAGGTCACCCCTGCGCTCCGCAGCCTCCACCATGGCGGTGGCAGCCTTGAGCTTGATTGAGCCGGCGAAGTTGAATCCCTCACACTTCAAGAAGAGCGACTGCCCGAAGATCGACTGAAGGTCGACGTAGAGCTCCTCCTCGTTGAAGCTTTGCGGGACTGAGATGACCTGCATTTTTTCCCCCCGTTTTTGTCGAGCAGCGGACCCCCCGGCCGCTCATCCGTACCTGCGAAGCTCGTGGTAGAAGTCCGCGACGACATTGAGCTCGCCGGAGCAGACCACTTGGTCGTACACGTACTTCCCGACCGCAAGGTCGAGCACCCCCAAGCCGAAGGGGGAGAACACGAGAGGCCGGTCGACCGGTACGGTCACGCGACCTGTCATCACGTCGAACAACGTGCCGGCGAGGAAGTCGCGGCTCTGCGTCAGCTGTTCGGCGAGGTGCGGCGACGTATTGGCCTTGAGACAGTGCTCGACGTCGTCGACGAGATTGGTGGAGGCGAGGATGATCTCCGGTGCCAGGTCCCGCAGCGAGACGTGCAGCACGATCGGGTTGTGCTCGAACCACGTCGGGTCGCTGACGTGCGGCTGGCTCGCGACGGTGGCGAAGACCACCAGGTCACTGGAACGGATCAGCTGCTCGGCGCTGTCGTGCACGGTGATGTCGGGGACACCGGACCGGTGCAGGTAGCCGCGGAAGCCCTCGGCACTGTCCGGTGACAGGTCGTAGACCCCGGTCTCCTCGAAGGACCAGCCGTTGCCGAGCAGGAACGTGTGGATGTACCGAGCGATCAGACCCACCCCGATGAACCCGATCCGGGTGGGCCGGGAACGCCCGCGGCTCAACCAGTCCGCCGCCGAGGTGGCCAGCGCTGCCGTCCTGGTCGCGCTCACGATCGAGCTCTCCAGGCAGGCGAACGGGTACCCGGTGTCGTGGTCGTTGAGGATCAGCACGGCCGAGGCTCGGGGCAGCCCGGCTTTCACGTTCTCCGGGAAGCTCGAGATCCACTTGAGCCCGTCGACCCGGACGTCTCCGCCGATCGAGGCCGGCAGGGCGATGATCCGGGCCGAGGGCCGGTCCGGGAACTGCAGGAAGTAGGAGGGCGGGTTGACCGAGTCGCCCCTGCTGTGCAGCCGGTAGGTGGACTCCGTGAGCTCCACGATCTCCCGCTCGCGCCCCTGGAGCGCGTCGTGCACCTGCCCGCCGGAGATCACCGCGAACTGGGGCACGCTGCCCGGCTCCTGCTCGAGCTCGCTCTGGATGGCTTCGATGCTGGTCATCGGCTCGCTCCTTCGCTGCTGCCGCTGAGTCGGACGGGGTCGGCCAGTCCGACGAGGACCTCCCGCGGTCCTTCGAACGGCTCCCGGCTGTGGGCGGTGCGGACGTTGTCGACCAGCATCAGGTCCCCGGCCTGCCACGGCTCGCGTGCCGTGTTCGCCTCGTAGACCGCGTTGAGCACCTGCACGACCTCCTCACCGATCGGGTCGCCGTTGCCGAAGCGGGTGTTGAACGGCAACCCGTCGGAGCCGTACTCGTCGACGAGGTACTCCCGCACCTCCGGCGCCAGCGTCCACTCGTTCAGGAAGGCGACCTGGTTGAACCAGCAGCGCCGCCCGCTCTGGGGGTGGCGCACGATGGCGTCACGCCGCTGCTGGGTGCGGAGGCCACCGTCCGGCTGCCACGCGAACTCGATGGCGTTCGCCCGGCAGTAGGCCTCGATCTCCGCAGGGTCCTCGGTGCCGAACGCCTCCGCCACCGACGCGCCGATCTCCTCGTTGTAGCTCCGGGTCAGCAGCCAGCCCTCGCGGCCGAACCGTTCCACCAGGTCGGTGGGGAGCGCCTCGAGCACGGCCGCCGCGTCCGCGACCGCCGTCGCCCCGCCGCTCTCCGGCGCCTGCAGGCAGGCGAAGAGCATCAGCCCGGGCACCTCGAGCCGATAGCTCAGCTCGTGGTGCATGCACATCTGCTGGTTGGGCGGCCAGGGGGTCGAGGCGTAGACCCGGTCGGCGTAGAGACGCCGAGGGGCGAAGGCCTCCTGCTCCACCATGAGATCGCTCGCCACCAGCTGGAAGACGCCCGTGACCTGGACCGGGTCGGCCAGCCGGAGACCTCGGATCAGGAGCGACCCGTGTTCCGCCACGATCGCCCGTAGCCGATCACGGTGTTCACTGACCCACCCCGCCGCGTCGCCGCGTGGTTCGGCCTGCAGCATCGGGGGTCGACCGGGCTGGACCGCAGCCTCGACCAGGGACGCCGGGAAGGTGGACGACATCGTCGATCTCCTAATCACTTGTCATTGCGGATGAGGTGAGCAGCTCGGCGGCGAGAACGGCCCTCGCCGCTTCGACCGGTCGGCTGCGCAGGAAGTAGTGGCCGCCGTCGACGAGCTCGTGCAGGTCGACGTGCTCGGCCACCTGCTCGAGCTCTCGGTAACGCTCAGCGAAGCCGGCCGTGCTGGGGTCGTCGGCGGCCACCACGACCGTCACGGGCGCCGACAGCCGCTCCACCGGTGGGGCTTCGAGGATGCCGGCCAGATAGCGGTGAGCCGCCGTGCAGTCATGGCGGTAGGCGGCACCGGCATGCCGAACGCGCTGCGCGTCCAGTGCCGCGAGCTCGCTGTAACCGCCGGCGTCCGCCAGGCTGGCGCCGATCTCCGCATCGCTCCTCAGCGTCAGGTCCGCCGCCGCCGCACGCCGGGTGGCAGCGTTCCCGAGGAGCTGTGCGGCGAAGAAGACCCGCTGCACCTCGACGCCACGGGACTGCAGCGCCGCGGCCGTCGCCAGTGCGAAAGCCGCCCCCGAGGAGTGGCCCCAGAGCAGGACCTTGCCGAGGCCCGCCGCCGTGATCTCTGCCGTGACCCTCTCGACCACTCGGGTCAACGGCTCGAAAGACCCGCTGTCGGCGCTCACGTCGTGCCCGGGCAGCTCGACGGCGTAGACCGCCATCCCGCTACCGCTCAGGGCTTTCGCCAGCGGCTGGAAGCTGACGGCGTTGCCACCCGCGTAGGGGAAGCAGACGAGCGCCTCCCTCGCCGGACCCTCCGGCTTGCTCAGCAGCTGCAGGAGCTCCACCCGCCGCTCGGACCTACCGTCGACGAACTCGGCCAGGTCGGCGAGGACCGGATGCCGCAGCAGGTCCTTCAGCGACACGGCGCGCTTCAGCACGATGGCCAGCTTCACCGCGGACAGCGAGGTCCCGCCTCGGTCGAAGAAGCTGTCCTGCCGACCGATCTGGTGGGCCGGGATGCCCAGCACGGTCGACCAGGCATCGGCCAGCCGTTGCTCGGTCGCCGTCCGCGGGGCCTGGTAGTCCAGGTCGGCCACGTCGAGCTGCCCTGCGACCGCCGTCAACGCCTTGCGGTCGATCTTGCTGTTGGCCGTCAAGGGAAGCTGACGCTGCCAGCGGTACAGCGCCGGGACCATGTAGGGGGGCAGCGACTGAGCGAGCTCGTGCCGCAGCTGGTCGTCCTCGAGCGGCGCCGCCGCCGAGTAGAAGGCCACCAGCTGCTTGCTCTGGTCGGGTCGCTCGGCCACCACGACGGCGCCGTCCCGGACCCCGGGCAACGTGAGCAACGCGTTCTCGATGTCGCCGATCTCGATCCGGAAGCCGGCGATCTTGACCTGGTGGTCACGGCGGCCGAGGAACTCCAGCTTGCCGTCCGGCAGCCACCGGCCAAAGTCGCCGCCGCGATAGAGCCGTTCGCCACTCCGCCGCGGGTCCGGCAGGAACGCCTGCTGGGTCCGCTCCGGGTCGTTGACGTACCCCCGCCCGACGCAGATCCCGGAGAAGACGATCGCCCCGGGTGCGCCGAGCGGCACCGGCGTGAGGTTGTCGTCGACGATCAGAACGCGGACGTTGTGGATCGGGCGACCCAGCGGGACCCGGTCACGTTCCGGCACCCGGTCCATCACCTCGTGGTTCGTGTCGTCGGAGGTCTCGGTCAAGCCGTAGGCATTCACGAGCTTGATGTCGGGCCGCGCGGCGAACCAGCGCTGGATGAGCTCCTTCTTCACCGCCTCGCCGGTGACCGAGACATACCTCAGGTCCGGCAGTGGCCGGGGGTGCTGCTCGAGGTAGGACAGGACCACCTCCAGGTAGGAGGGGACCACCTGCAGCACGGCCACCCGACCGGCGGTCACCGTGTCGACGAAGCGCTCGACGTCGAGGACGGCCTCCTGCTCGATCACGAGCGTCTGACCGCCGACGAGGAGCGCGGAGACCAGCTGCCAGAGCGAGATGTCGAAGCACTGGGGTGCGGTCTGGGCGACCACCTGACCAGCGGAGATCTCCAGGTCCTCGATCTTGGCGTAGACGTGGTTCAGCATGCCCAGGTGCTCGCACATCGCACCCTTGGGCTCGCCGGTCGACCCGGACGTGAAGTAGATGTAGGCGAGCTGGTCGGCGCTGACCGGGATGCCCACGTCGGTTGCCGACCAGTCCTCGGCGTAGACCGACTCCAGGTGGACCTTCTCGACGCCGGACACCGTGGTCAGTGCCTCGTCGAGGGTGGCGGTGCTGGAGGCCTGCGCCAACACCAGCCGGCACTCGGCGCGGGACAGCATGCGCTGGATCCGGGCCGGTGGGAAGTGCGGCTCGATGGGCAGGTAGACGCCGCCGGCCTTGAAGACGGCGAGGACGGCGGCCATCCAGTCCAGGTTGCGCTCGCTGACCACCGCCACGACGCCCTCCCGGCCGAGGCCGCGCGCCAACAGGCCACGGGCCAGCCGGTTCGCCCGGGCGTTGAGCTCGCCGTAGGTCCAGCTCACACCACCCTGGCTTGCGGCCACCGCGTCCGGCTGCATGCGGGCCTGCTCCTCGAACAGCTCGTGCAGACGTCGGTCAGGCAGCTCGCGGGTGGGGCCGGCCAGGCCGTCCAGCTGGAAGCGAAGCTCCTCGGCGCCGAGCAGGCTCTGCTCCGCGTGCTCGGCATCCGGGTCTGCGGTCAGCAGCGCGAGTGCGGTCAGGTAGTAGCCGGCGAGCCTGTCGACGAACTCGGAGTCCAGCACCTCCGTCCGGTGCCGCAGCGACAGACCGGCGGGACGACCGGCATTCTCGACCAGCGTCACGCGCAGCGCGATCCCGTCCGCCAGGTCGGCCGCCGGCCCGGCCGGATCGAAGACCACCTCGAACAGCGGCCCCACCACCCCCAGCTCGCGGCTGAGACTCAGCACCGGGAAGGCGGCGTGGCGCCGCAGCTCGGACTCGGCGCGCGCGACCTCGACGACGAGCTCCCGCCAGGTCCTGGCTGCCGTCGTCAGCCGGCAGGGCAGCGGTGCGGCAGCGTCGACCACGTAGCCGGTCGTCACGTCCTGCTCACCCGTCAGCGCGCTCAGCACCCGGCCGTGTGCCGCCAGCAGCACCGAGCTGACCGGCACGCCGAGCTCGTCCGCGCGGCTCTCGAGGGCCACCAGGAGGTGGTCCGGGAGCATCACCGAGCGGTCATCGACGGCGGCCCTCGGGTCCGTGCTCCACCGCGGGAGCTCGGAAAACCCGCCGGCGACGAGCACTGTGTGCCAGTAGTCGCGATCGGCCTCTGCCAGCCCGTTCACACGTTCTCCATCCAGTGTCATGGTCATCAGTTCCGCGCGGCCAGCGCCGTCGCCACGGTCGCAGCGCCGAGGGGGCGGGTCTCCTTCGAAGGGCTGCCCTGCAGCTCCCGGGCGGGGTTGCCGACCCACACGGTGCGCGGCGCAACCTCGGTGCCCTTCATCACGAACGCGTCCGGCGCCACCACGGCGCCGTCGCCCATCGTCACGCCGTAGTGCACCAGGGCGCCGACCCCTACCGTGCAGCCGTTGCCGATCTTGATGCGGTCGGACTTGAAGGCACCGTCCTCCTGAGAGTGCGCCTGGATCCCACTCGCCTTGTTGAGGGTGCAGTCATCACCGACCGTGACCAGGGTTCGCTCCGGCATCCCGCAGTCGTCGTCGAAAACCCTCTTACCGATCTTGGCGCCCATCAGCCGGCTGACGATGTTCTTGTAGGGAGTTCCTCCGACGATCGTGGCGAGCCGAGCCGCCAAGGCGAACTTCCAGAACCGTTCATGCCACCAGAAGTAGGGGTCATAGATCGAGCAGAACTGGGGGCTCATGGGACGGAACCCTCCGGCCGCCCGCTCGAGCAGCATGAAGTAGCAGAGGCTGAACAACATGATCAGCACAATCTCCGCGGCCGCTGCCGATGCTCCGAACTTGGTGTAGAAGTCGGTGACGAATAGCAGGGTGGACAGGCCCAGGAAGTGCACCCAGCGACTGAGCAGGAACAACCCCATCGTCCGAATGTTGTGGCGGTTCTTGACAGCGACGCTGGCTTTCAGCTGGTCCGGTGTCCGGAGGTGGTCGAACCGGCTGTCGCGCTCCACGGAACGGGGGATCTCGAAGCTCGGCGAGCCCAGCAGGCCGACGTTCTCGCGCACGTGCCCGTCGATCGGGACCATGACCTTGGTGGCCAAGAGGCAGTTTTCACCCGTCTTGCCCTGCGCAGGATAGGCGATGGTGTTGCCCAGGAAGTTGTGCGCTCCGATCGTCGTGTGTGCCAGTCGAAATGACGAGCTGGAGTAGTCGGCATTCAGGACGGAGAGGCCGTCCGCCACCATCGTCCCCCGTCCTACGGTGACCAGGTAGGGGTTCTCCTGTTTGACGGCGGAGCCGAAGTTCGACCCGGTCTGCTCCTCCATCGAGATCTTGTAGCCCAGAACCTTCAGGTAGTGGAGGATGTAGGAGCTGTTGCCGAACAGCTCAAGATAGAAATGGAGGTTGGTGAGGCGGAGGATCGTGCGGTGGAGGGAGTAGTGAATGCCGTAGAACGGATAGGCCTTACCCGGCTGGAACGCGAGGTGCAGGATCCGGGGCACCACGAAGGCTCCGAGCAGGCCCAGCACCGTGAGGCCGACGAGGAACACCAGCGACGCGACCACCACATCGACGACGGCATTCTCGCCCGGCATCCAGGCGGCGAGCCGCGGAAACTCCCCGAACAGCACCACCAGGACGGCGTTGGTCAGCGGCACGTAGAGGAACAACGTGGTCACCAGCTGCATCGCGCTGTAGCTGACCTTCCGCACGGTCCCTAAGGGCATCGGCTGCACCGTCTGGAAGTCCGTCTGCGTCGGCTGGGCCGGTGAGCCGTGCCAGTGTTCCCCGTCCGGCACCGACTGGCCGGTGTGCAGCGAGGACGCGTGGCCGAGCTGCGCGCCGTCGCCCATCGAGGTTCCGATGTCGACGACCGTCTGCTCGCTGACCAGGGCGTTCTTCCCGATCGTCACGCTGCCGGTCTCGATGACGCCGGCGATCGCGTGGTAGCCGCTGATGTGGGAGTCCTTGCGGATGACCGTGCCGTCACCGATGGTGAGCAGGTCGGTGCAGACCGGGGTCTCCACGGCGAAGATCGCCACATCCTTGCCGATCTTCGCGCCCAGGGCCCGGAGATAGAGGATGTGCAGCGGCGACCCGACCATCAAGACAAGAGGGTTGGCACGGACGAGCGTCTTGACGAGCCAGAAGCGGAAGTACCTCATACTCCACACCGGAATCCGCTCCGGTTTCCAGCGCCCGATGAGAATCCATTTCGCTGCAATCGGCAGCGTGCACATGACAAGGAAGAGGGCGCCGCCGGCGAGAACGCACCGCAGGTAGATCTGAACGAACCCCGACCCTGCGGATATCCAGCGGTAGGCCGTCGTAGCCGCCATGGCGGCCCCGTAGATATAGGCCAGGAAGGTCAGCAGCTGGAGCACCCCGCATAGGACGTACTGTCGCGTACTCCCCGGTGTGGGCATCTCGGCCAGCACGGGTACCGCTGGCTCAGATGTGACGGGTGACGCCTTGACCAGGGCGGCGGCCAGCCCCCTCACGGTGGGGTTGCGGTAAATGTCCTTCATCGACACCGACGGAAGATCGGCGCGCTTCCTCACCCGCGCACAGAACTTCGCCATCGTCATCGAGTCGGCATTCAGGTCCTCGAAAAAGTGACTGTCCGGTGATACATTCGTTACCCCAGCGACCTCCGACAGCACCTCACAGAGGGCGCGTTCGGTGTCTCGGTTCTCCGGATAGACGTCCAGTGCACTCGATGAGCCACTAGCGGTGGTTGACAGGCCGTCAACAAGATTATTCACCATCTGAGCCCTCCCCCAGAACTCTATGGTTGGAACTGCCCCCCGGCAGGCTACCTGTAGCAAGGTGCCAGCGGACATCGAAGTGTGTCAAGTGATTACCTGAGCGCCATTTTGAACGCTCAACTCCCCGTGCGTAGCCAAACCTATAGCCGGGTCGGGTGGGAGGACGCAACCGTAAAAATCTGACGCGATCGCCACCGATCGGGTAAAAACGGTCAGTCGCGAGACGCGAGGTGCCGAGTACGAGGCTCGTCTCCACGAGAGGATCGGCATGTTGCACAGGAGATCCTCTCGGTACGACGGGCCCGGGTGGCGAGCCGAACACCGACCACTCTGGCGGCTGCCGGCCGCGGGGAGGATGGTCCCGCTGACACTGTGGGTGTCGGCCCGCTGATACACCGCGCCGGATCGGAGAGGGAGCGAGCCCAGGGGCGCAGGCAGGACGGATCGCTGAGCGGTCCGCTCCAGGGCGATCGGCGGTCGCTCAGCCCTTCGAGTCGAGCGGCTT
The DNA here is from genome assembly GCA_045806705.1 of Friedmanniella sp. Classification (GTDB taxonomy): domain Bacteria; phylum Actinomycetota; class Actinomycetes; order Propionibacteriales; family Propionibacteriaceae; genus Microlunatus. The sequence continues at coordinate 22,663 of JBJMIS010000066.1, forward strand.
CTCCAAGATGACGACCGGCGACCCCACGTGCTCTTCGCGGCGGACCTCGACGTAACCGCGCCGGAGGTAGAGCGCCAGGTTGGCCGCGCTCTGCACGCCGGTGAAGAGCCGGAGCCGCTGCGCCGCGGCGGGCGCGAGCGCCTCGATCCGGTCCAGCAGCTTCGAGCCCAGTCCCCGACCCTGTCGGTCGGGAGCGACCATCAGCCGGCCGACGCACCAGACGTTCCCGTCCTGCAGGTCGGCCCGGACCGAGCCCACCAGCCGCCCTCCCAGCCGGGCGACGAGCACCGTGCCGGTCCCCAGCGCCTCGGCCAGCTCCTCCAGCGTCTCCGTGAGTGGGGGCAGCGCAAAGGAGGCGTGCAGCGCGCCCTCCGAGAGATAGGCGGCACGCTGCAGCGTCCAGATCTCCCCGGCATCCCCGGGCTGCGCCGGCCCGATGACCGGTTGCTGCAGCTCGGCGGCGAGCAGCTCCGGTCGCCGTTCCCGGGTGCGGGCGATCGCCTGCTCACGACGCCACGCCGCGATCCGGCCGTGGTGGCCCGAGAGCAGCACGTCGGGAACGTCGAGTCCCCGCCAGGACGGCGGCTTGGTGAAGACCGGGTACTCGAGCAGTCCGTCCTGGCCGACGGCGTGGGACTCCTCGGTCAGCGACTCGGGGTTCCCGATCACTCCGGGCAGCAGCCGAACCAGCGCCTCGACCAGAACGAGCGCGGCAGCCTCGCCACCGTTCAGCACGTAGTCCCCGATGCTCACCTCGAGCACCCGCATCCGCGAGCGGGCGTACTCGGTGACCCGGGCGTCGATGCCCTCGTAGCGACCGCAGGCCATCAGCAGCCGCGGCTCCTCGGCCAGCTGCTGCGCCATGGCCTGGGTGAAGGGTTGTCCCGACGGTGTGAGGACGAGAAGCAGGGGGTCGTCGGCGGCACCCGGAGGGGCCAGGGCGTCGAGTGCCTCTCCCCAGGGGTCGGGGCGCATCACCATCCCGGCACCGCCGCCGTACGGGGTGTCGTCGACGGTGTGGTGCCGGTCGTGGGTCCACGCGCGGAGATCGTGGACGCCCAGCTCGACGAGGCCGGTGCGGACTGCCTTGCCCACCAGGGAGAGCTTCAGGGGCTCGAGGTAGTCCGGGAAGATCGTGATGATGTCGATCCGCATCAGGATCCGCTCCGCCGCGGGATCACGTTCCGGGGTCCTCGTCCTCGTCCTCGTCGGTCAGCAGTCCGGGGACGTCGGCCAGCCGCAGCTCCCCCGCCGCCAGGTCGACGGCGGTGACCACCGCCGAGACGAAAGGGATGAGCCGTGGGCTGCCGGACGTCTGCACCTCGAGGGTGTCCTGGAGGGGGAGGTGCAGGACGGCGGTCACGCTGCCGACGACGGTGTTGTCAGCCGCTCGGACGCGAAGCCCGACCAGCTGCCGGTCGTAGTACTCGTCCTCCTCCTCCGGCAGCTCGCCGGGGTCGACGTCTGCGACCAGCACCACGCCACGCGCGGCCTCGGCCACCGTCCGGTCGCCGAGCTCGCGGAAGTGCACCAGCAGCCGCCCGGAGTGCTCCCGCGCGGACGTCACGGTGAAGCGACGCTCGCCGCCCTCGGCCCGCAGCACCTCACCCACCGCGAAGCGCCGCTCAGGCTCATCGGTGCGGACGTCGATGGCGACGTCACCGCGGATGCCGTGGGCGCGACCGACGACCCCGACCACGACCTCGATCGTCTCAGCCATGCTGTCCTTGTCTTCGGTGGACCGGCGCGCCGCGCGCGGTGGGGGGCGGAGAGACACCGATGCCCCGCACCCTGCACGGGTCGGGGCATCGCTGGTTCTGCGGGTGAGGGGTCAGCGGCGACGGAACCCGCCGGCGCTGCCGCCGGTGCGGCGCGGGCCCTTGTCGACGTCGACGAAGTCGACGCGGATCTGGTCCCGGCCGCCGAGTGCGGCGACGACGGTGCGCAGCGCGGTAGCCGTTCGGCCGTTGCGACCGATCACCTTCCCGATGTCCTCAGGGTTCACCCGCACCTCGAGCATGCGGCCGCGGCGCAGGTCCTTGTCCTTCACGACGACGTCGTCAGGGTTGCTGACGATGCCCCGGACCAGGTGCTCCAGCGCCTCGGCCAGCACCTCAGGCGCCAGTCGGCTCGGCATCGGCGACGCCGGCCTCGGCCGCTTCCGCAGCCTCGGCCGGGGTGCCCTCGACGGTGCCGCCACGACCCGGCGAACGGCGCGGGCCGGAGATGGCGGCGCTCTGCGGCTCGCTCCCGGCCTCGGCGAGGGCCGCGTTGAAGATGTCGGTCTTGTTCTTCTTCTCGCTCTGCGGCGTGATCCCGGACGGGGAGGTGTCGCCGGAGAAGCTCTGCCAGTCACCGCTGCGCTTCAGCAGCGCGACAACGGCCTCGGTGGGCTGGGCGCCGACCGAGAGCCAGTACTGGGCACGCTCGGAGTTGACCTCGATCACCGACGGGTCGTTCTTGGGGTGGTACTTGCCGATCTCCTCGATGGCGCGACCGTCACGCTTGGTGCGCGAGTCGGCGACCACGATGCGGTAGTGCGGCGACCGGATCTTGCCCAGACGCTTCAGTCGAATCTTGACAGCCACGTGTGTGGTTTCTCCTGTGTGAGCTGTGGCCGGGCGAAGCTCGGCCACGTGATGGGTGGGACCGTGGCGTCCGGTGGGGAAATCACACGGCGACGATCCCGGGTGAATCCGCGTCGACCAGCGATGAGAGGGCGCCGACGACACAGATGCGCCCAATATTCTGCCAGAGGAGCAGGCAGGATGCGAACCGGCTGCTGCGCTCGCGCTCACGGCGCCCGCCTGGACACCCTAGCCGCCCGCTCAGTGCACCACTCGGCCGCGCAGGACGATGTGCCGGGGCTGACGCAGCACCCGGAGGTCGGCCCGGGGGTCGCCGTCCAGCACGAGCAGGTCGGCCGGCGCGCCGTCGACCAGCTCCCCCGGCCGGCCCAGCCAGGAGCGCGCCGACCACGACCCCGCGCCGAGGGCGTACTCGGCGGAGCTGAAGCGGGCCAGCTCTTCGATCTCGCGCCCGATCAGGCCGTGCGGGAGGTATCCGCCGGCGTCCGTGCCGGCATAGATCGGGACGCCGGCGTCGAACGCCCGGCCGAACACCTCGAGCCGGCCGGCATAGAGCCGGCGCAGGTGGTCGGCGTAGCGCGGGAACTTCGCGTCGGCGCTGGCCGCGATCGACCCGAAGTTCTCCAGCTGCACCATCGTCGGGACCAGCGCGACCTGCCGCTCGGCCATCAGCGCGATCACCGGGTCGGTGAGGCCGGTACCGTGCTCGATCCCGTCGATCCCCGCCCCAACCAGCTCGGCCGCCGCCTGCTCGCCGAACACGTGAGCCGTCACCCGCGCCCCGAGCTCGTGCGCCCGGGCGATGGCGCGGGCGGCCACGTCTTCGGGCCACAGCGGGGCCAGGTCGCCCAGCTCGCGGTCGATCCAGTCGCCGACGATCTTGACCCAGCCGTCCCCGCGCGCCACCTGCCGCTCGACGGCGGTGAGCAGGTCACCCGGCTCCACCTCGTCCGCATAGTTGCGCAGGTACCGCTTCGGACGAGCGATGTGCCGGCCGGCCCGGATCAGCCGCGGCAGGTCCTCCCGGCCATCCATCCAGCGCGTGTCCGCGGGTGACCCCGCGTCACGCAGCAGCAACGCCCCCGCGCTCCGGTCGGCCAACGCGTGCTGCTCCGCGATCTCGGGCGGCACGGCGCCGTGCAGCTCCAGGCCGACGTGGCAGTGCGCGTCCACCAGCCCGGGAAGCAACCAGACCCCTCGGGCCAGGGTCTCCGCTCCGGCCACGGGCTCCGTGCGGACGACACCGTCCACCACCCACAGGTCGCGGGCCACGCCGCCCGGCAGGACGACGCCCTGCAGGTGCAGCCGGCCCCCAGGCACTACCGGCCGAGCCGGCCGCGGAGCTCAGGCGGCAGCTGGAAGTCGGCCATGGCCTGCTGCAACGCCTTCTCGTCCAGGGGTGCCCCGGCGCCGGCACCGAACGCCGCAGCCGGGTCCACAGCGGCTGCCGCCGGCTGCGGCGCGTTGCGCTTCGCCGGGTTGCCCGAGACGCCCCGGCCACCCTTCTTCTTCTGCTGCTTGGCCGCCGGCTTGCGCCCGCCGCCGGCCATGCCGGGGAGCCCGGGCATCCCCGGCATCTTGCCGCTCGCCATCGAGGTCATCATCTTGCGCGCCTCGAAGAAGCGGTTGACCAGGCCGTTCACCTCCGACACCTCGACCCCGGAGCCCTTGGCGATGCGAGCCCGCCGAGAGCCGTCGATGATCTTCGGGTTGTCCCGCTCGGCCGGCGTCATCGAGTGGATGATCGCCTCGATCCGGTCCACCTCGCGCTCGTCGATGTTGTTGATCTGGTCCTTGATCTCCCCCATCCCGGGGAGCATCCCGAAGATCTTCGACAGCGGGCCCATCTTGCGGACCATCTGCATCTGCTGGAGGAAGTCCGCGAGGCCGAACTCGCCGCCCTGGCCGGTCAGCTTGGCCGCTGCCTTCGCCGACTGTTCCGCGTCGAAGGTCTTCTCGGCCTGCTCGATCAGGGTGAGCATGTCCCCCATCCCGAGGATGCGGCTGGCCATCCGGTCGGGGTGGAAGACATCGAAGTCCTTGAGCTGCTCACCGTTCGAGGCGAACATGATCGGGCTGCCGGTGACGCGCGCGATCGAGAGCGCGGCGCCACCCCGGGCGTCACCGTCCAGCTTGGTCAGCACCACGCCGTCGAAGCCGACACCCTCGGCGAACGCGTTGGCGGTGTTCACGGCGTCCTGGCCGATCATCGCGTCGACGACGAACAGGATCTCGTCCGGAGAGACGGCGTCCCTGATGTCGGCGGCCTGCTGCATCAGCTCGGCGTCCACACCCAGCCGGCCCGCGGTGTCGACGATGACGACGTCGAACAGCCGGCGCTCGGCCTCGGCGATGGAGGCCTTCGCGACCGCCACCGGGTCACCGACCCCGTTGCCGGGCTCGGGGGCGTAGACCTGCACGCCCGCCCGCTGGCCCACCACCTGGAGCTGGTTCACGGCGTTGGGCCGCTGCAGGTCCGCCGCCACGAGCAGCGGGGAGTGGCCCTCACCCTTCAGCCAGAGCGCGAGCTTGCCTGCCAGCGTCGTCTTACCGGCCCCTTGCAGACCGGCGAGCATGATCACCGTGGGTGGCCGCTTGGCGAACCGGAGCAGCCGGGTGTCACCGCCCAGGATCGTGACCAGCTCGTCGTTGACGATCTTGATGATCTGCTGGGCGGGGTTCAGTGCGCCGGAGAGCTCGGCGGCACGGGCCCGCTCCTTGATCGCGGTGACGAACTCCTTGACCACGGCCAGGTTGACGTCCGCCTCGAGCAGAGCCACCCGGATCTCCCGGGCGGTCGCGTCGATGTCGGCGTCGGAGAGCCGGCCCTTGCCACGCAGGGTCTTGAACGTCGCTGCGAGGCGGTCTTGCAGGGTGTCGAACACGTCGGAGTCCTTTGGTGCGCTACGTCGAGAAGGTGCAGGGCGTGCCGTGCGGCGTCGGGCCGCGGTCGTCGGGCGACCACCGAGCCCCGGACAAGCGTACTCAACGCGTGCTCCACCGGCGGCACCTCGCCAGCTAGCCTTCGCGAGCATGGACACCCCCACGGCGCTGGTCACCGGCGCATCCCGCGGTCTCGGAGCCGTCATCGCTCGGCGCCTCGCCGAGGACGGGTGGCCGGTGGCGGTGAACTACCACGCCAGCGCAGCCGCTGCGGAGGCGGTGGTGGCCGGCATCCGCTCCGCCGGCGGCCGTGCCGCCGCCTACCGGGCCGACGTGACCGACGAGGGCTCGGTCCGGGCGATGGTGACGGCGGTCGAGGACGAGCTCGGGCCGCTGCAGGTGGTCGTGGCCAACGCGACCGGGCCGCAGCCCTCGGTCCCCGTCGAGGAGCTGACCTGGCAGCACCACCTCGACCAGCTGCGCTTCTTCGTCCTCAGCCCCACCCTGCTGGTTCAGGCGGCGCTGCCGGGGATGCGGCGGCTGGGCGGGGGACGGGTGATCCAGATCGGCTCGGACATCGTCGACCGGGCCCTTCCCCACGTCTCGGCCTACACGGCGGCCAAGGCGGCCCAGATGGGTCTGACCCGCTCCTGGTCCCGGGAGCTGGGTCGATGGGGAATCACGGTGAACCTCGTCGCCCCGGGCTGGATTCCCGTGGAGCGTCACGCCGGCGCCGACACGCGGAACTACCAGGCCGCGGTGCCGCTGGGCCGGATGGGCACCCCCGACGACGTGGCCGAGCTCGTCGCCTACCTGGCCAGTGAGCGTGCGTCGTTCGTCACCGGGCAGCAGATCAGCGTCAACGGCGGCCATACCCTGGGCAGCGCACTCCGCTGACGACTTCGGGCTCGATGTCGCTCCCGAAGTCTGCAGTCGCCTCAGCCCTGGTCGAGCAGGGCGTCGACGAACACCTCGGCGTCGAAGGGCGCGAGGTCATCGACGCCCTCACCGAGGCCGACGAGCTTGACCGGCACGCCGAGCTCGCGCTGGACCTGCACGACGATGCCGCCCTTGGCGGAGCCGTCCAGCTTCGTCAAGACGATCCCGGTGATGGCCACGACCTCACGGAAGATCCGAGCCTGGGTCAGGCCGTTCTGGCCGGTGGTGGCGTCGATCACCAGCAGCACCTCGGTGACGGGGGCCTGCCGCTCGATCACCCGCTTCACCTTGCCGAGCTCGTCCATCAGCCCGGTCTTGGTGTGCAGCCGGCCGGCGGTGTCGATCACCACCGTGTCCACCTCCTGCTCGATGCCCGCCTTGACCGCCTCGAACGCGACACTGGCCGGGTCGGCGCCTTCGGCCCCGCGGACGGTGGGCACGCCCACCCGGTCACCCCAGGTGGCGAGCTGGTCGGCGGCGGCCGCGCGGAACGTGTCGGCGGCGCCCAGCAGCACGTCGCGGTCCTCCGCGACCAGGACGCGGGCCAGCTTCCCGACCGTGGTCGTCTTCCCGGTCCCGTTCACCCCGACCACCATGACGACGGCTGGGACGGCGTCGCCGCGGTCCACCTGGACCGTCCGGTCCAGGGTCGGGTCGACCAGCCGGACGAGCTCGTCGCGGAGAATCTGCCGGGCCTGCGCGGGGTCGGACACACCGTCCACCCGCAGCTTGTTCCGCAGGGCCGTGACCAGCTCCGTCGTCGGACCCACCCCGAGGTCGGACGTGAGCAGCGTGTCCTCGAAGTCCTCCCAGGTGTCCTCATCGATCCGGTCCCGGCTGATCAGCGCCAGCAGCCCCCGGCTGAGCGGGCTGTCCGAGCCTGCCAACCGCCGCCGGAGCCGGGCCAGCCGGCTCTCCCGGCTCTCCGGCCGCTCGAGGGTCGGGGCCTCCGGCTCGACCAGCAGCGCCTCCGCGGCCACGTCCTCGTCGGCCCCCACCGGGGGGCGCTCGAGCAGGTCGACCCCGGCGCCTCCCTCGTGGTCGCCGGCCGCGGAGCCACCCGGCAGGGAGCGGGTCTGCCGCCCGCGCTGCAGGGCAGAGCGCCGACGGCTGGCCACCAGGCCCACCACGACGAAGGCCGCGAGGATGATGGCGCCGAGGACAATCCAGAGGGTGACCGCATTCACCGGGTCATCCTAGGGGCGCCTCACCGGACCCCTGGCCCCCGACCGGAGCGCCGCTGCGGCGATGCCGAGATCAGCGCAGGAGGCGGGTGAACGCCTTCGGCGGCTCGCCGTCGCCGTTGAGGTGCTGCGCGGCGCGGGCCATCGAGTCGGCGAGCTTGGGTGCCCGGTGCTTGAAGCGGCCCTCGATGCCGACCACGACCAGGCCTGCGGTGCCGGCGACCACACCGAGGATGATGATCATGGCCACGACGATTGCGAACAAGACGTGCCTTTCAACAGTCGAACAGTGTCCGGGGAAGGAACTGTCGGGCGGTTCTTCTCAAAAGCCGAGCCAGGCGCGGCGATGCGCCAGGCTCGTGTGCACATCGTCCCACTACGGCTGCCCAACCGGACGCGGCTGAGGTCCCGAGCCGCTTTCGATTTCGTCACGGTCTGGCCGGTTCTGGCCGGCCGGCCACGCTTTCCGGACGGGGACGGCAGGGGCAGACTGGCCGAGGAGGAAAGGAGCCCGCCATGGCCATGCCGCCCGTCGAGCCGGGACCGGTGCCGCCCGGACCTGCGCCGATCCCGACGCCCGACCCGGGTCCGCCGATCAGCCCGCCCGGGGATCCGCAGCCGATCCCCGACCCAGGACCGATCGAGTAGCGCGCCGGGCCGCTCACGGTCCGGGCCGGCGCCGCCCTCAGGCCACCGACTCGGTCTCCCGCAGCCGTTGCGAGATGACCGCCGACACTCCGTCACCGCGCATGGTCACCCCGTACAGGGCGTCGGCGATCTCCATCGTCCGCTTCTGGTGGGTGATCACCAGCAGCTGGCTGTTTGCACGCAGCTCCTCATAGATCTCCAGCAGCCGGCCGAGGTTGGTGTCGTCGAGTGCCGCCTCCACCTCGTCGAGGATGTAGAACGGGCTGGGCCGGGCGATGAACAGCGAGACCAGGAACGCCACGGCCACCAGTGACCGTTCGCCGCCGGACAGCAGCGACAGGCGCTTCACCTTCTTGCCCGGCGGCCGCGCCTCGACGTCCACCCCGGTGGTCAGCCAGTTGCCCGGCTCGGTCAGGATCAGCCGCCCCTCACCACCGGGGAACAGCCGCGCGAACACCCGCGCGAACGCCTCCTCCACGTCCGCGTAGGCCTCGGCGAAGACCTGCTCGACCCGGCTGTCGACGTCGGCGATGATGTCGAGCAGGTCCCGACGGGTCTTGCGCAGGTCCTCCAGCTGCTCCGACAGGAACCGGTGCCGCTCCTCCATGGCATCGAACTCCTCCAACGCCAGCGGGTTCACCCGGCCCAGGACGCCCAGCGCACGCTCGGCCTTGCGGAGCCGCGCCTGCTGCTGGTCGCGCACGTAGGGCTGCGGCGGTGGCGGCTCGTCCTCGGGCCCGAGCGCGGTTCCGTCCTCCCGCACCAGCACGGGCACCAGCTGGTCGGGCCCGTACTCGGCCATCAGCACTTCCGGGGCCATGCCCAGCTCGACCATCGCCTTCTCGTTCAGCGCGTCCACCCGCATCCGCTGCTCGGCGCGGGCGAGCTCGTCCCGGTGCACGGCGTCGACCAGCTGCTCGAACTCCCCGCCGAGCGAGCGCAGGTCGGCACGCACCGACCGCAGGGCCGCGTCCGCCTCCGCCCGGGCCGCCTCCGCCGCGGTCCGTGCCGCAGCGGCTCGGGCCAGGGAACGCTCCAGCTGGGTCGCCAGATAGCCGCCGGCCACCTGCACGGCGGCCGCCTCCCGCGCCTCCCGCTGCAGCCGTTCCCGACGGGCGAGGGCCTTCGCGCGCGCCTGCCGCTCGTTCTCGGCGGCCCGCCGCAGCGAGTCGGCCCGGCCCGCCAGGGAGCGCGCCCGCTCCTCCACAGTCCGCAGGGCCAGCCGGGCCTCCATCTCCGCAGCACGCGCTCGCCGCGCCTCCTCGGCCAGCCGGTCCCGGTCGGCCGGGTCGGGCTCGGCCTCTTCCTGGCTCGACGCCGCCAGGTCGAGCCGCTGCTCCAGCTCCGCAAGCCCGGCCAGGTCCCGGTCACGGGCGGCCTCGGCCTGCACGATGGCCTGCCGCAGCCGGTCGGCCTCCCCGCTGGCCGAGCCGGCCGTGCTGCTCAGCTGGCCGAGCTCCTCGGCGAGCGCAGCCATCGCGGCGTCCGACTCGTGCAGCTTCTCCAGCGCCACCTCGACGGCGGTGTCGGCCTCGCGCCGCCGCTCCTCCAGCTGGCTCACGGTGAACCGCAGCCGCTCCCCCACATGGGTCGCTTCGGCCAGCCGCTGCGTCGCATCCTCGATCGCCGCCTGCACCTCGATCGAGCTGGGTTGGTCAGCCGAACCACCGGCGGCGACGTGAGCCCCGAGGACGTCACCGTCGCGGGTGACGGCGGTCAGCTCGGGCTGCCGGGCCACGAGGGCGTGCGCCGCATCGAGATCCTCGACGACCGCGACGCGGGCCAGCACCGTGCGCAGCGCGGGAAGCAGCTCGCCGGGCGCCTGCACCACGTCGACCGCATAGCGGACGTCGTCCGGCAGCACCGGCCAGCAACCTGCCGGGACTCCGGGCCCGCCGGCGAGCAGCAGGTCGGCCCGACCGAGGTCCTCGGCCTTCAGGTGGGCCACTGCCGCGAGCGCCGCGTCGGCCCCGTTGAGGGCGACGGCGTCAGCCGCGCGACCCAAGGCCGCCGCGACCGCGACCTCGTAGGAGGGCTCGACCTCCAGCAGGCCGGCGACCGGCCCGAGGACACCGTCCAGCCGGCCGGTGGCCGCCAGCAGCGCGGCGGCCGCATCCTTGCGCTGCAGCCCGACCTGCAACGCCTCCAGCCGGGCGGCGAGCGCGGCCCGCTCCTGGGTCGCCGCGACCTCCTGCCGGCGCACCTCGGCGAGCTCGGCCAGCACGGCCGCCTGCGCCTCGGCGGCCGCCTCGTGGTCCGCGTCGAGGCCGAGCTCGCCGTCGTCGAGCCCGGCGACCCGGGTCTCCAGCGAGGTGAAGGCCCGGGACGCCTGCTCGGCGCGCTCCTGGGCCTGCCGACAGGCGTCGGTCAGCCGACCGATCTCGGCTGCGCCCGCTTCGGCCCGGCTCCGCAGCGAGTTGACCTGCCCGGTCAGCCGAGCCAGCCCCTCCCGCCGGTCGGCGGCGGCACGCAGCAGGCTGGTGAGCCGGGCCTCCTCGGTGCGGTGAGCCTCCTCGCGGTCCGCCCGGTGCTCCGACGCCCGGGCCAGCGCCTCCGCCTTGGCCTGCACCTGGGCGCCGAGGTCACGCTCCTGGGCCGCGACGCCGGCCGCCTCCCGCTCCAGGTCCTCCGGGTCGCGCCCGCCCCGCACCTCGCCGCGGTCGTTGGCGGCGTTGCGCACCCGCTCCCGGGCGATGGTCACGGTGCTGGCCACCCGTTCACGCAGCGCCGCCAGCCCGTACCAGGTCTCCTGAGCCGCCGTGACGGCCGGCGCCGCGTCCCGGACCGCCTCCTCTGCGTCGGTCTCCCGCTGTCGAGCGGCCTCCAGGCCCTGCTCGAGCCGGGCCCGCCGCTCCCGCAGCACGCGCTCGTCGGCCAGCTCGGACTCCAGAGCCAGGGTCGCCTGGACGAGGTCGTCCGCGAGCAGCCGAGCCCGCGCGTCCCGGAGGTCGGCCTGGATGACCGCCGCCCGTCGGGCCACGTCGGCCTGCCGGCCGAGCGGCTTCAGTTGGCGGCGGATCTCGCTGATCAGGTCGGAGAGCCGGTTGAGGTTGACGTCGCAGGTCTCGAGCTTGCGGAGCGCCTTCTCCTTGCGCTTGCGGTGCTTGAGGACCCCGGCCGCCTCCTCGATGAAGCCGCGGCGGCCCTCCGGAGTCGCCTGCAGGATGCCGTCGAGCTGGCCCTGACCGACGATGACGTGCATCTCCCGGCCGATGCCGGAGTCGCTGAGCAGGTCCTGCACGTCCATCAGCCGGGCGGCCGACCCGTTGATCGCGTACTCCGAGCCACCGTTGCGGAACATGGTCCGGCTGATGGTGACTTCGGTGTAGTCGATCGGCAGCGCGCCGTCGGTGTTGTCGATCGTCAGCGCGACCTCGGCGCGGCCCAGCGGGGCCCGACCGGACGTGCCGGCGAAGATGACGTCCTCCATCTTGCCGCCGCGCAGCGACTTCGCGCCCTGCTCGCCCATCACCCAGCTCAGCGCGTCGACGACGTTGGACTTGCCGGATCCGTTGGGACCGACCACACAGGTGATGCCCGGCTCGAAGTTCAGCGTGGTGGCCGACGCGAACGACTTGAAGCCCCGCAGGGTCAGGCTCTTGAGGTACAACATCGACCTTTCGGTGGATCTCCGGCACGGGTCGGACGCGCTCGGGATCGGTCGGGCATGCCGTGGGAAGGCGGGATCACTGTAACCGAGCGACAGCACCCTGCCCGGGACGCGAGCGGCGTGCCCGCCTCCCGGCGGTCAGCGACGAGCGGCGTGCCGCGGGGCCGGCTCGGCGTCCGGCTCCTCCTCGAGCGGGGGCAGCGCCGGCCGGCTCCTGACCGAGGAGAAGGTCCAGAGCTTGTTCAGCACGAAGGACAGCGGGGTGGTCACCGCGATCGTGATCAGCTGGGCCCAGTAGAGCCGGGTGCGGAAGCCGGTGGAGTTGTCGAACACGACCGGCGAGAGCGAGAAGATCGACCCCGGGTGCATCAGCAGGGTGAGGATGACCAGACCCACGACCTGAGCCAGGACACCGACCGCGAGGAAGGGAAAGTACTCCCGGAACCAGCCGGCATGCCTCGCGCTGCGGAACGTCCAGAGACGGTTGAGCTGGAAGTTCCAGACGTTGGCGACGAGGAAGGCGAACGTGGAGAAGGCGTGGTACCAGCGCACGTTGTAGTCGCTCAGCGGCAGACCGAGGACGGCAGCGTTCTCGTCAGGGCCGAGCTTGTTGCAGAGGATGACGACCAGCAGGTTCACCAGGACACCGGAGCCGCCGACAAGGGCGAACCGGAACAAAAGGATCCAGTTGTGACCGTGCCGGACGAACAGGAAATGCTTGAGGCGCTCCACGATGGGGACGACGATACCGACCACCGGGAAGCCTCGCCTGTCCGCACCCGGGCTCAGCCGCGGGGCACGACCAGCACGGGCACCCGGGCGTGCCGGAGCACCCGTGAGGAGACCCCGCCCAGGAGCACCCGCCGGGTCGGGCCGTAACCCCGCGAGCCGCAGACGAGCAGGTCGGTCTCGTCCGGAGTGAGGTCGGCGAGCGCGTCCACCGTCGGCCCGTCGAGCAACCGCCCCGTCGCCCTGACGTCCGCCGGAAGGCCGGCGACCGCTGCATCGAGGGACTGCCGGTAGCTGGCGTGCTGCTCCATCCGGAAGGGCCGGGGATCGCCGAGGGAGGGCACCACCCGGGTGTCGGGGACGACGGTCACCACCTCCAGCCGGGCGTGCAGGCGCTGCGCGATCCTCGTCGCTGCGGTCAGCGCCACCCGGCCGTCCGGGGTGTCCAGGTAGCCGACCGTGATCCGGCTGAGGTCGGTGTCCGCGGAGTCGTCGTAGCCCCAGGGCACCAGACCGACGGCGACGGGCGCTCCCTGCAGCAGCCGTTCCGCCGTGCTGCCCGGGTTGGTCCGCCGGGTGCCGCGGGACTTGCGCGACCCGAGCACGACGACGGCCGGGTCGTCGGGCAGCTGCTCCGCCAGGTCGTGCAGGCCGTGGGAGGCCGAGTCGCCGGCGAGCGCACGGAAGTGCGCCGGCACGTCCTCCCCCATCAGGCGTCGCGCCTCGGACAGGATCCGTTCCGCCTCCTCGTGGTTGTAGGCCACCCACTCCGCATCCACCCGCCCCGCTCCCAACGGGGCGGGTCCGGGGTAGACCGCGACGAAGGTGACCGGCTCACCCGACGCGCGCGCCCACCGTCGCGCGAACGTGACGACATCGGGCCCTGCCTGTGTCTGGTAGCCGACGACCAGTCCCGTGGCCGCCGGGGTGAGCTCCGGGGTCACCGTTCACCGGAGCCGGCCACGGGGGCCTCCCCGGGCTTCTCGCCCAGCCGCAGCCGGGAGTGCCGGATGGAGTAGGTGAAGTAGATGACCAGCCCGACGGCGAGCCAGACGACGAACCGGAGGTAGGTGGTGACGGGCAGCTGGGCGATCAGGTACAGGCAGCAGGCGACGCCGATCGCCGGCAGCAGCGGGGACAGGGGCACCCGGAAGGGTCGCCGCATGTCGGGCTTCGTCCGCCGCAGCACGATCACGCCGATGTTCACCAGGATGAAGGCGAACAGGGTGCCGATGTTGACCAGCTTGACGATCTCCCCCAGCGGGACGAAGGCGGCGAGGATCGCGATCAGGATCCCGAAGCCGATGGTCAGCCGGGCCGGTGTCCCGTACCGCGGATGCACGGCCGCCAGCCGGCGGGGCAGCAGCCCGTCGCGGCACATGGCGAAGAAGATCCGCGTCTGGCCGTACATGATCACCAGCACCACGCTGGTGATGGCGATCAGGGCGCCGAGCGCGAGCACACCACCGGCCCACGGCAGTCCCGCACCTTCCCGCAGCGCGGCGGCCAGGGGCGCGTCGCTGCCGGAGAGCGTCGCCACCGGCGCCACGCCCACCGCGGCGATCGCCACCAGCACGTAGAGCACGGTCGAGATGAGCAGGGACCCCACGATGGCGATCGGGAGGTCGCGGCTGGGGTTCCTCGACTCCTCCGACCCGGTGGTCACGGCGTCGAAGCCGATGTAGGCGAAGAAGATGACACCGGCGGCCGCGGTGACGCCCGAGACGCCGTGCGGCAGCAGCGGCACGAAGTGGTCGCGGTGGAACGCGGTCAGGGCGGTGACGATGAAGAAGAGCAGGATGACGATCTTGATCACCACCATCGCCGCGTTGACCTCGGTACTCTCCTTCGTGCCGCGCACCAGCAGCGCCGTGATGGCCAGCACGATGAACACCGCCGGCAGGTTGAACACCCCGCCGTCGGAGGGGGACTTGGCGATCGCGTCCGGCAGCGCCACCCCGAACGCCGCCTCCAGGAACTCGTTGACGTTGCCGCCCCAGCCGACCGCGACCGCGGCGACGGAGACCCCGTACTCGAGGATCAGGTCCCAGCCGATGATGAAGGCGACGAGCTCGCCCATCGTCGCGTAGGAGAAGGTGTAGGCGCTGCCGGAGACGGGCACGGCGGCGGCCAGCTCGGCGTAGGCGAGCGCCGAGAACACGCAGGTGATCGCCGCCACCACGAAGGCGAAGACCAGCGCCGGGCCGGCGGTCTGCACGCCCTCGCCGATCACCACGAAGATGCCGGTGCCGATGATGGCCCCGACGCCCATGGCCGTCAGCCCGAAGGCGCCGATGCTCTTGCGCAGCCCCTCCTCGCCCTCGGTCTCGGCGACGAGGTCCGCGACGTCCCGGACGGCGAACAGGTCTTTGCCCCTCATGCCCCTACCTCCGCTGGTCGGCCGTGCCAGGACGTGGCAGTCCCGCTGCGACGAGGAGGTCGGAAGCTCTCACCCCGGCGAGCGTCACGGTCAGCATGGCCTTCTCCGGGCAGGGGTGTCCAGCATCCCGTCTAACCCCCAGGGGGCAGGAGACCGCGAGAAGCGAGCAGGCAGCCGGTGTCAGCCGGCGTAGGCGGCGCTGGAGGGCCGACGCTGGCAGCGGGGGCAGCGGAACGCGGAGCGGTTCATGAACGGCTCCCGGCGAACGGGGGTGCCGCAGCGCGGGCACGGCCGACCCTCCTGTCCGTAGACGGCGAGGGAGCGGTCGAAGTAGCCGCTGGCACCGTTGACGTTGACGTAGAGGGCGTCGAAGGAGGTGCCGCCATGGTTCAGAGCAGCGCGCATCACCGTGCCGGCCGCGGTGAGCACCTCGGCCGCGCGGCGCGTCGACAGGGTGGCGGTGGCGCGGGCGTAGTGCATCCGCGCGAGCCAGAGCGCCTCGTCGGCATAGATGTTGCCGATGCCGGAGACCAGCTGCTGGTCCAGCAGCGCCCTTTTGACGCCGGTCCTCCGCCGCCGCAACCGGGCCACGACCTCGGCGAGGTCGAACTCCGGGTCGAACGGGTCGCGTGCGATGTGCGCCACCTCGGGCGGCAGGGCCGCACCGCCCGGTGACAGGGACAACCCGCCGAACATGCGCTGGTCCACGAAGCGCAGCTGGGGGTCGCCGTCGGTGAAGGTGACCAGCACGCGGGTGTTGGGCGGCAGCGGGGCGTCGGCGGGGTCGAGCCGGAACTGACCGCTCATCCCGAGGTGCGCCAGCAGGGCGTCACCGTCGTCGAACGGCAGCCAGAGGTACTTTCCCCGGCGCCGGGGCTCGGT
Organism: Friedmanniella sp.; assembly: GCA_045806705.1. Classification (GTDB taxonomy): domain Bacteria; phylum Actinomycetota; class Actinomycetes; order Propionibacteriales; family Propionibacteriaceae; genus Microlunatus. The sequence continues at coordinate 38,506 of JBJMIS010000066.1, forward strand.
GAAGGTGCGCCCGGCCAGCTCGGCGGCGAAGTGGTCCGGACCCGGCAGGTGCCGGCGGACCGGACGGGGGTGCAGCACCTCGACTGCGGCGATCCGGCGACCCGTGACGCCGGCCGCGAGACCCCGGCGCACCACCTCGACCTCGGGCAGCTCAGGCACGGCAGGAAGCTCTCAGCAGCGACTGGTCGGCGCGCAGCGGGTCAGCGCGCGACCTGGGACGTGTCCCCGTTGCCGCTGCTCTCGACGGCTGCGGCCTTCAGCGCGCTGAAGGCCATGGCCGCAGCGTTCTGCTCGGCCTCCTTCTTGTTCCGGCCGGCGCCGGGGCCGTAGCTGTGCCGGTCCAGCACCACCATCGCCTCGAAGGTCTTGGCGTGGTCGGGTCCGGACTCGACCACCTCATAGACGGGGACGCCCAGACCGGCGAGCGAGGCGATCTCCTGCAGGCTGGTCTTCCAGTCCAGGCCGGCGCCCCGGGTCGCGACGTCGGCCATCAGTGCGTCGAACAGGTGATGCACGAAGGTCCGCGCCGCGTCGATGCCGTGCTCGGTGAAGACCGCGCCGATGACGGCCTCCATCGTGTCGGCGAGGATGGAGGACTTGTCCCGGCCACCGGTGGTCTCCTCGCCCCGGCCCAACCGGATCAGCGCGCCGAGGTCGAGCCCGCGGGCGATGTCGGCGAGGGCGCGAGAGTTCACCACGGCCGACCGGAGCTTGGCGAGCTGGCCTTCGGAGAGCTCCGGGTAGGCGAGAAAGAGGTGTTCGGTCACCACCAGACCGAGCACCGAGTCGCCGAGGAACTCCAACCGCTCGTTGGTCGGCAGCCCGCCCTGCTCATAGGCGAAGGAGCGGTGCGTCAGGGCGTGCCCCAGCAGCTCGGGTTCGATGCTCATCCCGAGCTGCGTGAGCACCTCGACCACCGAGAGCTGACCGGGTGCCGCCTCTTGCTGGGTCAGGACGCGAGGACCTGTCGGCGCGCGCCGCGGGGCCCGTACTGCCCGCAGGACGGGCAGGCGGTGTGCGGCAGGTGCTTCTCACGGCAGGCCGGGTTCTCGCAGGTCACCAGCGTCGGCACGGACGTCTTCCACTGGGAACGACGGTGCCGGGTGTTGCTGCGTGACATTCTCCGCTTCGGAACGGCCACGGTGTTCTCCTCGCTTCTCCACCCCTTGGTGGAACTTCAGTTACGCCTGGGACTTGCTCACGACATCGTAGGATCCGCCGTCGTCACCCTCAAGCCGACGCAGCTTTTCCCACCGGGGGTCGAGCGGCGCCTCGTGGCTGTGCTCGGGGTCCAGGTTGAGGTTGGCGCCGCAGACGGCGCACAACCCCTGGCAGTCCTCCCGGCACAGCGGCTGGAACGGCAGATCCAGCACCACACCGTCACGGAGCAGCGGCTCGAGGTCGATCAGGTCGCCCTCCAGCCGGCTGGCCTCGTCCTCCGTCGCGTCGCTGCCGGGGTAGACGAACAGCTCCTGGATGTCGACCTCGAGCTCGTCGGAGACCTCACCCAGGCAGCGCACGCACTCCCCACGGACCTGGACCGTGGCGGTACCGGTGACCAGCACTCCCTCGATCACCGACTCGAGCCGGAGGTCCAGCTCGACCGGAGAACCGGGTGGCACCCCGATCACGGCGATGCCGAGATCCGCCGGGGCCGGAGCGGTCGTCCGAACCAGCTTCATCGCGCCCGCACGACGACCCAGCTCGTGGGTGTCGAGGACCAGCCCTGAGCGGCGGTCCAGCGGGCGATGTGGCGAGCTCATCGCGATCCTTCCAAGCCAAGCGGTCGTGGCAGCGTCATGACCGACATCCAACATTACCGGTACCGCGTCGCCGTGGCCAAACCGTCAGCTGCAGCCGAGGCCCGGGCGGCGGGTGCTCGGCGCCGGGCCCGCCCAGTCTGCCACGGGGTCCAGGACGGCCCGGGCTGCCTCAGCTGCTCCGCGCGGCCGCCTGCGCCCGGTCCGCCTGGTCGAGGTCACTGCGCTCGGCGAGCCGGGCCCGCGCTGTCTTCACCTGGCTGGCGGTCTTGTGCAGCACCGACTCGAAGCTCGCCATCCGGGAGTCGATGAACAGGTCGGTCTCCTTGCGGAGGGCCTGTGCCTCCTCCTCCGCGTCAGCCTTGATCCTGGCCGCCTTCTCCTCGGCGACCCGGACGATCTCGCTCTCCAGGGCCAACCGCGCGGCCTCGTCCCGGGCCTTCGCGACGAGCCGCTCGGACTCGGCCTCGCCCTCGGCGATCTTGGCCTCGGATCGGTCGATGACACGCTGGGCGTCGCTGATCTCGTCCGGCAGGTTGTCGATCACCTCATCGATCGCGGACAGCACCTCGCCCCGGTTGATCACACAGGACGCGGACATCGGCATGGCGCGGGCGTTGAGCACCAGCTCACGCAGGCGCGTCAGCTTCTCCTCCGCGGTAGGCCGCTCTGGCATGGAACTCCTCGAGCACGAACACGGGCGACGCCCGGGAACCGGACCACCTCGATGCAGGACAACCGCTCCAGCCTACGGCGCCGCCGGGCCAGATCGCTGCTGGACGGGCGGATGCCCTAGCCGGAAGCGACCTGCCGCTCCCGGGCCCGCCGGCGCACCTGCTCGGCCACGGCCGGGGCCAGGAAGGCGTCGACGTCCCCGCCCAGCCCGGCCACCTCCCGAACGAGCGAGGACGACAGGAACGACCACTGCGGGGAGGTCGGGAGGAAGATCGTGTCGACCCCGCTGAGTCGGGCGTTCATCTGGGCCATCGGCAGCTCGTAGTCGAAGTCGGCGGCCGAGCGCAGACCCTTCGCGATGGCGCTCACTCCGGCCGCGCGGCAGAAGTCGACGAGCAGACCCTCGAACAGGGTCACCGTCACGTTGGGCCACTCGGCGCACGTCTCGCGGAGCATGGCCACCCGCTCGTCCGGGGTGAACCACCCACGCTTGGACACGTTGGAGCCGACCGCGACCACCACCTCGTCGACGAGCGCGGCCGCCCGGGCGATGACGTCGAGGTGACCGAGCGTCACCGGGTCGAACGAGCCCGGGCAGACGACGCGGCTCATCGGGGCCTCCGAGGGGACGACTGGGAAGGGGCGCAGCTACTCATGCCTCGGGCTCCGGCAGGGCATCCGCGGCGGCGGCGGGAGCGCAGGAACCGAAGTGCAGCACGGTCTCGCCGTATCCCCGCGTCCACGCCTCCCCGACCACCCCCGGCCAGCCGAAGTCGGGGCTGCGGCGACTGCGCTCCACCACCAGCAGCGCGTCCGGCACCAGCCAGCCGCCATCCGCCAGCGAGGTCAGCACGGCGCCGACGGCAGGGCTGGAGAGGTCGTATGGCGGGTCGAGGAAGACCACGTCGAAGGGCTGTGGCGCGGGCTGTCCGGCCAGCTGCTCGACCCGGACGTCCCGGACCTGGGCCGCCAGCCGCAGGTCGCGGACGTTGCGTTCGATGACCTGGGCGGTGCGTCGGTTGGCCTCCACCAGCAGCACCGGCGCAGCGCCGCGGCTCGCGGCTTCCAGCCCGACGGCGCCCGAGCCGGCATAGAGGTCGCAGAAGGCCAGCCCGGCGAGAGACTCCTCGGCCGCCGCGTCCGCCGTCCCCGCCCAGGCCGCGATCGCCGAGAACAGCGCCTCCCTGACCCGGTCGGTGGTGGGGCGGGTCCTGTCCCCCGGCGGCACGGCGATCCGCCTCCCCCCGCGCGCCCCGGCGATGATCCGGCTCACGTCCGCTCCAGCCAGTCGCCGGCCGCCTGCAGCTCGACCATCGCCACCGTGTCAGCGAGCCCCGGGTCCTCCAGCGCCGGGTCGTCGGCCACGCACCGCTCGGCCAGCCCGCGCGCCCCCTCGATGACGTCCGCGTCGGTCAGCACCCGCAGCAGCCGCAGGCTGGACCGGTGGCCGGACTGGCTCGCGCCGAGCACGTCACCCTCCCGACGCTGCTCCAGATCCACCTCAGCCAGGACGAAGCCGTCGCGGGTGCCCGCCACGGCGGTCAGCCGCTCGCGGGCCAGGCTGTCGGCGGGGGCTGCGGACAGCAGCAGGCAGACGCCGGGGAACGCCCCGCGGCCGATGCGGCCCCGCAGCTGGTGCAGCTGGGAGATGCCGAAGCGGTCTGCGTCACAGATCACCATCACCGAGGCGTTGGGCACGTCCACCCCGACCTCGATCACGGTGGTGGCGACCAGGACGTCGGTCTCCCCCGCCGCGAACCGGGCCATCACGGCCTCCTTCTCCTCCGCGGGGAGCTGACCGTGCAGCATCTCCACCCGCACCCCGGACAGCGGGCCCGCGCTGAGCTCGGCGTACAGGTCCTCCACCGCCGCCGCCGGCGGCAGCGAGCCGGCCCCGTCGTCCGGCAGGTTCTCCTCGGTCTCGGACGGCTTGGCCGCCGCCTCCGTGGCGGAGATGCGGGCGCAGACGACGTAGGCCTGCCGGCCCGCCGCCACCTCCTCGATGATCCGGCGCCAGGCCCGGTCCACCCAGCCCGGCTGGCGCCGGGTGTCCACCACGACCGTGCTGACGTCGGCTCGGCCGGCCGGCACCTCCCGCAGGGTCGACGTCTCCAGGTCGCCGAACACCGTCATCGCGACCGAGCGCGGGATCGGGGTCGCCGTCATCACGAGGACGTGCGGCCGGGCGGCCGCCTTGGCGCTCAGCGCGGCCCGCTGCTCCACCCCGAACCGGTGCTGCTCGTCGACCACCACGAGACCGAGGTCGGCGAACTGGACGCCGGCGCTGAGCAGGGCGTGCGTGCCGATGACGATGCCTGCCTCTCCCGACGCTGCCTGCAACGTCGCCGCGCGCCGCTGGGCCGCGGTCATCGAGCCGGTGATCAGGGTGACCGCGGTCGCGTGCTCGGCGGCGCCCAGCATCCCGCCCAGCGCCAGGTCGCCCAGCATCCGGGTGATCGTCTGATGGTGCTGGGCGGCCAGCACCTCGGTCGGCGCGAGCAGCGCTGCCTGGCCGCCGGCGTCCACGACCGCGAGCATCGCCCGCAGCGCGACCAGCGTCTTGCCGGAGCCGACCTCGCCCTGCAGCAGCCGCTGCATCGGCCGGCCGAGGGCGAGCTCGGCCATGATCTCCTCCCCGACCTCCAGCTGTCCCGCGGTCAGGGAAAACGGCAGCCGGGCGTCGAAGGCGTCCAGCAGGCCGCCCGCCCGCGGTGGCCGGGGGACGGCCCCGTGCGCCGCCGCGTCGGCCCGACGGTGCGCCATGGTGAGCTGGAGCGCGAACGCCTCGTCGAACCGGAGCCGGTTCCGGCCGGCCTCGATCTGGTCGCGGGTGTCCGGCTGGTGCAGGGAGCGGAACGCGGTGAGCAGGTCCACGACCCCGGCCTCCTGGCGAAGCCACTCCGGCAGCGGGTCCGGCAGCCCCGCCAGGTGCTCGAGCACCAGCCCCGCGCACTCGGCGATGGTCCAGGTCCGCAGCTTCCCGGCCATCGGGTAGAGCCCGACCAGCGGGGCGCGGACGGTGGTGGCGAGTGCCTCGTTCCGCTGGGCGCCGCCGATCATCCGACCCTCGTCGTCGATGAGGACGAAGTCGGGATGCGCGAGCTGCAGCTGGGAGTTGAACTCGCGCACCTTGCCGGCGAAGATGCCGCGGGCGCCGGGGCTCAGCTGGCTCTGCCAGTAGCTGATCAGCCGCGGCTGGCCGAAGAAGGTGAGGGTCAGCGACCCGCGGTGGTCGGTGATCGTCGCTTCGAGCCGCGGCTTCTTGGTGGTGCGGTAGCCGTCGGCCGGCATGTTGTGCGCGCGGCTGCTCACCACCTGGGCGACCACCGCCACCTCCTGCTCCGGCTGCAGCACCGACAGGTCGCTCAGCTCGGCAGCGGAGAAGTAGCGCCGCGGGAGGTGGTGCATCAGGTCCCGCACCGTGCGGACCTTGAGCGGCTCGAACTGCTTGGCCGTCTTCGCCCCGAGGAGGCCGTCCAACCGGGCCGACAACCGCCGGTAGGCCTCCGTGCGCCACGGGCTGACCGTGGTTCCGGCCGGCGCACTCATTCCGACCCCAGCAGGACGAGCTCGTCGCGCTGGCCGCCCTCGAGGACCTGCACCTCGACCAGGGGATGACGCTGCCGGCAGCGTTCGGTCAGCTCCCCGGCCAGCCCGGGCGGCGCGTCCGCCCCCAGCACGACGGTCAGCAGTTCGCCGCCCGCGGCGAGCAGGCGGTCGGCCACCCGACCGGCGACCTCGGCGACCCGGTGGCCGTGCTCGACGACCTCGCCGTCCACCACCCCGACAAGCTCCCCCGGCCCGGCGGAGCGGGTGGGCCGGACGGCGCCGTGCCGGGCGTGACCCGCGGCGGCGCTCATCGTCGCCACCGCCGCGTCGAGGTCGGCCTCGGGGTCGTGCACGGCAAGGGCGGCCAGCCCCTGGACCTGGGCGAGGGTGGGGAGCACGACCAGCCGGCGGGCCCGGCCGTGGCGGTGCTCCGACCGCAGCTGCTGCAGCAGAGGGCCCGCCGCGGCGAGGGTCCCCGGGTCGTTGGGCAGCACCAGCACGTCGCCCTCCAGCCGACGCACCGCGTCCTCTAGCTCCGTCATCAGTTGGCGGTCACCGCCGATCGGGACCCCGCCGGAGCTGCGGACGGCGTCCGCGAGGCCTGGGCCGGTCACCACGGCGAGCACGGCCCGGGTCGCGGCCGCCACCGACCCCAGGGCCGTGATCCTGATCTGGGAGAGCCGCCCCAGCTCGAGCGCCGCCTCCACCGCCGCTCCTGGTTCGGTCAGGTGGACGTGTACCTGGGCGAGCCCGCCCTCCGGCCGGCCGTCCCCGACCACCACGACGCTGTCACCGAGGTCGGCGAGACGTGCCCGCAGCGCGGCCAGCGCGTCGGTGTCCGCACCCTGGAGGGCGTACATCACCTCATACTCCTGACCGGTCGGGACCGCCGCTGCCCTCGGCATCGGCACCGTCGGAGCGAGCGGCTGGGCAGGCGCTCCCCCGAGCACCTCCACCAAGGCGTCCAGCAGCAGGGTGTAGGCCTGCCCGCCCGCGTCGACGACACCGCCCGCCGCGAGCACCTCCAGCTGGTCCGGCGTCCGCTGCAGCGCGGCGTGCGCCTCCGCCTGGGCCGCCTGGGCCACGGCCAACGGGTCGTCGGGATGGGCCTCGGCGGCCCGCAGGGCGGCGCCGGCGGCGTCGTCGGCGACGGTGAGGATCGTGCCGGTGACCGGCTGTGCCACGGCCCGGCGGGCGGCGTCGGCGACCGAACGCAGAAGCAGGGCGACCCGGACGCCGGGCGGCGCGGAGACCGCGGCCACGTCGTGCTCCAGGCTGCGGCAGACGCTGCTGAACATCTCGGCGACGATGGCGCCGGAGTTGCCGTGGGCGGACAGGATCGCCGCCTGCACGACGGCGCCCAGGCTGGCTCGGTTGACGTCCGGCACGGCACGGGCGATGCCGGACAGCGTGAGCCGGAGGTTCGAGCCGGTATCGGCGTCGGAGATCGGGAAGACGTTGAGGGCGTTCAGCGCCTCGGTCGAGTCGGCGATCAGCGCACTGGCGCGGCGGAGCCAGGCGTCGAAGACCTCCCAGACGCTGGTCCCGGCGGCGAGAGGTCCGGACGCTCCCGGCGCGACGGAGGCGGACACCCCGTTACCCTAGCCGGGGCCGCGTCCGGATCGATGCTTCCGGCGGCGCCGGTCGACGGCGTCCTCGCCTCGGGATTGGCTCCCGCCGCCGGGCTTCGGGTACGCTAGTCCGGTTGTCCGCAGGGACAACCTCCGACGCCGCCCTCGGGGCGGCAACCAGCAGTCAGATCAGTTATGGGAGCAACTCCAGTGGCAGCGGTATGTGACGTGTGCGGCAAGGGACCCGGCTTCGGCCACAACGTGCCCTGGTCGAAGAAGAAGACCAACCGGCGCTGGAACCCGAACATCCAGCGGATCCGGGCGATCGTGTCGGGGGCCCCGAAGCGGGTCAACGCCTGCACCTCGTGCATCAAGGCCGGCAAGGTCAGCCGCTGACCTGGTGTGCCCGACCAGACCCGCGCCCCTCGGGCGCGGGTCTTTTCGCATCCACCGGTCGCCGGGACCGGGGCCCCGTCACGCCTGGATGATCACGGGGATGATCATGGGCCGCCGGCGGTGGGTGTCGTTGACCCACTTGCCCATCCGACGACGCACGACCTGCTGCAGCCGGTAGGCGTCGTCCACGCCCTCCGCCAGCGCCGACTCGAGTGCGGCGACGATCTGCGGTCGGACGCTGTCGAAGACGTCGTCCCCCTCCACGAACCCGCGGGCGTGGATGTCGGGGCCGCTGAGGATCGTCGAGGTGTGGGTGTTCACCACCGCCACCACCGAGATGAACCCCTCCTCGCCCAGGATCTTGCGGTCGGTGAGCGCGGTCTCGGAGATGCTGCCCACGGTGGAGCCGTCGACGAAGATGTAGCTGGCGTCGACCTTCCCGACGATCTTGGCCCGGCCCTGCTGGAGGTCGATGACCGCCCCGTCCTCGGCGATGATGGTGCGCTCCCGGGGAACCCCGGTGGCGACGGCCAGGTCGGCGTTGGCCATCAGGTGCCGGGTCTCCCCATGCACCGGCATGACGTTCCGCGGCCGGACCACGTTGTAGCAGAAGAGCAGCTCCCCCGCGCTGGCATGCCCGGAGACGTGCACCATGGCGTTGCCCTTGTGCACGACCTTGGCGCCCAGCTTGGTCAGCCCGTTGATCACCCGGTAGATCGCGCTCTCGTTGCCGGGGATGAGCGAGCTCGCCAGCACCACCGTGTCACCGGCCTTGAGCTGGATCACCTGATGCTCCCGGTTCGCCATCCGCGACAGCGCGGAGAGCGGCTCCCCCTGGGACCCGGTGGAGATGATCACCACGTCCCGGGGCCGGTAGTTGTCGATGTCGCGCAGGTCGATGAGCGTGTCGTCCGGCACCTTCAGATAGCCCAGGTCGCGGGCGACGCCCATGTTGCGCAGCATCGAGCGGCCGACATAGACGACCTTGCGATGGTGCTCGACCGCGGCGTCCATCACCTGCTGGACGCGGTGCACGTGGGAGGCGAAGCAGGCCACGATGATCCGCTGCTTGCTGCGGCTGAACACCCGCTCCAGGGCGGGGGCGATGTCGCGCTCGGGTGTGGTGAAGCCCGGGACCTCGGCGTTGGTCGAGTCGACCAGGAACAGGTCGACCCCCTCCTCGCCCAGCCGAGCCAGGGAGCGCACGTCGGTGATCCGGTCGTCCAGGGGCAACTGGTCCATCTTGAAGTCGCCGGTGTGCAAGATCAGCCCGGCCGGCGTGCGAACGGCCACCGCCAACGCGTCCGGGATCGAGTGGTTGACCGCGATGAACTCGAGGTCGAAGTGCCCGACCGTGATCCGCTCGAGGTCGCTCACCTCACGCCGCACGACACCGCGGATCTGGTGCTCCCGGAACTTCTCGCTGAGCAGGGCCAGGGTCAGCTTGGAGCCGATCAGCGGGATGTCGGTGCGCTGGCGGAGGAGGTACGGCACGCCGCCGATGTGGTCCTCGTGCCCGTGCGTCAGCACCACGGCCACCACGTCGTCCAGGCGGTCCTCGATCACCGAGAACCCCGGCAGGATGAGGTCGACGCCCGGATGGTTCTCCTCCGGGAACAGCACCCCGCAGTCGATCAGCAGGATCTGGCCGCGGTACTCCAGCGCCGTCATGTTGCGGCCGATGTCGCCCAGGCCGCCCAGGGGGATGACCCGGACGGCGTTCCCCTGCTGGGTCGGCGGGGTCCTCAAGCTGTTGGCTGCCACAAGGACTCACGTTACACAGGTTCGCCGGGAACCCTCGCCGGCTAGCCGACGGCGTCCGGGCCGCCGCAGCCCCGCCCTGAATCAGGACAACGCGAAAGTCCGTGGCCACCTGCTCGGGGGTTCAGGTGGCCACGGACTCGGCTGTTCTATCGCCCGCACCCCCGTCGGTGTTACGGCAGGTTTCGTGTGATCTGCTTCACATCACGAGTGCCGCTAGCATCGCCCTGGTGAACCCCGCTCCCGCACCCATCGCGGACTCCGTGCGACTCGCCTGGCCGGCAGAAGCGACAGCCATCGCCGAGCTGCAGCGCCGGGTCTGGGCCAGCGGGTTGGCCGCCGAGCTGGCCGCCACGATGCTCGGCGGCGTCACCGTGGCCGAGATGGCCGAGGCCTGGCACCAGGCCATCAGCCGTCCGCCGCAGGCCCGCTACCGGGTCCTCGTCGCCGTGGAGCAGGACCGGGTGGTGGGCTACGCGACCACCGTGCCGGCCCAGGACCCGGACGTCGACCAGGCTCAGGAGGGGGAGGTGCAGGAGTTCGGCGTCGACCCGCCGGCACGGCACCGGGGGCACGGCTCCCGGCTGCTGAACGCGTGCGCCGACACCCTGCGGGCGGACGGTTTCAGCCGCGCCCGGTGGTGGGTGGCCAGCGATGACGACGAGCTCCGGCAGTTCCTCGCCGCCGCCGGCTGGGCCGCCGACGGCAGCCACCGCGAGATCGGCTCCGAGGACGCCGCCGTCCGGCTCCGGCAGGTGCGGCTGCACACCGACCTGGGGCCGGCCGGCTGAGCCGTCAGCGGCTGAGCTCCAGCCCGTCGCCCTCGAGACCGACGTGCAGGCCGTCGTCCTCGGGGGCCAGCGAGCTGAGCCGAAGCCCGAACAGCAACCCGGTCACGGGGATCGGCTTCAGCAGCGCCTGGAGCAGCGCCCCGGACGCTGCATCGGGGAGGCTCACGCCGGCGACCTGGATTTCGGGGTCGGCCAACGTGACCGTCTGGGCAGCGGGATCGAGCTGCGGCCTGCCGGTGATGGTGGCGTCGATCGGAACACCGACTAGGGACGACCGGTTCTTGATCTCGACCCGTCCGTTCCCGACGTAGGTGAGCGGCGCTCCCGCTGCCGCGGCCAGTGCCGGGTAGTCCACCAGGGCTGTGCCCTCGGCGAGCCGCGCGGTCATGGTCTGGAACCAGTCCTCTGTCGTGACGTCGGTCAGCACGACGTCGCTGTGGCGGACCGCGACGCTGCTGCGGTCGCTCTGCGGGATGTCGTCGGCCACGACCCGCACCCGGCGCAGGTGCCGGCCCGCCACCTGGGTGAGGAACGGCCAGCCCTCGATGTCGACGGTCGGCGCCGTCGGCGTGCCGAGCTCGGACTGCAGCCGGACGCCCGCCTCCCGCTCGACCCGGCCCGCCGCGTACCGGTCGCCCCACAACAGCCCGCCGGCCACCAGCGCCGCCACGAGCAGCACGACGAGAAACCCGACGGCCGCGGCGCCGCCGCGGCGGGCCATCAGCCCAGCCCGAGCACGGGTTCGATGCCGACCGTCAGCCCGGGACGACCGCCGACGGCGCGCACCCCGGCCAGCACGCCGGGCATGAAGGAGACGCGGTCCAGCGAGTCGTGCCGCAGGGTCAACGTCTCGCCCTCGGCGCCGAACAGCACCTCCTGATGGGCGACCAGACCACGCAGCCGGACGCCGTGCACACGGATGCCCGCGACGTCCGCCCCCCGCGCCCCCGGCAGCTCCTGGACGGTGGCGTCGGGAGGTGGCGGCAGCTCCGCGGCCGCCCGCGCCGCGGCGACCCGGCGGGCCGTGGTGGCCGCCGTGCCCGACGGCGCGTCGGCCTTGTCGGGGTGGTGCAGCTCGATAATCTCCACGCTCTCGTAGAACGCCGCAGCCTGCTCGGCGAAGCGCATCATCAGCACGGCGCCGATCGAGAAGTTCGCCGCAACCAGCACGCCGACGGCGGGCCGCCGGCCGAGCAGGGCGCGGAGCCGGTCCAGGCGGGACTCGTCGAAGCCGGTGGTGCCCACGACGGCATGGATTCCGCGTTCGATGCACCAGCCCAGGTTGTCCATCACGGCGTCGGGGTGGGTGAAGTCGACAGCCACCTCGGCCCGCGCCGCGGCTGCCCGGTCGTCATCGGCGTCGACTGCTGCCACCAGCTCCAGGTCGTCGGCCCCCTGGACGGCGCGGCAGACCTCGGCGCCCATCCGTCCGCGCGCGCCGAACACCGCCACCTTCGTCACCGGCACTCCTTCTCCTCGCCCCGTCAGGAGCTCCAGTCTCTCAGCACCTTGGCAGGAACCCGGGGTCCGACGAGGCCGAGCACCGGTGGGCCGCTGAACAAGGACGCGGCGGCGGCCTGCACCTGGTCCCGGCCGACCGCGTCGAAGTGGTCCAACACCTCGGCCAGCGTGCGTTCGTCGCCGAGGACGGTGTTCCCGCCGAGCCGGCTCATCCGGCTGGAGGGGCTCTCGAAGGACAGCACCGTCTGCCCCCGCATCTGGCCCTTGGCGCGCTCCAGCTCGGCGTCGGTGACCCCGTGCTCGGCGACCTCGGCCAGCGTGGCCTGGACCAGGCTGACGATCTGGGCCAGCTTCCCGGGAGCGCACTGCCAGTCCACGCTCCACAGGCCGGCGTCGGAGTAGGAGACCTCGCCGGCGTCGATGCCGTAGGTCAGTCCTCGACGCTCGCGGACCTCGAGGAAGAGCCGGGACGACATCCCGCCGCCCAGCACCAGCGAGAGGAGCCCGAGCGGATAGCGGGCGTCGTCGAAGATCCCGACGCTGGGGTAGGCCAGCACCGCGCTGCACTGCTCCACCCGACGCTGCTCGGTGACCAGCCCGCCGACAGGCCGGACCTGGGTCGCGGCGGTCGGGCCGGGAGGCGCCGCCCGCGGCGGGGCGTCCAGGTCGACCAGCTGCTGCACGAGGCGGTCGTGGTCGACGCGGCCCGCGGCTGCCACCACCAGCGAGGACGGGGCGTAGTGCTGCTGCCAGTGCTGCCGGATCTGGTCCGGGGAGAGGGCGGCGATGGAGGCGGCCGTCCCGATCACCGGCCGGCCGAGACCGGATCCGCCGAACACGTGGCCGGCCACGATCTCCTGCACGACCTCGCTGGGGTCGTCGGCGTGCATGGCGATCTCGTCCTGGATCACCGCCCGCTCGGCGTCGACGTCGGCGGCCGTGATCAGCGAGGAGTGGATCATGTCGGCCAGCACGTCCACCGCCAGCTCGGCGTCGGAGCGCAGCACCCGCGCGTAGAAGCAGGTGTACTCCTTGGTGGTGTAGGCGTTCAGCTCGCCGCCGACCGCCTCCACCGCGGCCGAGATCTCTTCGGCCGTGCGCCGCTCGGTGCCCTTGAACAGCACGTGCTCCAGGAAGTGCGACGCCCCGTGCAGGGCCGGGGTCTCGTGCCGGGAGCCGACGCCGGCGAAGACGCCGACGGAGAAGGTCCGGCTCGCGGGCATGTGCTCGCTGACGACCCGGAGCCCGTTCGGCATGGTGGTACGCCGCACGGCGCCACCCCGGTAGGGGTGACGCCGTGCGGACCGGGAGCGGTTCGAGGCCGTGGGGCTCAGACGACCGCCTCTTCCTCGACCACCGGCACCAGCGACAGCTTGCCGCGGTCGTCGATGTCGTTGATCTCCACCTGGATCTTCTGGCCGACGCTGACGACGTCCTCCACGTTGTCCACCCGGGCGCCACCCGCCAGCGGCCGCAGCTTCGAGATGTGCAGCAGGCCGTCCTTGCCGGGCAGCAGCGACACGAAAGCCCCGAAGGCGGTGATCTTGACGACGGTACCGAGGTACCGCTCGCCCTTCTCCGGCATGGTCGGGTTGGCGATCGCGTTGATCATCTGGCGAGCCGCCTCGGCCTTGTCGCCGGAGTCGGCGCCGACGTAGATCGTCCCGTCGTCCTCGATGCTGATCTGGGCACCGGTGTCGTCCTGGATCTGGTTGATCACCTTGCCCTTCGGCCCGATGACCTCGCCGATCTTGTCCACCGGGATGTGGATGGTGATGATCCGCGGCGCGTACAGGCTCATCTCGTCCGGCCCGTCGATCGCCTCGTTCATCACGTCGAGGATCGTGTTCCGGGCGTCCTTGGCCTGGGTGAGCGCCGAGGCGAGCACCGAGGCCGGGATGCCGTCGAGCTTGGTGTCGAGCTGCAGGGCGGTGATGAAGTCCCGGGTCCCGGCGACCTTGAAGTCCATGTCGCCGAACGCGTCCTCGGCACCCAGGATGTCGGTCAGCGCGACGTAGCGGGTCTCCCCGTCGACGGTGTCGGACACCAGCCCCATGGCGATGCCGGCGACCGGCGCCCGCAGCGGCACACCGGCGTTGAGCAGGCCGAGGGTGGAGGCGCAGACGGAGCCCATCGAGGTGGACCCGTTGGAACCGAGCGCCTCGGAGACCTGCCGGATCGCGTAGGGGAACTCCTCGCGCGTCGGCAGCACCGGCACCAGGGCACGCTCGGCGAGCGCGCCGTGACCGATCTCGCGCCGCTTCGGCGAACCCACCCGACCGGTCTCACCGGTGGAGTAGGGCGGGAAGTTGTAGTTGTGCATGTAGCGCTTGGTCGTCTCGGGCGACAGCGTGTCGAGCTTCTGCTCCATGCCGAGCATGTTCAGCGTGCTGACGCCCAGGATCTGGGTCTCGCCGCGCTGGAACAGGGCCGAGCCGTGCACCCGCGGAACGACCCCGACCTCGGCCGAGAGCGTGCGGATGTCGGTCAGCCCGCGGCCGTCGATCCGCACCTTCTCGGTGAGGATCCGCTGCCGGACGAGCTTCTTGGTGAGGGCCCGGTACGCGCCCGAGATCTCCTTCTCGCGGCCGGCGAACTGGTCGGACAGCTGGGCGACGAGCTTCGCCTTCAGGGCGTCGGTCGCCTCCTCGCGGTCCTGCTTGTCGGCGATCGACATCACCTGCGACAGCTCCGCCGTCGCAGCCTCGGACACCGCGGCGAACACGTCGTCGGCGTAGTCGGCGAAGATGGGGAACTCGGCCGTCGTCTTGGGGAAGCGCGATGCCAGCTCGGCCTGCGCGTCGCAGAGGGCCTTGATGAAGGGCTTCGCCGCCTCGAGGCCGGCGGCGACGACCTCCTCGGTCGGGGCGGTCTTGCCGCTGCGCACCAGGTCCCAGGTCTGGGCGGTGGACTCGGCCTCGACCATCATGATCGCCACGTCGCCGTCGGCGAGGACGCGGCCGGCCACGACCATGTCGAAGCTGGACTCACCCAGCTGGTCGACGTCGGGGAAGCCGACCCACTGGTCGCCGATCAGCGCCACCCGGACGCCGCCGACCGGCCCGGTGAAGGGCAGCCCGGCGAGCTGGGTGGACATGGACGCCGCGTTGATGGCGACCACGTCGTAGGTCTTGTTCGGGTTCAGGGCCATCACCGTGACGACCACCTGGACCTCGTTCCGGAGCCCCTTGACGAAGCAGGGGCGCAGCGGGCGGTCGATCAGCCGGCAGGTGAGGATGGCGCCTTCGGACGGGCGGCCCTCACGTCGGAAGAACGAGCCGGGGATCCGCCCGACGGCGTACATCCGCTCCTCGACGTCCACCGTCAGGGGGAAGAAGTCGATGGCGTCGCGCGGCTTGCTCTGGGCGGTGGTGGCGGAGAGGAGCATCGTGTCCTCGTCCAGGTAGACGGTCGCCGATCCGGCGGCCTGACGGGCCAGCAGGCCCGACTCGAAGCGCACGACGTGGCGCCCGAGGGCGCCGTTGTCAATGACAGCCTCGGTGTACTGCAGTTCTGGTCCCTCCACGGGATTCCTTTCTGTGGCGTGCCGGTTCGACATCGCCGGGTGTGGATCACATCCGCACCCCGGGCCCGTCGCTGACGACGGGCCGGTCACGCTCGACCTCGGTGCCGCGCGGGCGGCGCCGAGCTCCCGGCGTTCGAAGAGCTGCTCTTCGATCGGGGCTGCGGAGGTCGGTCTTCGATCGAGGTGCGCGGGTCGGGCAGGTGAGCCTGCAACGCCTGGGACAGGCGGACCCGAGAACCACTACCGAGGACCGAGACGCTCCGGACCGAGCAGTGCGGGATGCGATCTCAAACGGGTGAGTTCAGTGTTCAGTTGTGGGAGATGCGCAGGAGCGGCCCTGCCGGCCCCGGGTGGGGCTCGGAGGACCGCTCCATGATGTCAACGACGCAGGCCGAGCCGCTCGATCAGCGAGCGGTAGCGGTTGATGTCGGTCTTCGCCACATAGTTCAGCAGCCGACGGCGCTGACCGACGAGGAGCATCAGGCCGCGACGACTGTGGTGGTCGTGCTTGTGCTCCTTGAGGTGTTCGGTCAGGTGCGCGATGCGTCGGGTGAGAACCGCAACCTGGACCTCCGGAGAACCCGTGTCACCCTCGCTGGTGGCGAACTCTTCGATGGTCTGCTTCTTGATGGCAGCGTCAAAAGGCACGTGCTCTCCTCTCGGTTTCCCGTTGCGCGGCGCCCCCCGGATCCCGTTCGGGGTTCACTCGGCGTGAAAGGGGAGCTCTTGGTGGTCCGCGGCCGATCAAACGGCGACGCTCAATCTACCAGTGGCCGCCGGATGAGCACGAATCTCGCCGGCGGGAGCGCCGTCGCCCGTCTGCTTCCCCGGATGCGGCCGGCGGCTCCAGGTTTCCCGCTCAGAGCTCGAGCACGTGCCGGATCTGGTCGACATCGTGGTGCATCTGCTCGATCAGCGGTGCCATTCCGGCGAAGCGGACCTGGCCACGGATCCGGGAGTAGAAGTCGATGGCGATCTCCACGCCGTAGAGCTCGAGGTCGTCGCGGTCGAGGACGTAGGCCTCGATCCGACGCTGGACCCCGTCGAAGGTGGGGTTGGAGCCGACCGAGATGGCGGCGGGCCAGCGTGGCGAGGGGATGTCGAGCCGGGTGACCCAGCCGGCGTAGACCCCGTCCGCGGGGACCGCCATCCCGGGGGTGACGGCCACGTTGGCGGTCGGGTAGCCCAGCAGCCGGCCGCGCTGGTCTCCCTGCACCACGACCCCGGAGTAGCGGAACGGGGTGTCGCTGAGCTCCCGGACCCGGCCGAAGTCGCCCTCCAGCACCGCGTGCCGGATCAGCGTCGACGAGCTGGGCAGCGCGCCGTCGGTGAGCAGGGGCACCGGCTGCACGACGAAGGCGCCGGCGCCGAGCTCGGTGAGCGTCTGCACGCTGCCCGCGGCCCGGAAGCCGAACCGGAAGTTCTCCCCCACCACCACCCGGCAGGGGTGCAGCGGCCGGAGCACCTGGTCGACGAACTCGGCGGGGCTCCAGCTGGCCACCTCGGGAGTGAACTCGACCACCACGACGTCGTCGACGCCGGCTTCACGAAGCAGCTCGATCCGCCGCGGCAGCGAGGTGAGCAGCAGCGGGGTCTGGTCGGGTCGCACGACCGACATGGGATGCGGCCAGAAGGTGACGGCCACCAGCGGCGCCCGCGGCTCGGCAGCACGGGCTGTGCGCAGCAGCTCGCGGTGCCCGCGGTGGACCCCGTCGAAGTTGCCGATCACGACCACCGGGTCGCTGCTCATGCCCACACCGTCCTGACCTGCCGAGAGGGACGTCGGCCGCCCACGGCGACCCAGTTAACCACTGCCCGCCCACCATCGGCGGACGCTCAGCCGGCGAAGACCGCCTCCGCCACGGCGACGCCCTTCCGGGACCGGTAGAGCGCCAGGAACTCCCCCGCCGGGCTGATCAGGGCCACCAGAGGCTCGCTCAGCTGCCGGTCCGTCAGCGGTCGACCCACCCGCACCGCCGCCTCCTCCTGCTCGGTGACGACGAGGGTGGGAAAGGTCCGTCGCACGACGTCGGCCATGCCCACCAGCGGCAGCTCGGTCGTGGTCTCGGTCAGCGGCACGGCCTCGTCGAGGTCGAACGGGCCGACCGCTGTCCGGCGCAGCGCGGTGAGGTGGCCGGCCGAGCCGAGGCCGGCGCCGAGGTCGCGCGCGAGTGCCCGGACGTAGGTGCCGGAGCTGCACTCGACCACCACGTCGAGGTCGACGCAGGGCACGCCGTGCGCGTGTAGGTCGCGCCGTCCGAGCACCATGAAGCGGTCCACGGTGACCGTCCGCGCGGCGAGCTCCACTTGCTCGCCGGCCCGGACTTTGGCGTAGGAGCGGACGCCGTCCACCTTGATCGCCGACACGGCGGTCGGCACCTGCTGGACCGTTCCGCGCAGCGGCACCATCGCCGCCTCGATTCCCGCGTCACCCAGTTCGGCTGCCCCGGGGGCCGCCGTCACCTCCCCCTCCGCGTCGTCGGTGATGGTGCCGAGACCCAGCCGGATCGTGGCCGTGTAGGTCTTGCGGGTCAGCATCAGGTGGCCGAGCAGCCGGGTGGCCCGGTTGACGCCCACCAGCAGGACACCGGTGGCCATCGGGTCGAGCGTGCCGGCGTGGCCCACCTTGCGGGTGCCGAGCAGCCGGCGGCAGCGGCCCACCACCTGATGAGAGGTCCAGCCCGCCGGCTTGTCCACGACCACCAGGCCGGAAGGCCCGCTGGGACCGGTCCCGCTCAG
Organism: Friedmanniella sp.; assembly: GCA_045806705.1. Classification (GTDB taxonomy): domain Bacteria; phylum Actinomycetota; class Actinomycetes; order Propionibacteriales; family Propionibacteriaceae; genus Microlunatus. The sequence continues at coordinate 56,735 of JBJMIS010000066.1, forward strand.
CGGGCCGGGTCCGCGTCGGGGGCGTCGCGTCCATCCAAGGAGGCGGAGTCCTCCTCGTGCCGGTAGGGGTCCTCGTCGCCGGCGTAGCTGGCGCCGGTCGCCGCCTCGGCTACCCGGGCGTCCACGGCCCGGGCACGTTCGAGCAGGTCGTCGATCTGCCGGGCGCTCTCGGGCACCGCGTCGGCGACGAAGGTCACGGTCGGGGTGAACTTCATCCCGAGCTGCTTGCCGACCTGCGAACGGATCAGGCCGGTTGCCGACTGGAGCGCGGCCGCCGTGCCGGCCTGGTCCTCGTCGGAACCCAGCACGGTGTAGAAGACGGTGGCTTCGCGGCTGTCCCCCGTCAGCCGCACGTCGGTCACGGTGACGAAGCCGAGCCGGGGATCCTTGATCCGACGCTCGAGCATCTCGGCCACGATCACCTTGATCTGGTCAGCGAGCTTGAGCACGCGGGGCGAAGCCATGGTTCCTCCTCGGACGACAGCCCACCATTCTGCCGCATGCCCGCGCGCCGGCATCGGGTGCGCCGGACCGTGGCGGGACGCCGCTGGGCGGGGCCGTAACCTGCACGACCCCGCCCAGCGACCAGCCAGCGATCAGCGAACGATCAGCTGCGCGCCTTCTCCCGCATCTCGAACGTCTCGATGATGTCGCCGATGCGGATGTCGGAGTAGTTGTGGAGCGTGAGACCACACTCGAAACCCTCCCGCACCTCGGTGGCGTCGTCCTTCTCCCGACGCAGCGAGGCGATGGTGGTCTCGGTGACGACCACACCCTCCCGCAGCAGCCGGGCCTTGGCGTTCCGCCGGATCGAGCCGTCGAGGACCATACAACCGGCGATGATGCCGGCCCGGGACGAGCGGAAGATCTCCCGGATCTCCGCGTGACCCAGCTGGGCCTCCTCGTAGACCGGCTTGAGCAGGCCCTTGAGCGCGGCCTCGATCTCGTCGATCGCGGCGTAGATGACCGAGTAGTACCGGATGTCCACACCCTCGCGGTCGGCCAGCTCCGTCGCCTTGCCCTGCGGGCGGACGTTGAAGCCGACGATGACCGCGTTCGAGGCGGCGGCGAGACTGACGTTGGTCTCGGTGATGGCACCGACACCGCGGTCGATGACCCGCAGCGAGACCTCGTCGCCGACGTCGATCTTGGACAGCGCGTCCTCGAGAGCCTCGACCGAACCCGCACCGTCACCCTTGAGGATGAGCCGCAGCTCCTGGTCCTCGCCCCGCTCCAGCTGGTCGAACAGCTGGTCGAGCGTCTTGCGCCGGGTGCTGGCCGCCTGGGCCGCCATCCGGAGCCGGGACGCCCGGCGCTCGGCGATCTGCCGGGCCATCCGGTCGTCGTCGACGACGATGAAGCTGTCGCCGGCGCCGGGCACGGCGGTCAGACCGAGCACCTGGACCGGGAAGGACGGCGGAGCGGCGTCGACGTTGTTCCCGTGGTCGTCCAGCAGGGCCCGGACACGTCCGTACCCTGTGCCGGCCACGATCGAGTCGCCGACGTGCAGCGTCCCGCGCTGGACCAGGACCGTGGCGACGGGGCCGCGTCCCTTGTCGAGGTGGGCCTCGATGGCGACACCCTGACCGTCCATCTCCGGGTTCGCCCGCAGGTCCAGAGCTGCGTCGGCGGTCAGGATGATCGCCTCCAGCAGGTCCTCCAGGCCCACGCCGCTGATCGCGGAGACGTCGACGAACATCGTGTCGCCGCCGTACTCCTCGGGAACCAGCCCGTACTCGGTGAGCTGTCCGCGCACCTTCGTCGGGTCGGCACCCTCCTTGTCGATCTTGTTGACCGCCACCACGATCGGCACATCCGCGGCGAGAGCGTGGTTGAGCGCCTCGATGGTCTGCGGCATCACGCCGTCGTCGGCCGCCACCACCAGGACGGCGATGTCGGTCGACTTCGCGCCACGGGCACGCATGGCGGTGAACGCCTCGTGACCCGGGGTGTCGATGAAGGTGATCTTCCGGTCCTCGCCGTCGACCTCCGTGGTCACCTGGTAGGCACCGATGGCCTGGGTGATGCCGCCGGCCTCGCCGGCGACCACGTTGGTCTTGCGGATCGCGTCCAGCAGCTTCGTCTTGCCATGGTCGACGTGACCCATGACGGTGACGACCGGCGGGCGCGGAGCGAGCTCTTCCTCCCCGCCCTCGTTCTCGCCGAACTCGATGTCGAAGCTCTCCAGCAGCTCGCGGTCCTCGTCCTCGGGGGAGACGACCTCGATCTTGTAGTTGAGCTCGCCGGCGAGCACCTGGAGGGTGTCCTCCGACACCGTCTGGGTGGCGGTCACCATCTCGCCCAGGTTGAACAGCACCTGGACCAGCGACGACACGTCGACGTTGATCTTCTCCGAGAGGTCGGTCAGCGAGGCGCCGCGGGCGAGCCGGATGGTCTCCCCGTTGCCCTGCCGGACGCGGACGCCGCCGATCTCCGGCGCCTGCATCTGGTCGAACTCTTGACGGCGCTGCCGCTTCGACTTGCGGCCACGGCGGACCGGACCTCCGGCGCGGCCGAAGGCACCCTGGGTGCCGCCACGCCCGCCACGGCCACCACGGCCCGCCGGAGGCGGACCGCCGGGACCGCCACCGGGTCCGCTGCGGCCGGGAGGGCCACCAGCACCGGGACGGCCACGACCACCGGCAGGTGCGCCGCGACCGCGAGGCCCGGCGGCACCGGGAGCGCTGAGCTGGCCCGAGCTCTGCCGCGGCATCATCGCCGGGTTCGGCCGGGGCATGCCCGGCACACCGGGACGGGCGCCAGGCGTGGGAGCGCCGCGGCCGGCGGGCGGCCTCGGCCCACCCGGACGTGCCGCGTCAGCACCGCCGGCCGGAGCCGGGCGAGGCGCACGCGCCTGGCCCATGCCCTGGGAGGCGGAGAAGGGGTTGTTACCGGGACGGGGCGCACCGCCGGGACGACGCGCACCGGGCGCGGGGGCACCGGGGGTGCCACCGGTCGAGCCGGGACGCGGGCGCGGACCAGGAGTGCCCGTCGGACCGTCGGTGCGGCGCTGTGCCGGGGCACTCGGCTGACCACCGTTGGTCCCAGCCTGGCCGCCGCTGGTCTGCGGACGAGCCGGCGGCTGAGCCGGGCCACGGGGCGTCGCCGGGCGCGGGCCGGGGGCCGGCGCACGGTTGGCGGGGCCGGGAGCCGGCGCACCGGCAGCCGGGCGCGGGGTGGCGCGCGGCGGCTCCGTCGGGGCGACCGGGGCAGGCGTCGGGGTCGCCGCCACAGGCGACGGCACCGGTGCAGCCGGGGCGGGGGGTGCGCTCGGGCGGGCCGGAGCGGCCGGGGCCGATGCGGTCGGGGCTGCTGCGATCGGGGCCGGACGGGTGGGACCCGGGGTCGGGACCGACGGGCGTCGGGTCTCGACGGGACCACGGGTGGGAGCCTGCCGGGACTGCTCCTTGCCGGAGCTGCCGTTCGACAGCTTCTCCTTCAGCCGCCGCTCCACGGGGGGTTCCACCGTGGAGGAGGCGGAGCGGACGAACTCGCCCATGTCCTTCAACATCGTGAGGACGGTCTTGCTCTCGACTCCGAGCTCTTTCGCGAGCTCATAGACGCGGACCTTTGCCACTGCTCTCCTTGTTGGCGGTCCGGGTCTTTCGTCGCCGGACCAGTTAGTTGTCTTGCATGCTCATTGAGGGGATCTCATCGAGTGGTCATGAGCGTGCGCCCACTTTCTGGTTCGGCGCTCGCGTCGCGAGCGCTTGACGTCCACGCTCCGCCGTCACCGGCGAAGCCAATGAAGAACTCTATCCTCGTCCGCCTCCGTTCACCTAAGCGGGCCGAACATGATCCTGCTCGGCCCAGCGACGCGTCAACGCCTCGGAGTCGAAACCGGGAATCCGGAGCGCCCGGCCGATGGCCCGGCGGCGCACCGCTTGGGCCAGGCAGCTGGGACCCGGGTGCAGATAGGCCCCACGACCAGGCTCCCGCTGTCGGGAGTCGATCACCACCTCGCCCTGCCAGACCAGCCGGACGAGCTCGGACTTCTCTGCGGTGGACCGGCATCCGACGCAGCGGCGTCGGGGACTGGCCACCGGTCGAGTCTAGCGCGCCACTGAGCGGCCACGGCGAGTACGGCGGCCGCGGGCGGAGGCGGCCTCTCGCCGGTCGGGCCCGCTGAGCAGGGGATCGACACCGCGGATGGAGGCGTCGACGAGCTGGATCGGGTGGAACAGGGGGATCCCGGCGTCCAGGTAGCGGCGGATCTGCAGCAGGCAGCCCGCGTTCGCGGTGGCCACCGCGTCCGGCCGGGTCGAGACGATGTGGCCGACCTTGCGCCGGCCCAGGTCGGCGGCGGGCTCGGGCTGCACCAGGTTGTAGATGCCGGCGGAGCCGCAGCAGATGTCGGCCTCGGGGATGTCGAGCAGCCTCAGCTCCGGGATGGCGCGGAGCACGGCCCGTGGCTGGGCCTGGATGCCCTGCGCGTGCCGGAGGTGGCACGCATCGTGGTAGGCGACCCGGGCGGGGACCGGGTGCCGGGGGGCGACCGGACCCAGCTCGGCCAGCAGCTCGGAGATGTCGCGCACCTTGGCCGAGAAGGCCGCGGCGCGCTCGGCGTACTCCGGGTCGTCCCGCAGCAGGACGGCGTACTCCTTCATCGACGAGCCGCAGCCGGCGACGTTCACCACCACCGTGTCGACCTCGGCCTCGGTGAAGACGTCGATCAGCCGTCGGGCCCGCTCCAGCGCCTCCTCCTCCCGGCCGGCGTGGGAGGACAGCGCCCCGCAGCATCGCTGGTCCTTGGGCGCGACCACGTCGCAGCCCTCGGCCGCCAGCACGCGAGTGGTGGCGGCGTTCACGTCGCCGAAGAAGACCCGCTGCACGCACCCGGACAGCAGGCCGACCCGGCGCCGCCGCGGACCCTCCGCCGGAGTGAAGGCCGGCTGCGAGGCGACGACCTGACGCATCGACAGCGGCGGCAGCAGCGCCTCCATAGCGCGCAGCCGGGGCGGCAGCCGCTCGAGCAGCCCGGCGGCGTCCAGCAGCCGCCGCAGCCCGAGCTTCTGGTAGAGGGTGCCGAGGAACGCGGCCGGCCGCAGCCGGGAGGGGTAGGGGAAGAGGCTGAAGATCAGGGTGCGGAACATCCGCTCGTAGCGGGTCCGCTCCCAGTTGCGCTCGATCTGGGGCCGGACCGACTCGATCAGCTGGTCGTACTTGACCCCCGACGGGCACGCGGTGACGCACGCCATGCAGCCCAGGCAGGCGTCGAAGTTGCCGACGAACTGCTCGTCCAGACCGACCTCACCGGCGTTGCCCATCTTCATCAGGTAGATGCGGCCCCGCGGAGAGTTGGTCTCGTTGCCCTCCAGCAGGTAGGTGGGGCAGGTGGGCAGGCAGAAGCCGCAGTGGACGCAGTCGTCGATCAGGTCACCGCTCGGTGGGCGCAGGGCGTCGAAAGCCGAGAACGGTCCCACCGGCTCGTCGTGCATCCCCGCGCTGACAGCACCGCTGCTGTGGCCGCCGGCCGTGGTGCCCGCGGGCTGCTGTCCGGTGTCGTCCACGGGAAGGTTGGACGGACCGGTGATCGGGTGGGTCATGGGTACTCCTGGCTCGCGACGGGTCAGTACCAGGGCTGGAAGCGGCCGGGCGCCAGCCGGCCGGCGGGGTCGAACTGCTCCTTCACCCGGCGCAGCACGGCGACAGCGGACGGCGGCGGTCCGAGCGGGTCGAGCAGGTCGTCCAGCTCGGGTGGCCGTGACCGCAGCAGCACGCTGGCACCCTGGGCGAGGGCGGCCTGCCGCAACCCCAGCACCGCGCGGGCCAGGTCCTGCGGCGTGCCCTCCCGGAGCCGGATGGTGTGCAGTCCGAGCGCGACGCTGGAGGCGACGGCGAGGTCCACGGCACACTCGCCGGCGACCCGGCGACTCCGCTCGGCCAGCTCGCCGAAGTCGCTCGGCAGGCCGCTGATCCGCAGCACGACCTCTCCGGCGCCACCAACGACGGCGTCGGCCTGGGTCCGCCAGGCAGCCGTGGCGTCGGTCCCGGGCAGCGGGTGAGCGGGAACGCCCTGGGTCGCGAGCAGCGCGTTGACCCGCTCGGTGGCCGCTTCGACGTAGCTGGGGGTGCCGTCGGTGCGGACGAGGAGCTGACCGGAGCCGCCACCGGAGCCGTCGTCGGAGACCCATTCCAGCGCCGCCGGCTCGAGCGGGCCGGCCATCAGCGCCAGCGCGGCGGCGGTGGCCTGCCGAGGCGTCGCCGCGCCGGCGGTCGTCAGCGAGGCGGGCGGGCGAGGGTGCAGCCGGACGACGACCTCGGCCACCAGCGCCAGCGAGCCCAAGGACCCGTACATCAGCTTGGCGAGGTCGTAGCCGGCCACGTTCTTGATCACCTGGCCACCGGAGCGGGCCACCTGGCCGTCGGCGAGGACGAGGGTGACCCCGATGACGAGGTCCCGCAGCCCCCCGTACCGCAGCCGGGAGGGACCGGAGTCCCCCGCGGCGAGCAGCCCGCCGACGGTGGCCCCGGCACGGGCGGTGGGCGGGTCCAGCGCCAGCCACTGGCCGGACCCGGCGAGGTGGTCCTGCAGCTCCGCCAGGGGTGTGCCGGCCCGGGCGGAGGCCGTCATGTCGCCCGGGTTGTGGGTCAGCACCCCCCGCAGCTCGGTGGTGTCGAGCACCAGGTCGGGCGTGTCCACCCGGCCGGCCCAGTCGAGCTTGGTCCCGCGGCCGCGGAGCAGGACGCTGCCGCGCGTGTCCTGCAGCAGCCCGGCGGCCGCCGCGACCGTCCGTGGCTGCTCGACGGAGCCGGCGGCGTGCTGCGCCGCACTCGTGCCCGTCTCGGTCATCGGCGTCACATCCGCTCGATGACGCCGGCCGCTTCGAGGGGGTGCACCCGGTACGGGCCGGGGCGCTCCCCGCACAGCCGCGGGGTCGGGAAGATCTTCCCGGGGTTGCAGACGCCCACCGGGTCGAAGGCCGCGCGCAGCCGCTTCATCACCGCGAGGTCCTCCTCGGAGAACATCTTCGGCATGGAGCACGCCTTGTCGGTCCCGACGCCGTGCTCGCCGGTGATCGAGCCGCCCATCTCCACGCACAGCTCGGCGATGGCGCTGGAGAGATGCTCGCCGCGCTCGGACTCCCCCGGGGTGGCGGCGTCGTAGAGCACCAGCGGGTGCAGGTTCCCGTCTCCGGCGTGGAAGACGTTGGCCACCCGCAGCCCAGCCTCCGCCGCCATCTCGGCCATCGCCCGGAGCATCTCGCCCAGCCGGGTCCGCGGGATCACCCCGTCCTGGACGAAGTAGTCGGGGCTGATCCGCCCCATCGCGGCGAAGGCGGCCTTGCGACCCTGCCAGATCAGGGCGCGCTCGTCGGGGTCGGAGGCGATCCGGATGTGCGTGGTCCCGGCCTCGCGGCAGATCTGCTCGACCCGGGTGAAGTCCTCGCTGCACTCCACCGTCGGCCCGTCCAGCTCGACCACCAGCGCGGCCGTGGTGTCCAGGGAGTAGCCCGCGTGCACCGCCGCCTCGCACGCCTCGATGGCCAGGGCGTCGAGCATCTCGACCGCGGCCGGGATGATGCCGGCG
>JBJMIS010000067.1:0-6225 GCA_045806705.1 Friedmanniella sp.
CGGTCCTCGGCGCGGGCCCGGCGGCGGTGCCGCAGCTCGAGTGCGGGCAGCTGACCTCGGGTGCTGTTGGTGGCGAACGCGGTGACCCGCAGCCCGTCGGCGTCGGTGATCCGCAGCTGCGCGCCGGGATGGGGGCGTTCCTTGCGAGCGATCAGGCGCATGCCGTCCGGCCAGCCGCTCAGGTTCAGCAGCCCGGTCAGCTCCGCCACCCAGGCGCCGTCCCGGATCTCGTCGTGGGCGTCGTAGGCCGGCGTCCACATTTCGGCGGGTAGCTGGGTGAGCAGCTCGGCGGTGTGGTCCGGCAGCCCGAAGCCGATCGAGTAGGACAACCGCTGCCCGTGCAGCCCACGTCAGGAAGGCGTGGCTGGCCCCGGCGCCGTCGGTGCGGATCAGCACCTTGCGGCCGGGCCGGGTGCCCGGCCGGTGCCCGGGCAGCTGGGCCAACGCCTGGCGGGCCACGGTGATGTGGTCGGCGGCGGTGTTCGAGCCGGCGTTCCCCGCCCGCAGCATCACCGATAGCGGTTCTCCACTGCCCTCGGCGCCGTGGTCGAGGAAGGAGCACAGCGGGTGGTGCCCGAACCCGCGCTTGAACGTCGGTGCGGCCTGCTCCTTCTCCGAGTGCGCGGTGACCAGGGTGGCGTCGATGTCGATGACCAGTGGCGCCGCGGCGTTCGTGTCGTGGTCGGGAGCGTGCTCCCCGGCCAGTTCCCATACCGCCGCCCGCGCGGCTGCCCGCGCCGTGTTGATCGCCTTCAGCACCGCCGGTGCGTCGGCGGCCAGGGCGTCGATCGTGCGGGAGACCGTCGGGTCCGACGCCACTGGGCCGTAGACGCCCGGTTCCGCGCGCAGCAGCGCGATGTCGGCCAGGCAGTCCCCGCCCACCGCCAGCGTCAACGCGAGATCGAGGACGCCCTTGCCGGGGTCGTGGATCGCCAGCGGCTTGCGCCACGGCGCCAACCCCGCCGAGAGCGCCGAGTCCAGACCGGCGGCGGCGACGGTGTCGGTCAACAGCACCCCGCCGGCCTGACCGACCGCCGGGACGTTGCTCGTGTCGACCAGGACGCGGGGATAGAACCGGCTACGCTTCTTCACCTGGAAGGTGCTCCTCGATCGGCGACAGATGGACTCTCGACAAGTCCCATCCTTGCTGGTCAGGAGCACTTTTCAGTTCATCAACACCCGCTCACGCCGCTCCGCCGTGAAAGCCGCGGGCTAGTCAGGTCCGGTCGCATCGCTGCACACGGCACACCGTGGTGACCCGCGGACGGTTGCCTCGGGGACTCGCCCGAGCGTGCCGCATCGGCACTGTTCGCGTCCGGGAGGAGCCCGAGCCTTGGTCCGCTGTGGGGCCCCGCCGGTCGGGAGCCGACGGCCACGCGGTCGCCGCGCTCGCCGTCGCACTGCCTTCCGGGCGGAGCCCGGCGGTGGCGCCGGTCGGCCGCTGGGCGCGGCAGGCGCTCGACGAGGAGGTTTGAGATCTTGAGGTGCGGAGCAGTTCGGAACTTACCTACGGCGCGGAGTAGCGCTGATGGCATCAGGAGGAGACATGTCAGAGAAGCAGGACCACGTCCCGGGAGCTGTCGTCCGGATCAGCGAGATCGTAGGCAGTTCGCCGAACTCCTTCAGCGACGCAGTTCGAAACGCCGTACAGGCAGCGGCGCAGACCGTTCGCGGCATCCGTGGGGTCGAGGTGATCGGCAGCAACGCCGACGTCGACGAGAACGGCAACCTCTCCCTCTACAAGGTGCACTGCAAGATCGCCTTCGTCGTGGAGCGGTAGACCCCACCACTTGCAACCGATTGAGCAGAATCGTGGGCTGGTGCCCGGCGGCGCCATGAAGCCGCTGGGCGTGCCAGTCGGCCTGCCGCACATGGCGCGAGCCCCTCGTGCATCTCCAGGACCTGTCCCCTGATCGTGTGATCAAAGCAGGATCAACGGCGAGGACGACCGTGCCAGTGCACGTGCGAGATGCCCTGGCTTCCGAGATTCCCCAGCAAGTCGTGATCTTGTGGGCGCCCGCCATTGGAATTCCGCCGCTTTCCTTCTAGGTGAGACTTGATAGGAAGCGCTGTTCAGAAAACCGGCACGAGTGGCGATGCCATCCGCCATCATCCGGCTCCGGACCGCACCTACACAGCGCTGGCCGGTGCGAACGCTCTCGATCAGGCCGAATCTGCCGATTCACTGCGGAACGCCGGTCAAGGGTGGCAGACCTGCTCCGCCACCATGGCCACGAACTCGTGGGCGTCCTCGTCGGGAACCGACGGGAACAGCCTCTCCACGCCCTCCGACAGCTTGAACTGGTCGTACTTGTCCGGTTGTCCGAGCCGGACGCAGATCCCCTGGGCGACGACCCAGCCCGTGTGGGGGTCCAGCGGGATGCCGGTCTGCGCCATCGCGTCGACGAAGTCAGCGGGCACGTCCGACGGGGAGGCGGAGGCACTCGTCGTCGGGGCCGGCGTGGGAGCCGGCGGGCTGGTCGAGGTCGCGGTCGTGGTTGACGCTGCGAGGTCCTGGCCGGCGGTCGCGTCATCGGGCCAGTTCCAGGAGAGGACGACCAGCACGGCGGCGACCGCGAGAACGACGACGCCGACGGCGGTCAGGAGCACACGCCTGCGGCGATCGCCTGGCGCTGGGGGCTGGGCGTGCCGGTGCCGGGAAGGCGGCGAGCCGGGATCGGCCATGTCAGTGGTCCTCCAAGATCCGGAACAGGGCCCCGGCCGCTGCGCGCGACGGCTTAGTAGTTCTCACCGGCACCCCCGCTGACGTCCGTGCCTGACCGATGAGGCGCGGACACTACGCGGCATCCCCCAGGTGCGCCACGGTCGTCACCGCATCAGTCGCCGCGGCGTGGAGACCTCGACCCGGCTGGGCCGACACCGCTGGGTCGTCGAGCGCTTCCTGGCCTGGCTGACCGGCTACCGCCGGCTGACCATTCGATACGAGCGCTGCGCCCGGCTGTTCACCGCATGCCTCACCCTGGCCGCCACCCTCACCTGCTACAAGAATCTCACCACGTGAGACAAGCTCTTACCAAAAGGATTGTTGGTAGGTTGACCTGAGCTCATCTCGGTCCTGGCGCTTCTGACGCCTGACCTGGGCTTTTTCGGCAATCCTGGTCCACGCTGCGGGCACCGGTGCCATTCGACGTCAACTTCCGAGCAATCCTATTAGTAAGATGATCGCCCGGCGGCGCAGAATGGATCGAGGCGAGCCGAGTTACTGGCGTTAACTCCCCAGAACTGCTCACCTGCTCCGCTGGTCGTCATCTGCGGGATGTTGCTGTGAGCAGCGTGGTGGGTGACGGTTCGGGTGGTGGGTCGGGTGCTTGGTGGCGACCGCGGCGCAGACCGGAGTTGCTCCCGTGGCCATTCTCAGCCGTCTTTTCTGGCAGGACTGCGGTGGGTGGTGCTGCGGCGGGTGGGTCGGGTGCCCGGTGGCGACCGCGGCGCAGATGGGGGTTGTTTCCTTCGTCCTTCGGGGTGCCGTGCATCTTCCACAGCCGCGCGTAGGGGCCTCCGCGGGCCAGCAGTTGCGTGTGGGTGCCGGTCTCGACGACTGTGCCGGCGTCGAGCACGACGACGGAGTCGGCGTCCTGAACGGTCAGCAGGTTGTGCGAGATGATGATGGTCGTGCGGCCTGTCATGAGGCGTCGGAGCGGTTCCATGATGCGCCGTCCCGATTCCGCGTCCAGGCCCGTGGTCGGCTCATCGAGAATGAGGACCGGTGCGTCGCGGATCATGGCCCGAGCGATCGCAATCCGTTGCCGCTGACCGCCGGACAGCAGCCGTCCGCGTTGTCCGACGACCGTGGCGTACCCCTCGGGAAAGGCGGCGATGAACGCGTGTGCGTCCGCGGCCCGGGCGGCCTTCTCGATGTCGGCCTCGCTGGCATCGGGACGTCCATAGGCGATGTTGTCGCGGATGGTGCCGTCGAACACGAGGTTTTCCTGCAACAGCACAGCCACGTTGTTCCGCAGCCCGCTCAGCGACATCTCCCGCAGGTCTTGACCGTCGAGGCACACCGCGCCGCGCACGGGATCGTAGAACCGCAGCAGCAGTTTCACGATGGTCGACTTCCCCGCGCCGCTGGCACCGACCAGCGCCACCGTGCACCCGGCGGGCACGTGCAGCGACACCTCGGTGAGCACATCGCGGTCGGTGCCGGGATAGCGGAAGCTCACCCGGGTCAGGTCGACTCGTCCGGTCACCGGCTGCGGTGGGCCGGCTGCGGCCGGATCGAGCACGGCGGGGCGCGCGTCGAGGAACTCCAACACCCGTTCGGCGGCCGCACTGGCCGCGTACACGGCGTTGACGATGCTGATCAGTTCCCGGATCGGGCCGTACATGCGGCTGAGCATGGTGATGAACACCAGCAGTCCACCCAGGGTCAACTGCCCGCGGGCCAGCGCCCACGCGCCCACCCCGATGACGAGGACCGCACCGACGTTCTCCACCAGTTCGACCAGCGCGGAGAACAGCCCGCCCAGCCGGCTGGTTCTCATCAGCGCCCGATAGCGGTGCTGTCCCTCGCGGTGGAAGCGCTCCACCTCGTGGTCTTGGCGGTTGTAGGCCTGCACCAGCATCACGTTGGCCAGGCTCTCCTCCGCGGCGGCGGTGAGAGTGCCGCTGCGCCGCCGCGTCTCTCGAGACGCCGCCTTCAATCGCCCGCTGAACGATCGGGTGACGAACCAGAACAACGGGATCACGACGAAGGACAGCAGCGCCAACTGCCAATCGAGGACGAGCAGCAGCACGGTGAACACACCCAGGGTGAGGATCGCCGACGTCGCGTCGGCCAGACCCGACAACAGAAACGTCTCGATGGCGGCGACGTCACCGCTCAGCCGGGCCAGCACGTCGCCCATCTGGCGGCGCTCGAAGAAGTTCAGCGACAGGTGCTGAAGATGCCGAAAAAAAGATGTGCGCATTGACAGCAGAAAGGCCTGGCTGATGCGGGCCGACAGCACGGTGTCAAGATATGACGCGACTCCACCGACCGCCGTCAGCCCCAGAAAGGCCACCGCCAGCGGCAGGAACGCCTCGAGGTCCCGGGGCACCATGACGTCGTCGATCATGGCCTTGAACAGCAGGAGCTGGCCACCCTCCACCAGCGGCGGAACCGCGACCAGCAGCAGCAGCACCGGCAGCCACCGGCGCTGTGGGGCGGCGTAGGGCCAAAACCGGCGCAGAATCGTGCGAATCGGCACCGGCGGCGCCTGCCCCACCGAACTCTCCGCTGCGCCGTCCGCCGGCCTCCGCAGCACGCGCAGGACCCGCCCGACTTCCATCACTCTCCCGTCGACGATGAGAATGGCCCCATCCCAGCACGGGATGAGGCCATTCGAGTCGGAGGCTCAGTCCTCCGACCGCGAGGAACGAGGGACTAGTCGCAGTGCCGGCGCTTCTTGTCCTTGCCGTACTCGTAGTCCTTCTCGTGGTCGTCCTTGTCGTAGTCGTCCTTCTTGTCGTAGTCCTTCTCGTAGTCGTGGTGCTTCTTGTGGTCGCCCTTGTCCTTATAGTCGAACTTCCAGCCCATGGCGACATCCTCCGTGACGACTCGAAACCTGGCCGGTACCGGTTGCACCGGCATCGGCCAGCGTAAGGAGGTGTGCACCACATCACAAGATGGTCATCAAAGTTATCGAAACCGTTGCCAGCACCACTTCCTGTGCTGCACCTTGATGGTGTCTGTGAAAACCCTGAGAGCTGAAAGAAGCCTTGCCTCCGGACTGGTCTCCAGCCAGAAACGAGCACCCCGGCCTGATCAGCTCCACCGCCCGCCGAAGGCGCTACCGGCCGGCACGGCCAGGTGATTGAACCCGCCCTAGACAGGGCAACGACCGCCCGCCGCTAAACCATGCACGAGGTCGTAAGCGATCCGTAACACCGGTAGTAAAGAATGGTGCGTACCGGATCGTCTGGCGTGACCTACCCCCACCGCGTTCGGCGCCTCCGGGGCGACCTGCTGGCGGTGGCTGAAAGAGAGTGGCACGAGGCCGGCGTGTGGTAGCGGCTGCACGAGGCGCTGCTGGCGGCGTCGCGGCGGTGGCGGCGATGCGGTGAGCCGCGGAGGACACGGTAGCAGGAACTCGAACTGGGGAGGGAACATGAACGGGCTGCTCGAGAGCAAGAAGGCGCTGGTGACCGGGGGGTCGCGCGGCATCGGTCGGGAGATCGTGCTGGAGTACGCCCGGGCCGGCGCGAGCGTCGTGACCTGTGGTC
>JBJMIS010000068.1:0-4276 GCA_045806705.1 Friedmanniella sp.
CAGCAGAAGCAGGAGAACCAGATCTCGGCGATCCGCTCGTTCATCCAGCAGCGGGTCGACGTCATCGCGTTCAGTCCGGTCGTCGAGACGGGCTGGGACGCGGTGCTGCTGGAGGCCAAGCGGGCCAACATCCCGGTGATCCTCACCGACCGCTCGGTGGACAGCGAGGACGACTCCCTGTACGTGACCTTCCTCGGCTCGGACTTCGTCGAGGAGGGCAAGAAGGCCGGCGAGTGGGCCGTGCAGAACTGGGGCGGTCAGCAGACCAACATCGCGGAGCTGCAGGGCACGACCGGCGCCGCGCCGGCCATCGACCGGCAGGAGGGCTTTGCCGAGGCCATCAAGGGAACGCCGAACCTGCAGGTCGTGGCGTCCCAGACGGGTGACTTCACCCGCTCCGGCGGCCGCGAGGTCATGGAGGCCATGCTGAACTCGCACCCGGAGATCAACGCCGTCTACGCGCACAACGACGACATGGCGCTCGGCGCCATCGAGGCGATCGAGGCGGCCGGCAAGGTCCCCGGCAAGGACATCCAGATCATCTCCGTCGACGCGGTCCACGACGGGATGCAGGCCCTGGCCGACGGCAAGATCAACTTCATCGTGGAGTGCAACCCGCTGCTCGGTGACCAGCTGATGGACCTGGCCAAGAAGGTCGTCGCCGGCGAGGAGGTCCCCGCCCGGGTCGTCACCGAGGAGACGACGTTCACCCAGGAGCAGGCCGCCCAGGCCCTGCCGGACCGGAAGTACTGACCTCCCCCACCCCCGACCGGTCCCGCCGTCCCCCGCTCCTCCGGGGGACGGCGGGACCCATCCAGAGAGGTCAGCACATGGGCACCACCCCTGCCCTCCCCCGCCCGGTCGTGGAGATGTCCGGGATCACCGTCGAGTTCCCCGGCGTGAAGGCGCTGCAGGGCGTCGACCTGCGGCTGTTCCCCGGTGAGGTGCACGCCCTGATGGGCGAGAACGGCGCCGGCAAGTCGACCCTCATCAAGGCGCTCACCGGCGTCTACCGCTACGACGCCGGCACGGTCACCGTCGGCGGCACCGAGTGCAGCTTCAGCTCCCCCGCCGACGCCCAGGCCGCCGGCATCAGCACCGTGTACCAAGAGGTCAACCTCTGCCCCAACCTGTCGGTCACCGAGAACATCGTGCTGGGGCGCGAGCCGCGCCGCCGCGGCTCCATCGACCGCCGCGCCAGCCGCGCCCGCGCCCGCGCAGTGCTGGCCCGCCTCCACCTCGACGTCGACCCGGACTCGACCCTCGGCACCCATCCCATCGCCGTCCAGCAGCTGGTCGCCATCGCGCGCGCCGTCGACACCGACTGCCGCGTCCTGGTGCTCGACGAGCCGACCTCCAGCCTCGACGCCGGCGAGGTCGCCGAGCTGTTCCGGGTGGTCCGGGCGCTGCGCGACAGCGGCGTGGCCGTCCTGTTCGTCTCGCACTTCCTCGACCAGGTCTACGAGATCTCCGACCGGATGACCGTGCTCCGCAACGGCCAGCTCGTCGGTGAGCACCGCACCGCGGAGCTGCCCCGGCTGCAGCTGGTGCAGGAGATGATCGGCCGCGAGCTGTCCACCCTGGAGGACCTCGAGCGGGCGGCGTCCCACCCGGTGCCGACCGACGCGGTGCCCCGGCTGTCCGGCCGCGGTCTCGGCCGCACCGGCGCCCTCGCCCCGGTCGACCTGGACGTGCACGCCGGCCGGGTGGTCGGCCTCGCCGGGCTCCTCGGCTCCGGCCGGACCGAGCTGACCCGGCTGCTGTTCGGCGCGGACCGGGCCACCAGCGGTGAGCTGCAGGTCGACGGCCGGCCCGCCCGGCTGCGGAGCCCGCGACAGGCGATCGCCCAGCGCATCGCGTTCTCCTCCGAGGACCGCAAGGCGGAGGGCGTGGTCGGCGACCTGACCGTCCGCGACAACCTGCTCCTCGCGCTGCAGGCCCGCCGCGGCTGGCTGCGGCCGATCCCCCGGCGCACCGGGGACGAGCTGGTGG
Source organism: Friedmanniella sp. (assembly GCA_045806705.1). Lineage (GTDB taxonomy): Bacteria > Actinomycetota > Actinomycetes > Propionibacteriales > Propionibacteriaceae > Microlunatus. The sequence continues at coordinate 1,993 of JBJMIS010000068.1, forward strand.
CCCGGTACATGGCCGCCCTCGACGTCCGCCCCGCCGACCCCGACGCCCTCCTCCGCAACCTCTCCGGCGGCAACCAGCAGAAGGTCCTGCTCGCCCGCTGGCTGCTCACCGAGCCCCGCCTGCTGCTGCTCGACGAGCCGACCCGCGGCATCGACATCGGTGCCAAGGCGCAGATCCAGCAACTGGTCGCCCAGCTGGCCGCCGACGGGATGTCGGTGGTCTTCGTCTCCGCCGAGCTGGAGGAGGTCGTGCGCATCTGCGACCAGGTCGTCGTCCTCCGGGACCGGCGCAAGGTCGCCGAGCTGGACGGGGCCACCTCGTCCGTCGACGACGTCGTCGACCTCATCGCCCGTGGAGGACGATCGTGACCCGGCTGACCCGCTCCCCGCTGCTGTGGCCGCTGCTGGCCCTGGCGGCCCTCCTGCTGTTCAACCTCGCGGCCAACCCCGGCTTCTTCGCCGTCCGCATCCAGGACGGGCACCTGTTCGGCTCCCTGGTCGACGTGCTGAAGAACGGCGCACCCACGCTGCTCATCGCGATCGGCATGACGCTGGTCATCGCCAGCCGCGGCATCGACCTCTCCGTGGGTGCGGTGGTCGCCATCGCCGGCGCGATCGCGTGCGACTCCCTGGTGACCGCCGCCGACCCGACGTCCGCCGGCGCGGCGATCGTGGCGATCAGCACGGCGCTCGGGGTCGCGCTGCTGCTCGGGGCCTGGAACGGCCTGCTGGTCTCGGTCTTCGGGATCCAGCCGATCATCGCCACCCTGGTGCTGATGACCGCCGGCCGCGGCATCGCGATGCTGATCACCGACGGGCAGATCATCACCGTCAGCAACGACACGTACGGCTGGCTGGGCGGCGGTTACCTGTTCGGCGTCCCGGCGCAGGTGGTGGTGGCCGCGGTGATCCTGCTGGCCGTCGCGCTGCTGACCCGGCGCACCGCCCTGGGCATGCTGCTGGAGGCCGTCGGGATCAACCCCGAGGCGGCCCGGCTGGCCGGCGTCCGGTCCCGCAGCATCGTGTGGACCGTCTACGTGTTCTCCGCCTTCGCCGCCGCGGTGGCCGGGCTGATGATCAGCGCACAGGTGACCGCGGCCGACGCCAACCGGGCCGGTCTGTTCATCGAGCTCGACGCGATCCTCGCCGTCGTCATCGGCGGCACCTCGCTGGCCGGTGGCCGCTACTCCCTGACCGGCACCGTGGTCGGCGCCCTGATCCTGCAGACGCTCACCACGACCGTCTACACCGTCGGCATCCCGCCGGACATGACCACGCTGTTCAAGGCGCTCGTCGTCATCGTCGTCTTCCTGCTGCAGGCCCCCCGCTTCCGCGCCGTCCTGGGCCGCCGCCGGCGGCCGGCCCCGCCGCCCTTGCCGTCCGGCGAGCTGCCCGACCGGTCCACGGCCGTCCTCACCGGGGCCCCGGGGCTCGGGGACGACGAGGACGACCCCGCCCAGCCCACCACCCCGGCGACCACCGGAGCCACCGACTCCGGCCGAGGAGCCCTGCGATGACCGTCTCCGACACCCGGCCCGCCGCGCCCGGCTCGACCGCGCCCGGCTCCGGCCCCGACGGCCGGCGCCGCGGCTGGCAGACCTGGCTGCGCAGCACCACCACGGGTTCGCGGACCTTGTCGGTGCTGGTCACCGCGGTGCTGCTGGTGGTCCTCTTCGGCGTCGGCTCCGCCCGGTACGAGAACTTCGGCAGCCCCCAGGTCGCGCTGAACCTGCTGGTCGACAACGCGCACCTCATCGTGCTCGCGGTGGGGATGACCTTCGTCGTGCTGACCGGCGGCATCGACCTGTCCGCCGGCGCGGTGGTGGCGCTCTCGACGGTCATCGCCGCGAAGCTCCTGGAGGTCGGCTGGGCGGCACCGGTGACGATCGTCGTCGTGCTGGCCACCGGGGCGCTGCTCGGCTGGCTGATGGGGGCCGCGGTCCACCACCTGCAGCTGCAGCCGTTCATCGTCACGCTCGCCGGGATGTTTCTCGCCCGCGGGCTGTGCTTCGTGATCAGCGTGCCGTCGATCCCGATCCGGGACCCGTTCTTCCAGTCGATGGCGCAGGACGTCGTGGAGCTGCCCGGCAACACCTTCCTCACCTACAGCGTCTTCATCGCCCTCGCCGTCCTGGCGGTGGCCGCCTGGGTGCTGCACCGCACCCGGTTCGGGCGCACCGTCTACGCGATCGGCGGCAACGAGTCCTCCGCGCAGCTGATGGGCCTCGCGGTGGGCCGCACGAAGGTGGGCGTGTACGTGATCAGCGGGACCTGCTCCGCGCTGG
>JBJMIS010000069.1:0-19450 GCA_045806705.1 Friedmanniella sp.
GGAGGTGGCCGCGGCGGGTCGGCACCACCTGATGTTCTCCGGCCCTCCTGGGGTGGGCAAGACGATGGTGGCGGAGCGGGTGCCGGGTCTGCTGCCCGACCTCAGCCTGGCCGAGGCGCTCGAGGTGTCGGCGGTGCACTCTCTGGCCGGGTTCAACCTGGCGGAGGGTCTGATCACCCGGCCGCCGTACAGCGACCCGCACCACTCCGCATCGGTGGCCAGCATCGTCGGCGGAGGCACCCGAATGGCGAAGCCGGGCGCGATCTCCTGCGCCCACCGCGGCATCTTGTTCCTCGACGAGGCTCCGGAGTTTCCCACGCGGGTGATCGACGCGCTGCGGACCCCACTGGAGTCCGGCACGGTGACGCTCGGCCGCAGCGAGGTGCAGGCACGCTATCCCGCCCGGTTCCAGCTGGTGATGGCCGCGAACCCGTGCCCGTGCGGTCAGGCGGCGACGCCGGGCGCCCACTGTTCCTGCCCGCCCCTCGCGGTCCGCCGCTACAGCGAGCGGATCTCGGGGCCCATCAAGGACCGGATCGACATCTCCTGCACCTTCCTGCCGATGCGCAAGGCCTACCTCAAGGCTGCGCTGCAGCGCACGGAGTCCTCGGCGGTGGTCGCTGAGCGGGTGCGGGAGGCGCGGGCGCGGCAGGAGCGCCGGCTGCAGGGGACGGGCTGGCAGACCAACGGGGAGGTGCCCGGCCCCTATCTTCGCCGGCAGCTTCCCCTCCCGGACGGCTTGCAGGTGGTCGAGACAGCGGTGACCCGCGGCAAGCTCAGCCCGCGCGGGGTGGACAAGGTGCTGCGGGTGGCGTGGACGCTCGCCGACCTTGCCGGCCGGGACCGGCCGGGCCGGGACGAGGTGGCGGTCGCACTCGCGATGCGCCGGGGCGAACAGCTCGAGACCCAGCGGACGGAGGCAGGCTGATGCAGTCGGAGAAGGCCGCGCGCATGGCGCTGTCCTGTGCCCTGGACGGGGGCGAGCCTGACGCGGCGAAGCTGGTGGAGTCGTTGGGTGCCCAGGGCGCCTGGGCGAAGGTCGAGGAGGGGGCGCTCGGCGAACCGTTGGCGCGTCGCGCTGCTGCCACCGACCTCGAGGCGGTGCAGCGGCTGGCGGCTCGAGGTGGGGTGCGGTTCGTCATCCCGGGCGAGGAGGAGTGGCCCGAGGGTTTGGACGACCTCGCGTACGCCGGTCCTATCCAGCGCCGCGGTGGCCTGCCGTTCGGGCTGTGGCTGCGGGGGCCGGGCCACCTGGCCCAGCTCGCGTCCCAGTCCGTCGCGGTGGTCGGCTCACGCGCGGCCACCGCCTACGGGTCCGGCTTCGCCACCGATCTCGCGGCCGAGCTGGCTGAGCTGGGTGTGACGGTCGTCTCCGGGATGGCGTTCGGGATCGACGCGGCGGCGCATCGGGGCGCCCTGGTGGTCGGCGGCCGCACCCTCGGGGTGGTCGCGAACGGCGTGGACGTGGCGTACCCGCCGGGGAACACACCGCTGTTCGACGCCGTCGGGCGTGACCATCTCCTCGTCTCCGAGCTGCCGCCCGGGGCGCATCCGACGCGGATCAGGTTCCTGGCGCGGAACCGGCTGATCGCGGCGTTGTCCCGGGGGACGGTCGTGGTGGAGGCCGCCCTGCGGTCGGGCGCGCGCAACACGGCGAGCTGGGCGCTGGAGTGCCAGCGACCCTTGATGGCGGTTCCGGGGCCGGTGCACTCGCGCGCCTCCACGGCGCCGCATCTGATGATCCGGAACGGCCAAGCCACCCTCGTGACCCGGGCAGCGGAGGTCATGGAGCTGGTGGCGGGGATGGGGGAGCATCTGGTGGTGACCGCGGCGAGTCCGCGGCGCAGGACGGATGCCCTCACCGAGGACCAGCTGGCGGTCTTCGAGGCCACCCCAGCACGGGGCCGGGTCTCCTTCGGTGACATCGCGCTCGCCGCCGGCGTTCCGGTACCGACCTGCCTGGCCGCCTTGCAGGAGCTGGAGGCGGCGGGCCTGGTCGAGGGCTCGGCGCAGGGGTGGCGGGCCCTCCCGCTGCGGGCCTTGACGCCGGTGTCGCCGTGAGGTCAGGCGTGGGTGGCGCGCTCGTGCTCGACATGGCTGAGCGGCTCGAACTGGAAGGTCGAGTGCTCGATCGCCACCGGGAAGTGGTCGGCGACGCAGCGCTGCACGGCATCGAGCATCTGGGGCAGATGACCGTCGCTGAAGCAGGAGTCGTCGACCACGACGTGCGCGGTGAGCACCGGCAGGCCGGTCGCGATCTCAGAGGCGTGCAGGTCGTGGACGTCGTGGACGTGCGGGGTCTCGAGGAGGTGCTGGCGGACCTCGGTCAGGTCGAGGCCCTTCGGTGTCGAGTCGAGCAGCACGACGGCGGCGTCGCGCAGGATCAGGACGGCGCGAGGCAGGATCAGGGCGCCGACGAGCAGGGACACCACCGCGTCGGCGCGGAGCCAGCCGGTCGTCGCGATGATGACCGCGGTGACGATCACCGCGACCGACCCCAGGGCGTCGTTGACCACCTCGAGGAAGGCCGCCCGGAGGTTGAGGTTGGCCGCGCGTGCGCGGAGCAGCAGGGCGATCGCCACGAGGTTCCCGAGCAACCCGAGCACCCCGAAGACGAGCATCATCCCGGAGGCGATCGGCGGCGGCTGGAGCAGCCTGCGCACCCCCTCGACGATCACGAAGGCGGCGACGGCGGTCAGGATCACGGCCTGCGCGGCCGCCGAGAGAGCCTCGGCGCGGACGAACCCCCAGGTCCGCCGGCTGGAAGCGGCGCGGGTCATCAGCGTGGCCGCGGCCAGCGCCAGCACCAGGCCCATCGCGTCGGTCAGCATGTGCCCGGCGTCGGCGAGCAGGGCGAGGCTGCCGGACAGCAGCGCGCCGATCACCTGGGCGACGAAGTTGGCCAGCGTGATGGCCAGCACCAGCACCAGCGGCCGTCGCTGTGCACCTGGCGCGGCGACTCCGTGGTTGTGCCCGTGTCCACCGCCCATAGCTGCCGTTCCGCTCCGATGCCTCGCGCCGCCGACCCCGCCAAGGCTACCCAGCCGCAGCCCGCGACGCAGGCTCCGGGAGAAGGCTCACCCGGCCCCGCGGAGGAACTTCGCGAGCAGTGGCCCGGCGGTTCGCGATCCGGACGCGCCGTCGGCGACGAAGACGGCTACCGCCAGGTCTCCCTGTGCGGCGATCATCCAGGCGTGCGTCTTCGGCGGTTTGGCCGTGCCGTACTCGGCGGTCCCGGTCTTCGCGATCGCCGGAGGCCCGTCGATACTGCCCAGCACACCCCTGGCGCTGCCCTCGGTCACGACCGCGCGCATCATCTCCTTCAGCTGATCCGCCTCCTGCCGGGTCAGCGGGGCCCCCTTCGGTGTGGCGACCTGGTCCTTCAGGAGGTGGGGGACGACCGTCTGACCGGCGGCGACGGACGCAGCCACTCCCGCCATCGCCATCGGCGAGGCGAGGTCCTTGGCCTGGCCGATCATGGCGGCGGCACGGCCGTTCTCGGTGGACTCGCTGGGCACCGACCCGAAGAAGGAAGGGAACCCGACGTCGTAGTCGGTGCCGAGCCCGAGGGACGCTGCGGCTCCGGCCAGGTCCCCCTTCCCGAGCTTGGTGCGCTGTCCGATGAAGGCCGTGTTGCACGACTGGGCCAGTGCTGTGCGGAGGTCGATCCGGCCCAGCTGGCTGCTGGGGTAGTCGCTGTAGTTCTTGAACCGTTGCCCGTTCACCTGCAGCGTCGGCGGGCAGCTGACGGGCGAGGAGGGTGTCAGCCCGGCACGGAGCAGGGCGAGGGAGGAGACGACCTTGAAGGTCGAGCCAGGGGGGTACTGACCGGTGGTCGCGACGGACTGGTCCCGGGAGCCAGGCCCGCTCGCCGCGGCGAGGATCGCACCGGTCGACGGGCGGACGGCGACGATCGCGCTGGCGGGTCTGGTGTCAGCGAGGATCCCCTCCGCCAACCGCTGCAAGGCCAGGTTGAGGGTGACCTCCAGGGGCTGCCCTGCCTTCGGTGCCACCCGGAACAACAGCTCCTGGCCGGGAGTCGGACTGGACGACCCCGTCGGCGTGGGGGTGGGGGTGGGGCTCGGACTGCTGCCGGGGGTCGCCAGCTCCGCGCGCATCACCTGCACCCCCGGGGTGCCGCGGAGCCGGCTGTCATAGCGCTTCTGCAGTCCGGACAGCCCGACCTGGTCACCGGTGACCACGGCGCCCCGGGAGTCGTCCACGTCCTCCTTCGTCGCTTCGCCGACCGTGCCGAGGATCGCTCGGGCGAAGGTCCGCGACGGCGCGAGCATCTGCTCGTCCTCGATGGGCAGCGCCCCGGGGATGGTCCGCACCTTGGCGTCGGCGGGCCGGTCGTCCGCCGCCGCGCGGAGCGTGATGGCCTCCACGAAGGCCTGAGGTCCGGCCTCGGCCACCTTGGCCACGTAGTCCTTGGTGTTCACGCCGACCAGGGCGGCCAACCGTCGGGCCGAAGCGGCGGACTGGGTGCGGCTGACCGCGCTCTTGTCGATACCGATCCGCACCACCGGGCGGAGGGTGACGATCGGGTCGCCGTCCTCGCCCAGCACCTCACCTCGGTTCGGGTAGAGCCGTCGCTGGGACAGCCGGTGACCCGGATCGAGCGAGGGTTCCACGATGCTCGGCTGCCAGCGGCTCTTCCAGGTCCCGGCCTCCTGCACCAGCTCGGCCCGGCTGTCATAGGACCAGGCCTGCGGCACGCCGGGGAAGGTCCAGCTGTGGTGCAGGGTGGCCGTGGCGGTGCTGCCGGCGGTGTCAACCCCAGCGACGGAAACCGCGGGGGCCAGGGGTCCCATCCCCGCGACCACGGCCTGCAGCTGGGTGTTGACCTCAGCGCCAGTCGCGCCGGCGAACGCGACCGGCGTGACGTCCTTCTTGGCGAGTCCTGCGGCGAGAGCGGCCGCTGCGGTTGCCGCGCCGCTCGTGTCGGGCTCAGGTCTCGGGCTGGTGGCGGTGCAGCCGCTCACCAGCAGGGTGGCGAGCAGCGCGGCGAGACCGCTGCGGGATCGCCAGGCTGTGGTCAGGTTCCGGTCGCGTCGACGGAGCACCGACTCATGGTGCCACTGCCGGATGGCCCCGCCGCGTTCCCCCGGGGCCCGGCGAGCCGACTTGTAGGGTCCGTGCATGGGCTTCTACGCGCAGCGTCCGGGGCGTCTGGCCGGCCAGCTGCTCGGCGACGTCCTCGTCCTGGTCTGGGTGGTGCTGTGGGCGGCCGCCGGGATCGTTGTGGACCGGACGGTGTCGCTGTTGGCCGCTCCGGCACGCCAGACGGCGGAGACCGCGCAGCGGCTCTCGTCGAGCTTCTCCGACGCCGCGGGCCAGGCGGGGCAGGTCCCTGGGCTGGGCGAGCAGCTTCGGCGGCCCTTCGACGCCGCTTCTGGTTCGTTGGGCGACCTGATCGCATCCGCGAACCAGGCGGTGCAGACGATCCAGCAGATCGCCGCCCTGCTGGGGTGGCTGGTCTTTCTGATCCCGGTCAGCCTGCTGGTCGCCGTCTGGCTGCCACGCCGGATCCGCTTCTACCGGTTGGCCAAGGCGGCCCAGGCGTTCCTCGACGAGGGGGCCGACCTCGACCTCTTCGCCCTGCGGGCGATGGCGACCCAGCCGATGCACGTGCTCGCCGCGATCAGCCCCGACCCGGTGGGTGCCTGGCGCGCCGGCGACCGGTCGGTGATCGATCGGTTGGCGGAGGTCGAGCTGCGGCGCAGCGGACTGACGCTTCCTGCAGCTCTCCGGAACCACTGACCCTCGTCCCCGCGGGGGGTCAGTGGCCGGGCCAGGACGCTGTCAGGCTAGGCGCGGAGGTCAGCAACCTCGGGGTGCTCATCGAAGTAGTCGACGGTGAAGGGGCACAGCGGGTTCACCCGCAGGCCCTCGGCCCGAACGTCCTCCAGGGCGAGCCGGGTCGTCTCCGAGGCCAGACCCTGGCCGCGCCAGACCGGGTCCGTTCCGGTGTGGGTGACCACCAGGACGTCGCCTCGCCTGCGGAAGTCGATCACGGTCGTCAGCTCGCTCTCGACGTAGCCCTCGTAACGCTCGAGGTCGTCGTTGCGGACCACCTCGAGAGCCACCGCGTCCTCGATCTCGCTGGCGGGTTGCTCGCTCATGTCCGGCTCCTCTCCACCCCGACCGCTGGGTGCGGCAACGGTACTCCTCGGAGGTGGCCAGTGCTCAGCGGCGCTCGAGCGCCGCGCTCAGCCGGTCGCGGACGTCGGGCCACTCCGGACTCAGCATGGAGTACTGCACTGTGTCCCGGAGGCTGCCGTCCGGTCGACGGCGATGGGCACGCAGCACGCCTTCGCGGGTGGCCCCCAGCCGCTCGATCGCCGCCTGTGAGCGGACGTTGCGGATGTCGGTGTGCCAGACCACCCGCTCTGCCGCCAAGCCCTCGAAGGCGTGCCGCAGCATCAAGAGCTTGGACTCGGTGTTCAGGCCGGTGCGCCAGTACCGGCGTGCCAGCCAGGTGTGGCCGATGGCAAGGCTGCTCCGGGACTGGTCGATCTCATAGAACGACGTCGTCCCGACCAGCTCACCTGTGCCCACCAGGCGCTGGGCGAACGGCAGCTGGTCGGCGGTGGTGAGGGCGCTGGTGATGACCCGTCGGGCCGCGGCCAGGTCCGGGGAGCGGTAGGTGAGATGCGCCGTCACCTCCGCGGCCTCCTCGGGGCTGCCGAGAGCCCGGACGAAGTCGGGGGCGTCGGTCAGCCGGAGGGGCGCCAGCAGCAGCCGTGTCCCGCGCAACGTGACCGGCCGGGCCCAGCCCCCGCTCATCCGTCCACCTCGCCGGGTCGGCGCGCCACCGCGAAGATGCGTCGGAACGGCAGCACCGTCCCATGCGGACCGGCCGGGTAGGCCTCCCGGAGCCGCGCCCGGTACTCGACCTCGAACTCCGCCCGCTGCTGCTCGCTCAGCGCCTGCAGCACTGGGCGTGCACCCGTGCCGGAGATCCAGCGGAACACGGGGTCCGGACCGGTGAGCACATGGAGGTAGGTGGTCTCCCAGACGTCAGCGACACAACCCAGGGCGCTGAGGTCGGCGAGGTACTCGGCGGGCTGAGCGGAGGCCGGGCGGAGCAGGTTCCGGGTCGCGTCGGCGAAGGGCGGCTCGGCCGCCAGCTCGTGCAGCAGCCGGTGGCTCGGCTCGTCGAAGTTGCCCGGCACCTGGAAGGCCAACCAGCCTCCTGGCCGCAGCATCGCGACCAGCCGGGGCAGCAGGTCGCGGTGCCCGGGGACCCACTGCAGGGTCGCGTTGCTGACGAGCACGTCCAGCGGCTCCGCCGGCTGCCAGAGGCGCAGGTCCGCCACGGAGAACGAGAGCCGGTCGGTAGCGTGCTCCTGCGCCCGCTGGATCATCTCCGGGGAGGAGTCGAGACCGTAGACGCGTGCCCGGGGCCAGCGTTGCGTCAGCGTCGCCGTGAGCTGACCGGGCCCGCAGCCCAGGTCGACCACCACCTCCGGGTCCCTCGGAGCCACCCGGGCGAGCAGGTCGACGAAGGGTCGACCACGCTCGTCGGCGAACTGCAGGTAGGTGCTGGGGCTCCAGGTGGGCAACGGACCTCCTCTACGTCGGTGGCCCCGGTTCGCCCGGGGACGTGATCACGGTCGAAATGCGCCCGCCGCCCGCTGCTGGGAGGCGACTGTGCGCATTCTGTCCGCACCGCTTTACGGCGCCGTCATCAACACCAGAAGGATCAAGCGGCGAGGCTGTGAAAACAGTAGGCTCGATGATGCCTAAGCAGGGGGGAGCGAGGTCGATTGTGAGCGCACAAGAACACTCATCTGCCGGGGGAACCGCAGTATCGCCATCTACGGTGGCCGCCCCGCCACCACCGCCAGGACCGGTGCCGAGCACTGCCGCACCGGGGAACCACTCGTCATCCGCCGCACTGAACAGCAGCACCGCACCGGCCACGAGCACGACGCCACCGCTCAGCGCGGTGCCTGCGCCACGACAGACCTTGTCCGTCCTGATCCGGGTCCGGGGAGCCATGCCGAGCCTGCGTCCTGCGGAACGACGGGTCGCGGAGGCGGTGCTGGCCGACCCGGCGAAGATCTCCGAGAGCTCGATCACGCTCGTCGCCCGCCAGTGCCAGACCTCGGAGACCACCGTCCTGCGCTTCTGCCGGGCGATCGGTCTGGCCGGCTACCCGGAGCTCCGGATCGCCCTCGCCCGGGCGGCGCAGGGGGAGGAGCGGGAACAGGGCGGGACCGGGCCGCTCACCGGCACCATCGACAAGTCCGACACACTCGCCGACGTGGTCGCCAAGGTGACCTACGCCGACGCGCGGGCGCTGGAGGAGACCGGAGCCTCGCTGAGCATCGACGAACTCGAGCTCGCCGTGACGGCGGTGGCCACCGCGCGACGGGTCGACGTGTACGGCACCGGCGCGAGCTCGCTGGTCGGGCAGGACCTGCATCTGAAGCTGCATCGGATCGGTCTGGTCTCCTTCGTCTGGTCAGAGGCGCACCAGGCGCTGACGTCGGCGCGGTTGCTGACCGCTGCCGATGTCGCCATCGGCATCTCCCACACCGGCACCACGACCGAGACCATCGACGCCCTCCGTGTCGCGCGACAGCAGGGGGCGACCACGGTGGCGGTGACCAACTTCGCCCGGAGCCCGATCACCGACCAGGCCGACATCGTGCTGACCACGGCGGTGCGGGAGACCACCTTCCGCTCCGGCGCGATGTCGAGCCGGATCTCCCAGCTCGCGGTGGTCGACTGCCTGTTCACCGGGGTCGCCCAACGGTCCTACGAACAGTCGGTCCAGGCACTGGCGAGCACCTTCGCCGTGGTGCAGGCACGGCGGCGGGGACGTCCCGCTCGCGCCGCCGGTCCCGTCGGCTGATCTCGGGGGCGGCTCCAGGGTCCCGGCGTCGGAGTCGTCCGGGGCCGCTGGCGCGCATCTCGGGATGAGACCCACAGGCGGCCGGCGGTGGCGCGACTGCCACAGTGACGCACGTGTCCCGTGACCCAGCCGCGCCAGACCTTCGCTCCATCGTCGTCCTGGGTCTGCTGTCCACCTTCGGGCCGCTCTCGCTCGACCTCTACCTGCCCGCACTGCCCCAGCTCGCGGACGAGCTGGGCAGCACGCCGTCGGCCGCCCAGCTGACGATCACCGCCTGCCTGATCGGGTTGGCCCTCGGCCAGCTCGTCGCCGGGCCGCTCTCGGACCGGCTGGGCCGGCGCCGACCACTGATCGTCGGGCTCGTCGCGTACCTGCTGGCCTCGCTCGCCTGCGCCTTCGCCCCCTCGGTCGGGGTGCTCGTGGTGCTGCGCCTGGTGCAGGGCCTGGCCGGCGCCGCGGGTCTGGTGATCGCCCGCGCCGTCGCCCGTGACCTCTACGAGGGACGCCGGCTGGTGCTGTTCTTCTCCCGGCTGACCCTGATCTCCGGGCTCGCACCGGTGGTCGCCCCGGTCCTCGGCGGCCAGCTCAGCCGGGTGATGAGCTGGCGCGGCATCTTCGTCGTGCTCGCCGGCTTCGGCGCGGTGCTGCTGCTGGCGGGGCTCGCCCAGCGGGAGACCCTGCCGCCGGAACGGCGAAGCGCCGGTGGCCTGAGCAACACCCTGCAGGGCTTCCAGGTCCTGCTGCGGGACCGGTTCTTCCTGGGCGCGGCCCTGTCCGCCGGTCTGGCCGGGGCGTCGATGTTCGCCTACATCTCCGGTTCCACGTTCGTGCTGCAGCGGATCTACGGGCTCTCCGCGCAAGGCTTCTCGTTCGCGTTCGGCCTCAACTCGGTGGGCATCATGGTGATGAGCCAGGTCGGCGGGCGGCTGAGTCAGCGGTGGCCGGCCAACCGGGTGCTGGCACTCGGCCTGGCCCTGAACCTGCTGGGTGCGGGGGCGCTTGCGGCGACCGTGCTGCTGGGGCTTGGCCTGGTGTTCCTGCTGGCCTCGCTGTTCGTCATGGTGAGCGCCCTCGGGCTGGTCTTCCCCACCGCGACCGCCCTCGCCATGTCCGGCTACCCGGACCGGGCCGGCGCCGCGTCCTCGTTGCTCGGTCTGGGCCAGTTCGTCTTCGGAGCTGTCGTGGCCCCGCTGGTGGGGATCGCGGGTGAGGGTACCGCGGTGCCGCTCGGTGTGGTGGCGCTGAGTGTCAGCGCGTGTGCGAGCGTCGCGTTCGTCACCCTGGTGCTGCCCTCGGTGCGGGCGGCCAGCCGGCAGGAGGTGCTGCCGCAGGCGCGGCCGCCAGGATGAGCCGACTCAGGAGACGGCACGCCGGCTGCGCGACTGGCGCACCGTCGTGACGAGCATCCCGGCCAGCAGCACCAGCGAGAGGTACCACGAGTACCGGGCGATCACCTCCACCACCCGGACCGCCGGGTGGCCGATGCCGAAGCCCAGCCAGATCAGCAGACCCCGGGTGACGGCCGCCGTCAGGACGTCGACGAGCAGGAACGTCCGCAGCCGCATGCCCGCCGCACCCACCGTCGCGTAGACCACGGCGCTGGGCAACGGGATCAGGTAGGTGATGACGATGGCCAGCACGCCGAAGCGCTGGGCCAGCCGTTCGGCCCGGGCGGCGTTGCGGGCGGCGCGGGGCGATCGGCCGGACACCATCTCGATCAGCCCGCGTCCCCACAGCTTGCCGGCCCACCAGTAGAGCGGGTCGAACTTCACCGAACCGAAGGTGCCGAGCAGCAGGCCGAGGGGCCAGAAGCCGACGCCGGTGGCTGCGAGAGCGCCGATCGTGACCGCCGACACGCGCGATCCGCCCAGCGCTGCCAGCAGGTACGGGTTGGCACCGAGCAGCACCGGCCGCAGGGGCAGCAGCACCAGGGCGTAGACCCCGGTCAGGGAGAAGCCGACCCAGCACCAGACGTCGTTGCGGCTGGGTTTGCCCTTCCAGGGCATCCGGGGGTCGTCCCACCACTCCTTGGCGGTCTCCGGTTCCGCCGACGCCGAGCCGGCGCGCTCGGGCTCAGGGTCAGGCTCGGACACGCTCCTACCGTAGCGACCGGCACCGACAGCGGCGCCATCTCAGCTGCGTCGGTGGTACGCGTCCCGCCAGGAAGGCACGCTCGGCCGCCAGGCCAGCTGCATCCCGGCCTCGGTCGGCGTCCGGTTCGCCTTGACGTTGTTGCAGCGGGTGCAGGCCGCGACCGTGTTCAGCCAGGTGTTGGGGCCGCCGCGGGACTGGGGAAGCAGGTGGTCGACGGTGTCGGCGACCCCGCCGCAGTACGCACAGCGGTGCAGGTCGCGGCGCAGCACCCCTCGCTTGGACCAGGCCGGGTTGCGGGCGTAGAGGAAGGTGGTCTTGACGTAGCGGATCAGCCGGAGCACGACCGGCCACGGGTAGGGCCCGATGGAGTGGCCGTCGCGGGCCTCCTCGACGATGGCCACCTCACGGACGAGCATCTTGATGGCGTGCTGGATCGAGACGGTGTGCAGCGCGGTGTTGTCGGTGTTCAGGACGATGACTCCGGACACGCCGCACCCCCTCACTCGCTCGTCGGACCCAGCGGCTGCGCGCTCGGCAGCCTGACCAGGGTGCACCAAGACGATGATGTCGTCAGGAGGATTATGGCCGGTTCCGTCAAGGTTCCGGGCGGTGTTGTCAAGGTCGGGTCGGCAGAAAGACTCGACCTGGCGTCGAGACGGTTGACGAAGTCGAACAGATGTTCGATTATTGCCAGGTGACCGCCTCTCCCGTTGCCGACCGCATCCAGGAGCTGCAGCAGCGTGTCCAGCGGATGCAGGGCGCTGCCGTCACCCGCACCCTCGACAGTCTGCCCGCTCTCGGCGAGGTGCTCAGGCTGAAGACCGGGGGAGCGTATGCGGTGGACAGCCCGAGCCTGGCCATGGCCTTGATGGCGGGGCCGTCGCAGGCCGGGGAGTGGAGCGCGGTGGTCGGGGCGCCGGAGTTCGGGCTGGAGGCGGCCGCCGACTTCGGCCTGGCCCTGGAGCGGACGATCGTCGTCCCGACCCCGGGTGAGCACTGGCTGAGCGTGACCGCGGGCCTGGCCGACGTGGTCTCGGTGGTCCTGGTCAAGCCGTCCGCCCCGGTGACGGAGCACCAGGCAGAGCGGCTGCGCTCACGGCTGCGGCAGAAGGACGCCGCCCTGATCTGCTGGGGCCGCTGGCCGCGCTGCGACGCCGAGGTCTCGGTCACCGCCTCGTCCTGGTCGGGTCTGGGCCAGGGCCACGGCCACCTGCAGGGACGTGAGGTGGAGGTGAGCGTGCGCCGCGGCGGCGCCCCGGCCCGCAGGATCGCGCTGTGGCTGCCCGGCGTCGACCGGCGGGTGAGGGTGCAGCAGGAGACCGTGATGTCGCTGGTTGCGGTGCGGGCCGGCTGAGATGGCGGTCCTGGTCGGGTTGGAGCAGGCCGCCGCCGCCGACACCTCCGCAGCGGCGGGGCGGGTGGCTGAGGGTCGGCGGGTGATGGTGGTGTGGTGCCCCGACTGGCCGGTGGTCGCCGCGGCGCTCCAGCATGAGCTCTCGCTGGAGGCACCGCTCGCCGTGGTCGAGCGGGGCGAGGTCTTCGCGTGCTCGGCCGCGGCACGGCTGGAGGGGGTCAAGCGGGGGATGCGGCGTCGGGACGCCGCAGCGCGCTGTCCCGAGCTGGTCGTGGTCGACCGCGTCCCCGAGGCCGAGACCCGGTCCTTCGAGGCCGTCCTCTCCGCAGTGGAGGAGGTCAGCGCTGGCGTCGCGCCGGTCAAGCCGGGACTGTGCGCGCTGGGCGTGCCCAGCCGCTTCTACGGCGGGGAGGCCGCCGCGGCCGCTGCGGTCGCCGAGCACCTCGTGGCGGTCGGGGTGTGGGACTGCCGGATCGGGATCGCCGACGGGATCTTCGCCGCCGAGCAGGCGGCGCGGCAGGCATTGACGCAGGACTGCACCGTGGTGCCGGTCGGCGGGTCCGCCGGCTTCCTGGCCCGGCTGCCGGTCAGCGCGCTGGAGGACGCCGCGCTGGTCAGCCTGCTCCGCCGGCTCGGGCTGCGGACCCTCGGCGACTTCGCTGATCTGCCTGCTCGGGACGTGCTGACCCGTTTCGGTTCTTCCGGCGCCTGGCTGCACCGGCTGGCGCGTGGCCGGGACCACCGGACGGCTGTCTCCCGGCAGGCGCCGCTGGAGCTGGAGCAGCGGGTCGCCTTCGAGCCGCCGCTGGAGACCATCGAGCCGATCGCGTTCAGCAGCCGGCAGACCGCGGAGCGCACGGTCACCGAGCTGGCCCGGCACGGTCTGGTCTGCACCGAGGTGCGGGTCGTGGTCAGCAGCGAGGGCGGATGGACCGGCTCCCGGGTCTGGCTGCACTCACGCTGGTTCACCGCCGCCGACCTCATCGACCGGCTCTACTGGCAGCTGCAGGGCGACCCCGCGCCCGATCCGGTGAGCGAGGTCCGGTTCGTCCCCGAGACGGTCGAGTCGATGGCCGATCACGGCGAGGGGCTGTGGGGGAGCGCTCCGGACGAGCGGGTCGAGCGCGGGGTTGCCCGGCTGCAGGGGATGCTCGGACCGGAGGAGGTGCTGGCCCCCGCGCTCCAGGGCGGCCGCTGCCCCCGGCAGCGCCAGTCGCTGACCCCGTGGGGGGAGCGGGCCGTGGGCGTCCGGCCCGCGGGCCTGCCGTGGCCGGGGTCGATCCCCCCGCCGGCGCCGGCCCGGGTCTTCCCCGAGCCGCAGGCTGCGCTGGTCACTGGTGCCGATGGGCGTCCGGTCGCGGTGACCAGCCGTGGTCTGCTCACCGCTGACCCGGTGCTGTTCACCGTCGACCGGATGTCCCCACCCACCCGGGTGCAGGCCTGGGCGGGGCCGTGGCCGATCGACGAGCTGTGGTGGGACCCCGCGCAGGCCCGTCAGGTAGCCCGCTTCCAGGTGGTGGGGGTCGACGGCAGCGCGTGGCTGCTGGTGGTGGAGAACGGTCGCTGGTGGTGCGAGGCGCGCTATGACTAGTGACCGCAGCGTGGCCGAGGGGTGGCGGGGATGAGCTGGAACAACCCACCGATGCGGTGGTCCGAGCTCGAGCGCCGCCTCTCCGGCCAGCCGTTCGCCCGGGCGATCTCGTCGGAGAACCCGACCGACGACTCAGCGCCGGGCTACACCCGTAAGCGGGTGCCGTACGAGACGCAGGCGCCACCGGTGGAGCGTCCGGCCGGACCGGTCGTTCCCTACGCCGAGCTGCACTGCCACAGCAACTTCAGCTTTCTCGACGGGACCGCCGACCCCGAGTCGCTGGTCGAGGAGGCTGTCCGGCTCGGCCTGGACACCTTGGCGCTCACCGACCACGACGGCCTCTACGGGGCCGCCCGCTTCGCTGAAGCGGCGGCGGCGTACGACCTGCGGACCGTCTACGGGGCGGAGTTGTCGCTGGGCCTGACCACTCCCCAGAACGGGGTCGCCGACCCTGAGGGCCAGCACCTGCTGGTGCTCGCCGCCGGGGTCTCGGGCTACCACCGGCTGGCTTCGGCGATCACCGAGGCCCAGCTGCGCGGGGACGAGAAGGGCCGACCTCGCTACGACCTCGAGGAGCTTGGTGCGGCGGCGAGCGGGGAGTGGATGGTGATGACGGGTTGCCGCAAAGGGGCTGTCCGACAGGCCCTGACCAGCCGTGGCCGCGACGCAGCCGCGGTCGAGCTGGACCGGCTGACCGCCCTGTTCGGACTGGACGGGGTGGTGGTGGAGCTGACCGACTCCGGGCTGCCGACCGACTCTGCAGCCAACGACGCCCTCGCCGGACTGGCCCATGACCACGGGCTGCGCTGTGTCGCTACCGGCAATGTCCACTTCGCCACCCCGGCCGAGTACCGGCTGGGCGCGGCGATGGCTGCGGTCCGAGCCCGCCGCAGCCTCGCAGAGATGGACGGCTGGCTGCCGCCGCCCGGGGCGCACCTGCGCTCGGGGGAGGAGATGGTGCGGCGGTTCGTCCGCTACCCGGGGGCGGTGGCGGCCAGCGTGGCGCTGGCCGACGAGCTGGCCTTCGAGCTGCGGCTGGCCAAGCCCCGGCTACCCAAGCAGCAGGTCCCCGCCGGTCACACCCCGATCAGCTGGCTGCGCGAGCTCGCCCGCCGTGGCGCCGACGAGCGCTACGGCAGCAACCGCGCGGTGGCCGAGGAGCGGCTGCAGCGCGAGCTGGCGGTGATCGAGGAGAAGGACTTCCCGGGCTACTTCCTCATCGTCGCCGACGCCGTCGGCTTCGCCCGCGAGCGAGGCATCCTCTGCCAGGGCCGTGGCTCGGCGGCCAACTCGGTGGTCTGCTACGTCCTCGGCATCACGGCGGTCGACCCGATCAAGTACGACCTGCCCTTCGAGCGGTTCCTCTCGGTGAGCCGTGACGAGGAGCCCGATATCGACGTCGACTTCGACTCCGACCGGCGGGAGGAGGTGATCCAGGAGGTCTACCGCCGCTACGGCCGGCGCAATGCCGCCCAGGTGGCGAACGTGATCAGCTACCGCCCCAAGTCCGCGGTCCGCGACATGGCCAAGGCGCTCGGCTACTCCACCGGTCAGCAGGACGCCTGGTCGAAGCAGATCGACGCCTTCGGGTCGATGCCGCTGGGCTCGGACCACACCATCCCGGCGCCGGTGGTGGACCTGGCCGACCAGCTGCTCAAGGCTCCCCGGCACCTCGGCATCCACTCCGGCGGGATGGTGCTGACCGACCGCCCCGTCGGCGAGGTCTGCCCGATCGAGCGAGGGCGGATGGTCGACCGCACCGTCCTGCAGTGGGACAAGGACAGCTGTGCCTGGATGGGGCTGGTCAAGTTCGACTTCCTCGGGCTGGGCATCCTCAGCGCCATCCAGCACAGCTTCGACCTGGCGGCGGACCGGGTGGGGGAGCGCTGGACGCTGGACACCATGCCGAAGGAGGAGGCCGGTGTCTTCGACATGCTCTGCCGGGCCGACTCCATCGGGGTCTTCCAGGTGGAGAGCCGTGCCCAGGTTGGCACATTGCCCCGGCTGCAGCCGCGCCGCTTCTACGACCTGGTGATCGAGGTGGCGCTGATCCGACCCGGTCCGATCCAGGGCGGCGCGGTGCATCCCTACATCCGACGCGCCACCGGCAAGGAGGAGGTCAGCTACCTGCACCCCAAGCTCGAGCCGGTGCTGGAGCGGACCAAGGGTGTCCCCCTCTTCCAGGAGCAGCTGATGCAGATCGCCATGGCCGTCGGTGGCTGCACCGGGGACGACGCGGACCTGCTGCGGCGGGCGATGGGCTCCAAACGTGGGGTGGAGAAGATCGAGCGGCTGCGCAGCACGCTGTACGAGGGGATGGCAGAGAACGGCATCTCCGGCGCGATGGCTGACGAGATCTACAGCAAGATCCAGGCGTTCGCGAACTTCGGCTTCGCCGAGAGCCACGCGATCAGCTTCGCCCTGCTGGTCTACGCCTCGGCCTGGATCAAGCTGCACTACCCGGGCGCGTTCCTGGCCGGGCTGCTGCGCGCGCAGCCCATGGGCTTCTACTCCCCGCAGTCTCTGGTGGCGGACGCGCGGCGGCACGGGGTGGAGGTGCGCCGACCCGACATCGTCGCCTCCGGGGTGGACGCGGAGCTGGAGCTGCTGGATCCGGGACGGACCGGCCCGACGGGTCCCGATCGCTGTCTGGACCGCGACCAGGACCCGGTCGGCCCGTTCTCCCGCACTGCTCCAGACCTCACCTGCGAGCACCGCCGGGACGGGAACTTCGCCGTCCGGCTCGGCCTGACCGAGGTGCAGGGACTGGGTCGGGACGTGGCGGAGCGCATCGTCGCCGAACGGGAGCGAGAGCCCTTCCGCAGCCAGAACGATGTGGTGCGCCGCACCGGCCTCACCGTCGCCCAGACCGAGGCGCTGGCTACTGCCGGTGCCTTCGACAGCTTCGGGCTGTCCCGGCGGCAGGCGCTGTGGAACGCGGGCTACGCCGACGACCTGGACACCCTGCCCGGGTCCGCCGTGGACGCGGCCCCGCCGACCCTGCCCGGGATGAGCCCGGTCGAGCTGACCTTGGCCGACCTCTGGGCGACCAAGATCTCCCCCGACGACCACCCGATGGGGCACCTGCGCCCGGTGCTGGAGGGGCAGGGGATCGTGGCCATCTCGGACCTGGGTCCGACCTATGACACCCGTCGGATCCGGGTGGCCGGCCTGGTCACCCACCGACAGCGCCCCGGGACCGCGGGCGGGATCACGTTCTTGAACCTCGAGGACGAGACCGGGATGCTCAACATCGTCTGTGCGGAGCCGATGTGGCGCCAGTTCCGCAGGGTGGGCCGCAACGCCAACGCCATGGTCATCCGCGGTCGGGTGGAACACAGCGAGGGCGTCACCAACCTCGTGGCCGACCGGCTCGAGCCGCTCAGCACGGTGGTCCCGGCCGCGCGCGGAACCTTGCCCGCCCGGCACGCCTCACGCGACTTCCACTGACCGCCGTCGTCATCCTCGGGCGTAGTCGAGATAGAGCTTGACCGCGAGCGCGAAGCCGGCCGTCGCGACCACGAGCCGCAGCGGAGTCTCCGGTACCCGCCGGACGATCGGCGGTCCGAGGGCGGAGCCGGCCACCGCCCCGAGGGCAAGTGGCAGCGCCGCCGACCAGTCGACGCTCCCGGTGACGGTGAAGATCACCGCGGCCACCGTGTTGGCCGTCCCCACGACGACGCTGCGCAGCGCCGCGAGGCGGGCCAGCGGGTCCGCGAGTACGGCGCCGAACGTGGCCAGCAGCAAGACGCCCGCCCCCGCACCGAAGTACCCGCAGTAGACAGTCACCAGGGCGACCACCAGGAGCACCAGCGGATGCCGCTCGTGCAGCCGGCCCGCGTGCCAGCGACGCAGCCAGGGCCGCAGCAGCAGCACGACCGAGCCGAACGCGACCAGCCACGGCACCACCCGCTCGAACACCCCCGGCGGCAGCCACAGCAGCAGGACCGCCCCGGCTCCTCCCCCCACCAGGGCGATGGCTCCGAAGACGAGGATCCGGCGGCCCATCCCCTCCAGCTCGGGGCGTGCTGAGCTGACGCTGCCGAGGGTCACACCGGTCAGGGCGACCGAGTTGGTCACGTTGGCGGTGAGCGGCGACAGGCCGAGCGCCAGCAGCGCCGGGAACGAGACGAGCGAGGCCAGTCCCGCGCCGTAGCCGACGACCCCGGCGGCGAGCCCGGCCAGCACCAGCAGCGCGAACCGCAGCAGCTCCTCAGGGCTCACGTGTGGAAACGTCCCCTCTCTGCCTCCGGCGGTCGGTCAGCGCTGCGGGCAGTCGGCGAGACCCTTTCCAGGTGGCAACGATGCCATTCGCCATCAGGACCACTGGACAATGGCCCTTCGCGCCGTAGAGACACGCCGCCGGGAAACGTCGGTGCTGTCTTTGTTCGGCTGAGAAGCTGCACTACCGTCCCCGTGGGAAAGGTCCCACCCGAAGGTGGACCTACTCCGCGTGGACCGCGACGACGCCCTCCACGACCTCTCGAAAGGAACAGCGGTGAACAAGACCTCCAAGACGCTCCTCGCCTTCGGCCTGGCCACCAGCGTCGCAGTGATGAGCGCCTGCGGGGGTGGGGGTGGCGGGGAAGCCGGCTCCGACGAGTCGAGCTCGAGTCCTGCCTTCTCGACCAATGCCACCGGGAACCTGAGCGCGTGGGGCTTCGAGAACGCCGACGAGGTCGGGACCTCCCGGCTCAACTACGCCAAGGACAAGCTGAGCGGGGTCACCGTCAAGCTCGACGCCACGGCCTTCGACGCGCAGAAGTTCACCACGCGCGCTGCGAGCGGGGACGTGCCGGACGTCGTCCAGATGGACCGCCAGTTCGTCGCCACCTATGCGGCGAAGGGCTTGATCAAGCCGCTGGACAGCTGCTTCAGCGCCTACCAGGTCGACCCACGGACCCAGTACTACCCCTCGGTCGTCGACGACGTCACCTATGACGGCAAGATCTGGGCGGTCCCGCAGTTCTACCAGCCGCCTGCCCTGATGCTGAACAAGCGGGTGATGACGAAGGCCGGCGTCACCGCCGCCGATCTGGACACCTCCAAGCCGGACGCGCTGCTGGCGGCCGTGGGCAAGATGTACAAGGCCAGCGGCGGCAACCCGAGCACGCTGGGCTTCGACCCGCAGGCCACGGGCCAGGCGGGTCTGTGGATGTTGGGTTCGGGTGGCCAGCTGATCGGCCCCGATGGTGCTCCCACGCTGGACAACCCGAACAACGCCAAGGCGATCGGCTTGCTGAAGCAGCTGATGGACGCTCAGGGCGGCTACGCCAAGGTCAAGAGCTTCACCGACTCCTTCGACTTCTTCGGCGCCAAGAACCAGTACGTGAAGGACCAGGTCGGGGCGCAGATCAACGCCCAGTGGTACGTCAACGTGCTGACGCCCTACGTCAAGAACGTCGACATCAGCGCGGTGCCGTTCAAGAACGCCGAGGGGCAGCCCTTCACCGTCGCCAGCGGCACCTCCTTCGTCATCCCCGAGGCGGCCAAGAACCCTGACGCCGCCTGCGCCTGGGCTCTGAACCTGACCTCCCAGGAGGCC
>JBJMIS010000070.1:0-34235 GCA_045806705.1 Friedmanniella sp.
TCGACCTGATGCGGCACCTGCGGGGCTCGGAGACCCGCCGCCACGTCCGGGAGGAGATCCCGTTCTACACGGGCCGCCGCAGGCCGGTCGCCGAGCTGGTGGCGAACCTGCCGTGAGTGCCACGCCGCGGTCCGGGGAGGGGCATGACGTCGGCCCCGACGGCTGCGACCCGCGGCACGGCGTCGACCACGAGCCGGCCGTCGACGTCGCTGCGCAGCGCTCCGCCGGCGACCCGGGCGCCGCGCGCGTGAACGACGCCGCGACCGGGAACGGGGGCCGCGTGCTGCACCGCCGCCAGGCCCTGAGCCGGCGCAGCCGCCGCATCAGCGTGGCGCTCGCGGTCGCGTTCCTCTACGTCGTCGCCGACGTCATCGTGAAGGGCCCGCTCGTCTCGCTCGACAAGGTGTTCTGGCGGTGGCACCACAAGGACCCGGTCGGGTGGCGCAGCGACGTCGCCTGGATCTACGACAAGATGGGCCAGCGGTCCGTGCTGCTGCCGATCATGCTCGTGCTGGCGGGCTGGCTCGCGCGCAAGCACCGCACCTGGCGGCCGCTGGTGCTGTCGTTCACCGCGTTCCTCATCCTCAACGTCGTGGTCGGCGTACTCAAGATCGTCATCGGGCGCAGCGAGACCGAGACGCACAACCTGACGGCGTTCACCGGCGGCATCATCTTCCCGTCCGGCCACTCGTCGAACATGGTGCTGACCGGCGGGATGATGGCCTACCTGATGATCCGCTACCTGGACCACCCGCCGGTCAAGCGGTTCCTCGCCGTGTGGTCGGTGCTCACCTGCCTGACCATCGCCACCTCGCTCTACCTGGTCACCCACTGGGTGTCCGACCTGATCGCCGGCGTGTTCATCGGCGGCCTGCTGCTGCAGGCGGTCATCGTGTTCGACCGCAAGACGGCACACGTGCGCGACGACCCGCCCGCGCTGGTCGCGGCGGCGATCCGGTTGATCGAGCCGTCCAACCCCGGGGAGCCCGGCCCCGGGCCCGGCCCCGGGGACAGTGCGCCGGTCAGGCGGTCCGCGTCGACCCGCTGACCTCGTCGCCGCCGGTCGTCGGGGCTGCCGCCGGCTCGAGGCTGAGGCTGATCGAGTTGATGCAGTAGCGCTGGCCGGTCGGGGTCTGCGGAGCGTCGTCGAAGACGTGCCCGAGGTGCGACCCGCAGCGCTTGCACCGCACCTCGATGCGGCTCATCAGCCAGCTGCGGTCCTCGAGCAGCTCGACCGCGTCGGAGTCCTTCGGGTCGAAGAACGACGGCCACCCGCAGTGGCTGTCGAACTTCGTGTCGCTGCGGAACAGCTCGGCCTGGCAGGCCCGGCAGCGGTAGACGCCCTCGGTCTTGGTGTCGGTGTACTCGCCGGTGAAGGGCCGCTCGGTGCCGGCTTCGCGCAGCACGTGGTACTCCTCCCGGCTCAGCTGGGCGCGCCACTCGGCATCGGACTTGACGTGCTTGCCGACGAGTCGTCCAGCGTCGCCCTGGGCCGCTGCGGCGTCGGTGTTGTGGATGTCGGTCATGGTGGTCCTTCCCACGCGTGGTGACGCTGGCTCAACCGGTCCGACGGCGACCTTGTTCCGCTGCGGAGGCGGGGACATCGGCCGGACCGCTCGGCCCCAGGCTAGTAGCCTCAGCCGCATGCCGACCCCTGCGCTGGAGCTCGAGGTCGGAGGCCGCACTGTGCGCGTCACCAGCCCCGACAAGATCTACTTTCCCGAGATCGGGCTGACCAAGCTGCAGGTCGTCGAGTACGTCGTCGCGGTGGGCGACGGCATCTTCCCGGCGCTCCGGGACCGCCCCGTGACGATGGAGCGGTGGCCCGGCGGCTACCGTCCCGAGGTCACCCTCAGCACCCGCACTGACACCCACCATGACGCCTTCTACCAGAAGCGTGCCCCGGCCAAGGGGATGCCGGACTGGGTGCAGACGGTGCCCGTCACCTTCCCGTCGGGGAGGACGGCCGAGCAGGTCTGCGCGACCGAGCTGGCGACGGTGGCCTGGATGGCGAACCTCGGGACCCTGCGCTACCACCCCTGGCCGGTCACCCGTGCCGATCCCGACCGGGTCGACCAGCTGCGGGTCGACCTCGACCCACAACCTGGCACGGACTTCGCCGACGCGGCCCGCGCCGCCCACGAGCTGCGTTCGGTGCTCCACGACGCCGGCCTGACCGGCTACCCCAAGACCAGCGGCGGCCGCGGGGTGCACGTCTTCGTGCCGGTGCGACCCGAGCACGACTTCGTCGAGGCCCGGCACGCCGTGATCGCCCTCGGCCGAGAGCTCTCCCGGCGGATGCCCGACCAGGTGACGATCAGCTGGTGGAAGGAGGAGCGCGGCCGACGCATCTTCGTCGACTTCAACCAGATGGCTCGCGACCGCACCATGGCCTCCGCCTACTCGATCCGCCCGACGCCGCGCGCCGTGGTCTCGGCCCCGCTGACCTGGGACGAGCTCTCCGACGCGGCGCCTGAGGACTTCACCATCCCCAGCATGCTGACCCGGTTCGCCGAGGTCGGTGACGTCTGGGCGCCGTTCTACGCCACCGAGCCGGGCAGCCTGGAGGGCGCGCTGGAGATGTACGCACGCGACGTCCGCGACCTCGGCACCGGGACCTACGGTGGCGCCGAGATGCCGTACCCCCCGGACCACCCGAAGATGCCGGGCGAGCCGGCCCGCGTCCAGCCCAGCCGGATGACGGCTGCGACCAGGGAGAACGAGCACATGGACGTTGACTAGATGCTCCTTCGCCGACTCCACGGGCCGCTGCGGCGGTGTAGCGTCAAGGAGTCACGAGGCGGTGGGGAGGCGGCTGGGCGATGACGGCGACGTTCTCTCAGCTGCCACTGCATATGCGCCGCAACGGCTTCGACCCCGTGGACGAGCTCGGCCGGATGCGCGACGACGACGGCGTGTGCCAGGTTGATGCGGGGCTGGGAAGATCGGCCTACCTGATCTCCCGGTACGCGGACGTCCGCGACGTTCTCGCCGACTCCCGGCGCTTCAGCAACGCCATCAGCAACCCGTTCGCGCTGACCAGCGGTGTCGAGGTGACGGAGGAGGAGGTGGCCCGGCAGCGCGCGGGGAACCTGTTGGCCTGGGACCCGCCGGAGCACACCCGGCTGCGCCGGCTGTTGACGCCCGCGTTCGTCGGCCGACGGCTGCGTCAGCTGGAGCCTCGGATCGTCGAGATCGTCGACGACCATCTGGACGCGCTGGCGACGGCCGGTCCGCCGGCCGATCTGGTCGCCCAGTTCGCGCTGCCCATCCCGTCGCTGGTGATCTGCGAGCTCCTCGGGGTGCCGTATGAGGACCGCGCGGAGTTCCAGCAGCGCACCAGTCGCCAGCTCGACGTGACGAAACCGATCGAGGAGAGCCTGGCCCTCGCCCGGGAGGGTCACGCGTACATGAGCGGTCTGATCGCCCGGGCCCGCGCCGAGCCTCGGGATGATCTGCTGGGCTTGCTCGTCGGCGAGCACGGCGATGACCTGACCAACGACGAGCTGATCGGCATCGCCGCGTTGCTGCTGGTGGCCGGCCATGAGACCACCGCCAACATGCTGGGGCTGGGGACGTTCGCTCTGCTGCAGCACCCCACCCAGCTGGCCAGGATCCGCGATGATCCGGACAGCGTCGAGGCGGCCGTCGAAGAGCTGCTCCGCTGGACCAGCATCGTGCCGGCCGGCATGCCGAGGGTGACGACGGTGGACGTCGAGATCGCCGGGCAGCACATCCCCGCGGGAGAGCTCGTGGTGTGTGCGTTGCCGGCGGCCAACCGGGACCCGCACCTGGTGGAGGATCCGGACCGTCTCGACATCAGCCGCGGTGCAGCCGGGCATGTCGCTTTCGGTCATGGCGTTCACCACTGCATCGGGGCACCGCTGGCTCGGATGGAGATGCGGATCGCCTTTCCGGCGCTGCTCCGCCGCTTTCCCCGGCTCGCGCTGGCCGTGCCCGAGAACGAGGTCTCCTTTCGCGCCCATCAGGCGGTCTTCGGCGTGGCCTCCCTCCCCGTCACCTGGTGAGCCGCGGGTCGACCAGTGCGTACCGCTGGAGGAACAGGGCCTCCACCAGACTCATGTCGGCGATCTCGGCCGGGTCGACGCTCTCGTTGGGCGCATGGATCAGGCACAGCGGCTCTGACGTGACCCCTGCTGGTTGATCCAGGTTGAGTGAGAGTCTTGCCGCCCAGAGGCTGGGCAGGAAGGCTTGATCGTCATGACGACGAGGCATCCCGGAGCAGGTCGTCCGCAAGCTCACCCAGGCCGACAAGATGCTCGGCGAGGGGAAGGACGTCGCCGGCGTCTGCCGGGAGCTGCAGGTGTCGGAAGAGACCTACTACCGCTGGCGCAATCAGTTCGGCGGTTTGAAGGCCGACGACGCGAAACGGCTGAAGGACCTCGAGAAGGAGAATGCGACGCTGGAGCGGCTGCTGGCTGACGCGGAGCTGGAGAAGGCGGCGTTGAAGGAGGTTGCCAAGGGGGAATTCTGATCCCGGCACGCCGCCGGGCCGCCGTGCACCACCTCATCGCGGTGATGAGGGTGAGTGAGCGGTTCGCCTGCCGGGTGACCGGCAACACCGAACGACGCAACGCCACCGGCCCGCCGCAACGACGCCGACCGATCCGGATGCCGGGTTGCGGCTGTGGCGGGACGAGGGGCTGCGGGTCCCGCAGCGCCGCCGCCGTAAACGGGTCGGCTCCTCCACGGCACCGGACAGCCCGGTAGCGGATGCGCCGAACCGGGTGGGCGGTTGATGTCCAGTTCGACTCCACTACCGGCGGCCAATGCCTTGGCGGTCTGGTGGAGCGCTCGATCCCCGGCGACCGGCTGATCGACGAGCTGGACCGCCTCGCCGAACAGCGCGGCTACCTGTCGGTGCTGCGGTGCGACAACGGCCCCGAGCTGGCCTGCACGGCGCTGGCTGACTGGGCCGGCGAACGGGTCGGGCTGGCGCGGCGAGCCGTGGCCAACGAATTCGTCGCGATGCGTCGGGCCATTCCCGGTGGTGGCCGCGACGTTCAGTCGAGAGCTGCGTGACCTTCGATCTGCGGCACCACGCCGACGGGCTCACGTAGCTCGGCCTCGGTCGGGATCTCCGCCGCCACGTCGGAGGCGCGCAACGCCTTGGACATCGCCCAGGCAATCCAGCCGAACAGCACGAACAGGACCGCACCCACCGCCACGAAGGAGGCAGCTCCGGGCAGGGTGGTCAGCTCGAACATCCCCCAGCCGAGGACCATGGTGGCCGGGATGGTGATGATCCAGGCCACGACCATCTGACCGACCACCTTGAGGTTCACGCCCTGACCCGAGGCGACTCCCGAGCCGATGACCGACGAGCCGGCCGCGTGGGTGGTCGAGATCGGGATGCCCAGGCCTGTCGCACCGAAGATCGCCGCGACGGCGCCGATGTTGGCGGCCAGACCGGAGCTGGCCCGCAGGGTGGTGATCCGCAACCCCATCGTCTCGATGATCTTCCAGCCCCCCCAGATCGTGCCGGCGGCGATCGCCGAGTACGCCAGCAGCGGGATCCACCAGTCGATCTCCAGGTTGCCGTTCGGCTTCAGCGCCATGTAGCCGCCCGCGTAGAGCAGGGCGGCCATGATCCCCACCGTCTTCTGCGCGTCGTTCGCGCCGTGGCCGAACGACACCGCCGCGGCCGAGACGAGCTGCAGAGCCTTGAACGCCTTCGCGTCTGAATGGACAGCCCGCCGGCGCTGGATCCTCGCGATCAGCACCATGGCCACGAACGCGACCGCGAAGGCCACGCCCGGCGAGGCCACGATCGCGATCACAGCGGTGCGGACCACCCCCCAGTTGATGGCCGCCAGTCCGCCAGCCGCCAGACCGGCGCCCACCAGTCCGCCGATGATCGCGTGGCTGGACGACGACGGCATGCCGACGTACCAGGTGATGTAGTTCCAGGTGATCCCGGCGATCAGGGCGGCGAAGACGACCGCAACTCCCTCGGCATCATGCTTGACGACCTTCGCGACCGTGTTCGCCACGGCCGTACCGACGAAGAAGAACGCCGCGAAGTTGAAGACGGCCGAGAACCACGGCGCCCAGCGGGCCGGCATAGCCTTGGTGGCTACCACCGTCGCTACCGAGTTGGCGGCATCGTGGAAGCCGTTGGTGAAATCGAACAGGAGGGCCAACGCGATCACCGCAACGATGGCGATGAGCATCCAGTCCATGGGAACCTTCGAATCGGCATTGACGAGATCAAACTGTCCGTATTCCCAACGGACTGGGACGGACCTTCGGTCCGATCTGGTCAGCCCGCTGGGCGTCCACCTGCATCGACGGGTCGCCGCAGGACCACGACCGCGTCGGTCCTGCCGGGCTATGCATCGCCGGTCGCGTCTCGGGCACGCGTGCCGCAACGCGTTCCCCGCCTACGCGATGTCCGATGCAGGCTCTGGTCGATGAGCGAGTGGACCGGCCCAAAGGGCGACACCTCGGCCGCGATCGGATCACCGAAGTAGGTCATCCATCTGCACATCGCGACCTCGCTCCACGTTCGACATTCACAGCCGACCTCAATCAAGCGCCCTCGCGGACAGGACAGCATCACCCCTGGCGGGTGAGCCCCAGCCCGATAGGCTCAGCACTGCACCCACCAATCACCGATTCTCGCTAGCCCTGGACCAACCTCTGGGGTCCCGTCAGCTCCTCGACGCCGAGCAACATGATCTCGGCCTCGGGGAACGTGTCGGCGAAGACGTTGCACAACGGGATCGAGCCGCCCTGGCCCTGGCCCTGGCTGACCGGCTCCCGGCCGTACGCCTCCCGCATCGCGGACCGCATCGTCTCGACGCCGGGGCCGGTCACTGCACCCGAACGGTTCGCCCCTGGCTTCTCGCTCGAACTCGACCTGCACATGCCACGGAGCGACCGACGCGAGGTGGTCGATCAGGGCGTCCTGTGCTCTCTGGGCGTTCATGCCCGGCGGCACCCGGAGGTTGATCCTGGCCCGGGCCGTCGGCTGGATGGCGGCCGTCGAACCGACCACCGGGGGCAGTCGATGCCCAGGACGGTAGCGGCGGGTCGCGCCCAGACCATGTCGGCAACGGCATCCCCGAGCAGGTCGACGCCGTCGAGCACGTTCGCGTCCTGGCGGAACTGCTCAGGCGGGTACTCGATGCCGTCCCAGGTCTGAGTGGTGTCCAGCCCTCTGATCGTGGTGTTGCCCGCCGCATCGCGAAGCGTGGCCAACATGGCGATCAGCGCGGCGAGCGCGTCCGGCGCTGCCCCACCGAACACTCCGGAGTGCACCTGGGCCGGGTGACACCTCGAGTGCCGGCACCGAGGCCGGCGCCGTCGCGACCTATGCCAGCCGTTTGCCCTGACGCAGCAGCCGCCGCCGGTGCCAGAATGCAAGAGCGGGTGGCTCCACTCCGGGCAGCTGGTGCGTAACCACTCTGGGGGACGTCGTCCTGCCGGACGCGTCGGGATGCAGGGCCGAACGAAAGGGTGAACGTCATGGTCGAGCACGATGAGGCTCCGCAGGACCTCTACGTCGCAACGTACGGCGACTCCGCTGCCGCGGAGGCGGCTTGGAAGTCGCTCAAGCAGCTGGTGGCCGACGACGTGGTCGAGGTCGAGGCGCTGGCTCTGGTCAGCCGCGACAGCGACGGGAAGATCCACGTCGAGGACACCAGCCGCGAGACCGGGACCGGTGCGAAGATCGGTGCGGTCGGCGGCGCCGTGATCGGGCTGATCTTCCCGCCCTCGCTGCTCGCCACCGCCGCCCTGGGCGCCGGGCTGGGCGCCGGCGCCGGCGCCGTTCTGGACCGGGTCGCCAAGCGCAGGATCAAGGCGGAGGTCGAGTGGAGCCTTCCGGCCGGCGGCTTCGGCGTCGTCGTCGTCTTCGACGAGCGGTGGGTCGCCCAGGTCGAGACAGCCCTGGCCGGGGCCGTCAAGATCTCTCGCGACCACCTGCACGACCATGACGAGGACTTCAAGTCCGAACCCGGGTTCACCGAGCCGATAGGTACGCCGGTCGCGCCGCCGACGAACCTGTAGGTCACCGCGCCTGCCGTGCGGCACCGCTGCACGAGGTTTGACGGGGCCGGTCGTGGTCTCGGCCGATGGACCAGCAGCCGGATGTCCGAGGACATCCGGCTGCGGATCCTGAGCTGAGCGGCGGAGCCAACCGGCTCAGAAGGCGTCCTCGCCGACCAGGTCGTAGTGGGCCTCCCGGTGGGTGCGGAGGTCGAAGAGCGCGTAGGCAGCCACGCAGGTGAAGCAGATCGCCGTGACGATGTAGGCGACCGCGTGGTTGGTCGCGTCGGCCACGGCACCCTGGATGGGCGGGACGAGTGCCCCACCGAGGATGGCCATCACGAGGCCGGCGGCGCCGAACTTCGTGTCCTCGCCCAGACCCTGCAGCGCCACGCCGTAGATGGTCGGGAACATCAGCGAGAGGCAGGCCGAGATGCAGACCACCGCGATCAGCCCGGCCAGATTCTCCGAGACGACGGCGAACACCGCGAGACCGATGCCGACGCAGGCCATGATGAAGAGCAGCCGGGTGGGACGGAAGATGCCGAGCAGGTAGGTCATCACGAACCGGGACACGAGGAACACCAGCAGGCTCGCCTGGAGGAACCAGCCCGAGCGTGCGGTCGAGATCCCGACGATGTCCTGGGCGTACTGGATGGTGAACGACCAGGTGCAGACCTGGGCGGCCACGTTGAAGAACTGGGCCAGCACGCCGTAACGGTAGTGACGGTTCCGGAACAGCCGACCCAGGACGCCCTTGTGCGCGTGCGGGTGGGCGCCTTCGATCTCGTGCTCCTGCTGCTCCTGGGGGTTGTCCATCTTGCGGAAGAAGATCAGCAGCCAGATGACGATCAGGACGGCCGCGATCCCCAGGTAGGGACCGAGGACCAGACTGAGGTCCTTCTCCTGGGCCGCACGCAGCTGGAGCGGGTTGAGCGACTCCTTCGCCGCCTCAGTGGTCAACCGGGGCAGGATGATCAGCGCCCCGAGGAGGACGCCGATGTTGGCGCCCACCGGATTGAAGGCCTGCGCGAGGTTGAGCCGCTGCGTCGCGGTCTGCTCGGGGCCCATCGCGATGACGAACGGGTTCGCCGAGGTCTCGAGGATGGACAGGCCGGCGGCCAGCACGAACAGGGCGATCAGGAAGACGCCGTAGACGAGGATCTTGCTGGCGGGGATGAACAGCAGCCCGCCCACGGCCGCCAGCCCGAGCCCGGTCAGCACGCCCGTCTTGTAGCCGAACCGCTTGTTGATGAAGGCGGCCGGGATGGCGAGCAGGAAGTAGGCCCCGTAGTAGGCGAAGGTCACCAGCGCCGACTGGAAGTTGCTCATGGTGAAGATCCGCCGGAAGACGCCGACCAGGACCTCGGAGAGGTTGGCCGCCGATCCCCACGCCGCAAAACACAGGATCAGCAGAACGAAGGGTATTTTCAGGCTGGCGAACACCAGCGGTGCTTTCCCCCGCTTGTTCTCGGCGGTGTCGTCAGCCGGTGCCACGTGTGATGCCATCGGGCCACTCCTCTTTGAGGCCGCCCCTAGGTGGGGCGGTGTCTACGGCTGCAAACAGCCCTCCTGGCAACATAGCGCTGGGCCGTTCTCCCTGGCCACCGCCCTCCGCGCCAGGGGCACGTCGGAAGGAGAAGAACGTCAATCCAGTGCAACGTGGAGGATTTCTGCGGAGGGTGCGGCAACTATTTCTCGGAGTACAGACGCAGTTCCGAGGGCTCGCGCAGGAGGTCCTTCAGCGCCTCATTGCCCTCCTTGTTGTGCCGGGTTTCCATGTGCTCGTCCCAGGCGGCGCGGGACTTGAAGTGCTCGAGCATCACCCACGTGTCGGGCTCGTCTGCGGCCTGGACGAGGTGCATGAAGACACATCCCTCCTCCTGCAGCGTGGCGGCTCGCATGGACTGCAGCTGGGCCTCGGCTTCGGCCATCCGGTCGAGTCGGGGCCGGATGGTGACAACGAGGAAGAGCGGTCCGTCGTTGGTGTCGCTCATGGTGTCCTCCTGGGGAGTGGCTGATCCCGTCATCCTGCCCGACGGTCGACCAGGTGCGCGAGCGGCAGCGCGCGGCCACTCAGCCGGTCACCGTCAGCCGGCCGGTCCTCGCCCGTTCGATGACGTGCTCGCGGAACAGCTCCGCCGCGGGCAGCAGCCGGCGGTCCGCGGCCCAGCCCAGCTCGATCTCCCGGACCGCCTGCACGTCGGCGAGAGCGCGGTAGGCGACCGGGATGGTCGACGTCCCGGTCGGCTGTGGGCCGGAGGCGGGGATGATGGCGATGCCAAGTCCCGCGGCCACGAAGCCCCGGATGGTGTGTACGTCGTCACTCTCGAAGCTCACGGTCGGTTCGAAGCCGGCGGCCCGGCAGAGCTCGTCGGAGAGCCGGCGGAGGGCTGACGGCGGCCGCAGCATCAGGAAGGGCTCGGCTGCCGCGTCGGCGAGCCGGACCTGGGCCTGGCGGGAGAGCGGGTGGCCGGGCGGTACAGCAAGGCGCAGCGGCTCGTCCATCAGCCGCTGCCGGCGCACCGCCGGATCGCGGGAGCGGACGGTGGACAGGACGAGATCGGCCTGGCCGCTGGTCAGCGCCGCATCGGCCGGCTCGTCCCGTAGCTGGGTCAGGACGAACCTGACCCGGGGATGCTGGCCGCGGAAGCTGCTGACCAGGTCCGGGACCAGCCAGGTGCCCAGCGACACCTGGAACGCCAGCGCGACCGTCCCCGTGTCGGGTTCGAGGATCTCGTTCACCGCAGCGAGGCCGTCATCGAGCTGGTGCAGCAGCGCGTCCACGTGTCGCTTGAAGACCGACCCGGCACGGGTCATCCGCAGGGTCCGACCGGAACGGTGCAGCAGCGCCGTGCCCACCTCGGCCTCCAGCCGGGCTAGGGCGCGAGAGACACCTGGCTGGCTCAGCCCCTCGAGCTCACTGACCTCGGTGACCGTGGCGCCGTCGGCGACCAGCTGAAACCAGCGCAGAGCGTCGGTGTCCATCCCATGACTCTAGATCATGGTTTTGATACGAAGAAGGCATTGGACGTATACGAGCCTGGCGCGGAGAATTGTGGCAGCGGCGAAGCACGAGGCAGGCGGGAAGAATGCCCGACCCGCCGGCCCCGTCGAAAGCCCGGGACCTCATCGTCTGAGGCCCCGAAGTCCCCCCAAGTACGGAAGAGAACTCTCATGAACCTCGCCATCATCGTGGCCTTTGTCGTGGCCGTTTTCGCGGTGCTCACGCTCGCCATCTGGGCCAGCGTCACCCTCGTCTCCGATGCCCTCGAGAACGGTCGCCGTCGCTCGACCCGCGCCCTCATCGCCGCCTACCCGGCGATGCTCACTCAGGCCGACGTGGACGCGTACCGCGGCTGACCCTGAGCTACCGGCGGGCGCGGTAGCTGGTGAAGAGCGTCTGGTCCTTCGCCAGCACCGCGAACGCCAGCTCGAACGCCAACGGCACCTGGAACGGTGCCCCTCGCGTCGAGCGCATTCCCTCCCCGGCCACCACGACCGGGGCGAGCGTCAGGGACAGCTCGTCGACCAGGCCGGCAGCCAGCAGGTGCCGGTGCAGGCCCGGTCCGCCCTCGCAGAGCAGCCGCGGCCGCCCCTCCCGGACGAGCTGGTCCAGGGCCGCCTCGAGGTCGATCTCGTGCCCGTGCTCCACGACCCTGATGCCGGCCGAGCGCAGCGGGGCAAGATCATCTTCGCGCTTCCCCTCGGTCGTGATGATCATGACCGGACCTCCCGCACCCTGGGCGGGGGTGGCGATCAGGGGGTCCAGCCCAGCGGAGGCAGTGATGATCACCAGCACCGGGAAGGGTTCGAGACCCAGCCGGGCACGAAGCTGCTGCTGCCAGGGCTGCAGGTCGATGGCTCGGTAGCCCTCGTGCCGCACCGTGCTGGCGCCGACCACGACCGCGTCGGCCAGGGCACGGTGCAGTGCGAAGACATGATGGTCGCTCTCGGTGTTGATGCCCCCGGAGCGGCCGTCCGGTCCCTGCACGGAGCCGTCGAGCGAGGCCACGAAGTTGGTCCGCAACCGGCGGCGGCCGTCGTCGGGGTAGCGGTACAGCTCGACCAGTGCGTCCTCGTCGAGTACCCCGGGCAGGCGTGCGTCGGCGTCGAAGAGCAGCTGGAGCTCCGGTCGCGGCACCCGGGTCATGCTGGCACATCTTTCCGCGTTGAGCCCCGTGCGGATCACCGTCGTCGGGCACAATCAGCCCCATGTCGAAGAAGACCAAGCAGGTCGAGCCCGCGCCTGTGATGCAGCCGTTGACGGAGCTGCTGCGGCTGCCTGCCGGTCGGGTGCAGCTCGGCGCGCTCGACTCCCGGGCCACGCTCGGGTTCGAGGGTGGCAAGGCAAACGCGCCCGGGCGGACGCTGGCGCTGGGGCCGGAGCTGTCGGAGCTGCAGGAGCGCTTGTTCGCCGCCGGCCGAGCTGGGCTGCCCGGCGCCCCTCGGGTGCTCGTGGTGCTGCAGGGCATGGACACGTCGGGCAAGGGCGGGGTGATCCGGCACGCGATCGGCATGGTGGACCCGCAAGGCGTCCGGATCAAGGCCTTCAAGGCGCCGACCGAGGAGGAGCGGGGGCATCCCTTCCTGTGGCGGATCGAGCGCGAGCTGCCGCCGCCCGGGATGATCGGCATCTTCGACCGCTCCCACTACGAGGACGTGCTGACCGTCCGCGTGAACGGCGACGTCAAGGAGGCCGTCTGGGAGAAGCGGTACGACGAGATCAACGCGTGGGAACAGCAGCTGGTCGCGTCCGGGACGGTGCTGGTCAAGTGCTTCCTGCACATCTCCAGCGCCACCCAGAAGGAGCGGCTGGAGGCAAGACTGGCCGACCCGACGAAGTACTGGAAGTACAACCCCGGGGACGTGGACGAGCGGGCCAAGTGGCTGCGCTACGCCGAGGCGTACGAGGTTGCGCTGGAGCGCTGCAGCACCCAGTACGCGCCCTGGTACGTCGTCCCGTCCGGCCGCAAGTGGTACCGCAACTGGGCCGTCGCCCAGCTGCTGGTGGAGCACCTGCGCGACCTGGACCTGAAGTGGCCGGCCGCGGACTTCGACGTCGAGGCCGAGAAGCTGCGGCTGGCCGCCACCTGACGGCCCCACTCAGCCCAGGTTCTTCCCGCTTTGCCCAGGTTGCAACCTAGGTAAAGCGCGAGTTCCCCAGGTAAACCTGGGGAACCAACCGAACCCAAACCGACTCAGGCCCCCACCACGGACAGGTGCCGCAGGGGCGGGTCGAGCTCGTCGAAGTCGAAGGCCACGTCGGTGTCCGGCTGGGCGACGGGGCTGTCCAGGTCGACCAGGTCCATCGCCGACACGACGTACCGGACCAGGGCGACCTCGGCGATCTCGGGTTCGGCGCCCATCGGGTCGGAGACTGCGACGGCGCCGGCCTCGTAGGCCAGCTCGGCCTGCCGGGTGAAGAGGAGGCCGGGGGAGAGGAACCAGCTGCCGACCGCGATGTGCCGGCGGCCCTGGGCGCGCAGGGTGCGGATGGCCTCGGCGGTCGTCGGACCGGCGACGGTGGCGAAGGCGGTCACGCACGGCAGCCGGTGGTGGGTGGCCCACTGACGGGCCCGACGCGCCACGAGGGCGTTGCTGCGGACGTCGGCGCTGCCGGCGGCGGCGAAGACGAGGCCGTCCAGCTCGCTGACCCGGCGGGAGCGCAGGGCGTCGCGCAGCCGGCGGTCGATCACCGACAGCAGCGAGGCCTCCGGACCGATCGGTCGGGACGCAAGGACGCGGAGCTGCGGGTGCGCGGCCCGGATGCCAGCGACCGCGGCGGGGACCTCGACCTGGGCGTGGAAGGCGTCGCTGAGCAGCAGCGGCACGAGCACCACCTCGGTGACTCCGCGCAGCGCGAGCTCGTTGACCACGTGCAGCGCGCTGGGTGCGCAGTGGTCGAGGAACGCGACCTCGACGTCGAGGGCGGGCCGGATCTCCAGCAGCGCGGACCGGATCTGGGCGCTGATCTGGGCGACCCGGGGGTCGTGGCTGCCGTAGCCCAGCAGCACGAGTGCAGGAGCAGTCATCGGTGCCCCTCCTTATCCTTGCGTCGGAGTGCCGTCGACGCCGGCGGCAGCAGAGGTGAGGTCGGATGGATCGGCGGTGGTCGCGTGGATCGCCGTGCTGCCCGCCATCCCGGCTCCCAGCGTCCAGCCGTCGGCCTCGTCGACGAGGATGAACGCCCCGGTCGCCCGCTGTTCCCGGTACGGGTCCACCGGCAGCGCGGTCGCCAGCGCGATCCGGACCCGGCCGATGTCGTTGAGCGCCAGCTTGGTGGCGGGCTGCCAGACCGGCGTGTTGCCGGACTCGAACTCCAGGTCCAGGACACCCTCGATCGAGCGCACGATGCCCTTGGTCAGCGCCGTGCCGTGCTGCACGAGCACCCGGGCACCCACGGTGAGCTCGCGCTCGGCCAGCCAGCAGACCGTGCCGCTCAGCTCCCGGACGGGCGCGGGCGGGGCGTCGGTGGCGGCCAGGATGTCCCCGCGGGAGATGTCGATGTCGGTGTCCAGCCGGAGCGTCACCGACTGCCCGGCGACGGCGATCTCGAGCGGACCGTCGGCGGTGTCGATGGCGACCACCTTGGCGTGCGAGCCGCGCGGCAGCACGACGACCTCGTCGCCGACGCGCACCCGGCCCGCCTCGATCTTGCCGGCGTACCCGCGGTAGTCCCCGTCGACGGTGGGGGCTGACGCGGCCCACGGCGCCAGGGGGGCGCCCTGGGGGCGGATGACGTACTGGACGGGGAAGCGGAGGTCCGCGCCCACCGCCACCGGCGAGTCGTCCACGGTCTCCAGGTAGCCCAGCACGGTCGGGCCCTCGTACCAGTCGGTCCGCTCCGAACGGGTCACCACGTTGTCACCCTCGGTCGCGGAGACCGGGATGCAGTGGGTGTCGGCGACGCCGAGGCTCCGCGACAGCAGCGCGAAGTCGGTCGCGATCTGGTTGAAGACCTCCTCGGAGTAGTCGACGAGGTCGATCTTGTTCACCACCAGCACCACGTGCGGCACCCGGAGCAGCGACGCGACCGCGAGATGCCGCCGGGTCTGCTCCACCACCCCCTTGCGCGCGTCGACGAGCAGCACGATCACGTCGGCGGTGGAGGAGCCGGTGACGGTGTTGCGGGTGTACTGCACGTGCCCGGGGCAGTCGGCGAGGACGAACTTGCGGGCGGGGGTGTGGAAGTAGCGGTAGGCGACGTCGATCGTGATGCCCTGCTCACGCTCGGCCCGCAGACCGTCGGTCAGCAACGCCAGGTCGGCGCGGTCGAGGCCCTTCCGCTTGCTGACCTTCTCGACGTGGTCGAGGGTGTCGGTCAGCACCGAGTTGGTGTCGAACAGCAGACGGCCGACCAGCGTGGACTTCCCGTCGTCCACCGAGCCGGCGGTCGCGAGTCGCAGCAGCGTCCGTCGGCCGCTGGCCGGAGGCTCCACCCAGCGCCCGCTGCGGGCTACGGTTGAGGTGACCATCAGAAGTAACCCTCTCGCTTGCGGTCCTCCATCGCGGCCTCCGACAGCCTGTCGTCGGCCCGGGTGGCCCCGCGTTCGGTGAGGTGGCTGAGACCCACCTCGGTGATCACGTCGGCGACGGTGGTGGCGTCGGACAGCACAGCGGCGGTGCAGGACATGTCTCCGACGGTGCGGTAGCGGACCGAGCGACGCTCCACCGAGTCGCCCTCCCTGGCGGGGGTGACCGGCGTGATGGCGATCCACATGCCGTCGCGCAGCACCACCTCGCGCTCGTGCGCGTAGTAGATCGACGGCAGCGCGATCTTCTCGGCCTCGATGTAGTCCCAGACGTCCAGCTCGGTCCAGTTGGACAGCGGGAAGACCCGGACGTGCTCACCGGGCAGGTGCCGGCCGTTGTAGAGCGACCACAGCTCGGGCCGCTGGTTCCGTGGCTCCCACTGACCGAACTCGTCGCGCATGCTGTAGACGCGCTCCTTCGCCCGAGCGCGCTCCTCGTCCCGGCGGCCGCCGCCGAACACGGCGTCGTGCTTGCCCTCGGTGATCGCGTCGAGCAGCGGCACGGTCTGCAGCGGGTTGCGCTGGCCGTCCGGGCGCTCACGCAGCCGGCCGTCGTCGATGTAGTCCTGCACCGAGGCGACTGCCAGCCGGGCGCCGTAGAAGTCCGTGGCCCAGTCCCGGTACTCGAGCACCTCGGGGAAGTTGTGCCCGGTGTCGACGTGCAGCAGGCTGAACGGGATGGGTGCGGGCCAGAAGGCCTTGGCGGCCAGGTGGAGCATCACCACCGAGTCCTTGCCCCCCGAGAACAGCATCACCGGTGAGCGGAACGTCGCGGCCACCTCGCGGAAGATGTGGATCGACTCCGACTCCAACGCCTGCAGCTCGGTGAGCGGTCGGAGCGCGTTCGGTGCCAGAACAGGGGTCCGGGGCGTCATCACAGGTCCTCCAAGATCGCCGACAGGAGTGCCGCGGACAGCTCGACCGAGGTGTTGAGGTCGACCTCCGCGGTGTCGAGCACCAGTTCCGCGCTGCGTGGTTCTTCGTACGGGTCGTCGACCCCGGTCATGCCGCTGATCTCACCGTTGCGGGCCTTGGCGTAGAGACCCTTCACGTCCCGCTGCTCCGTCACCGCAAGCGGTGTGGAGACGAAGATCTCGGCGAAGGGCACGGAGGCCGCCGCGTGGTCCTCCCGGACCGCCTGGCGGGCGGCGGCGTAGGGCGCGATCACCGGCACCAGCACGATCACCCCGTGAGAGGCGAGCAGCCGCGCGACCCAGCCGATCCTGCTGACGTTGATGTCGCGGTCGGTGCGGCTGAAGCCGAGCCCCGCCGACAGGTGCGGGCGGACCTCGTCACCGTCCAGGACCTGCACCCGCCGTCCCTCAGCCTCCAGCTGCCGGGCCAGCGCATGCGCGATCGTCGACTTGCCGGCCGAGGGCAGCCCGGTGAACCACAGCGTCGCGCCGACCCGCTGGCTCGCGTGCCGGCCGTTGGTCGATGCCCGGCCCACCGAGCGTGAGGTCGCGCTCACAGGTGGATCCCGCACTCGGTCTTGCCCAGCCCGGCCCAGCGACCAGCGCGGGCGTCGGGACCGCTGCTGGGCAGGGTGCAGGGTTCGCAGCCGATGGAGCTGTAGCCGTCGTCCAGCAGCGGGTTGACCATCAGCCCGTGCCGCTCGATGTAGTCGGCAACGTCCGCGTCGCTCCAGGTGGCGATCGGGGCGACCTTGATGATCTGCCGACGAGCATCCCAGGAGACCACCGGCGTATGGGCCCGAGCGGGGGAGTCCGCCCGCCGCAGCCCCGTCGCCCAGGCGGCGTACGGCTCGAGGGCCCGGCTGAGGGGGGCGACCTTCCGCAGCGCACAGCACTGGTCGGGGTTCGTGGCGAAGAGGTTCTTGCCCCAGGTGGCGTCCTGCTCCGCAACCGTCTGCTCGGGCGTCACGTTGATGACGTTCACGTTGTGCACGGCCTGGACGGCGTCCCGGGTGCCGATGGTCTCGACGAAGTGGTAGCCGGTGTCCAGGAAGACGACATCGATGCCGGGTGCCACCTGCTCGGCCAGGTGGATCATCACGGTGTCGGCCATCGAGGAGGTGACGACCAGTCCCGAGCCGAACGAGTCGTGCGCCCAGCGCATGATCTCGAGGGCGCTGGCGTGCTCCAGCTCGTGGTTCGCCTGGATCGCGAGGTCGGACAGGTCGAGCGTCGTGCTCATGAGGCCTCCGTCTCGTTGCGTCGACCCGAGACCAGGCCGAGGAACGTCACGGAGAACGCCCGGAGGCAGCTGCGGCATTCCCAGCCGCCGCCCTCGAGCGGGAAGAGGGTCTCCTCCGCGCAGTACGGGCAGTAGCCGATCGCCTGCCGGCTGCTGTGGCCAGGGTTCGTCGACGGGGCGCTCATACCAACACGGCTTCGTCGGCCCTGGCCACCCACTGGGCGAACCGCTCACCCTCGCCGCGCTCCGCGACGAAGGCGCGAGCCACCCGCTCCACGTAGTCCGGCAGCTCGTCGGCGGTCACCTTGTGGCCACGCAGCTTGCGTCCGAAGCCCGCGTCAAGTCCCAGTCCGCCGCCGAGGTGGACCTGGAAGCCCTCAACCTGGCTGCCGTCGGGGCCCGGCACCAGCTGGCCCTTGAGCCCGATGTCGGCCACCTGGATCCGCGCGCAGGAGTTGGGGCAGCCGTTGAGGTGGACGGTGATGGGTGACTCCAGCGCCCCGAGGCGCGCCTCGAGCTCATCGACCAACGTCGCCGCCCGGGCCTTGGTCTCCACGATCGCGAGCTTGCAGAACTCGATCCCCGTGCAGGCCATCACCGAGCGACGCCAGGCGTCCGGCCGGGCCGAGAGCCCGATCTCCTCGGCGGCCGCGAGGAGCGAGTCCACCTGGTCCTGCTCGAGGTCGAGCACGAGCAGCTTCTGCATCGGCGTGGTGCGGATGCGGAAGGAGCCGTGCGCCTCGGCGATGTCGGCGAGCCGGACGAGGTTGGCCCCGGCGACGCGACCGGCCTGGGAGGACAACCCCACGTAGGCCCGGCCGTCCTTCTGCCGGTTCACCCCCACGTGGTCGCCGGAGGTGGTGGGCAGGGCGGGCGCCGGTCCGTCGACGAGCGCGCGCTTGAGGTACTCGTCCTGGAGGACCTGACGGAACTTCTCGACCCCCCAGTCGGCGACGAGGAACTTGATCCGCGCACGGCTCCGCAGCCGACGGTAGCCGTAGTCGCGGAAGACCCCGACGACACCGGCCCAGACCTCCGCGACCTCCTCGATCGGCACCCAGGCGCCGAGGCGCTGGGCGAGCATCGGGTTGGTCGAGAGGCCGCCGCCGACCCACACGTCGAAGCCCGGGCCGTACTCGGGGTGCACGACGCCGACGAAGGCGACGTCGTTGACCTCGGGGACGACGTCCTGGCTCGGGACACCGGTGAGGGCCGTCTTGAACTTGCGCGGCAGGTTCGCGTACTGGGGGTCGCCGATGTAGCGGTCCGCGATCTCCCGGATCGCCGGCGTCGGGTCGATGATCTCGTCCGCCGCGATGCCGGCCACGGGGGAGCCCAGGATCACCCGGGGGCAGTCGCCGCAGGCCTCGGTGGTGCTCAGCCCGACGGCCTCCAGACGGCGCCAGATCTCGGGTACGTCCTCGATCCGGATCCAGTGCAGCTGGACGTTCTGCCGGTCGGTCACGTCCGCGGTGCCGCGGGCGAAGTCGACCGAGATCTGGCCGATCACCCGGAGCTGCTCGGTGGTCAGGGCGCCACCGTCGATGCGGACCCGGAGCATGAAGTACTCGTCGTCGAGCTCGCTCGGCTCGAGCGTGGCCGTCTTGCCGCCGTCGATGCCCTGCTTCCGCTGGGTGTAGAGGCCCCACCAGCGCAGCCGACCCCGCAGGTCAGTCGGGTCGATCGAGGCGAAGCCACCGTGGGCGTAGATGTTCTCGATCCGGGCCCGGACGTTCAGCGGGTGGTCGTCCTTCTTGAACTGCTCGTTCGGGTTCAGCGGCTCGCGGTAGCCCAGCGCCCACTGCCCCTCGCCTTTGGCCCGGCGCGGTCGGGCAGCGGGGCGTGCTGCGCGCGTTGCGCCGGCGCTGCGGGCTGGGGTATCGGTCGTCATCGGTGTCCTCGATCGGTTCGCTGCACGCGCGGGGGCGCGGCCGCCCGGAGGGCTCAGGCCTCACGCGTCACGCATGCCGGAGAAGTTCAACAGCTGGAGCGGCGACACATCATCGACGCGGTCCGACCGAGGTCCACGAAGCGTCGCGCAGTCAGGCCGGAGCGTCGACCAGAGCCCGGTTGCACCGGCTGGAGCCGGGCGCGCCTGGACTCGGGAGCGATGGACACCCCCCAAGCCTCCGCCGTTGTCACTGGCTGATCAAATCTGATTCTCAGGTATTGAGAAGCCTGTCCAGAATGCGGGACGTTGAGCGGGAGGGAGCAAGAAAAACAGACTCCTCGCCCTCTGGTCGAGGCGTCAGTGGTGCCCGGTGACGACGGTGATGGCCGCGTTCAGGAGCGCGAGATGGCTGAGACCCTGGGGCAGGTTGCCCAAGAAGGCGCCGGACATCGGGTCGATCATCTCGGCGAGCAGCCCCACGTCGTTGGGCGCGCTCATCAGCTCCTCCATCAGGCATCGGGCCTCCTCCGTCCGGCCGACGAGGTGCAGCGCCGAGACCATCCAGTAGGAGCAGGCGACGAAGACGCCTTCCTCCTGGGCTGCGCCGCTGTAGCGGTACAGGTGCGGGCCGTGGCCCAGCGTGCGGCGGAGCGCGTCCAGGGTGGACGACATCCGTTGGCCACGGTCAAAACCGCTGATCGCGTGCAACAGGATCGAGGCGTCCAGACGGTCGGTCCCGGGGTACCAGGTGTAGGCGCCGAGCTCCTCGTTCCACGCGTGGGTCTCCACCCAGCATCGGATCTCCTCGGCCTCGCTGCGCCAGCGTTCGGCGGAGCCGGGTACCTGTCCGAGGTCGGCGAGATGCGCCGCGTGGGTGAGCGCCTGCCAGCAGCCCAGCTTGGAGGTGGTGAAGTGCTGCGGCTCGTGCAGCTCCCACATGCCTGAGTCCTTGGTGCGCCACCGGTCGCAGGCCCGGTCGGCCAGCACGGTGAGCAGCCGGCCCGTCTCGTCGTCGAGCACGTTGCCGTTGTCGACGTAGAGCTGGACGATGCTGAACACGTCGCCGAAGACACCGAGCTGCAGTTGGCTACGCGCCCCGTTTCCGCTGAGGACGGGGCCGACACCGCGCCAGCCCGGCACGTCGTGGTGCTCTGGCTGGGCCTGGGAGATCTCGCCGTCGAGGGTGTAGAAGACCTGCGGCTCATGCTGGTGGTTCCGCATGCTGACGAGCAGCCAGCTGATGGCGCTGTGGGTCTCCTCGCGGACCCCGAAGCGGAACAGCGCGGTCAGGCTGTAGGCCATGTCGCGGATCCAGGCGAAGCGGTAGTCCCAGTTCTTGCCGCCGCGAAGCGACTCGGGCAGCGAGGGGGTCGCAGCCGCCGCCAGGGCCCCCGTCGGAGCGTAGATCAGCTGCTTGAGCACCAGGGCGCTCCGCTCCACCGCCGCGTGCCACGGGCCGTCCCACTCGAAGGTGTCCGTCCACGCCTTCCAGTTGGCGATGGTGCGGTCGATGCCCCGGTCGATGTCCTCGGGGTCGGGCAGGTACAGCGCCTCCCGGGACGTCGCGACCAGCCCGAGCAGGTGCCGCGAGCCGGGGGAGGTGAGGTAGTCGACGACGACCTGGCGCTGACCCACCTCGACCTTGTCCTCGGCCAGCGTGCGGACGGCCAGGGTGAGCCCGTCCAGCCG
Source organism: Friedmanniella sp. (assembly GCA_045806705.1). Taxonomy (GTDB): domain Bacteria; phylum Actinomycetota; class Actinomycetes; order Propionibacteriales; family Propionibacteriaceae; genus Microlunatus. Next base: position 21,286 of record JBJMIS010000070.1, read on the forward strand.
CAGCACCTGTCCGTGCACCGTCGGCTGGACCCAGGGCGACGTCTGGTTGAAGCAGGTGCCGGGGACCACCTCCGCCCGCAGCCGCACCTGGCCGCGGAGGCCGTCGATCCGACGTCCGAGCTCGGCCCAGGGCAGCCGACCGGCGACCCCGGTGTTGAGGGAGTCGGTGACGCGGACCGCCCCGGTCGCCGTCGTGAAGGTGGTCTGCAGGACGTTGGTGCCGTCCAGGTACCGGCGGCTGACCAGGAACGGCTCGGTGGGGACCAGGCTGAGGTAGCCCCCGTTGTCCGCGTCGAGCAGCGCCGCGAACGCCGGCGGCGTGCTGAGGTCGGGCAGCGGCAGCCAGTCGATCCGGCCGTCCCGGGCCACCAGGGCGGTGGTGCGGCCGTCGCCGATGGTGGCGTAGCTCCGTAGGTCGGCGTAGCCCTCGTCGTCCCGCTCCTCGAACGGCGCCTCCACGGGTTCGCCGCCCAGCCAATGCAGCCGGTCGCTGCCCACCTGGGCAGGCGGCGGCGTGGGGAGGGTGCTCATGCTGGGACCAACCTACGGACCCGCCCCAGGCCGTCCGGCTGGGGGCGCCCCAACCGCCTCCTGGTCAGGGCAGGTAGTAGGTCGGGTTCGGCAGCTTCACGGTGTGGTTCGCGTAGCCGCCCAGCAGGTCGGAGTACTGGTCCCCATAGTTGGCGACGACGGTGTACCCGAGCTGCTCGATGTGCTTGCGGGTCTGGGACTTGTACTCGACGGTGCTGCACTTCGCGTCGGCGCCGCAGTCGACGTAGGACGGCTGCCGAGAGGCGCCGACCCCGGTCCACTTCGTGTAGAAGGTCTTCCTCGTGAACGGCCGGTAGCCGAGCTTGTGCAGGTTGCCCAGCGTCGCCTCCTCCTGGTCGGCGTTCCGGCCGGTGAGGCCGAAGACGCGGTAGCCGATCCGGGCGGCGGTGTTCACGTAGTCGACCATCGCCGGAGTGGCCGGAAAGCGCTGCTCCTGCACCCACACGTCCTGCTCCGCGGGGGAGAAGGTGAAGTGCATGTCGGCCACCTCCATGTCGTAGGTGAACAAGGTGGTGTCGTCCGCGTCGAAGACCAGGGCCGGCTTCTCCCCGCCCAGGATGGCCCGGTCGTAGCGACGCTTCAGCGTCGCCCGCTGAGCGCGGACGATCTTCTTCATCTCGCTGAGGTAGGGCGAGGTGTTCTTGTCGGCGATGCCGGTGCCCGGGTCGCCGTAGTAGACCGCGATGGTCTTCTTCACCGAGTCGATGTTGGGGATCCCTTCGCCGCTGACCTTCGTCCCGCTCGAGCCGTCCGGGGCCATGGTGAAGCGCGTCCGCGGTGCCAGCCGAGGCTGGCTGACGCCCGGCAGGTTGGGCGAGGGCAGGTAGTAGGTCGGGTTGGGCAGCTTCACGGCATGGTCGGCGTGACCGCCCTGGAGGTCGGACCACTGGTCGCCGTAGTTGGCCACGATGTCGTAGCCGAGCCGCTCGATGTGCTTGCGGGTCAGTGCCTTGTACTCCACCGTGGTGCAGGTGGCCACGCACCTCACATAGCCGGGCTGGCGGCGGCCGCCCGCAACCCATTTCGTGTAGAAACGCTTACTGGTGAAGGCGGTGTAGCCGACCTTGCGCAGGTTGGCCAGCGTCGCCGCCTTCTGGTTGTCGTTGCGACCGGTCAGACCGAAGATGGTGTACCCCATCGTCGCGGCCGTGTTGACGTAGTCGACCATCGCCGGGGTGGCGGGGAAACGCTGGTTCTGCACCCACACGTCCTGCTCCGCTGGGGAGAAGGTGAAGTGCATGTCGGCGACTTCCATGTCGTAGGTGAACAGGGTGGTGTCGTCGGTGTCGAAGACGAGCGCCGGCTTCTCGCCCCGCTTCTTGGCCGCGAGGTAGCGGGCTGCGAGGGTCTTGCGCTGCTTGCCGATGATCCGGGTCAGCTCCGCGATGTACGGCGACCGGGCCTTGTCCGCGATGCCGGTGCCGGGGTCGCCGTAGTAGGCCGCGATGGTCTTCTTGACGGAGTCGATGTTCGGGATGCCGTCGCCGCCCTCGGTCTTCCCGCTTGATCCGTCCGGCGTCATCGTGAAGTGCTTCTTGGGCGTCAGTCGGTGGGTCGAGGTGCCCGGGGCTACGTGCGGCGCGGCTGCTGGTGCCGTCGCCCTCGCCTCGGCCGTGCCGGGGACGAGGAGCAGGGAGAAGCCGGCGATCCCGGCGACCAGACCGGCGGCGCTACGGCGGAGGAGAGGCATGCGAGGCCCTAACGGACGGAGGCAGCGAGACTCTCGAAAAGGTAACACTGGGACTGTCGCGGCCTCGTTCAGCATGTCGCGGCCCGCCGCAGAAATGGCGGGCTCCGTGGCGCCCGCCCTTCTGCATGACCTGTTGTGGTGCTAGCCGTTCGTCAAGGTGAAGGGAGCGCTGGCTCCCAGCTCCTTAGCGGTGCTGGCGGTGCCGTCGAACAGCTTGGCGACGATCTGGCCGGGGTTGGTGGTCCCGGTCAAGGCCGCGGTCCGGAAGCGGGCGTCGAAGGTCGAGCCCGTAGCCGGGGCCACCGCGGCGGTAAGGGCACCCGGACCGGCGTACACGGTGCTGAAGGTGCCGTCAGCTGACTTCCGGTAGAACCGGACGACGCTCGAGGTCAGCGCCGGCTGGTCCGTCGTGCCCTGGATCCGGGTGTCGGCGTTCTTCCACCTGCCGCTGCTGATGGTGACCTTGGCCAGAACCACCGTCGGTGTCGCCTTCGCCTCGGGTGAGGCGGCACTGGTACGAGTGCCGTCACTGGCCTTCACCGTGAAGGTGTATTCGGTTCCGGCAGCGAGACCGGTGACCGTCTGCGTCCGGGCGGTGGTGCTGGCCGGCTGACCGGCTGCCGGTGCCGGAGTCACATTCACCTGGTAGGACGTGGCTCCGGTGACGGCGGCCCAGTCCAGCTTGGCTGACCCCTGGCCGGCAACAGCCGCCAGGGTTGCCGGTGCGGCAAGATCCGGAACGGGCGCGGTGGACGGGGAGTAGAGCCCAACTGCGGTGTCGGTGTTGCCGGCCCGGTCGAAGGCGACGGCGTGCACCTTGGTGTCCGCGGCGGTGATCGGGATCGGTCCGGTGTAGAGCTTCGCGCTGTCACTCGGGAGGCCAGCGGTGACCGCGGCTGAGCCATCGGTGGTGAAGTAGATGTCAGAACCGGACTCGCTGGCCAGCGTGACCTGGTTGGCCGGCACAGCCACCGCGGGGTCGGCGTTCGGAGCCGGAGTCACCGACAGCCTGGGAGCCGTGGTGTCGCCCGAGGGCGCCGTCGGCGTGGTCCTGCTGAGGGTGAAGGGCTCGCCCATCTTCGCCCCCGAGAGGGAGCGCACCTCAACCGTGTAGTCCGCCACGGCGGGGTCGACCGTCAAGGTTGCCTTGGTCCCCCCGGCGCCGGTCCGGGCGCTGTAGCCCTTGGCGAGCCCGGCCGTGTCCGCCGGAGCGAAGGCCTGGATGTTGTACCCGGTGACGTCAGCGGCCCCCGGAACCGGCGTGGCCGGAGTCCAGGCGACGGCGAGCTGGGACTTGTCGGACGCCGACCGGACAGCGGAGTAGCTGCCGGCCGGGGGAGCCTGGTCGGCGGGACCGGCGGGGCAGCCGCCCATTCCGGGGCCGCCGGCCTCGCCGAACTCGGCGATGGTCAGGCCCTGGCGGTTGCCGTCGGCGTCCTCGACCTGCCAGGACATGGCCCGCTCGCCCAGGTCAGCCTTGGCGGCGATCGCGGCGACGGCCGCGTCGTCGAACTCGTAGGTGGCGGTGAACGTGCCGCCGCTCGCCACCAGGCTCGAGCTGTACCCGCCCTTGGGTGCGGCCGTGAGCGGACCGGGGACGGCGCGGATGTCGCGCTTCGCCACCGCCGTGTCCACGAGATCGGGGTTGATGATCCGTTGTTCCATCTGCGCCGGGTTGACGTCGGATCCGATCGTCCCGGTCACGGTCAAGGTGCTGCCGCTGAGAACCATGTCCTTGGTCACCGTGGCGCTCGAGACGGTGGTGTCACCCGAGGTGCCATCTGACCAGGTCACGGTCGCCACGTCGCCGGCCTTGATGTCCGGAGTGACGTTGAGGCCGGTGCCGGCACCCCAGCAGTAGCCACCGGGGTGGTTGATCTCGAAGGCGACGTCGCCGGCTTCGGCGACGCCCTTGGCCGACCCGATGACCTTGCCGTCGCGCTTGACCTCGACCAGACCCGTTTCCCCGACGTGGTCCTGGTAGCCCTCGATGGTGATGAAGTCGCGGTCCGGGAAGACCACCACGTTGTCCGGGAAGGTCGGCACGGCGGCGGCGGCGATGCCGGCGGTCAGGGCGGTGAGTCCGCCCACCCCCAGCAGGCCGGCGACGGCCACCGCCACGCCCTTTCGTGCCTGCCGGCTCAAGCGTCCCGTACCGGCCCTCGACGGGGGCGGTCCCGTCGGTCTTGTCGTAGCTGTGTGCATCGTTCCCCCTGAGTTTGCGGCGCATCCCTCAACGCCCTGTCGGCCGGCTTTCCCGGTCCTCCAGCCATACTTCGCGTCGCGCTGAGGCCGCGTGCAGCCCTAGACGAGGGGGAGGCAATCCCTCCAACTAGGGGGGTGAGGCGGAGCGACGGCGCGATCCGGTGCCGTAGGCTCGACGCGTTTGCTGCCCGTCGGGAAAGGGGGAGTTGGTGGCTGAGCCGCACGCGCTTCTCGCCGACCGCTACCGGCTCGTCCGGCAGGTTGGCAGCGGCGGGATGGGTGTGGTCTGGGAGGCCTGGGACGAGCGGCTGGAGCGTCCCGTGGCGGTCAAGCAGCTCCGCGCCCAGGTGGGGCTGACCCCTGACGAGGCTGAGCTCGCGAAGAACCGCGCGATGCGTGAGGCGCGGATCACCGCCCGCCTGCACCACCGCAACGCCGTGCCCGTCTTCGATGTCGTCGAGCACGAGGGCCAGCCCTGCCTGATCATGCAGTTCCTGCCCTCGGTGCCGCTGTCGGCGGTGCTCCGCGAGGGCGGCCCCCTGCAGGTGCACGAGGCGGCCCAGGTCGGGGCCCAGGTCGCCTCGGCGCTCGCCGCCGCCCACCAGCTCGACATCGTGCACCGCGATGTCAAGCCCGGCAACATCCTGATCGCGGACGACGGCACCGCGCTGATCAGCGACTTCGGCATCTCGCACGCCCTCGGGGACGCGACGCTCACCTCGACGGGTCTCGTGCACGGCACGCCGGCCTACCTCGCTCCCGAAGTGGCCCGCGGGGAGGACTCCGGCTTCGCGTCCGACGTCTTCTCCCTCGGCGCCACCTTGTACGCCGCTCTGGAGGGCACACCCCCGTTCGGGACGGACCACAACTCCATCGCCCTGCTGCACAAGGTCGCGTCCGGTGACTTCGCCGCACCGCAGCGCGCGGGTGTCCTCACCCCGCTGCTGCTGGAGATGCTGCGGCCGGACCCGGACGACCGCCCCTCCATGAAGGAGGCGGCGGCCCGGCTGGCTGCCGGACAGGCGGCGACCGCCGACGCGGCAACGGTTCCGATGCTCGTGGCAACCTCGCAACCGGAGCCGGCTCCGGCTGCGCCTACCGCGGCGATGACCGAGGGGGCAGCCGGCCCCGCGAGCGGTGGGACCGACCAGGGCCTCCAGCCCAGCGTCACGGTCCCACGGCCGGTGCAGACTCCCCCGCCGGCAGGCTCACCAGCACACCAGAGCAGCCGTCGCCGCATCCGCCTGGTGGTGGCGGTGGCCCTGCTGCTGGGTCTGGCGCTGCTGGGGACGACGGTGGTCCGCGCACAGCTGGGGAAGGAGGATCCAGGCGCCTCCGGTGGCGCCGTGACGCCTGGCTCGACGGGAAGCGCCGGATCCTCCACCGGTGGCGCCGCGAGCCCGAGCGCCGCACCCCGCTCGTCGAGCACCCCCTCGGCCACCCCGTCGGCCACCCGCACCAGCGCCAGCCCGACCCGCACCCCCACGCCGACCCCAACGCCGACCTCCGGGCAGGGCGGCTCGAGCGCGTCGAACCTGGCCGCGGCCATCACGGACTACTACGCGCTGGTGCCGGACAAGACGGACGGAGCCTGGCCCCGGCTGACCTCGCGCTACCAGCAGAGTCGCGCGGGCGGTCGGCAGGCCTACAACCGGTTCTGGGGCGGGGTCGACCGGGTGGATGTGAGCGGCGTCCGGGCCACTCCGCCGGGGACGGTCCAAGCGACCATCACGTATCACTACCGGGATGACCGGGTCGTGGAGGAGAGGACCTCCTACCGCCTCGTGGAGCAGGACGGCATCCTCAAGATCGACGACTCGACGGTGCTCAGCAGCTCGACCCAGTGACCCCGTCCGACTCGGCCGGCCGATCGTGCGGAGCCGGGTGCTCCGAGCCGCGGACGTCGGTCAGCGGCAGTTTCAGCACGGTGGTGGGGACACCGTGCGGCCAGTGCTCCAGGCAGCTCAGTGCCGTGGACCGTGGGCAGCAGATGTGCGGCTTCCCGGTCACCAGCACCGTGGCTGAGCGGCCCGACGGGCTACACACCTCGTCGACCTCCAGCGTGGTCTCCGCGTCCCGGGAGTACTGCAGCAGCTCGTTGTAGCTGGGCAGCCGGACCAGCACGCCGTCGCCGTCGAGTGCGTATGTCACGACGACGGCCCGCGGTCCGCGGCCGGACTGGTAGAACATCCGGCCTTCCCGGTGGCGGTCCAGTACCGCGCAGCAGCCGGACAGGCTCAGCTGGCGTTCCGCGACGGGGGATGGCGCTTGGAGGTCGAGGGACACAGTTCCCCCTTCCGATCTCTGCGGTGATGAGCGGCAGGGGCTCGGGCTGATCGCCGACGTTGTGCGAGGAGCGGAGCGTGGTGGGTGTCTTTCATGATCGCACACGATCCCGCTTCCTCCGAGAGGGCCGGATCGCGAACAGGGGGCAGGGCCGTCCTGGCCCGCAGCCCCCGTTCGAGCGGGACAGCCGCAGGGTAGGGGGTGAGTGCACGGGACGGCTCGGGCAGGCAGGGAAGGAGCACCATGCGAGCTGCGGTGGCATCGACGGCCTCCTGGCAGGACCCCGATGGGGTGCGCAGACCGGCCGGAGTGGTGCACGCCTGGTACCAGGGCACGAACCAGACGTTGTGCGGGCTCGCTCTCAGCAGGTCCCAGCTCATCCGGTTCGCGGGAACGGACTGGGCCGACGTCCAGCCCGCGACCGGCGCGCACGCCGACGAGGTGGACGAGGTGTGCCGGCGCTGCTGGGCCGCCACCGGTGGCCGTCGGGACGCGAAGCGCTGGACCCGCAGCAACCCCCGGCCCTGAGCCGCCCACCGATCGCACGGTGGCGGGGCCGCGGCCGGTCGGCGAACCGGGCAAACTCCCGGACGAGCATGGCTGCCGCGAGTAGGCTCGGCGTCAGCCCGGGGGTTCCTCGTCGGCCGGCGTCGGCCGGCCTCACCGCTGGGTGGATCGGCTGAGGGCCATCCGGCCCGGATCGGGGCGGCATGCCAACCGTTTGCTCTGCTTCTCCTCGTTCCACCCCGAGTCCCGCGACCGTCGGTGCTGAGCAGTGCTCGGGCAACCGGGCGACAGGGTCGCCGCGATGACCTCGACGATGCACGGGCGTTCGAATGCGACGCAGCCGGCGGGGCCTGCTCAGCCGGCGGCAGAGCGAGGACCGGCCGTGCCCCCGGCATCGGCGACGGTGCGGCTCCGGAACGCCTTCACCATCACGAGTCGCGGCACCGCCGGCGGCAGCGAGCGCCACATGATCACCGCTCCCAGGCGAGGACCCGAGCGGGGGCAGGCGCGCCGAGCCATCCTGGCCGTGCTGCACAGGGCCGAGGAGCGCCAGCACCGGGTGTGGTTCCTGATCACCTTCGGCGACTACAGCAGGCTGCCGCTGGGCTTGACCGCGGGCTACGACCCGACCTCGGTGATCGCCCAGTGCCGGGCGAAGCAGGACGACCCGTACGTCTGGTTCCAGGAGCAGTTCCAGCGCCACCACCAGGCGGCGGACGCGCACGCGATCATCGGTGTCGAGATCGCCACCTGGCCTCCGTTGACCGGCGGCGGTCGGCCCAGCCGACGCTGACGAGCGTCCCGCCGCTGCGAAATCAGTAGTCGCGCGAATCAGTACTCGGCGAGGGCCTTTCCCCGCAGCTCCGGAAGGGTCGCCGAGGCCAGCGCGGCCAGCACGAAGACGGCGGCGAACACGACGAACAGAAGCGCTGTGCCTCCAGCCTCCCGCAGCAGCGGCACGCAGAGTGGCGCTACCACGGAGGCGATGCGGCCGATCCCTGCCGCCCAGCCTGATCCGGTGCCGCGCAGCGGGGTCGGATAGAGCTCCGGCGTCACGGCGTACAGGGCTCCCCAGGCGCCGAGGTTGAAGAAGGACAGCAGCATCCCGGCGGTCAGCACGGTCGCGGTCCCGTGGGCCGTGGCGAACAGCGCGGCCGCGGCCGCGGAGCCGAGAAGGAAGGTGGCGAGCGTCCGTCGCCGCCCCCACCGCTCCACCAGCAGGGCCGACGCGGCGTACCCGGGCAGCTGCGCCAGGGTGATCAGCAAGGTGTAGCCGAAGGATCGCACCAGCGAGAATCCCGAGGCCACGAGCAACGTCGGAAGCCAGATGAAGGCGCCGTAGTAGGAGAAGTTGACCAGGAACCAGACCGCCCAGATGGCAGCCGTGCGGCGTCGGAGGCTCCGCGACCACAAGGCGGTGACCCGGCTCCGGCCGCTCTCCTCGGTCGCCGGGCCGCCCCCGTCGGGGATCTCGTCGGGTACCGGCACCGGGAGCCGCCGGTCCCCGGCCGCCGACTCGAAGCGCTGCACCACCGCTTCGGCCTCGGCGTGCCGACCCCGGGACTCCAGGAACCGGACCGACTCCGGCAGCCGGAGCCGCACCACCACGGCGTAGAGCGCGGGGACGGCGCCCAGCGCGAGCGCCCAGCGCCAGCCGTTGTCGCCGCGCGGGACGACGAGAAACCCGATCAGGGCGGCCAGCGTCCAGCCCACCGCCCAGAAGGACTCCAGGATCACCACGATCCGCCCCCGGATGCGTGCTGGGGCGAACTCGCTGACCAGCGTGGAGGCGACCGGCAGCTCCGCACCCAGACCCAGGCCCACCAGGAAGCGGAAGACGATCAGCGCTCCCACCGACCAGGCCAGGGCCGACACCCCGGTGAACAGGCCGTAGCCGAGCAGCGTCAGCGCGAACACCTGACGTCGACCCAGCCGGTCGGCCAGCAGCCCGCCCAACGCGGCGCCGATCGCCATCCCGACGAAGCCGACGGACGCGATCAGGGACGCCTGTCCGGGGGACAGGTGCCACTGCACGCTGAGCTGGGCGATGATGAAGGAGATCAGCCCGACATCGAGTGCGTCCAGCGCCCAGCCGGCCCCGGAGCCCACCAGCAGGCGCCGGTGCTCGGTGGTGAAGGGCAGGGCGTCCAGCCGCTGCGTCCTCGTCGTCCCTCGGGCTGTCTCGGTCATGGCCGGTCCTGTTCGTGTCGTCGACCGCCGGGACGAGCGCCTGGCCCGGGCAGCCGCGCAGCTAGCTGACTCCAGAATTGTGCCCCGCCACCAGCTTCCCCCCGCACACCGTCCGGCCCGGGCTAGGCGGAGGCCCCGGTGTAGTGGCGCAGCGCCACCAACCAGAACAGACGCGAGGCGACCAGGAAGAGCGCGGCGACACCGATCGACAGCAGGGCCCCGGAAAGCGAGAGCTGGTCGGTCAGCGCCTGGGCGGGCACGGTGACGGCGAACGCGATCGGCACGACGAAGGTGAGCACGAGCCGCATCCAGGACGGGAAGATCGTCACCGGCCACCGGCCGGCGTTGCCGAACAGGGCCTGGAAGACCACCAGGATGTTGTCGAGCTTGACGAACCAGAAGGCCAGCGTGGAGAGCATCAGCAGGAAGCCGTAGACGGTGGCGAGACCTGCGAGCAAGGTGACCAGGAAGAGCAGGACCGAGACCACGTCGAGCTCCAGCCCGACCCGGCTGCAGCCGACGATGATGACGCCCAGGCCGACCACGACGTCGGTCGCGGCCTGGGGTGCGACGACCTGGGAGCTCGCCAGCAGCTGGGAGTCCGCCGGCTTGGTCAGCAGGAAGTCGAACGTGCCCAGCCGGATCCCTTCCATCATCGCCTCCATGGAGGGCCGGATGACGAGCCCGATCAGGCCGCCGATGAAGAAGTGGATGCCGATCAGCACCAGCAGGTCGTCGGCGCTCCAGCCGTGCAGGTCGGCGGTGTTGGTGAAGATCACCGACAGTCCCAACAGCTGGGTGACCAGGCTGACCAGCGCGTTGCCGGCGGCGAGCGCGAAGTCCGACCGGTACTGCACGATGTTCAGCACGCCGACCGCCAGGTAGGCACGCAGGACGCGGAGCGAGTGCATCGTCAGGCTCCGACCGCGCTGTAGCGGCGGGTCGCCCGGGACCAGAGGGAGCGCAGCGCCAGCACGGCGACCGCCACCCAGATCAGCTGAGCCCCGTAGCCCACGAGCAGGTCCTCCCCGGTGCGGCGGCCGAGCATGACCTCGACGGGGAAGGCGAGGGTCCACGGGAACGGGGTCCAGGCGGCGACCGTCTGCATCCAGCCGGGCAGCACCGCCAGCGGGGCGAACTGTCCGCCCAGGAAGGTGAACAGGGAGAAGAAGACCGCGTTCATCGCCGAGACCTTGGTGAGCCAGAAGGCGGACAGGGCGACGCACCACTCCACCACGAACCGCAGCGCCATGGCCAGCAGCAGCGCAGGCACGAAGGCCACGACGGTGCGGGCGGAGGTGCCGGACAGGTCGGCGTCGAAGGCCAGGCCCAGCACCACCGCGGCAGGAAGGATGCCCACCAGCCCGACCAGCTTGTAGGTGAGGTTCTCGCAGACGTCGTGGTGGATCGGGTGCACCGGCCGGAGCAGCAGCGGGGAGAACGCGCCGGTCCTGATCCGGTACTCGAACTCCCACATGTGCCAGATGAACGTGAGGTGGTCGACGACCATCATCAGCAGGAAGTACGCCACGAACTGCGACCCGCTGTAGCCGCCGGTGGTCCCCGAGCCGGCGACCGTCTGCCAGACCACGATGAAGACGAGGGGCTGGATGATGCTGGTCAGGACCCAGATGGCCAGCGCGCCGCGGTAGGCGAGGTTGATGGCCAGGGCCGAGGCGAGCTGCCGCCGGTAGTACAGCACCAGAGCGGTGCCGGAGAAGCGTCCGAACGAGGGGTCGACAGGCCCTGGTCCCAGGCCGGCAGAGGCGGGCCGCTCAGTCGTCGGTCGTGCCACCGTCATCTCCTTCGGGCACGGTCTGGGCGAACACGTCCTCGATCACCCGTTCGATGGGCGGGTCCTCGATGGTGAGGTCCACCACGCGGAGCCGGGCGAGCAGCCGCCCGGCGGCGGCCGGCGTCTCGGCCTTCGGCACGCGCACCGTCATGGTGGTCGTGGTGCGGCCGACGACGGTGCCGTCGACGAGGGCCCCGAGCTCGTCGTCCTCGATCCCGGTCCCCTCCTCGAGCTGCACGGTGATGAGCTTGTGGGCGGCGAACTGGCTGACCAGGGCCGCGAGCTCCCCGTCGAAGAGCAGCCGGCCGTGGTGGATGACGACCACGCGACGGCAGAGTGCCTCGACATCCGCCATGTAGTGGCTGGTCAGCATCACGCAGGCACCGGTCCGCTGGTTGTACTCCGCGACGAACGAGCGGATTCGGCGCTGCATCGCGACGTCCAGCCCGATCGTCGGCTCGTCGAGGAAGAGGACCGCAGGGTAGTGCAGCAGCGAGCCGGCGATCTCGCACTTCATCCGCTCGCCGAGGCTGAGGTTGCGCACCGGCTTGCGCAGCAGGTCACCCAGCTCGAGCAGGTCCGTCAGCTCGTCCAGCCGTTGGGTGAAGTCGGCCGCACCGATCCGGAAGATGGCCTGGTAGAGCCGGTAGGAGTCCAGGACGGGGATGTCCCACTGCAGCTGGTTGCGGTTGCCCATCACCAGTGCCATCCGGCCGAGGTAGTCGCGGTCCCGCTGCCAGGGGGTGAACCCGAGGACGTCGGCCGTGCCCGTCGTGGGGTGCAGCAGACCGGCCAGCATCTTGAGCGTCGTGGTCTTGCCGGCGCCGTTCGGGCCAAGAAAGCCGACGATCTCGCCTGGCTCGATGTCGAAGCTCACGCCCGCGACCGCCGGGATCTCGCGGTGCTCGCGGCGAACCAGGCTACGGACGGCCGCGCCGAGGCCTGCCTCCCGGACGGGGACGCGAAAGATCTTTCGGAGGTCGCGGACGTGAATCGCCGGATCGGGCGAGGACGTGGCCACGGGCGGACGGGCTCCTCGGGGGAGTGACGACGCGGGCGCCTAGGGTACCGCCGGTGGCATCCTTGGGCGAGGAGGGAAGCATGGAAAAGGAACGTCGCGCAGCACTGATCGAGGCGTACCGAACAGGCACGTCCGCCGTCGAGTCGGCCCTCGCCGGCATCACCGACGATGAGCTCGACCGACGGCCGCCGTCGGCGGACGAGTGGACCGCCCGCGAGGTCGTTCACCACCTCGCGGACAGCGAGTCGATGGCCTACACGCGGCTGCGGCGGCTGATCGCCGACGACGAGCCGGTCATCCAGGGCTACGACGAGCCAGTCTGGGCCCGTCGGCTCCACTACGAGCGTCCGATCGAGCCTTCGCTGGCAGTGCTGGGCGCGGTCCGGTCAGCGAGCCTTCAGCTCCTCGAATCGCTGACGGACGCCGAGTGGCAGCGGACTGGCACGCACTCCGAATCCGGCACGTACTCGGTCGAGGGCTGGCTCGAGATCTATGCGAACCATCCCCGCGAGCATGCGGAGCAGATCACGCGGGCCAAGGGCGCGTAGCGGTAGCGGGAGCCGCAGTCGCGCGACCGGCGATCAGCGCCCGCCGGCGGCGTCGGCGAACGCAGCCATCGACGGGAAGGTTGCGTCCGGGTGGGCGTCGGCTGCCGGCGTCGCTCCAGTGCCGGGCTGGTCGTGGCGCCGATTGATCCAGACGGT
>JBJMIS010000071.1:0-57016 GCA_045806705.1 Friedmanniella sp.
ACTCCGTCCGCCGCCATCACCATGTACTCCGCGAACGCGCCGTACCCGGTCCCGATGACATGGTCGCCCACGGCAACCATCGTCACCTCGTCGCCCACCGCAACCACTTCACCCGCCGCTTCGAACCCAGCCAGGTACGGCGGCTGCGGGCCGCGGTCGTACGTCCCCCGCGTCTGCATCACGTCCGCAAAGTTCACCCCGGCAGCCCCGACCCGCACCAACACCTCGCCAATCCCCGCGGCCGGCACTGCCACGTCCACCAGCCGCATGACGCCCGGCCCCTCCAACGAAGGCTGCTCCAAAGCCCGCACCACCAACCACCCCACAATCTGTTAGATCCTCATCGTACAGCTGTTTGATGGCGGACGTACACCGTTCGACAACCGGTCGCCGCCGAGCGCACAGCCGCAGCCGGACGCCAAGGTTCTTGGCTGGGTCATCCGATCAACCGACCGCGACGAGCAACCCGAACCGGTCAGCCAACCGCGACGCCCAACCCGAGCAGCCGAGCGCAGCGAAGGCGAAAAGGGGGTGCGGGTGGCGGAGCCCCCGCTCGCGGCAAGCGCAGCGCCGCCGCACAAACGACGAAGGCGACCCGCTCCGCGCTCTCCGCGGACACGAGTCGCCCATCGCCTTCGTGGACGATACTGGGATCGAACCAGTGACCTCTTCCGTGTCAGGGAAGCGCGCTACCGCTGCGCCAATCGCCCGTGCGAGGTGGAGACGGGATTTGAACCCGTGTACACGGATTTGCAGTCCGTTGCCTCGCCTCTCGGCCACTCCACCGGGGACTTCCCCCCAGGGGACTGGGCGAGAATTCGCTCCGAGCGGACGACGGGATTCGAACCCGCGACCCTCACCTTGGCAAGGTGATGCGCTACCACTGCGCCACGTCCGCCTGCGCCCGAGTTCAGATTTCTCATCCCCGGTGCGAGGTACGACCTTAGCGGAGCCAGCCGGTTGAGTCCAAACCGGAGCACCCGCCGGTCGCCGGTAGGGTGACCGCGTGCCGCTCGCCACCTCGACCCCGCCCGCCTCGGAAACCACGCTCAGGGTCTGGATCGGCGGTGAGCGCTTCAGCGACCCCGCCGAGGCTCGCATCCTGGCGACCGACCATGGGCTGGTCGTCGGCAACGGCGTCTTCGAGGCGTTGAAGGTGACCGCTGCCGGCCCCTTCGCCGTCCGACGGCACCTGGAGCGGCTCAACCGTTCCGCAGCGGCACTTGCTCTGCCCCTCCCCGATCACCGACTCATCCGGTCGGCAATCGAGGATCTGCTAGAGGGTGTGAGCCTCGATCTCGGCAAGATCCGCATCACCTACACCGGTGGGCCCGGACCGCTCGGCTCCCAAGCCGCCTACGGTCCTCCGAACCTCGTGGTCGCCCTTGACGCCGCCACGCCGGCAGCTTCCAGCGCCCACGTGGTGACGGCGCCGTGGAGCCGCAATGAGCGCGGCGCGATGGCCGGGGTTAAGTCGACCTCCTATGCCGAGAATGTGCGCGTGCTCGCCTTCGCGACCGCGCACGGGGCGAGTGAGGGAGTGTTGCTCAACACCCGCGGGCAGGTCTGTGAGGGCACCGGGTCCAACGTGTTCGCCGTCTTCGGGGACACCGTCGTCACGCCTCCGCTCGCGGCCGGCCCCTTGGCCGGGATCACGCGTGAGCTCGTCCTCGAGTGGTGCGACGTGGTGGAGCGGGACTTCACGCTGGCCGATGCCTTCGAGGCCGACGAGGTGTTCCTGACGTCATCGCTGCGCGACGTGCAGCCGGTGCACCGTTGGGACGAGACCGGTTTCGGGCCGCACCCGGTTACCGACGTCATCGCTCGCACATTCCGAGAGCGCTCCGGCGCTGACCTCGATCCCTGACCGGTCGAGCCGGGATTGGGCAGAAGGCTGAACCTGGGTTAGGGTTGGCGACGCCTTGCAGGAGGCGTTGGGGCGATTGGCGCAGTGGTAGCGCGCTTCGTTCACACCGAAGAGGTCACTGGTTCGAACCCAGTATCGCCCACCGCATCACCCCTGGTCAGCGGAAGATCAGCCTCTGATGGAACCATGGAGCGCTGCTGAGCGACAAGCCGGGCCGCGACCGGTGTCCCGGGTCCGGTGATCGAGCATCGGTAGCGGTGGCCGTCAGGTCGGGGGGCGGCCTACTCCGTCGAGATGCCGGTCGTCCCGACTGGTCCGGCTGTCCTACAACCCGAAGCAGCCGATTCCCTACCCAGCACCACCCGAGCTCGCTGCCTAAGCAGTCAACCGGGACGGCTCGTCCCCCACATGCGCCCCGCTCACGGGGTCGGCTCGCGGCTCGAGTCAGGATCGCGGGCTTGCTGGCCTTCGCTCAAGACATCGGGCTGGCACGTCCTGCCCCGGGCCGACCGCAGCTAGGAGGTAGGGGTCGAGCTGGGAGACGGCTTCTCGCTCTCCGGGTGCTCGCTCTCCGGGTGCTCGCTCTCGGGGTGCTCGCTTTCCGGGTGCTCGCTCTCGGTGGAGGACGCGCTAGGAGACGGCGTCTGGGTCTCGGTTGGGCTGGGGCTGGGCGTCGGAGCAGAGTCGTCGCCGACGGCCGCGGCCGCGCTGGTGTGCTCAAGCACCGGCTGGTTGGCGACGGTCAGCGTGGTGTGGAGTTGTACCGTCCGACCGGCCTGTACGGCGCCCTTGGCCACCGGGATCTTGATCTTCACCTCCCGTCCCTTGCCGTCGCACTTCGCCTTGTCGTGACCCTTGGGCACGGTGTCGGCGGTGCTGGCACCGGGCTCCGGGAGCTGCTGGAGCATGACCGTGATGGTGCCTTCCTGTCCCTTCGGGCCGCCGCACAGGTAGGTGACCTCCGCCTGAAATCCCTCGTGCTGGCGAAGCACCGAGGAGACCCACGACGGTTTGGCGTCGACGGGGGGCTTCGCCAGGGCGGGGGCGGCGAGAGCGACAGGGACAGCGACCGCGAGGCCGATGGCTGCGAGGATTTTTTGCATTGGAGTTCCTTGGGGGAGTGGGGGATCTGTGGGCCGAGCGTAGCCAGGAGCAAGCCGGGAGAAGGACCCGCAAGGGTGGGGGTGAAGGACCCCTAAAAGATGGGGTACGGATTGACCTCCTGCCCGAAGCAAGCCTGCGCGGAAGCGGCGTTCGTGCGCGTCCAGGACGCGTTGAATCTTCACTGTTGGCTGTCGAAATTCAGTTTGCGGCCCCTCCCCGTAACGCGGTCAGGGGCTCCCGCCCACGAGCTGGGGGTTCAGTTGCCGGGGTCCGCCGGAGGTGTTGACGGCGCATGGACCCGCAGGCCTGGGCGTCAGATCAGCGTGCGTTGGCGACCGATGCGGACGGCCTCGGTTCGGGATCTGGCGCCCAGTTTGCGGTAGATGGCCTGGGTGTGGGTCTTGACCGTGTTGGGAGACAGGTAGAGCGTGGCAGCGATCTCGGTGAGGCTCAGGGGTCCTTGCAGCAGCCGGAGGATGTCGGTTTCGCGGTCCGTGAGCGGAGCGCCAACGGAATTGGCGGGGTGGGGGTTGCGGAGGGCCGCCCGCGCGGCTGCCAGTCGGGCCCGCATGGCGTCCATACCGTCGGGGAAGCGCGACATCACCTGGTTTGCCTCGGTGAGCAGCTGGCCCGCGCGGAGCAGATCACCGGCTCGGGCGGTTACCCGTCCCATGGCCAGGAGGTGGTGGATCGTGGGCCATGGGCTCAACCCGGGGTTCTTCCGACGTAACCCGAGTCCATGCTCCAAAGTGGTCATCGCCTGCTCGAAGTCGCCTGCGTCAGCCTCGCTTTCACCCAGCACGGTGAAGGCGAGGGAGGTCTGCGGCATGGCCCCGATCGACCGCGACTCGACGACCCGCATAGCGGCCTCGGCGTGATCGTGGGCGCGGTCGAGGTTCTCCCGTTCCCGCTCCGCCAGGGACATCGTGGCCGAGGCGCACACCTGGATGATCGCCGGTGCCGCCTCGTCGAGGCCCGCTCGGGGCAGCACCTCCATGGCGGCTGGCAGGTCACCGGCGACGTAGAGAGCATGACCGAATCCGAAATTCGCCGTACTGAGCCACGTTGTTGGTCTACTCGCTTCAAGCTCGACCGCCAGCTGCCCAGCCGTGAGCATGTCGAGCGGACCGCCGTACCCGATCGTGCTTCGGATCATGGCCACCGCTGACCGCACCGAGTGAGATCCGTCCGGAAGCGGCAGGTCGTCGTCGATGTCGGACAGCCCCGTCAACAACTGCTCCACGGAACCTTCCTGTCCGGTGAGAGCGGCTACCCAGGCGGCAGTGACGGATGCAGCGGGGGCCAGAATGGGCTCGCTCGCCTGGAGCGCCTCCAGCCAACCCTGGACGGTGACGATCCGACCGGCGTCGACGTACTGCAACCAGTGGGCCTGGATCAGTGCCGTCGCGCGGGCTGGGTTCCCCGCGGCCAGCGCGTGGGCAATCGCCTCATCGGCGTGGCCGTGGTGCGCGAACCAGTCCGCGGCCCGCGAGTGCAGCCCGCTCACCGCTGCCGGACGCTCCACCTCGAGTTCGTTTCTGGCGACGGCAGCGAAAAGGTGATGGAAGCGGAACCAGCGCCGTTCCAGGTCGAGCGAAATCAAGAAAAGGTTCGACCGCTCGATCTGGTGTAACAGTGCGGCCGATCCGGAGGTCTGCAGAACGTGGTCGCAGAAGGCCGCGGAGAGCCGCTCGAAGAGCGACATGCGGAGAATGAAGGAGCGCGTGTTGACGGGGAGCCGTCCCAGCACCTCCTCGGTGAGGTACTCCCAGACGAAGCGGTCCTCGCCGGTGAAGCGGTGCACGAGGTCGTCGGGATCCGGGCGGCCGGCCAACGACAGCGCCGCCAGATACAGTCCGGCCGGCCAGCCCTCGGTTCGCTCCAGCAGCTCCGCTACCGCTCGGTCAGGAAGCTCGACGTTCTGCACCGCCAGCATCGACGATGCCTCGGTGCGGTCGAACGACAACTGGCCGGCGCGGATTTCGACCAGCTGTCCGGACACCCGTAGCCGGCCCAGCCGCAGCGGCGGGTCGGCACGCGTCGCGATGACCAGCGCGGCAGTCGGCGGCAGATGCTCGATCAGGAAGTCGACCTGGTCGTAGCAGTCGCTTCGGCGGATGAGGTGAAAGTCGTCCAGGATGATCACGATCTGCTCTGGCGCCGCCGCAACGACGTTGATGACCTGACGCAGGACGGTGGTCAGCATGTCGGTCGAGTTATGGGACACGAAACTGGTCACATCGTCAGCAATCGGCGCCCCTGCGCGCGCCAAGGCCGTGGCGACGTGGGTCCACAGGCGGACGGGATCATTGTCGGCCGCGTCAAGACCCACCCAAGCCGTCCTCCGGTGGCGTTGCTGCCTCAGCCACTGCGCGACCAGCGTGCTCTTCCCGTATCCCGCTGGGGCGGCGATCAACGTCAACGGCAGCTCGGTGGCCTGATCGAGTGCCGCCATCAGTCGGTCCCGGCTCACCCACTCGGGGCGAAGCGGAGGGGCATGGAGCTTGGTCTCCACAATCACGTCGACCGGCCGCAGGGTCTCCACACGCACCCCTGTCCCGACTGTCCCACCTGGTCGTATTCGATCAGCCCGGTGGCCCCGACGCCGATGTGGCCACCACGCCACACCCTGGAGGGTGATCGCCCGCCGGGTCAAGGCCAGGTCAACCAAGGCGATGCGCGCATCGGCTCAGGATCCGCCATCGGTGGAATGATCGGATGGTGGCTGCAGGGAGGCAGGTCGAGCTGGGCCGCGCCGCGCTGCGGGTGGGCGATGGGACCGCCGCGAGGGCACAGTACGAGCTGTGCGATCTGACGCCGGAGGTGCTCGAGGGCCTGGCCGCGGCGTCGTATGTGCTGTTTGAGTATCCGCGGGCGATCGCGGAGTTGGAGCGCGCCTACGCCGGCTACCGCCACCAAGGAGACGGGGCGGCTTCAGCGCGCGTGGCGCGGACCTTGGGCTACCTGTATGGAACGACGGCTGGCGACTGGGCGGTGGCCGGCGGGTGGATCGCCCGAGCGAAGACCCTGCTGAGCGAGCTGCCGACGTCGAGCGAACGGGGATGGGTGGCGCTGACCGAGGGCATGTTCGCTGAGGCGCGGGCCCAGAAGGAGGCCGACTTCCGCACCGCGATTCAGATCGGGCGGATGACGGGGGATCGGCACCTGACGTTCGCGGCCATGTCCTACCTCGGCGCCAGCCTGGTGCACGGTGACCGCACAGAGGAGGGGATGTCGCTGCTCGACGAGGCGCTGGCAGCCGTGGCCGGGGGCGAGGTGGAGGACTTCATCATCATCGAGGAGATCTTCTGTCAGCTGTTCTCTGCCTGCGAGCACGTCCAGGACGTGCAACGGGCCGAGCAGTGGATGAGGGTCGGTGAACAGATCGCCGAGCGGCGCAGGTTGCCGGCAGTGAGCGCCTATTGCCGGACGCACTACGGGGCTATCCTCACCGCCGCCGGCAGGTGGTCCGAGGCCGATGTCGCGCTGACCGAGGCGGTGCGGCTGTGGGCTCTGGGCAAGCGCTCGCTGAAGGCCGGTGCGCTGATCCGACTGGCCGACTTGAGGATCAAGCAGGGCCGCTACGACGAGGCCGCGACCCTGCTGGAGGACCAGAATGACCGCGAGGCCGTGCTGCCACGTGCGGCGCTGCACCTCGCACGAGGTGAGCCGACGATTGCGTTGGATCTGCTCCAACGCGCCGTCCAGAAGGCCGAGCCGGTCAGCGGTGTGCGCATCCCGTTGCTGGCGCAGCTCGTCGAGGCTCAGCTGGCCTGCGGCGAGGACCCGCAGCAGGCGATCGCCGACCTCGTCGCCTGTGCCGAGGAGCACCGGACGCCGTATACGACTGCCCTGGTCGCGCTGGCCCGGGGCCACGCCGAGCAGGGCGATCCGCGGGAGTTGCTGCGCGCTGCGGTGGACGGCTTCAGTCAGACCCAGTTGCCCTTCGAGATGTCGTTGTGCCGCCTCGACCTCGCCCGGGCGTGTAGCCGGGAGACTCCCGAGGTGGCGGTGGTGGAGGCGCGTGCCGCACTGGCCGCGTTCGAGAAGCTCAGGGCGGCACGTTACGTCGATGCCACTGCGGCGGTGCTGCGCGAGCTCGGCCAGAAGGTTGCACCGCCACGGTCCTCCGGTCAACTACTCACCAGGCGCGAGGCCGACGTGCTCCAACTGCTGGGCGAAGGGCTCTCCAATCCAGAGATCGCCGAGCGGCTCTTCATCAGCCGCAAGACGGTGGAACATCACGTCGGCAACCTGCTGCTCAAGCTCGGCCTCCGCAACCGTGCCGAGGCCACCGCTTACGCGGTGCGCCGAGAACCAGCCCGCAACTAGGGGAGTTCCCCGGTACCGGTCTCTCTTCGACCCGCGACTCTCGTGTCGAGGATCCGTTTCGCACCTTCACGCCCGGTCGAGGAGAAACCATGAACTACGACGTCATCGTCATCGGAGCCCGCGCCGCCGGCTCACCGACCGCCATGCTCCTTGCCCGCCATGGCTACCGCGTGCTCGCCGTCGACCGGGCACACTTCCCCAGCGACACCCTTTCGACGCACGTCCTCCACGCGCCCGGCGTCGCTGCGCTCCAGCGGTGGGGACTGCTCGATGAGGTGCTGAAGTCGGGCTGCCCGGCGATCACCGGGTACCGCCTCGACTTTGGGCCGGTCACCATCAGCGGCACCACCCACCCTGTTGAGGGCATCACGACGGCGTACGCCCCGCGGCGGTCGGTGCTCGACGCGATCCTTGTGGCGGGTGCCCGTCGGGCCGGCGTCGAGGTCCGCGAGGACTACAACGTCGAGGAGGTTCTCGTCGAGGACGGCAGAGTCGTCGGGATACGACGGGGCCAAGACGCGGACCGGGCCCGGATCGTCATCGGCGCCGACGGCCGTCACAGCTTGGTGGCCAAGGTCGTCCACGCGGTGGACTACAACACGAAGCCCCGGCTGCAGTACTCCTACTACACCTACTTCAGCGGCCTGCCTACCGACCAGTTCGAGACCTTCGTCCGACCCGACCGAGGGTTCGCGTGCGCCCCGACGAACGACGGCCTCACCATGGTCGTCGCAGGCTGGCCCTACCCTGAAGCGCAGGCCTACAAGGCCGATGTCGAGGGCAACTTCTTCCAGACGCTCCAACTCGCGCCCGCCTTCGCGGACCGGGTAGCAAAGGCGAAACGGGAGGCCCCCTTCCTCGGCGGCGCGGTACCGGGCTGGTTCCGCAAGCCGTACGGCGAGGGGTGGGCGCTCGTCGGGGATGCCGGCTACAACAAGGACCCGATCACAGCGCAGGGCATCACCGATGCCTTTCTCGATGCCGAACGGTGTACCGACGCGATTCACCGGTGGCTCGGCGACGGTCGCCCGTTCGACCAGGTGATGGGCGCCTGGCATCAGGAGCGCGACGCCAAGGACATCCCCATTTACGAGTTCACCGCGCAGCTCGCCACCCTCGAGGCACCGCCACCGGAGATGCAACAGCTCTTCGCGGCCGTGCGCGGGAACCAGCAGGCCATGGACGCCTTCGTCAGTGTCATCTCCGGAGCGGTATCGCCGGCCGACTACTTCTCCCAGGAGAACATCGGCAGAATCTTCACCGCATCGGCGGCCGCTGCCGTACCGGCGCTGTCATGAAGGGGGCCGATGACCCTCTTCGTGGTAACCCCCGAGAAGCCGGTCCTGCTGCTGCGGCCGCATCCCGGCTGTTTGCTGAAGCTGACCCACAGGGCAGCAGTGCCGCAGTCGTAGCCCGGCCGGCCCTCACCGGCGAGAGTTCCCTGGTCCACGCATGATGAGGAGGATGATGGCGGCGAGAAGGAGGATGAGGAGGACCCAGGCGGCGATAAGCGCCTCAGCGGTGGTCATCGGCGGAGCTCGTCGGCTAGCAGGGGCAGGTCTTCCAACCGCCCCCGCATGGTGACCCCCTGCGGATCCCAGGTCTCCACCTGCTCGGCGGGCAGGAAGCGCGCCTTGCGGGCGGCCCGCGCGGTGAGAACACGGAAAAGCCAAGGACCGGAGGCCCGGCCCTCGGCGAATCCCCAGGCATGCGCGAGGCGTCCGCCGCCGAGAACGAGTCCGGCAATCCTGAAGGGAGGCGGTTCTCCTTCGCCGGCCGGTGTCGGCTGGCGGGTGATGCGGACGTCCCGGACCCGCCCGACGGAGCGGCCGGTCTCGTCGACCACCGTCGCAGTCAAGAGCTCACTGATCCGCATCGCCGGCTCCTGGCAGACGCCCCACCACGTTCTCCGCCAGCCAGCGTTCCAGCCCGGCCACCTGGGGCAACTCGCTCAGGGGCACGCGCAGCCGCACCAGGTCCTGGTGGTCGCCGACGAGCTGAGTCGGGACCCGTGTCGGTCCTTCAGGATCGGTGGTCCTGCGGAGCCGGGCCGCGACGTGCGCCATCAGCCAGCCGGTGATCCCGCCAAGTCGGTCCCCGAGGGCTTGGGCGCCGACCAGCACATGGGTGATCAGCGGCTGCTCTCCCGGGGACGGCTGCTCCCAGAGAAGGTCATCGACGCGACCGATGCGTCGGTCGTCGACGTCGATGATCTGCTGGTCCAACAGCGTGAAGCGCACACTTTGGTGCCGGGTCATGAGGTACCGGCCCGTGTGAGGACGAGAAGAGGGACGGCGGCCAGGGAGACCAGGATGCTGATGCCCAGGGTGATGGTTCCGAGCGCGTTGGACAGTCGCCCGTTCGCCAGGTCCCCCATCACCTGTTGATCATTGCCGACGAGGAGGACGGGTAGGAAGGTGAAGGGCAGCAGGGTGGCACTGAACACGACCGCGACGATCGTGACCGTGATCGGGTTGATTGTGGTCAGCGCCAGCGCGGTGGCGAGCAGCAGCATGCTGGCGATGCTGGTGGTGAAGCGCGCTGCCTGCGCTGGTGGCTGGACCTTGCCGTAGGACCAGCCGAAGTACTGGCCGAGTTGATAGCCGGTGGAGAACAAGGTCTCCAAGGTGGCTCCGAAGGTGGCGGCAAACACCCCGATCAGGGCGATGGCCAGGCCGATCTTGCCGAGGGCGAGTCCGACCGGCAGCACGGTCTCGGAGAGATGCTCCACCTGGATGCCGGCGTCAAAAAACACGAGGAACGCGACTGCTTGGATGGCGATGGCCAGCAGCCCGCCGAGAGGGAAGCCGACCAGGACGTTGACGCGCATCTCGGTCAGGTCCTTCGGTCCCCAACGGCTCTCGACGGCGCCGGAGGAGAAGAAGAACATCTCATAAGGGGTCATCTGCGCCCCGATCAAGGTGACCACGAAGAATAGGTACGCCGGCCAGGTCTCGCCGGCCGGCGGTGCGGGAGTGGTGGCCGAGGACCACAGCCGGAACCAGTCGGGGATCAGGTGCCACACCGCGACCACGAACACGAGCATGGTCAGACCGAGGAGACCATAGATACGTTCCATCGTCTCGAACGGCAGCACCCAGACCAGGACCAGCACCAAGGCGGCGGCGACCGGGACCCACAGCAGGTAGTGCACACTGGTCGCGAGCTGCAGCGCCAACGCGACGCCACTGAGCTCGGCCATCACCAGCAGGCCGGTGACGGCGAGAGCGCCGAGAAGGCCAGCCAGGGCGTAGCCGGGTCCGAGCCGGGAGCGGATCAGGTCGAACGCCGGCCGCCGTGTCTGCACCGTGATTCGGGCTGACATCTCCGCGTAGCAGGCGATGCCGACCACCGACAGCACCGTCACCCAGGCCAGTGCCAACCCGAACCGGGCGCCGACCAGGGCGTCGGCCACGAGGTCCCCGATATCGATGAACCCGCCGATCGCCGACAGCGTGCCGAGGGTGAACGCCAGCAACTTCGACGGCTTCACCGGCCGCCCTCTCGAATCCGGCTGCCGAGGCTGGCCAGACGATCGGCGAGCGGGTCGAGCTGGCCGGCCGCCTCGGACAGCCGCCCCCATTGCCCGTGGTGGGCGGCGATCCGCACGTCGGCGAGAGCGTCCGTGAGATCAGCCCCGGCATCGGTCACCTCGTCGCGGAGACCAACTAGGTCCGCGGGTGGGTCCCAGCCGGCGAACTCGGCGGACGTGGCGCCGGCATCGCCCTCGGCATCCTCGATTCCCACAGTCGCCGCCTCGCGGGTCACCCTGCCGGCGGAAGCCGCTCGCAACCAGAAGGTGGCAACCTGAGCCTGGGACCGCATCGCTTGCACCGTTTCCTCAGCCCGCTTTCGGTACATCTCTGACGACCGGGGCGGCGCCTGGCCGTACCAGAGTGCCAGGGCCACGAGCAGAGCCGCGGCGACGAGTGCGAGCACGCGGCGGGTCATGGCGCTACTGTCTCAGAACCCTTCCCGGCTCCAGCGGCAAGTCGAGGCAGGCCGCACTTGAACCAGGCAGAGGGTTGACGCCAGCCCTGGATGCCGACAAAGCCGGTTGCGAGGATCGCGAGAAGGCAATGTGCTGGTGGGCGCCCCTCGTCGTTACAGCTGAGGACCTGCGTCCGGCCAGCGGCGGGCAGGGCCCCTCCGACCTGGGAGATGCCGCCGCCATCGTGCTCGAGACCGAGGGAACCTTGAGCGTCCTGACCGAGCAGTCGCCGTCGCTGAAGCCAGGAACGGAGGCGCCTCGTCGTCGCCGCGCCGAAACTTCTCGGGCTGGACCTCAGGCGCCGAGCAGCTGTATGAGAAGTCCGAACGCGATCGTCGCGATCACCGCAAGCATCAACAGCTCGATGGAGCTGAGCCCATCCCGAAAGAAGTGCGGTCGCTGCATGTCCCGAAGGTATACCTGACGAGGGCAGGGGGAACCGTTTACGGCAGCTCGACCTGGCCTCGGGGCAGTCCCCGGCGCAGCTGCGCGAGGCGTCGCGGATACCGTCGGCAGCGCGCCCGGCACGGTGGTCAGTCCGGGCTCTGACTCCGCTGACCTGCCTCACCCCGGCGCTGTGCCGCCCGGGTACTGGTCCTCGCACGCTACGTTGAACTGATCCCGGCCACGGGTGCTGCCGCTCAGCCGGTAGCTGCGGCATAGGTTCGCCCCATGCGCGCAGGTGAGATCGCTGAGCCTTACCCGGTGGTCGGGGTGCAGACATCCGCTCTGGTGGCCGCCCAGCTGTTGGCCAAGGACCGACTGCCGGGTCTGGTGGTCACTGAGGTTGACGGCACCCCGAAGGCTGTCCTTCCGGCATCGCAGGTGGTCCGCTTCATGGTGCCGGACTACGTGCAGCAGGACCCCTCGCTGGCCCGGGTGGTGGGTGAGAAGGCTGCTGACCGGATAGCTGAACGTTTACGGAGCGCCACCGTAGGTGACCTGTTGCCTGGTCGTCCACAGGAGCTCCCCATCCTGCAGGCTGATGACACGGTGCTGGAGCTGGCGGCGGTGATGGCCCGGCTGCGGAGCCCCCTGTGTGCCGTGATGGCGGACGACAAGATCATCGGTGTCGTGACCGCATCCCACCTGCTCGAGCTGGTCTGTGGGTTCCCCGGTTGATGTGGGTCACGGTTGTCGTCTTCGTTGTCGTCTACGTCCTGATCGCCACGGAGAAGGTCAACCGGGTCGTCGCGGCCCTGGCCGGCGCCGGGGTGGTCCTGGCCCTCGGGGTGGTCGGACCGAGCGACGCGTTCTTCTCGGAAGAGACCGGGATCGACTGGAACGTCGTCTTCCTGCTCTTCGGGATGATGGTGATCGTCGGCGTGCTGCGCCAGACGGGGGTGTTCGAGTACGTCGCGATCTGGGCGGCGAAGCGAGCCCGGGGACGTCCCTTCCGGGTGATGACGCTGTTGTGCCTGATCACCGCCGTTGCCTCCGCCGGGCTCGACAATGTCACCACCGTGCTGCTGATCGCCCCCGTCACGCTGCTGGTATGCGAGCGGATCGGCGTCCGACCGGTCCCGTTCCTGATCGCCGAGGCGCTCGCTTCCAACATCGGCGGCACCGCCACTCTGGTCGGTGACCCGCCCAACCTGATTGTGGCCAGCCGGTCCGGTCTGACCTTCAACGACTTCCTGCTCAATCTGGCGCCGATCGTCGTCGTGATGCTTGTCGCCTTCGTCGCCTTGTCGCGGTTTCTGTTCCGACGTGACTTCAGCGCGGATCCGAGCCGGGTGGCCGAAGTGATGGAGCTCGACGAGCGGGAAGCCATCCACGACCGCCGGCTCCTCATCCGCAGCCTCGGCGTCCTGGCCCTGGTCCTGGCGGCGTTCTCGCTGCACAGCGTCCTGCACCTCGAGCCCTCGGTCGTCGCGTTGCTCGGCGCCGGGATCCTGGTAAGTATCAGCGGCCTGTCCCCCCAGACCTACCTTGAAGACATCGAGTGGGAGACGCTGCTGTTCTTCGCCGGCCTGTTCATGCTCGTCGGGGCGCTGGTCAAGACCGGAGCCGTCGACCACCTCGCCGAGGGTCTCGCGGCCGCGACTGGGGACAGTCCGGGCCGGGCGATGATGCTCCTGCTCTGGGGATCCGCTGTCCTGTCCGCCATCGTCGACAACATTCCCTATGTCGCCACGATGGCTCCGGTTGTTGAGCAACTCGTTCAGGACGGACCGCTGGCGGGCCAGAACGGGCTCTGGTGGGCACTGCTGCTCGGGGCCGACCTCGGCGGCAACGCCACCGCCGTCGGAGCCAGCGCCAACGTCGTCGTCATCGGCATCGCCAAACGCAACGGACACCCCATCAGCTTCTGGGAGTTCACCAGGTACGGCTCCGTGGTCGCCGCCGTTACCCTCGCCATCGCCACCCCTTACCTCCTCCTCCGCTACTGAGCCGGAGGTAGATCGTCCGCCGCGACCCGGCCGACTCCTTGTCCGTCCGCCGAGGCCATGGTCAGAACCTGGGTCGGCTGCGCCAGGCGGTGCTCGCTGGTGAGCCTGCGAGAGTGCGCAAGCTGCTGTCAGGGAGTGCATCGTCGACCCCGCCCGCCCTGCTGGATCAACGGTTCCCGTGGATGGATTCGAGGATGGTGACGGCTTGTGCGGTGCCGTTCTCGCGGGCGATCAGGCTTCCGATCCTGGCGGCTGTGTTCTGGTAGGTGGTCTGGCGGGTGAGGCGATGGAGTCGGTCCGTCAGCCTGCTGGCCGTCAGCCGCCGCCACGGGAGGGGTTCGGGGCCGGCGCCGAGGCTATGGACCTGCTGGCCCCAGAACGGCTGGTCGCCGAGAACCGGGCAGATCAGCGTAGGCCGTCCTGCGCGCAGGCCTGCTCCGGTCGTCCCTGATCCGCCGTGGTGGACGACGGAGCTGACTCGCGGGAAGAGCCACTCGTGCGGCGCCTGGTCGATCACCAGCACGTCGTTCCCGGCCACGTCCAGCGGCGCGGTGCTCCAGCCGGTCGCGATGACGGCACGAACGCCGGAGTGTCGGACGGCCTCGACGATGGCCCGGTAGCGCCGGTCGGCTCCCTTTCCGAAGCCCATGCTGCCGAACCCGACATAGACGGGCGGCGGCCCTGCGGTGAGGAACTGGTCCAGTTCCGAGGGCGGTTCCCAGCCGTCACCCTGATCAAGGAACCAGTATCCGGTGACGTGCGCGTGGACTGGGTAGTCGGCGGGAATCGGGCGGACGTGCCGGCTGAAGGCGTACAGGACGGGTACGGGCCGCCCGGCCCTGTCTGTCAGCAGGGCGTCGATGCGCCGGATCGGCGAAAGATCGAGCTGGTGCCGAAAGTCGTTGATCATGCCGCCGAAGATCAGGGCGGTGAGGCGCTGCAGCTGATAGCTGAGCCGGTTCGCGCCACCCCCCAGGGGCCAGCTCCCGATGAACGGGATGGGGAACTCCCGCGTCGGTGTGAAGAAGGGCAACGGTAGCGCCAGCACGCCGGGGACTCCGAGACGCTCGGCGATGTGGTAGCCGCCCAAGGACTTCGGGTGATACACGATGATCGACGGCTCGAAGTGCTGCGCGGCCGTCCACTGGTCGTGCAACGCCGACCGTTGAGCGCCGCCCATCGCGCGGAACATCTTGTACGCCTCGCCAGGCCCGCTCATCTGCGGCATCGTGTCCCGGACCAACTGCAGCAGGTCGTTGCTCATGGGCAGGTAGCGGACGCCGGCGGCCTCGACCAGGCCCCGGAACCCTTCGGCGGTGCAGACGCCCACCTCGTGCCCGCGACGGAGAAGGCACTGGGCCAGCGCGACGAAGGGCTGGACGTCACCCTGGGTGCCGAACGTGCAGATCAGCACTCTCATCGGCATGCCCCACCTCGCGTTCATTCATGAAGGTCTCGGCGCCGGTAGCCGAGCCGACCGGACACGGTGAGAACCATGCCCATCAGCGCCATGCCCGCCGAACCACCCCAGTCTGGAGCCTCGGCGGGCACTGTGCAGGCGGTGAAAGGGAGAAAGCGCCAGCACTGCAGCAAGCCAGGCCAGAGTGTCCGCGAGGGTCTGAAGCAGGGAGGCCTCCGGGCACCCTCCCTTTCTGCTCTTCGCGTCGCTCTACCGATGTGCGGGACGATCAGCGGGTGACAATCCCGGACGGCTCAGCGGTGCTGAGACGTGAGCTCGGCTTGCGGGACGCGGTGGTGGTGGGCCTGGGAGCCATGCTGGGTGCCGGAATCTTCGCCGCCTTCGCACCGGCCGCGGCCGCCGCGGGGACAGGGCTGCTGGTGGCGCTCGCGGTGGCCGCCGTCGTGGCCTACTGCAACGCCACCTCCAGTGCCGAGCTGGCCGCGGTGCATCCGCTCGCCGGCGGCACCTACGTGTACGGCCGTCGGCAGCTGAGCCCGCTCTGGGGATTCATCGCCGGGTGGGGTTTCGTCGTGGGAAAGACCGCGAGCTGCGCGGCTATGGCGCTGACCGCTGGCGCCTACGCCTGGCCTGCACACCCACGGCTGGCCGCGGTCGCCGCCGCAGTGACGCTGACCGCGGTGAACTACCGCGGTGTGAAGAAGACGGCTTCGGTGACCCTGGCCCTGGTGACGGTGACCCTGCTGGCCCTCGGAGTCGTGCTGGTCGCCTGCTTCGGCGGCGGGGCTGCCGATCCCCGTCGACTGTCCCCGCTGACCGGAACCGGTGCCTACGGGGTGCTGCAGGCCGCCGGTCTGCTGTTCTTCGCCTTCGCCGGCTACGCCCGGATCGCCACGCTTGGTGAGGAGGTGCGGGATCCCGCTCGTACGATCCGCAGGGCGATCCCACTGGCTCTGGGGATCGTCGTCGTGGTCTACGCGCTGGTCGGAGTGGCGGTGCTGCTGGTCCTCGGCGCCGACGGCACCGCGCGAAGCGCGGCTCCCCTACAGGACGCGGTGAGTGCCGGGTCGATGCAGATGCTCGCGCCAGTCGTCCAGGTCGGAGCTGTTGCCGCAAGCCTCGGTGTACTGCTCAGCGCCATGGCCGGCGTGGGCCGGACCACCATGGCCATGGCCCGAGATCGAGAGCTTCCCCCCTGGCTGGCGGCGGTGCACCCGCGGTTCGCGGTGCCGCACCGTGCCGAGCTGGTCCTCGGCCTCCTGGTGGTCCTCACCGTCAGCGCGACCGATATCCGCGGCGCCATTGGCTTCTCCAGCACCGGGGTACTCGTCTACTACGCGATTGCCAACGCGAGCGCCTGGACCCTGCCGGGAAAGAGGCGGCGCTGGCGCCGCCCCATCGCTGCGGTTGGGCTCCTCGGCTGCGTCATCCTGGTTGTCTCGCTACCCCTCAACAGCGTCCTCACCGGCCTCGCCGTCTTGGCCGTCGGGGTGCTCGCCAGGACGAGCGTGCGCCGGCTCCCTCAGCGTTAGCCTGCGAAGGGGCTTCGGTGAACGGTGCAGCGATCGGCCAGGATCTGGAGCAGGCGCGCGCCACCTTCCGCCGGCTCATCGCGCGCGCGACTGTCGCTGACCTACAGCGCCGGTCCGCCGGCACTCGGTGGACCAACCGCCAACTGCTGTTCCACATGGTCTTCGGCTACCTCATCGTCCGGACCCTGCTTCCCCTCGTCCGCCGCTTCGGCCGACTCCCACTCTCGTGCAGCCGCCACTTCTCCGCCGTCCTACAGGCTTTCCGCGGCCCCTACAACCTCATCAACTACCTGGGATCCTGCCTCGGCGGATGGCTGCTCACCCCGCCCACGATGGTCACGCTGATGGACCGGACGACGCTGGCCCTGCAGCGAGGCCTCGATCGGGAGACTGCCGAAACTCTGGCACTCACCATGGCGTTCCCCACCTCCTGGGACCCCTACTTCACCGAGACCATGACCGTCCTCGACGTCTATAGGTTCGGCACCCAGCACTTTCGTCATCACCAGAGCCAGCTCACCCTGTAAAACGCGGTCACGCATTGTCCGAGGGCACCGCGGTCGCGACCGGCGCTCAACCAACTGCTCGCCGCACCCGGGTCCGCGGTGCTGCTCCCGACCCGATGGACGTGGTAGGAAACTGTCTAGGGCTGGAGCAATGGCGCTGCCGTTTGGCGCGCACCGGACGGGCGGCCCAAGGCGGCGAACCTCGACCTAGGGACTCGGATGCGCGCACTGGTCATCTCAGGTGCAGGCCGACACGCGCTGCGCGACCACGAGCTGCCGCCAGCCGGCCCAGCTGACCTGCTCCTGGCTCCGCTGGCCGTCGGCCTGTGCGCCACCGATCTGGAGCTGCTCGACGGCTCGATGGTGTACCTGCGTGACGGGCGGGCGCACCTGCCCCTGGTGCCCGGGCACGAATGGGTGGCCCGGGTGGTGGACCCCGGCGCTCAGAACAGCGGGTTCGCCGTCGGCGATGTCGTCGTGGGGGAGTGCAGCATCGGTTGCGGCGACTGCCCGGTTTGCGCCTCGGGCGCCTACCACCAGTGCCCGCGCCGGCAGGAAACCGGCGTGATGAACCGCGACGGCGGCCTCGCCCAGCGGCTGCGCTTCCCCGCCCGCAGCGCCCACGCCGTGCCGCCGGAGGTGACGGTGGAGGACGCCGTGTTCGCGGAGCCGACGGCAGTCGCGCTGCGAGCCGTGCTGCGCTCGGGCGCCGTGCCTCGCTCGCGCGTGCTCGTCGTGGGCGGCGGCACCCTCGGCTGGCTGGCCGCTGCGATCTTCCTCGACCTCGTGGACGCCGACGTCGCCGCCGTAGAACCTGACGCCGGTCGCATGCAGCGGCTGGCGGACCTGGGGGTCCGCGCGGCCCGGGTGGGGGAGGCCTTCGAGGTCGTGCTGGAGGCGAGCGGCAGCCCGGGGGGCGTGGTTGAGGCCCTGGACCGGCTGGGGCCCGGCGGACGCCTGGTGGTCATCGGGCTGACCGGGGTGGAGCGGGTACCGGTGGATGTGGACCGGGTCGTGGTGAACGATCAGGTGATCCTGGGATCTCTGGGCAGCCCCGGCGTCTGGCCGCAGGCCCTGGGGCTGCTCGGCCGCGGACGCGTACGGCCCTCGGCCCTGGTCACCCATCGGTACCCGCTGGAGGCCGTTGACGATGCCTTCACGACGATGCGGAACCGGGCCCCAGGCACCGGCAAAGTCCTCGTCCTTCCGCAGGAGCCGGGTCGGGACGAGCAGCAGCATGAGGCAACGACGAGGAGGAGCGACGCGTGAGAAGCAAGGACGTCCACGGGTTCAACTACGACGGGTCGTGGGGGACCAGCGGGCTGGACCTGTGGCAGCACCACGACCACGGGAAGATGGCGGTGGAGATCGCCCGGGGCAAGGAGTACTTCCCGGGCTGGAACGTCGCTCGGTGGTGGCTTTCGCACGAGGCCCACCAGCGTGACCCGCAACGCTTCCTGGCCAACTTCGAGGCCGGCCTCGGGATCTTTGCCGAGCACGACATCCTGGTGATGCCGGTGCTGTTCAACCGGTGGCGCGACCCGGTGTGCGATTTCGGTGGCGTGCCCCTGGACCACCTGATCCCACACCACAGCGCGTGGACGAACGTGGACGACCTGTTCGTCAACCCCGACGCGGGCGACCTGGTCGCTGCGCCCGTGCAGGGAATCTTCTACCGCTACCTCGAGGACGTGGTGGGGGCGCACCTGGACGACGAGCGCATCTATGCGTGGGACCTGTGCAACGAGCCCCTCATGGGCAGCTACGTCGACGACGAGGACAGCCCGGTCCGCCGAGCCGAGCTCACCTGGTTGACCTGGTGCTACCAGGTCTGCAAGGACCTCGGCGCCCGACAGCCGCTGACCATCGGCAACTACCCCAACGTCAAGGCGCTGGAGCTGACCGAGCCCATCAGCGACATCCTCAGCTTCCACCCCTACTACATGTGGAACGGCAGCGGGAACCAGCTGCAGACCAAGTCCAAGGACGGCTTCGAGGGCTACCTGGACGACTGCGTGGCGATCGCCGAGCGCGCGGGCAAGGAGCTGATCGCGAACGAGACCGTCTGGGGTGCGCGTGACGATGCGACGCATGTCGAGGTCCTGCGCTACACCTTGGCCCAGCTCACCCAGCGTGGCATCGGCTTCACCGTGCACGCCCTGCACCACAGCCTGGTCGCCGACCTGCACCGCGACGAGTGGGGGCCGGTGGGTCGCCCGGAGTGGCTGCATTTCATCGAGGCCGACGGCTCGCTGCGCGCCGGCCACGAGGCGTTCAACGAGTTCGCCCCGCAGTAGAACGTCGAAGACCGGGGAGGGCTTGCGTGATCCGCAAGCCCTCCCCGGTCCAGGTCGGTGGCCGCCGCGTCCAGACTGACGACGGCCACCGGCAGAAGGCTGGAGCTACTCCCTACTGGCCGGCCAGTGAGCCACCGATGCCGCCGACACTGAAGTACCGGTTCAGCGTCGCGAACAGGATCACCGGCGGCAGCATCATCACCACCGCGACCGCCATCACGAGGCCCCAGTTGGTCGCGTTCTGCTGGAAGAAGCTCTGCAGGCCGACGGGGAGCACGAAGTTGGTGTTCGTCCTCAGGAAGACGAGAGCCACCAGGTAGTCGTTCCAGGCCAGCAGGAACGAGAAGATGGCCGTGGACAGGATGCCGGGCAGCGAGTTCCGCAGCACGACCTTCATGAAGCCGCCGAAGACAGAGCAGCCGTCCATCCACGCTGCCTCCTCCAGGCTCATCGGGATGGAGTCGTAGTAGGCCGCCATCATCCAGATGGCCACCGACATGGTGGATCCGACGTAGATGATCATGATGCCCGTCAGCGTGTCGACCAGGCCCAACGCGGCGAACAGGATGAACAGCGGGATCACCGCGGTGACGACGGGCAGTGACTGGATGACGAACAGCACCAGCGAGAACCCGGAGATGAGCCGACCCCGGCCCCGCGACAGCACGTACCCGGCGGGCGCCGCCACGGCGACGGACACCAGGACCGTGACCAGGGCGACCAACAGGCTGTTGCGGAGCCACGTCAGGACGTCGGTCTCCCTGAAGATGCTGACGAAGTTCTCGAGGGTGAATCTCGCCGTGCTGGTGCTGCCGAGCGCGGGCTGCAACGAGAGTCCCACCACCGCGATGATGGGAACGAGCGCGACGGCGGTGATGACCAGGATGAGCAGGAACCTCCACCAGGTGCCGCGCGCCCCTGGTTCCGGCTTGGGAGCGGTCGGCGTGAGGACCTGGGGGTGCACTGCCCCCGTGTTGTCTGAGACGGCTGCTGTGCTCACAGGATCTGCACCTTCCTGATCTGTCGGAACAACGCGACGGAGATGATGATCAAGACGAGCGTCATCAAGAAGGCGATCGCCACACCCGGACCGGTCTGGAAGTTCAGGAACACGGTGTTGTACGCGAGCACGACCAGTGTCTGCGTGGCGTTCACCGGTCCACCACCGGTCAGCAGGAAGATCGTGGTGAAGTCGTTCACGCAGAAGATCGTCATCAGGATCCAGGAGATGTAGGTGGACCGCGAGATCATCGGCAACGTGATGTTGGTGAGCTCCTTCCACCGACTCGCGCCATCGACCCTGGCGGCCTCGTAGACGTTGTTGTCCACCGACTCGAGAGCCGCCGCCATCATCATCATCATGAAGGGGAAGCTGATCCAGACCTTGAAGACGCAGACGGTGATCTGCGCCAGCAAGGGGTCGGCCAGGAAGAGGACGTTGCCGAGCCCGAGAGCCTGAGCCAGGATCGGGAACGGGCTCTGCGGCGTGGCGACGAGCCAGTTCCACGCTGTCGCGGAGACGACGACAGGAACCACCCACGGCAGCAGCAGGAGCACCCGGAACAACGTCTTCCCCGGGATCCGGGTCTTGAGCAGGATGGCCAGCGAGAGACCCACCAACCAGCTGCCGAACACGCCGACCACGGTGAAGATCACCGTGAAGCGGGCTGAGGCCCAGAAAACCGGATCGCTCAGGACCTTGATGTAGTTGTCCAGACCGACGAAGTCGCCGGCCGAGATCAGGCTGCCGTTTCGCAGGCTCTGCCACCCCGCGTAGATCACCGGGTAGAGGTTGAGCAGCAGCAGCAGGACCAACGACGGCACGGCGAACAGGACCAACGTCGACGGGCTCGCCCCCGGCCGCCCCGCCTGGCGCGGAGGACGCTGCGATCCCGGGCCCGCCGTCGCCACCCCTCTTCGCGCTCGGGTCAGGCTCTCTCCAGCGGTACGAGTTGACACGTGCTCACCTCCTCGGTTGCGCGCGCAGCACAGTCATGGCCGACGTCGCAGGTTGCGCAGATGGGACTGCAGGACCAGCCAGGGCGGGCACGTCATCACCTCAGGTTGGCCTTGACCTCGTCCTGAAGCTTCTGCAGCGCAGATTTCGCGTCCGTCTTGCCACCGAGGATCGACTGCGTGAAGACGTTCATCGCCGGCGTCGCATCCACCGTGGTGACGTTGAGGAAGTTGGCCTCGGTCCCCGGGGCCGCCCACGTCTTGGCGATGGGCTGCCACTCCTCGATGATGCGCACCTTGTTCTTGTCGGCCTGGAACTCCTTGGTCTTGCTGATCGACTTCAGGGGCGGCAGGCCGATGCCGGTGTCCTCGGTCCAGAGCGGGGCCATGTTCTGGTAGTAGTAGGTGAGGAACGCCTCGGTGCCCTTCTTGCTCGGGTTGTTCTCGTACATCATGATGTTGTTCGGGAAGTACAGCGCGCCCTTCTTCCCCGAGGGTGACGTGAGCGGGCTGATCACCTCCAGGTCCTTCGACACACCGCCGCCGATGTTGGCCGCGAGGCCGCCGGTGTCGTAACCCATCGCGAACTTCTTCGCCTTCCACTGGGTCTGCACGTTGTCGGAGGTGTAGGTGGAGCTGGCCGGGTCCACGTAGCCCTTGGACACCATCTCGAGGACGAAGTCCACCGCTTCGATGTTCTCGGGGGTCACGCAGTTGGGCTGCTTGTTCTCGTCGAAGAGGCCACCGCCGTTGTTGATCATCCAGCAGACGATCGCGTGCTGTCCGGTGTAGGCCCCCGCTCCAGCGCCCGTGCCGTAGCCGTAGATGTTGTTCTTCTTCAGGGCCGCGGCGGCGTCCAGGTACGACTGCCAGTCGGTCGGGATCTTCGCCCCCGCTTCGTCGAGGAGCGTCTTGTTCGCCCAGATCACCCGCATGTCGAGGTTGTAGGGGACCGCTGCGTACCCCTTCTCCACCTTCAGGGTGTCGATGAGTCCCGGGAGGAAGTCGTCGTACAGCCCATTCTGCTTCCAGGTCGCGTACAGGTCGTCGGCGTAGTGGATGCCGCCCTGCGCCTCGAACTGGAAGACCTGGGTGCCACCGCCGGAGCTGACCGCCGGGTTGGTCCGGGAGGCGACCGCCGAGGCGAAGGTCTGGTTGAAGTTGGCCCACTGGATGACCTGGTAGGTCACCGGAGGCATGCCCTCCGCGGGCTTGTAGGCCTCGGTGATCTTCTGGTCCAGCGGGTTGAACTTCGTCTGCCCCCAGGGCATGTTCCAGAACTTGAGCGGCTCGCTGCTGCCACCGCCGCCGCCACTACTGGCGTCCTTGGAGCAGCCGGCCAGCACGGCCGGTCCGGCGACCGCGGCCGCACTCAACCCGAGGAACGAACGGCGCGACAAACCTGACTTGCTGACCATCAATGGGCCCCTTTGCTCCGAGTCATGACGTTGTGGATCGTGCGCGCGGCTGCTCGGACCGGGAGCATCACGAGCTCGACCGGTACAGCCTTGCAGGCTGTTCGACGTCGGCGTCCGCTACCCCAGCTCGAGCGACCGGAGGCGCCCGCGAGGACACCATCGAGAGTTTCGTGGAGGTACGAAACGGCGTCCCGCGAAGCAGAGTAAGACCGTTCCCTTGCCACGTCAACGAGTCCGGCAAACATACTTGACAGCGAACTTGCGAGCCGCTTGCCTAGGTGCTGGTCGCCGGCTAAGGCTCCGATCGGTCATCGAAACGTTTCGACATCACCGATCTGGTGGGAGTGGTGGACCAGCAGGTGCTACTGCCCACGCGTGACCGCGAAGGAGCGGAAAGTGACCAAGGACGGCCGCCCCACCTTGGAGACGGTCGCGGCCGCCGCCGGGGTGTCGCTGGCCACCGTGTCCAAGGTGCTCAACGACCGCGAGGATGTCGGGGCCGCGACCCGGGCCCGCGTGCAGCAGTTGCTGGACCAGTATGAGTACGTCCCGCCCCGGCGTGCCGCGGTCGCCCGGAAGGCTGCGGCGTCCCGGGTGATCGAGCTGGTCGTCACTGACCCGGACCGGCCCTACTCGGTCGAGATCATGCGCGGGGTCACGTCGAGCCCCATGGACGTCGTGGTGTCGTCGATGCCGGACCCCGCCGACCCGCGCGGGTGGTCCAGCAGGCTCGCCTCGAGCGGACGGTCCGGCGCCATCATCGTCACCTCCGAGCTGACCCCCGCCGACCAGCGGAACCTCGCCCGCGCCCGCGTCCCGTTTGTCCTGATCGACCCGGCCGCCGAGCTGCCGAGCCCGGAGGTTGCCACGGTGGGCGCCACGAACTGGGCCGGCGGGCTCTCCGCGGCGCACCACCTGCTGGGCCTGGGTCACCGGCGGATCGCGGTCATCGGGGGACCGGCCGCGATGCTGTGCAGCCGAGCCCGCATCTCGGGCTACGTCGCGGCGCTGGCGTCGGCCGGCGTCGAGATCGACCCCGCGCTGATCCGTCACGGCAACTTCCTCCACACGGGTGGCTACGAGGCCGCTCGCGAGCTGCTCGCACTTCCCGAGCCGCCCACCGCCATCTTCAGCGGCAGTGACGAGCAGGCGTTCGGGGTCGCGGAGGCGGCGCGGGTCACGGGTCTGCGGATACCGGAGGACCTCAGTGTCGTTGGTTTCGACGACCTCCCGATGTCCCGCTGGTTCTCACCCCCGCTGACCACCGTTCGTCAGCCTCTGGTCAAAATGGGGCGGACGGCGGCGGACATGCTGTCGGCGATGATCGACGGGCGCGGGCCGCACGGCCGCCAGGTCGAGCTGGCGACCGAGCTCATCGTCCGTTCCTCGACGGCGCCGCCACCACGGTTGGCCGGGCCGCCCGGCACCGCAACAGGAGAGAGACGTGGCTGACCACGACGACCAGACCACCGCCGCCCGACGCTGGCGTGAGGTCACCACCGCGGCCGCGCTGCGGGCGGCCGTCGACAGGATCATCCCGGCCGACGACTGGCCCGCGGGCTGGGAGGGCGGCGTGGGGGCGTACCTGGCCGAGAACAGCACAGAGCAGCGGTGGGCCCTGGACGGCCTGGAGCGGCTCGTCGCCGAGCTCGAGCGCAGGCGCTTCGCCGCGGCGGCGCCCGACGAGCAGGACCAGACCCTGCAGGACATCGCCGGGCAGCCCGGGCTAGGCGTCGATCTCACCGCGCTCGTGCGGCTGTGCTGGGAGGGCTTCTACGCGTCCCGGCGGAGCGCGGCCGAGCGGGGTCCGGACCAGTCGTGGCCGGCTGGTCTGACGATGCTCGGGTTCCGCGACGTTCCGGAGGGGGTGACGCCGGTTGAGCCGGCCCTGCCGGCCGCAACCCCGGCGGACCGTCTCCGTGCCCATTACGACGCGGTCGTCATCGGCTCCGGACCCGGAGGAGGCGCGGCAGCGCAGACCCTGGCCCTCGCGGGTCACAGCGTGCTGGTCGTCGAGCGGGCCCGCCCGCTGTCGAACAGCAGCCTGCGGGGGGACCACCTGCACGGGAAGCGCAACGCGGTCTACACCTCGGTGGCCGGTCCGGGACCGGGTCACCCGCGGGTCGCGGTGCAGGACGGCGACGACGGACGCCAGCACGAGCGGGTCGTCGACGGTGACGGGGACGCCTGGACCTACGGCTTGAACGCCTACACCTTCGGCGGCGGCACCCGCCTGTGGCAGGGCATGGCTTGGCGGTTCTTCCCGGAGGACTTCGCGATGGCCAGCGTGTACGGCAATCCTGAGGGAGCGACCCTGGCCGACTGGCCGATCGACTACGACGAGCTGGAGCCCTTCTACACCCGGGCCGAGTGGGAGCTCGGGGTCGCCGGTGAGGAGGGTGCCCTGACCTCGCGGACGCCGCGGTCGAGGGGCTACCCGATGCCTCCGATGGGGACCGAGCCGGCACGTGAGCTGTTGGCCGGCGCTGCACAGCAGCTGGGATGGAGCTGGGGCGCCATCCCGCTGGCCATCAACAGCGTCCCCTGGGGGGGTCGTCCGGCGTGCGTGCGCTGCTCGTCCTGCGTCGGCCACGCCTCCCCGGTCGACGCGAAGAACGGCTCGCACAACACCTTCCTCCCGCGAGCTCTGGCTTCTGGCAACACCGACATCGTCTTCGATGCCGAGGCCATCGTCGTGCGGGACGGACCGCACGGCGCCTCGGTCGACGTGATGACCGACTGCTCCCGCGAGCCCGAGATGCGCACGGTGCGGGCCGACGTCGTCGTCGTCGCCGCCGGAGCTGTCGAGTCGGCGCGGCTGCTGCTCGCCAGCGGGCTCGGCAACGAACAGCTCGGTCGACATCTCCACGACCACCGCTTCGTCAGCCTCCGCTGTGAGGTCGACAAACCGTTGAAGAACGGCTTGGGCCCCGGTCATTCCATCGCGACCCTGGACCACGTGCACGCCGGGTCGATCCCCTGGGGCGGCGGCGTGCTCGTGGACCTCATGAGCGTGCTCCCGTTGACCTCGGCCCTCGACCCCAGCGCGGGGGTGCCTCGTTGGGGGGCTGCTCACAAGCAGTGGATGCGAGACCGGCGTCCGCACGCCTTCGGCGTGTTCGGGATGGGGCAGGAGATCCCGAGTGAGACCTCTGGCGTCAGTCTCGCCGGCGTCCGCGACCGGTGGGGCCGGCCCGGGGCTCGCCTGCGCAAGAGCGTCCATCCCGCATCGGTGGAGGTCGAGCACGGCATGGCCGAGCACGGGACCCGCTGGCTGCAGGCCGCCGGCGCACGGGACATCCACCGGCAGCGGGGCGGCGCCACCGCCACGGCCGCCGGCGAGCACTCCTGCGGCACCGCACGGATGAGCGACGACCCGGCGACCGGCGCCACCGACCGTCACGGACGGCTCTGGGGCAGCAGCCGGGTGGTGGTCTGCGACTCATCGCTGCACCCCACCAACGGCAGCGTCAACCCGACGCTGACGATCGTGGCCAACGCGCTCCGCGTGGCGGAGCACCTGGCGAGCAACTGGCCCCGCTGACCGACCACCGACGCCGTCGGGGGCACCCGTGCATCCCGACGACCGACGACCCCACCCCACAACCAGCCCCAGTCCCTGGGGAGACCACGACGAAAGGCGACCCGTGCCCTCTGAACTCCATGTCGCGACCACCGGATCCGACCACGCCGACGGCTCTGCGGACCATCCGTTCCGCACCATCAACCGGGCAGCCGAGCTCGCCCGCCCCGGCGACACCGTTCTCGTCCACGCCGGCGAGTACCGCGAGTGGGTGCAGCCCCGGCGGGGCGGGCTCAGCGAGCTGCGTCGCATCACCTACGCCGCCGCCCCGGGCGAGCACGTCGTGATCAAGGGCTCCGAAGTGGTCACCGGCTGGCAGCGGGTCAATGGAGACGTCTGGACGGTGGCGGTGCCGAACGCCCTGTTCGGCACGTTCAACCCGTTCGCCGAGGAGGTCGACGGCGACTGGATCGTCTACGCCGACCAGTCGGTCCCCAAGAAGCACCTCGGCGACGTGTACCTCAACGGAACCAGCTTCTACGAGGTCGCTACCGTCGAGGAGGTCTCGGATCCGCCGCTACGCACCGAGGTGGTCGACCACTGGACCGGAACGCTCGACCAGGTCCGTGACCCCGCGCAGACGCAGCTCGTCTGGCACGCCGAGGTCGGCGCGGACGCGACCACGATCTGGGCCAACTTCCCCGGCACGGACCCCAACGGCGAGCTCGTCGAGATCAACGTCCGCCGCTCGGTCTTCTACCCGGCCGAGCACCACGTCGACTACATCACCGTGCGCGGCTTCGAGCTCGCGCAGGCGGCGACCCCGTGGGCGCCCCCGACCGCCGACCAGCCCGGCCTGATCGGACCGAACTGGGCCAAGGGCTGGGTCATCGAGGACAACGTCATCCACGACGCGAAGTGCTCGGCGGTCTCCCTCGGCAAGGAGAAGTCGACCGGCCACAACTTCGCCACGCTGCGCCGGGACAAGCCGGGCTACCAGTACCAGCTCGAGTCGGTGTTCAGCGCGATCCAGATCGGCTGGGACCGCGAGCACATCGGCTCCCACGTCGTGCGCCGCAACAGGATCTACGACTGCGGCCAGAACGGGGTCGTCGGCCACCTCGGCTGCGCGTTCTCGACCATCGAGGACAACCACATCTACAACATCGCCCTGAAGCGCGAGTTCTACGGCTACGAGATCGCCGGCATCAAGCTGCACGCCGCCCTGGACGTGGTCATCCGGCACAACCGGATTCACGACTGCTCCTTGGGCACCTGGCTGGACTGGCAGACGCAGGGCACGCGGGTCTCGCGAAACCTGTACTACGACAACAGTCGCGACCTGTTCATCGAGGTCAGCCACGGCCCCCACGTGGTCGACCACAACGTCCTCGCCTCCCGGGTGTCGCTGGAGGTGCACAGCCAGGGTGGCGCCTTCGTCGACAACCTGTTCTGCGGCACGGTTTCGATCGACCCGATCATCGAGCGGCCCACGCCGTACCACGTCCCGCACAGCACCCAGGTGGCCGGCTACGCGGCCATCACCGGCGGCGACGACCGCTACATCGGCAACGTCTTCCTCGCCGACGACCCGGCCCTGGCCTACACACCCGAGTC
The DNA here is from genome assembly GCA_045806705.1 of Friedmanniella sp. Taxonomy (GTDB): domain Bacteria; phylum Actinomycetota; class Actinomycetes; order Propionibacteriales; family Propionibacteriaceae; genus Microlunatus. The sequence continues at coordinate 27,957 of JBJMIS010000071.1, forward strand.
GACCCGCCCCGGACGCCGCGAGGTCGGCTACGGCACGGCCGTGTACGACGGCCACCCGGCCTCGATGGCGGACTACCTGGAGCAGGTCTCCGACCCCACCAAGGGCGACCACGAGCGCTTCGCCAAGGTCAAGCAGCCGGTCTACATCCGCGACAACGTCTACGCCCCCGGCGCGCAGGCCTACGAGGGCGAGCAGGGGGCGACCGTGCTGACCGGAGGCGAGGCCACCGCCCGCGTCGTCGACGAGGGCGCGGAGGTCTACCTGGAGCTCAGCCTGCCGGCGGGCTTCGACGAGGTCAGGGTGCCGACGGTCAGTGGCACCGACCTCGAGCGGGTTCGCTTCGTGGACGCCGAGTTCGAGGAGCCCGACGGCAGGCCGTCGGACCTGAGCACCGACCTGGTGGGCGAGGCCAAGAGCCCGTCCGGCTCCTACCCCGCCGGACCCCTCAGCACCCTCGCCGCGGGCACCTCGCGCACCCGCGTCTGGTGACCTGAGCACGGTTCCCGAGCAGGGGCGTCCGGCGGGCCCTCAGCGCCGCCGAACGCCCCCTTGACGGTCCTGGTCCCTGCTCCGTAGGTTGGCCGAACCTTTCCCAGCACCTCGCGAAACTTTCTTGGAGACAGCGATGTCCGCAACGACGCCCGTGATCACGACCTCCGGTTCCCAGTTCATCGGCCCGGACGGCCAGCCCCTCCTCCTCCGCGGGGTGTGCCTGGGCGGCTGGCTGAACATGGAGAACTTCATCACCGGCTACTCGGCGAACGAGACGCTGATGCGGCGGGAGGTCCGGCGGGCCATCGGCGACGACCGGGCCGAGCGCTTCTTCGAGCGGCTGCTGACGCGGTTCTTCGACGAGCCGGACGCGGCCTTCCTGGGCGCGAACGGCTTCAACCTGGCCCGGATCGCCATCGGGTACAAGCACCTCGAGGACGACGCCCGGCCGTTCGAGATCAAGCCGGACGCCTTCCGCCACCTCGACCGGGCGGTCGAGGCGCTGGCGCGGAACGGGGTGTACTCGATCATCGACCTGCACGCCCTCCCCGGTGGGCAGAACCAGCACTGGCACTCCGACAACCCCACCCACGTCGCCGCGTTCTGGGAGCACCGGCACTTCCAGGACCGGGTGGTGTTCCAGTGGGAGGCGATCGCCGAGCACTACCGCGGCAACCCCTGGGTGGCGGGCTACAACCTGCTGAACGAGCCGTCGGACGAGTCCCGCGCCGTGGTCGGCCCGTTCTACAAGCGCCTGGTCGCGGCGATCCGCGCGGTGGACCCCGACCACACCCTCTTCATGGACGGCAACACCTACGCGACCGAGTTCGACATCTTCGACGAGCCCTTTGAGAACTCGGTCTACACCCTCCACGACTACGTGCCCTTCGGCCTGGGCCGCAGCCCTCACTACAGCCGCGAAGAGGCCGAGCAGAAGTTCCTGCATCGCTCGGCGTACGCGCGCTCGACCGGCACCCCGATCCTGGTGGGCGAGTTCGGCCCCATCTACAGCGGCGACGAGACCAAGGACACCGAGCTCCGCGGCGTCCTCGCCGACCAGCTCGACCTCTACCAGCGACACGAGGCCAGCTGGGCGCTGTGGATGTACAAGGACATCGGACGGCAGGGCCTGGTCTCGGTGCGGCCCGACACTCCCTACCGACGCAGGTTCGACGACTTCGTGGCCAAGAAGAACCGGCTGGCCGCCGACCAATGGGGGAGCGACGGGATCGGTGTCGCGGAGGTGACCCAACCCGTCCAGGACCTGATCGCCCGGGAGTTTCCCGACTTCGACCCCTACCCGTGGGGACGGTTCGACTGGGTGCGCACGCTGCTGCTGAACATCACGATCGCCCAGCCGCTCGCCCACGAGTACGCAAGCCGGTTCCGCGGGCTGGACGACAGCGAGCTCGACGCGCTCGCCGACTCGTTCGCCTTCGAATCCTGCTCGGTGCGCGAGCCTTTGCTGGCGGAGCTGCAGCGCGGGCTGCCCGCCTACGTAACCCGATGAAAGCAGCCCTCCTGCGCGAGGTCGGCGCGCCACTCACCCTGGAGGACGTCGAGCTCGACGAGCCGAAGGCCGGGGAGGTCCGCGTCCGCATCGAGGCGGCTGGCGTCTGTCACAGCGACCTGCACTACATGACGGGCGACCTGCTGGCCAAGCGCCCGCTCGTCGTCGGCCATGAGGGCGCTGGCGTCGTCGAGGCCGTCGGACCGCAGACGACTGGTCGGGTCTCGGTGGGGGACCGGGTGGCCCTGCTCTGGCGACCGCGCTGTGGTGAGTGCGAAGCGTGCCTGGTGGGGAACCCGGTGCTCTGCCGCTTCGGCAGAATCCTCGCCACGACCAACGGGCTGATGGACGGGACCACCCGCCTGCACCAGGACGGTCAGCGCATCCACCACCTGATGGGGGTCTCCTGCTTCGCCGAGCAGGTGGTGGTCTCTGAGACCAGCGTGCTCCGGGTGCCCGACGGGGTGCCGCCCGAGGTCGCGGCTGTCTCCGCGTGTGCGGTGATCACCGGCGTCGGCGCGGTCCTGAACGCGGTGCGCCGGCCGGCCGGGCAGCCACTGGCCATCCTCGGAGCCGGTGGCGTGGGCCTGGCAGCGGTCATGGGAGCCGCGCTGACCGGCGCTCATCCCGTGATCGCCATCGACCTCGACCCCGCCAAGCTCGACCTCGCTCGACGGCTGGGGGCCACTCACCTGATCGACGCGGCCGAGGGGCAGGTCGTCGAGCGGGTGCTCGAGATCTCCGACGGTGGGGTGCCCTGGTTGCTCGAGGCGGTCGGCCGCCCGGAGACGATGCGTCAGGGTATCGAGTGCCTCCGCCCGGGCGGCACGCTGCTCGCGATCGGGCTCAGCAGCGTCGAGGCCACGGTCGCCGTGCCCATCAACGACCTGGTCCAGCGGCAGAAACGCGTGATCGGCTCCCTGTACGGGTCGACCAACCCGCGCGTCGACCTGCCGAAGATCTTTGCGCTCTACCTGGCCGGGCGCCTTCCGCTCGACGAGCTGATCGGAGACCGTCGCCCGATGGCCGAGGTGAACGAGGCCTACGCCGAGCTGCGCGACGGCCGCGTCGGCCGCACGATTTTACTGCCGTGACGGCTCACGGCCGGAAGCGGAGGAGGGAGCAGCGATGACGACGTTGCGGAGCAACGAGTGGTACGCCGGCGACAGCCGGGATGCCTACCTGCACCGCGCCTGGATGCGACGGGGGGTGCCGTCGAGCGGGTTCGAGGGTCGACCGCAGATCGCTATCGCCAACACCGCCTCGGACCTCACGCCGTGCAACGCCCACCTGAACGAGGTGGCGGACTCGGTCAAGCAGGGCGTGTACGAGGCTGGCGGCATCCCGCTGAACCTCCCGGTGGTCTCGCTGGGGGAGACCCAGGTTCGGCCGACCGCCATGCTGTGGCGGAACATGGCGGCGATGGCCATGGAGGAGATGTTCCGGGCCAACCCCATCGACGGGCTCGTGCTGCTCGGTGGCTGCGACAAGACCATCCCGGCCCTGTTGATGGCGGCGGCCAGCGTCGACCTCCCGGCCGTGGTCCTCTCGGGCGGGCCCATGTTGAACGGCACCTTCCGCGGGCAGCCGCTGGGCTGCGGCACCGACGTCTGGCGCCTGAGCGAGGAGGTGCGCGCGGGCACTCTCTCGTCGGACCTCTTCCTGAGGTCGGAGTCGTCGATGATCCGCAGCCGTGGCCACTGCAACACGATGGGTACCGCCTCCACCATGAGCATCATGGCCGAGGCGCTCGGCATGACCATCCCGGGACTGGCCGGCACTCCTGCAGCGGACAGCCGGCTGCTGGAAGGGGCACACGATTCCGGCCGGCTCGCCGTTGAGCTGGTGCGTGAGGGTCGAACCATCTCCGATGTCATCACCCGGGCGTCATTCCACAACGCCATCGTCACGCTCGCGGCCATCGGCGGGTCGACGAACGCCGTCGTGCACCTTCTCGCCATCGCCGGGCGCCTGGGAATCGACCTCTCCTTGGAGGACTTCGACCGGCTAGGGGCGAACGTGCCGCTGCTGGTCAACCTGCAGCCGGCCGGCCGGCACCTGATGGAGGACCTCTTCCGGGCCGGCGGTCCGCTGGCCGTGCTCGGCCAGATCACCGACCTGCTCGACCCGACGGCGACCACCGTCACCGGCGGCAGGCTGGTCGACGCGGTCGCCGACCACCCGGTCTGGGACACGGACGTCATCACCCCTCGGGAGAAACCCCTGCAGGCAGACGCAGGCATCGCCGTGCTGCGCGGGAACCTCGCTCCGCGTGGTGCCATCGTCAAACCCGCGGCGGCCACCCCGGACCTGTTGGTGCATCGGGGGCCGGCGGTGGTGTTCGACTCGGCGGAGGACCTGCATGCCCGGATCGACGATCCGGCGCTGCCCGTCACTCCCGACTCGGTGCTCGTCCTCCGAGGCTGCGGCCCGAAGGGATACCCCGGCATGCCGGAGGTGGCGAACCTGCCGCTGCCGCAGAAGATGCTCCGGCTCGGGGTGCGCGACATGGTGCGGGTGTGCGACGGACGAATGAGCGGCACGGCGTACGGCACGGTCGTGCTCCACGTGGCGCCGGAGGCTGCGGCCGGCGGTCTGCTCGCCCTCGTCCAGGACGGTGACCCGATCGTGCTCGACGTGCCGCGCCGGCTGCTGCAGCTCGACGTGCCGGAGGAGGAGCTGGCTCGCCGGAGCCCGGCCACCAGCGTCACCGGGGCGTTCGCCTCGCCTGAGCGCGGATGGCAGCGGCTCTACGTCGACCATGTGCAGCAGGCCGACACCGGCGCGGATCTCGACTTCCTCGTCGGCGCCAGCGGGCCCGCCGTCGCCCGGGAGTCGCATTGACCGCCCCGGCGCAGCAGCTCGTCCGGCTGGACCTCGGGGGAGAGGTCCGCTGGGCGGTCCGTACGGCGGCCGGGGACTCTCCGCTGAGCGTCGGCCTGGACGACCTGCTGGGACTGTCGGTTGCTGAGGCGCGAGAGGTGGTGGAGTCCGCAGGCGAGGCGACCGACCTCGGCGGGACCCTGCTGCCGCCGGTGGACTCCCAGGAGGTCTGGGGGCCGGCGTCACCTACGAGCGCAGCCGATCCGGCCGGATGGAGGAGTCGACGGAGGCGGGCATCTGCGACCGGGTCTACCGGGCATCTCGGCCGGAGGTGTTCTTCAAGGCGACCGCGTCGCGGGTGGTCACGCCGTCGCCTTTGTCGGGTCGGCGAGCACCGCCAGCATCACCCGCCGGTTGGAGGACCTGGTCGGTTGGCTGACGGCAGCGCTCAGCCTCCCGGTCAGTGCCATCCTGCTCACCGGCACCGGCATCGTGCCGGAAGAGTCGTTCACCCTTCAGGCCGGTGATGTCGTCAGCATCGACATTCCCGGCATCGGCACCCTGACCAACCCGGTCGTCGTCGTCGGCCGGAATCTCGACCAGGAGCAACCATGACCGTGCGCCAGCCGGAGGGCCAGCAACCGGGCGACACCGCCCCCGAGGAGCTCGACCGGGTCGTCGCTGCCGCGGCGGAGACCGCACGGGTCCTCGTCGGCACCCGCCCCACCGAGCGGGCGGACTGGCTGGAGCTCATCGCCAGCCGGCTGGACGCTGCGCGCGACGAGCTGGTGCCCTTGGCGGCACAGGAGACGCACCTCGGCGTCGACCGGCTTCAGGGGGAGCTGAAGCGGACGACGTTCCAGCTGCGGCTGTTCGTCGAGGTGCTCCGCGACGGCTCCTTCCTGCAGGCCACCATCGACCATGCCGACCCGGCCTGGCCGATGGGAGCCCGACCCGACCTGCGTCGGATGCTGCGACCGATCGGGCCGGTCGCGGTCTACGCGGCCAGCAACTTCCCCTTCGCGTTCAGCGTGCCCGGCGGCGACACCGCCTCCGCCCTCGCAGCCGGCTGTCCCGTCGTGCTCAAGGCGCATCCGAGCCATCCGCAGCTGTCGGTGGCGACCGGAGCCCACGTTGCCGACGCCCTCAGGCAAGCCGGAGCGCCGGACGGGGTCTTCAGCGTGGTGACGGGGTTCGAGGCCGGCATCGCGCTGGTGCAGCATCCGGGCATCCGCGCCGCCTCCTTCACCGGCTCACTCCGCGGCGGCCGTGCGCTGTTCGACCTGGCCGCCGCGCGACCGCAACCGATCCCGTTCTACGGCGAGATGGGCAGCGTCAACCCGGCGTTCGTGACACCCGAGGCCGGTTCCCAGCGGGCCGACGAGGTGGCGGCCGGCTTCGTCAGCTCCATCTCGCTGGGCAACGGACAGTTCTGCACCAAGCCGGGGCTGCTCTTCGTGCCGGCCGGGGCGGGCCTCGAGGATCGGGTCGGGGCCCTGGCCGGGACGAAACCTGCGGCCCCGATGCTGAGCGACGACATCCGTTCCGGCTATTCGGAGGCGCTGGCGCAGCTCGCCCAGCGGCCCGGCGTACGGCTGGTGGCGGGAGAGGCCCGGCCGGAAGGGGATCCGGCACCCACGATCCTCACCGCGACGGTTCCCGACCTGTTGTCCGATCCCGAGGCGATGACCACGGAGTGCTTCGGTCCGGCCGCGCTCGTGGTGTCGTACGGGTCGGAGGAGGAGCTGCTCGCCGCCGCCCGGGTGTTCGAGGGACAGCTCACGGCAACGATCCACGCGGCCGGGCCGGAACCCGTCACCGCCGAGCTGCTGGACGTGCTCGCCGAGCGTGTGGGCCGGGTGGTGTGGAACGGTTGGCCGACCGGGGTCTCGGTCACCTACGCCCAGCACCACGGCGGACCCTACCCGGCCACCACGTCGGTGCAGACCACCTCGGTCGGCACGGCCGCGATCGACCGCTTCCTGCGCCCGGTGACCTTCCAGGACACCCCGGCCGACGCGCTGCCGCCCGCGCTGCGGGAGGAGAACCCGTGGCAGCTGCCCAGGCGTGTGGACGGGGTGCTGCAGCCAGGGTGAGCGGGCGGCCTCAGCCGGCGTAGGCGTGCTGGCGGGCACCCCGGACGCCCGCCTCGTAGCGGAAGACCGCACCCGCTTCCGGCTGGTCAGCCGGGTCCAGGCCCTGCCGGGACGTGGTGATGAAGAGCGTGCGCAGGTCGGGGCCGCCGAAAGCGCACGCCGTCACGTTGGACACCGGCAGGTCCAGCACGAGGTCGAGCCGCCCCGACGCGTCATAGCGGTGTACCGCGCCGCCGCCCCAGAGTGCCACCCAGAGCCCGTCCTCCTCGTCGATGGCCATGCCGTCCGGGTAGCCGCCGCCGGCGATCTCGGCGAAGACCCGCCGGTCGCTGAAAGCACCCGATGCCGGATCGAAGCGAAAGCTGTCCACCCGGCCGGTGGGGGTGTCCGCGTAGAACACCGTGTCGCCGGCCCGGTTCCACTGCAGCCCGTTGGAGATGGTCACGTCGCGAAGGACCACCTCGACGGTGCCGTCCGGCTCCAGCCGGTACAGGGTGCCGGCTCGGGGGGTCTCGTCGTACGCCATCGTGCCGCAGTAGAAGCGGCCCTGGGGGTCGCAGCCCCCGTCGTTCATCCGGATCTGCGGATCGGTGAACACCGGGGGAAGCTCCCGCTCCTCGGTCAGGTCGGGCCCCAGCAGGACGAAGCGGTCCTCGGTGGCGAGGACATAGCCGCCGCGGCGCCGGGCGCGGATGGTGGCTGCCACGCCAGCGAGGTTTCGCCGTTCGCTCCTGCCGTCGGGGTTCACCGCGACGACGGCGCCGGCGAGCATGTCGACGAGCAGGAGCCGGTCGTTCAGGGCGTCCCAGAACGGCCCCTCGCCATGGAAGGTGCACGGCGCGGTGAACCGCTCCGCCGCGATGCTCACATCCAACCTCCGTCCACGATCCAGCGTTGTGCCGTGCAGGCCCGAGAGTCGTCCGCAGCCAGCCACAGCAGGAGCCGTGCCACGTCGTCGGGGTAGACCTTGTTCGGCAGGCACTGGTTTCGCATGATGGATTCCTCAGCCTCCGGCGTCAGCCACTGGGTGAGCTGCTTCTCCGTCATCACCCAGCCGGGAATGATGCAGTTCACCCGGATCTGCCACGGTCCGTATTCGCGGGCGAGCGTACGGGTCAGCCCTTCGATGCCGGCCTTGGCCGTGATGTAGCCCGGAAGATCCATCAGATCGATGTGTGCGCTGATCGAGCCCAGATTGACGATCGAGCCGCCACCGGCGTCCCGCATCATCTCGGCGATGGCCTGGGCGGCGAAGAAGTGGTGGCGGACGTTGACGGCGATGCGGTCGTCCCACAGCGCGACATCCATCTCGGCGACCTTGTCGCGGTGGTCGTTGGCCGCGTTGTTGACCAGCACCCGGATCGGACCGAGTCGGTCGGCCGATCGGACGATCGCCGCCTGGAGGGCGGGGATGTCCCGCACGTCGCAGGGGAGAAACAGCACGTCGGCTCCCTGGTCGCGCAGCTGGCGCTCCAGCGCCGTCCCGCGGTCCTCGTCGATATCCACGAACGCCACGCGCGCAGCCTGGCCCGCCAGCTGGGTCACGAACTCGGCCCCGAGACCGGAAGCGCCGCCGCTGACGAACGCCGTGCGCCCCTGCAGACTGGGATAGGTCGCGTAACCCGACGGAGTGGTCGGCTGGGCGGTCATGCGGCTCCTGTTACTGGGAGAGTCTCGCGCTTCACGGCCTGAATTTCTGAGGCAGCCTAGGAAGGCGCTGGGGTCGCGTCAAACCTTGATGGGGGAGTTGTCGTCGGGCAGTACCTCAGTCGAGCCAGAGCTCCGGGGGCGGTGTGGACCGCTCGAGCTCGGCCCACAGCTCGTCCGGGATCTCCACCGCGGCCAGCTCGAGGGTCTGCTCGATCCGCTGCGGCGACGACACTCCGACGACGGTCGAGGTGATCACGGGAGAGCGCAGCGAGAACTGGAGCGCGGCCGCAGCGAGCGGGACGTCGTAGCGCCGACAGGCGGCCTCCATCGCCTTGGCGGCCTCCGGGATCCGGGCGTCCCGGGAGCCGTAGGCGTACTTCTGCTGGACGCTGGGGCCCTTGGAGAGCATGCCGCCGCCATACGGCGCGGCGTTGAGCACACCCAGACCGCGCTCGGCTGCCGAACGGAAGAGCGGCTCGGCCGAGCGGTCGAGCAGGGTGTACCGGTTGTGGCTCAGCACCACCTCGAACTCGCCGGTGTCGAGATACTGCTGGAGCAGGCGCACCGGCCCCCCGGCTACCCCCAGGTGGTCGACGAGCCCCTGCTCCCGAAGGTCGATGAGCGCCTCCACTGGCCCACCTGGAGCCACGCCTTCCGCGAAGGAGATCCGCTCCGGGTCGTGCAGGTGGAGCAGCTCGATCCGCTCGACGCCGAGGCGCTCCAAGGACTCCTCGAACGATGCCCGCACCCGTTTCCCCGAGAAGTCCCCGGTGAGCGGATCCGGATCGACCTTCGTGGCCAGCACGACGCCGGAGGGAAGACCGCCGGCTTGCCGGATCGCCGCGCCGATCCGACGCTCGGACGTGCCGTTCTCGCCGTAGCCGTTGGACGTGTCGAGGAAGTTGACCGGGCTGGCGAAAGCCGCCGCGACCGTCGTGACCGCTTGCTCCTCGTCCACGGCGTACCCGTACAGCTGCTCCATGCTGCCGAGCGGGCTGGTGCCGAAACAGATCGGGGTCACCGCCAGCCCGGTGCGCCCCAGCTCGCGTGCCGGAAGAGCAGCCGCCTGGCCCGTCACCCGCCCACTCCAGCCGGCTGCGGGGCCCGGTCGGCAAAGACCTCCCGTGCTGCGTGGTAGGCGCCGACGATGCGGTCCAGTACGGCGTCGGTCGCCGGGTCGGCTGCGGCCGTGTCGGGGTGGTCGGCCCGCCACTGCACCATCCGCCTCGCCGCCCGGTGGAACGTCAGCTTCGGTGCGAACCCCGGCACGAACCGCCGGATCTTGGCTGTGTCGAAGACGCCGGTGTGACCGATGTCGCCCAGCACCTCCCCGGACCAGAACCAGTCCGGCGCGACCACCGGGAAGAGCTCGGAGGCGACGTGTACCAGCTTGGCCTCGACCCCGAGGGCGTCGGCGAGGATCGTGTAGATCTGGTCCCAGGTGTAGACGTCCTCACCGGTGATGTTGAACACCTCGCCGATGGTTCGCGGGTTCCCGAGGAGACCGACGAGCCCCTGGGCGAAGTCCTCGGCGTGGGTCAGCGTCCACAGCGACGTCCCGTCTCCGTGGACCGGGATCTCCGCACCCCGGACGAGCCGATCCAGGACCGTCCAGTCGCCCGGCACGGGCGGGTTCGCGTCGTCGTAGGTGTGGGAGGGTCGGACGACCGTGACCGGGAACCCCTCGTCGGTCAGCGCACGCTGCAGCGCCAGCTCCGCCCGCCACTTCGCCGTCGCGTACTGGAGCACGGGGTTCGGCGCGATGGGCGTCGACTCGGTGATCGGGGCCTGCAGCACCGGCTTCGCGTAGATGGAGCCGGAGCTGATGTGCACGTACTGCTCGGTGCGGGAGCCGAACATCGCCACCATCCGACTGACGTCGTCGGCGTCGTAGGACAGGAAGTTCACCACGGCGTCGAACCGTTGGTCACCCAGGGCCGCGAGCAGGGAGGCGTCGTCGGTCACGTCGCCGGTGAGCCAGGTGACGCCTTCTGGCTTCGGGCGAGCGGCGCTGTTGCGGCCCCGGTTCAACACCGCCACCGACATCCCGCTGGCCACGGAGAGCCGGACGCAGGATGCGCTGATCGTGCCGGTACCGCCGATATAGAGGACGCGCAGGGGCGCGCCGTCGTGTCGCATCATGACTGTTCGGTCCTTCGGTGTGTGTCGGGCGTGACCGCTTCGTCAGAGCCGGCCCGCGTACCAGTCCTCGACCCCGTTCTCGACGACGGAGATCAAGATGTCCTCGGGCCGGATGCCCGCCTCAGCGAACCGCTCCACGATGGCGCGGAACAGCCGCTGCTTGGTCGCCAGGTCGTACATGTGGACCATCGTGATGCGGAGCAGCAGCAGCTGCTGCCGATCAACCCCGTTGTACCCGGGATCGAAGCGGAGCTCGCCTGGTCCGTGCGGTGTGAAGACCTGGAAGAGGTCGTCGGAGGGGATGTCGAGCGCATCGATCTGCGCCTTGTGCACCGCGGCGCTCAGCTGGTCACCATGGGTGTCGAACAGTTCGCGGTCGAGGTCGATCTGGATCAGTGGCACGGTGCTCCTTCTGCCGGGGCGCGATTGCGCTGGGACTACTTGATGGCTCCTGCCGCCAGGCCACGCTCGAACAGGCGCTGGAGGCAGAGGTAGGCGACGACCTCCGGGATGGCGGTGATCACGGCTGAGGCGAGGATCTTGGTCTGGTCGTTGCTGAACTGGCCGACGAAGTACTGCGGCACCAGGGTGATCGTCTGCATCTCGGTGGACTGGAGGAACACCAGCGGGAAGAGGTAGTTGTTCCATGCCCCGATCAGGGTGAAGATCAGCACCGCGGCGGCGATGGGCCTGGTGAGCGGGATCACCAGGTGGCGGAACCCGTTGATCACGGTGCCGCCGTCGACCCGGGCAGCCTCGAAAAGCTCGTCGGGGATTCCCTGGACGAAGTTGCGGGCGAGCAGGACCGCGAACGGCACCTGCAGCGCGGCCAGTGGAAGGATCACGGCCCAGTAGGTGTCGAAGAAGCCGAACGCCTGCGCCGTGGTGAACAGCGGGGTGAGCAGCACCACCTCAGGCAGGGTGAGGCAGGCCAGCAACAGCCAGAAGTACACCTCACGCCCCCGGATGCGCAGCTTCCCGAAGCCGTAGGCGGCGAGCATGGTGACGACGTAGACGATCGCGATCGTCCCGGCTGCGATCACCACGGTGTTACGAAAGAAGCGCGGGAGGCCGGGCACTGCCAGGACCGCCGCATAGTTGCGCCACCCGTCGCCGGCGAAGGAGCCCTGCACCATCGCGATCAGAGGGAACAGAAAGGGCAGTACGAGCAGCGTGACGACCACCTGGAGCAGGATGCGACCCCACACGGTGCGGACTTCGAACATCAGCGGACCACCCTCTTCTCGCCGCCCCGGACCTGCAGGATCAAGGCCATGACCAACGCCAGCACGAGCAGGATGATCGAGAGAGCCGCCCCGTAGCCGATGTGCGACTGCGTGATGGTCTTCCGGTAGATGTAGGTGCCGAGGAACTCGGTGGCGTAGTTCGGCCCGCCGACAGTGATCAGGTAGGGCACGTCGAAGGTCTTCAGGGCGCCGATGGCGCTGAGGATCGCCATAGCCAGGGTCGTGCCCCGCACACCCGGCCAGATGATGTGGGTCAGCGTGCGGAAGTTGCCGGCGCCGTCGATTCGGGCCGCTTCGATGGTGGACTGGTCGATCTGTCCCATCGCCGCGAAGTAGAGCACGAACGTCAGACCGGTCCACTGCCAGACGGTGACCGCCATGATCACCGGAAGAGCGGTGCTCTCCTGGCCGATCCAGGGTTGAGCCAGGGAGCCGAGCCCGACGAACTCCAGCAGTGCGTTGACCTGCCCGTCCGGCGCGTACATCCTGCGGAAAACCGGAGCCGTGATGGCCGGGGCCAGCACCACGGGAATGAAGATGATCACCTTGTAGACCACCGCCAGCCGCACCTTCGAGTGCAGCAGCACGGCGAAGATGAGGCCGAGAGCGGTCTGCACGACGAACGTGACGACGAAGAAGACAATGGTGTGCCGGATGGTCGCCCAGAAGATCGGGTCCTGGGCGATCCGCAGGTAGTTCTCGGCTCCCACCCGTTCCGGGTTGGGGTCGATGCCGTCCCAGTCCCAGGTCGAGATGAGGGCGGTGTACCAGATGCAGTAGTAGATCAGCCCGACGCACAGCACCAGCGCCGGCAGGATCCACGGCAGCCCGGGTGGTTGCAGGCGGCCACGCCTCCCGCCGCCGCGTGTTGCGGGGGCGGGCCCCTCGCGAAGCCCGCGTTCCGCTACCGATGTCTCAGCCATGCTGCACCCCCTGTCGATCCGCGCTGATCGCTACTGGGCCGCCGCCTCTGCCGCCTGCTGCAGTGTGTTCGCGGCCTCCTCCGGCGTGGACTTGCCGGTGGCCACCGAGGTCGCCGCCTGGAAGATGGCGTCCTGCACGTCCTGGTTCAGCAGCGCGAAGCGTGGCTGCTCGACGGTGGCCACCTTGGCGAGCAGATCCTTCACCGGCTTCTCCTGCACCGCAGCGTCGACGAACTTGATCTGCTCGAAGTTGGGCTGGATGCCCTTCAGTGCGGGTACGTCGTTCAGCTGGTCGGCCACCGCCTGCTGTCCCACCTGCGAGGTGGTGAGCCAGGTGACAAAGGTCTCGGCGGCCGCCTTGTCCTTGGCCTTGGTGGAGATTGACAGCCCGTAGTCGGCATCACCGAACATCTCGCCGGTGTTGCCCGCCTGGGCGACGTCGGGGAACTGGATCGGCGCGATGGGGAACGGCTTCGCTCCCGAGACGCCTGCCGCCTTGAGGGCCGCCGTCATCGCCTTCTCTGTCGAGTACTGGGTGTACCAGGTGCCCATCATGACCATCGCGTACTTGCCGGTCAGGAAGTCATTGTTGGCGTCCGGGTACTGCTGGTAGCCAACCGCGCCCTCCTGCATGATCCCGCGCTTGAACAGCTGGCCCCACAGGTCCAACGTCTTGACCATGCCGGGCTCGTTCCACTTGGCCTCGCCCTTCGAGGCCCGGGTCCACAGTCCCGGCTCGACGGAGTTCGCGATGGCCTGCAGCGTGTCCTGGTCGAAGCCGGCACCCGCCGCGCCCTGGACGAAGCAGCCCTGATCGTGCGACTTGAACTCCTGGCAAACCTTCTCCCACTCGTCCAGCGTGGTGGGCGCCTTCAGGTTGTACTTGTCGAACAGGCCCTGGTTGATCCACAGGGTGCCCGAGTACACCGCGCCGACCGACAGTGCGGTCAGCTTGCCGTCCGCGGTCAACCCCGTGACACCTGCTGGAGCGACCTTCGACTGCCAGTCATCGCCCAACGCCTTGGCGATGACCGGAGTCAGGTCCTCGGTGAAGGACTTGTACTTGGACACATAGGAACCCGGCTGCATGTCGAAGACGTCTGGGCCGCTCTCCGATCGCAGCGCAGGCGTCAGCGCTGCCTGCCAGTCGGGGATCGAGACCAGTTTGAAGTTGACCTTGATGTCGGGATATTCCTTGTTGAACGCGGCGATGTACCCGTTCGCCGTGGCCACGTCGGTGGGCGTCCAGCCCCACCAGTTGACGGTGCCCGACGTCGCGGACCCGCCTCCCTGGTCTTGGCCCTGGTCCTGCTGGCCTCCCTGGCCGCCACCACCTACCGGGCCGCCGCACGCGCCGAGCGTCAGCGCGAGGGTCGCCGCCGTCAGAGCGGCGAGTGATCGAAATGCCTTCAGCCGGAGTGTGAAGTTCATGCTGATCCTCTTTGATCTGCGGACGCTTGTGCAGCACCCGGAACGCCGTGTGTGGGCTGCAAGCCCAAGGTGGGATGAGGAACGGCGTCACTGCGTAGCCCGCTGCCTGCGGTTGCGGTGGCAACTCCGCTGTCCTCCACTTCGAGCTACGGGAAGCGCAACTCGCCGCGATGCAGGGACGATACTTCCTGACTCAGGGTCGGTCAAGTTTCGATTTGGCTAAGGAAACTTTCGGGAGGTCGAGGTTGCCGGGACGGTGGTGCTCTCGCGTACGACGAGCGTTGTGGCCATCTCGACGCGCGAGAACGCCGGCGCTCGTCCATTGCGGAGGTCGAGCACGACCAGCACGGTCTGTTCCGCCATCTCGGCAATGGGGACGCGGACCGTGGTGAGAGCCGGTCCCGCCCACCGGGCGATCTTGAGGTCGTCGAATCCGACCACCGACAGCTCTGCGGGGATGCTGACCCCGAGGGCCCGCGCCGCCTCGTACACGCCGAGCGCCTGGACATCTGAGGAGGCGAAGATCGCGGTGGGTGGCACGGGCATGGAGAGGAGCGTGCGGGCGGCGGCTATGCCGTCGCTGTGGTGGAACTCCCCGCGTCGCACGTACTCCGGGCGGAGCGGGATCCGTGCGCTCTCCAGTGCGGCGCGAAAACCCGAGAGTCGGGCAGTCGCGGTCATCATGTCCTCGGGCCCGGTGATGATGGCGATCTCTCGATGGCCGAGCTCGATCAGATGCTGCGTCGCTGCGTACGCCCCGCTCCAGTCGGCAGAGCCGATCGAGGGGACGTCCGGACTTGGTTGCCCGGGGGGATCCAACAGGACGAAGGGGATGTTGCGTGAGCGAAGCTGCCGCTTCTGGGCTTCGAGGAGGTTGCAGGCGACGAGAATGACTCCGAGCGGGCGGCGGTTGAGCACCCCCTCGATCCAGTCCAGGTCCGGTGTCTGGCGGTCGTTCGTGCCCGAGACCACCAAGCCGACGCCGTGCTCACGAGCCAGCCGTTCGATCGCTGCGATCGCCTCGGCCGCCCACGAGCTGGCGATCTCGAAGCAGAGCACCTCGATCAGCGGAGCGTGATTGGGGCCCGGGCTACGGCGGTTGTACTGGTGGTCCTGCAGGAGCGCCTCGATGCGCGCGCGGGTCTCTCCGGAGACGCCGCTGCGCCCGTTGAGCACTTTGGAGACTGTGGAGATCGAGACGTCGGCGAGGGCG
This sequence comes from Friedmanniella sp., assembly GCA_045806705.1. Taxonomy (GTDB): domain Bacteria; phylum Actinomycetota; class Actinomycetes; order Propionibacteriales; family Propionibacteriaceae; genus Microlunatus. Next base: position 43,485 of record JBJMIS010000071.1, read on the forward strand.
GCGACCTCGGCGAGCGTTGCCCTGCTGGCGGGTTCCCCCGAGGTCATCTCGGCGGACATGGTTGTCAGTCTAGGGGCGACCGGCCGGCAACGCAGGTGCCGCCGCGTGCTGACGGGCGGCCACGCTGCTTCGGGGACCTGCTGATGCCGGGCTTAGTGGTCCCGCCAGCTGTAGCTCGGGGTCCAGCCGAACAGCGCCTTCATCTTGCCGCAGTCGAAGGCGGACATCGGGTCGTGATAGTCGCTGGCGAAGTGGTCGTATCCGTCGTAGAAGTCAGCCATCAGCTCCCGCAGCCCTCGCTTGGCCCGGGTGTCCGCCGCGGCGATCAGGCATACCTCGTGTCCGGTGCTGGTTCCCTCCAGCGCCGCGCGGTAGGCCGTACCGACGTCGCGCGCATCGATGTAGCTCCAGAAGTTGGCCTTGCTCAGGCTCGGGTCGTCCCACTCCTCCTGGAATCGGTGGTAGCCGTCGGGCGCGATGACGTTGTTGATGCGCAGCCCCACCCAGGCGGTCTGGGGGTACCGGACCGCGACCGAGTCGCCGATCACCTCGCTGATGTACTTGCTGAGGGCGTACGCGTTCGGTGAGGGATGCCGTTCGGTCTCGTCGAACGGGATCCGCGCGGGGACAACGTCCTCGGTGAGCAGTCCGGTCGCCATCTCACTGGAGGCGTAGACCACCCGGGCAACTCCGAGATCACCCGCCGCCTGCATCAGGTTGTGAGCGCTGAGCACGTTGTTGTCGAAGACATCGATCTGGGCCTGACCACTGGGGGCAGGGTTCGCGGCCAGGTGACAGATGCCCTCGGGCCGGAACTGGAAGAGCGCGTCATAGACCTTGCCCGCGTCCGCCAGATCGACCCGACAGAAGTCGCCTGGAAGCTCCAGCTCCGGTCGACTCACCACATCGAAATTCACCACCTCATGGCCAGCCTCCGCCAGGTGGCGGACGACCCAGCGTCCGGCCCGTCCCGTTCCTCCGGTCACAACGACTCGCATCTAGAGAACTCCTTCATCGACTGCAGCCTTGCGGCTGGCTAAGCACGTCAGCGGGTCACGAGGCTTCCCAAGTCTGGCAGGGGGCCTCGGCGCATGAGTAAGCCGCACCTCAGGCGGCGGCTAGCGTAAATGGCGGCTGAAGAACCGAGCCGCGTCATCCACCTCGAACCACGGGGTGCCGGCGTGCCCACCCAGATTGGCGTGCAGCGTCTTCTCCTTGCTGCCGAAGGCGTCGAAGAGGTCCAGGACCGGCTGCCGTTCCATCCCTTCGTCGTCCCACTGCAGCAGGAACTGCAGAGGGATGGTGACCTGCCGGGCGGCCTCCCGCAGAGTGGCGGGCACGAAGCCCATGCCGAAGAAGACAGCGGCGGAGATGCGCGGCTCGACCAGCGCCAGCCGAATTCCGATGGCGGTCATGCCGTCGTACCCAGCCCGGCCACCGACCTCAGGCAGTGCAAGGAGGGCGTCCAGGGTGACCCGCCATTCCGGGACCGCCTTCTCGACCAGCGGGAGGATGTAGGCGTCGATGATCTCATCGACCGGCTCGCGGGCCTCCGTCGCGCGGCGAAAGTCGGCGCGGGCCTGCTCATCGACCGCGGAACGGGGCCGGTCACCGTGTCCGGGGGCGTCGATGGCGGCCGCCGCGAAGCCGTACTGCGCCGCGTAGTGCCGGGCCCGCGTCACCAGCCGCGGAAGTCGCTTGTGCAGGCCGCCGTTGTGGCCGATCAGGATCAGCGGAGCCGGTGAGGATCGAGGCGTCCACAGGACGCCGGGAATCTCGCCCAGGCTGAATTCTCGTTCGAGGACGCCCTCGTCGAGGCGCTGTTCGGAAGTGAATCGCATGATGGTGCCTTCCGGGAATGCTTCGGAACGGCGCTCCCGGACGACCTATCGTCCGACCGTGACCCCGGAGGGGAGCACCCATGTCGATGCTGGTCTCACAGGTACCACCTCCTCGTTCTCTGGCCGGCCCCCAGCAAGCTAGCAGTGGTCGCCGTGGCCCGCCATCGGTCATCATGATCCTCGCGTCGGGGTTCAGGCAGTGCTCGCCCCTCGAGACCGGCGACGACCGTAGCCGGAGGGGATTGGGTGTCGGAGGAGGAGAGCATCGCGTTGCCGCGTGACCAGCTGAACCTCAACGTGCCCGACGTCCGCTACCAGAGTCAGGAGGCCGCCGGGCGGGGAAGTCGCCCACTCCCAGGGCCGTCATGCACACTGCCTCGTACCAGCTCGCCGCAACCTCAGCCCAGATCACGACAACGCAAGGACGCGTGAACACATGCCGACCGGTGACTACGCCCACTCCACGCCCACCAACCCCGCCGACGCACCGTCGAGGATCAGCGACCCCCAGGTCATCATCGACGGCCGCACCACCCTGGGCATCGAGCTTGGTTCCTCGCGGATCAAGGCCGTACTGATCGGTCCTGACCACGAGCCGCTCGCGACCGGCGGCTTCCACTGGGAGAACCAACTGGTCGACCGGCTGTGGACCTACTCCCTGGACGCGGCGTGGGAGGGGCTCCAGGCCTGCTACCGCGACCTCGCGGCCGACGTGTCACGCAGGTACGGCGTGGAGCTGACTACTGTCAGCGCCGTCGGGATCTCCGCGATGATGCACGGATACCTCGCCTTCGACGCCGCCGGCGAGCTTCTCGTCCCCTTCCGCACCTGGCGCAACACCAATACCGGTGCGGCCGCCGAGCGGCTGAGTGAGGAGCTCGAGTACAACATCCCGCACCGATGGAGCGTCGCCCACCTGTACCAGGCGATTCTGAATGGCGAGGACCATGTCGGCCAGATCGACTACCTGACCACGTTGGCCGGCTATATCCACTGGCAGTTGACCGGCGAGAAGGTTATCGGCATCGGTGACGCCAGCGGCATGTTCCCCATCGACGTCGCCGCCGGCGGCTATGACGCCGCCATGATCAACACGTTCGACCGACTGGTCGCCGAGGCCGGGGTCCCGCTGAAGCTGGCGACGCTGCTGCCCACCGTGAGAAAGGCCGGCGAAAACGCGGGCACGCTGTCCGCCGCAGGTGCTCGCCTGCTCGACCCGGCCGGTCGACTGCAGGGCGGTGTGCCGCTGTGCCCCCCCGAAGGTGACGCGGGCACCGGCATGGTCGCCACCAATTCCGTCGCGCCGCGAACCGGGAACGTATCGGCCGGCACCAGCATCTTCGCCATGGTCGTGCTGGAGCATGAGCTGAGCCGACGGCACCGAGAACTGGACCTGGTGACGACCCCAGCCGGCGATCTCGTGGCGATGGTGCACTGCAACAACGGCGCCAGCGAGCTCAATGCATGGGTGGGTCTCTTCACCGAGTTCGCCCAGCTGCTGGGCAGCAGCGCCGACAGTGCGACCATCTTCAAGACCCTGTTCACCGCCGCCTTGAGCGGAGCACCGAACTGCGACGGCATGGTGGCCTTCAACTACCTGGCCGGCGAACCGATCACCGATCTTGAGGAGGGTCGGCCGCTGTTCCTTCGCTCGCCGGACGGCAGGTTCGACCTGGCCACGTTCATGCGTACACACCTGTTCGCGTCGCTGGCTACTCTGCGCATCGGCATGGACGTCTTGCAGAAGGACGAGGCCGTGCCACTGGACAACATGTTCGCCCACGGTGGCCTCTTCAAGACCCCAGGTGTAGGACAGCGCCTGCTCGCCGCAGCCATTGACACCCCGGTCACGGTGGGTGACGTGGCCGCCGAGGGCGGCGCCTGGGGCATCGCGGTGCTCGCCGCCTTCGCCGCCCGCCCTGACCGTCGCTCCCTGACGGATTTCCTTGCCGACGACGTCTTCGCCACCGCCACGCTCGAAACCATCGACCCTGACCCGGCCGATGTCGCCGGCTTCAACGACTTCATGCAGCGCTACATCGCCGCCCTCCCGGTCCAGCTCGCCGCCACCCAACACAGCTGAGTCGCCGATTCTGCGCCAGAGAGTCAGCCGGACGAGGGGGTCTGTTCCCTGGCCCCTCGTCTGGCCGTCCTGACCTGGGCTGTGGCACGTGGAGATGCCACACTCAAGATTGGCCGAAGGTTGGCGGTTATCGCTCCCGCGGCTGCCGATCGGCTCTAGCCTGTGACCCTGGGTCGGGTACCGGGGGTGCCGGCCCCTGACGCAGAGGGGAAACGCCGTGACGTCAGCACAGGGTGTGGACGAAGATCCGCCTGCCCTGCACCTCGACAGCGCCCGTGAACGCTGGAGGAAGTTCGTGGCCCGGGGCGGCTCACGCGTCCGCTACCGCAACCTTCCGAACGGGCATCACGACACTCGGCCATCAGTGCAACGCTGGACCTAGTCGACTGGCGGACCCACTCTGACAGGGAAGGAGGAACACAATGAACCGAGGCATTATCGGCACCATTATCGGCGTGCTGGTCATCATCGTCCTGGTGCTCGTCATCATGCAGATGACATAAGCCATTGTGGTAGACATTCTCGCTCGATTTCGTGACGAGGTGTGAAGGCGTCGGTTCTGTCCGGTGCTGTCGCATCCGAGCTCGCCGAGCAGTTCGGGAAGCCCAGCGCGCCCCGGGTTCTGCGCGGGCCGACGACGCCATGCAATCGCCTCAACCGGCCCTCACACCCTCCACGACTCTTCGCGCCTGCGGCACATGTGATCGATGTCGCATTTTCCGGCTCGGGCCTCAACCGACCCTGGAGTCCAGGGACAGACGTATCCACGTGGGCTTTCAGCCTCACCGAGTCGCTTTTCCACGACCTGGAGTGCACACCGTTCCCCGGCATGCTGTACGTTGCGCTGACGAGTAGCGCGCGGGAGTGCTATGGGCCCGGACGCTCGTTTGAGCCGGGCCGCAACAACCAGCAACTACGGGGGTTCAAGTGTTGAAGTGGTGTTCCATTCCAGGCGCCGTGGCCGTGGCAGCAGTGATGAGTCTCAACCCGATCCCGGCTGACGCGGCCACTGTCATCAGCTGGAGCATGGATGAAACGCGGGGCCATACCATGCATGACCGCACCGGGACCTATAACGGAACCATCCAGGGTGGAGTCATCCTGGGCGTGGACGGTCATCGGATCGATGACGGCGGCCGCTGGCACCGCGGCCACCACCGCGATGACGACCGGGCCTACAAGTTCACCGGCGACGGTGACGTTGTCGTCGTCCCGCACGCTTCAGCGCTGAACCCGGGCAGCGCGAGATTCAGCGTGTCAATCTATTTCAAGTCCTACACCAAGCCGTCGTCAGTGGGCGCGGACTCCTTCGACCTCGCCCGGAAGGGTCTCTCGACGACTGCCGGCGGCGACTGGAAGCTCGAGGTGAGGCCGAACGGCCGGGTCTTCTGCCACTTCCGCGGCGCCAGGAGCGTCGATCTCCTCGGCACCTCAAACGTCGTCGACGGGTCGTGGAACAAGGTCGAGTGCACCAAGTCGAGTTCCGGAGTGCGCCTGAGAGTCAACGGCAGCACCGAGGCATCCAGCGATGCCGATCCGGGCAGGGTGTCGAATCGCGCACCACTGACCGTGGGTGCCAAGAGTGCTTCGTCCGACGGCACAGTCGGTCGCTTGGACGCCTTGACCCTGCGCAAGGGCTGACTCCGCCCGACGCCCGCCGCCCAGGGCGGGGGACGCAGACGTCCCCCGCCCTGGGCGAGCAGGTCGGGCGTCTCGGCGCACCCCCTCGAGGGAACTCTTCTGGTGTCCGCACTCAGTCGCGGTGCTTGATGGGCCGGATCAGGGCGCTGGCAGGGCGCTGGCCTTGAGACTGTTGAAGGCCTGCACGCCCGCTTCATTGTCACCGTCGAACGGGGTCACCGCCCCCTTGCCCGCACCCAGACAGAAATCGTCCCCGGCTGGCTCCGCAAACCACATCCCGACACGGTTGAGATCAACTCTGACTCGCTTGCCGTTCACCAGGGTCGAGGAAAATGCCTCCTGAACGATGAGTCGGAACTGGTTGCTGGCGTGACCCTTGTCGTCGGTCGTGATATCCCCGATGTACTCCGCGGCGCCGAAGGGGGAGTCGGCCCTCTGGAGCAGGAATACGGTGAAGGCCCTCTTCGCGCGCAACCCGCTGGCGGAGATGGCGAAGGTGTCGAAGCCGACGGCATCGGTAGTCAACGACACCTTGATGTCCACGTCGGATTTCGGCATGCACTTCGCCAGTTGTTTCGAGGATGGGGTGAGGTGAAAGCTGACGGAAGCGGCGGCGGTCACGGACGGGGGAGTCGCTGGGCGAGCCGCCGACGGAGCAGCCAGACTGGCCGCGGTGGCCGTGGCGAGCCCGGTAGCGAGGGCACCGATGAGGAGACCGGTGGTGAACCGGGTCTGGAAAACGGGCATGAGGGACTTCCTTCCCTTGCGCTCACCGGCGACCTGACTGGCGGCCGGAGTACCAGGAGGGGTCCCGTGTCCGTCGCTGACAAGCAGGGGGATGGGTTGCGCTGGCCCTTCCAGTACAGATCCCCACGACCGCCACCCGCAACGGCTGACACGAAGCCATTTTCGGTCGCCCGCCGTGTCTCGACCCGGCGCCGTCCCTGCCTATGCCGCGCTCGTGGTACCGGTCACCGGCGGAGCTCCCACTCGACCTCCCCGAGGGCGCGCATACGAGTCCGTCCGGCCTTGAAGGGGAGGCGCGATCGGGAAGCCGCACCTAGAGTGACGGCGGGGCCTCACCGCCGCGATCAAGGAGTGAACATGACCGGCTCTTCCAGCCCGGGAACCAAGACGGTACTGCATCCTGGGGTCGACCTCGGGAGCGCCGAGGCGGTGTTCAAGGCTCTGCCCAGGCTGCTTCAGCGTCGATGAGCGCCGCTCCCCGCTCCCGCGCTCAGCGTCGTCGCGATACCGAGCACCGGCTGAGCCACGACATCGACCTGTGGGTGGCCACGGCGTCCGCGGACGGTGCGCCGTACCTGGTGCCGCTGTCCTTCGACTGGGACGGGGCGGCCCTGCTGCTGGCCACCCCGGCCGGCAGCCCAACCGGTAGGAACCTCGCCGCCACCGGAACCGCTCGCCTCGGGCTGGGCCAGACTCGCGACGTCACCATGATCGAGGGCGTCGTCGAGACCCTCGACATCGATGCGCTGCCGCAGCAGCGCGGTGACCAGTTCGCCGCGCGGACAGGCTTCGACCCGCGTGAGCTGAGCACCCCGTACCGCTGGTTCCGCATCGCTCCACGACGTATCCAGGCCTGGCGCGAGGCAGATGAGCTGCCGGACCGCGAGCTGATGCGTGACGGCCGCTGGCTTGTCTGACCCACGGCGAGACCCGCCGCCACCCGCTACCCAGAGGGAGACACGATGAGCATGGAGACGACGACGGGCACCCGCTCGCCGGCGCTGCACATCGCCGACAGTCACGACCTGATCCGCGTTCAGGGCGCGCGGGTGAACAACCTCAAGAACGTCAGCGTGGAGATCCCGAAGCGGCGGCTGACAGTGTTCACCGGGGTCTCCGGCTCGGGCAAGAGCTCGCTCGTCTTCGGCACCATCGCCGCCGACTCCCAGCGGATGATCAACGAGACCTACAGCGCGTTCCTGCAGGGATTCATGCCGACGCTGGCGCGACCCGACGTCGACGTCCTGGAAGGACTGACGACGGCGATCATCGTCGACCAGCAGCGAATGGGGGTCGATCCCCGGTCGACCGTGGGCACGGCCACCGACGCCCATGCGATGCTGCGGATCCTCTTCAGCCGGCTCGGCACACCGCACATCGGCTCGCCTCAAGCGTTCTCCTTCAACGTCGCCTCGATCAGTGGAGCGGGTGCGGTCACTCTCGAGCGCGCCGGACGGACCGTCAAGGAGCGCCGTGACTTCCGCATCACCGGCGGGATGTGCCCCCGCTGCGAGGGTCGCGGCTCGGTCACCGACGTCGACCTGGCCGCCCTGTACGACGACAGCAAGTCGCTGGCCGGGGGGGCCCTGACCATTCCCGGGTACAGCATGGAGGGCTGGTACGGCCGCATCTTCGCGGGCTCCGGGTTCTTCGACATGAGCAAGCCGATCCGCCAGTACAGCAAGAAGGAACTGGACAACCTGCTGTACAAGGAGCCCACCAAGATCAAGGTGGATGGCATCAACCTCACCTACGAGGGCCTGATCCCGAAGATTCAGAAGTCGATGCTGTCCAAGGACCCCGAGTCGATGCAGCCGCACATCCGAGCCTTCGTGCAGCGGGCTATCACCTTCACCACCTGTCCCGAGTGCCACGGCACGCGCCTGAGCGAGGCGGCTCGTTCGTCGAGGATCAAGGGGATCAACATCGCTGACGCCTGCGCCATGCAGATCAGCGACCTCGCGGCATGGGTGCGTGGTCTGACGGAGCCGTCGGTGGCGCCGCTGGTCGGTGCGCTGGGGGAGACCCTGGACTCGTTCGTCGAGATCGGGCTGGGCTACCTCAGCCTCGATCGCCCCTCTGGCACGCTCTCCGGTGGTGAGGCGCAGCGCACCAAGATGATTCGCCACCTCGGGTCCTCGCTCACCGACGTCACCTACGTCTTCGACGAGCCGACGATCGGGCTCCACCCTCACGACATCCAGCGGATGAACGAGCTGCTGCTGAGGTTGCGCGACAAGGGCAACACCGTGCTTGTCGTCGAGCACAAGCCGGAGGTGATCGGGATCGCCGACCACGTCGTCGACCTGGGACCAGGCGCCGGCACGGCGGGTGGCACTGTCTGCTTCGAGGGCTCCGTCGAGGGGCTGCGGTCCAGCGCCACGGTGACCGGGCGGCACCTGGACGACCGGGCCGCCCTGAAGCCCACCGTGCGGACGCCGTCGGGAGTGCTGGACGTGCGCGGCGCCAGCACCCACAACCTGCAGAACGTCGATGTCGACATCCCGCTCGGGGTGCTCGTGGTGCTCACCGGCGTCGCGGGGTCGGGGAAGAGCTCCCTCATCCACGGCTCGGTGTCGGACCGGGACGGGGTGGTGACGATCGACCAGGCAGCGATCAGGGGCTCACGTCGGAGCAACCCGGCCACCTACACCGGGCTGCTCGATCCCATCCGGAAGGCGTTCGGGAAGGCCAACGGTGTGAAGCCTGCGCTGTTCAGCGCCAACTCCGAGGGCGCCTGCCCGACGTGCAACGGAGCAGGGGTGATCTACACCGATCTCGTGACGATGGCGGGCGTCAGCACGACCTGCGTTGACTGCGAGGGGAAGCGGTTCGAGGCGTCGGTGCTCGACTACCGCCTAGGGGGTCGGGACATCAGCGAGGTCCTCGCGATGTCGGTGACGGAGGCCTCGGAGTTCTTCGGTGCGGGAGAGTCGCGGATCCCGCCCGCCCACGCGATCCTGACCCGGCTCGCCGACGTCGGACTCGGCTACCTGTCGCTGGGACAGCCGTTGACGACCCTCTCGGGCGGGGAGATGCAGCGGCTGAAGCTTGCTACCCACCTGGGCGAGAAGGGCGGTGTCTACGTGCTCGACGAGCCCACCACCGGTCTCCACCTCGCTGATGTCGAGCAGCTGCTCGGCCTGCTCGACCGGCTCGTCGACGGTGGGAAGTCGGTGATCGTCATCGAGCACCACCAGGCGGTCATGGCGCACGCCGACTGGATCATCGACCTCGGCCCCGGCGCCGGACACGACGGCGGACGGATCGTCTTCGAGGGCCCGCCGGCCGCGCTGGTTGCCACGCGCCCCACTCTGACCGGCCAGCACCTGGCGCTCTACGTCAGCGCCTGAAGGGGCCTCGCCGTCGAAGACGCCGCCCGGGCTACTCCATGCTGTTGTAGTGGGCGAGCAGCCGTGACCCCGCGACCTCGTAGTCGTACAGGGCCACCTTCCCGATGGAGCCCTGGAAGAACGAGGCGAGGTCGCGGGTGCCGATCCGAAGCGGCGCGCTCCCGTTGCGCAGTGTGACCGGTACGGTCGAGAACAGGTCACTTGTGTTGATCAGGTGTCCGTTGCGGTAGATGCGGACATAACCGTGGGGGAAGGTTCGGCTCTTCTTGTTCCCGTTGATGACCCCCACGACGTGCACCCACTCCCCCCTGTGTATCACCGGCACGCCGTCGAGGCCGCCCTGGAAGTAGGCTCCGGTGCCCAGCCCCCCAGGCAGGTTGAAGGCGTACACGCTGACGCGGTTGGGCCGTTGCGGGCTCTCGCAGGGCGTCAGGTCGGAGTACATCCGAAGTGCCCACTCGTACTGGCCAGTGACGCCCTTTCCCAGCCAATGCACATAGCAGACGGCGGACCGACCGCTGGTGAAGCGCAGTGTTGAGGGGCGTATCCATGCCTCGATGGTGAGCGTCCCTGTGGTCGCTGGTGACCACCGGTCGTTGTCGGCCACCTCGAGGTAGCTGCGTGAGCCGTCGAAGGTGGCGGCGGTATCGCCGTTGGGGAGGACCGTGCTGCCCGGTTTGCCGACCCGGATGGCGTTACGCCGACTGACCAGGTCGGCGCCCTGTGCGTTGTGCCAGAACCCTACGGGCTTGTCGGCCAGCACAGCCTTGTCGTACCTGCTGCGCGCTGCCGCCGCGGACGGGAGCCCGGCCGCGCTCGGCGGTTGAGCCTCCGCTCGGAGAGTTGTCGGGCCGCTGGTCGCGACCGTGGTCTGCGTGGCGGCCAGAGTGAGGAGGAGCAACACCAGGAGTACGACTCGATGCCGGGCCTGGAGTCTTCCCGCGTGCTCGGCCATGGTGCTCCTCAGGTGGGTGACAGGCCGGCCATCTCACTCGTGTTGCCCTCGGGGCCGGCCTAGCGGTCCACGTCGCCTGGGCGCCACTGACGGTCGTTCTTGGGTGCTCACCCCTGGAGAACAGCCGGAGCAAGTCGGCCTGGAGTCGACGGTACTAGCCCGTAACTTCCGGCGACAAGACGCCCTGCGCGTTGTTTTCCTGCCCGAACTCAACGGCTTCAGTCAAGGAAGGACTGAACCCTTTCTGTGGCTCGCGGTGGCTGGTGCGGAATGGCAGGATCCTTCGTGAATGCTCGTACGAATCGCTTTCGGTTGCGTTTCCGATGCTTCACCTGCTCGCTCTCGGCACCCCCGTCTACCGGGGGAATAGTTCACAATTCTTGTGCCGTTCGCAAGCCCTCCTGACCGTTTCCCAACGCGAATGCCAATGGCGGTTGCGTTCGGTCCGTCGTCGTAGTCCTCGAGCAGGAATCCTGGGCCTCGTCATATCCGAGGCGTTCTTCAACACCGAAGCTGCGGGCACGCCAGAGTTGACCTCTGGTCGAGAGTCGCCGGCTCGGGGAGAACCAGGGGTACCCTGCCGCGATGGCCCTTGACTCCTCACTCCTTGGCTGGATGCTCGATGCCGACCCGGCGCTGCGCTGGCAGGTCGAGCGCGACCTTGCGGGCGAGCCGCGCGAGGTCTGGGAGGCCACGCGCGCCCGGATCGCCACGGAAGGGTTCGGCGCGCGGCTGCTGGCTCTGCAGGATCCCGATGGGCAATGGGCCGGCGGGGCCTACTTCCCCAGCGACTACGACTTCCAGGGCCCCGAGGCGGCTGAGGATGCGGGGCAGCCGTATACGGCGACCACGTGGACGCTCAACACACTCCGCGACTGGGGCCTCGATGCCGCTGCGCTCGCCGGGACAGCTGATCTGCTCGCCGCCAACAGTCGCTGGGAGTACGACGACCTGCCGTACTGGGGCGGCGAGGTCGACTGCTGCATCAACGCCTACACGCTCGCCAACGGCGCCTGGTTGGGTGCCGATGTCTCGGGAATCGCCCAGTGGTTCCTCGACCACCGGATGGCCGACGGCGGTTGGAACTGTGAGTGGGTCGAGGGCTCGACCCGGTCATCGTTCCACTCCACGCTCAACTCCTTGTGGGGACTCTTGTCCTACGAGGTTGCGACTGGGGGCAGCGACGAGCTGCGGGCCGCCCGTAGAGCCGGTGAGGAGTACCTGCTGGAGCGTCGCCTGCTGCGCACCCTGACGACGGGGGAGCCGGTCGGGCCGTGGGTGACGCGGTTCGCCTACCCGTTCCGCTGGTTCTACAGCGCGCTGAACGCCGCCGACTACTTCCGTGCGGCGGCGGCGCAGGACGGGACTGCGCCCGACCCCCGGCTCGCTGACGCGGTCGAGGTGGTTCGGGCCGCGCGCCGCGACGACGGCACGTGGCTGCAGGAGCGCCGCCATCCCGGCCGGGTGTGGTTCGAGGTCGATGTCCCGCCCGGCGAGCCCTCGAAGTGGCTCACGTTCTACGGAACGCGGGTGCTGGCATGGTGGGACGCCTCCGTGACGCAACCATGATTCGTACCTTGCCAGGCCCGCTGCTGGTTTCTTTCCCATACCTCCCGAAGATCGGTATCGCTGAGTAGGGTGCCGAGCATGGACTCGGGGACTCCACTCAAGCCCAACCTTGACGGGTCGTCCGTGGCATCCCTGCGGCGGCTGGAGGATAGTGACCTGCCCTTCGCTATCGCCGAACACAGCAAGCACTTCCCGGATAACGTCATGGCCCGGCTGGGGCCACTGTTCCTCCGGCAGTACTACAAGTCGTTCCTCAATACGCCATTCGCCGTTGCCACTGTCGCTGAGATGGACGGTGAGCCGTGCGGATACCTCGTCGGTGTTCTCGACACCGACCAGCACAGGCGCTTGCTGCTGCGTCGGCACGGAGTAGCGCTGCTGTCGACCTCCTCCGTCGGCTTGGCGCTGCGACCTGGTCTGGCAGTCAGGCTTCTCGCCCGCCGCACCAAGGTGCGGCTTCGCCGGATCCTGAGCCGACTCTCGGATGCTCGGCAGCCAACCGTGGGTTCAGTTGCTGTCTTGTCGCACATCGCCGTGTCGGAGGATGCGCGTTCTCGCGGAGTGGGCCGAGCGCTCGTGCAGAACTTCACCGAGATCGCTCGGGCTTCGGGCGCCGGCCGAATCAGCTTGGCGACGCTCGACGGGCCCACGGGTGCTGGCCCGTTCTACGAAGCGCAGGGCTGGGAGTACGAGTCCAGTTACCGCACCATCGACGGTCGGTGGATCCGCCTCTACAACCTTCCGTTGACGGCCTGGTCCGCGAACTGCGAGGAGAGCCCCGGATAAGCCGAGCCCATCTTCACTGGTTGAGCTCTGAGCCAGTGAGGGAGACCAGGTCAATGCTGATGGCCGATGATCTTCTGCCAGTTGCCATCGATGCCGACCTCGCGAAATCCCAGGCGAAGATTGATCGCCCGCATCCCCTCGTTCTCCCCGGCGTTGGTCGTGATCACCCGGCTCAGGAGCGGGTGCGCGAGTCGGGCTCGCGCCAGGTTGGTGACTTTGAGGTCCCAGCCCAGCCGGTGGCCTCGGTGCTCCGGCGCGACGAACGTGTCGCCCTGCATGGCGAGAGCCTGCGTGCGGGGGCTGACCGTCAGCTCTGTGTAGCCCACCAGCTCGCCGGTGCCGGAGCGCAGGGCGGCGACCGTGTGCACCGCGAGTCCCAGGGCGCTCCTCTCCTCGTCATGGCGGCGGACCCGCTCCGCGTCCCACCGCTGCTCGTCGGGCTCGATCGAGCCGGACGGCGCCGCCGTGCTCATCAGTGTTCTCAGGCGTGCCATGGGTAGGACGTAGGCCGCCGGGGTGTCGCCCTCCCAGCTCACAGCCTCATACCCGGTCGGATC
>JBJMIS010000072.1:0-70306 GCA_045806705.1 Friedmanniella sp.
CATCGGCGTCCGCGACCTGCTGGAGCGGATCGACGAGGCCCAGGCCGCCAGCGGTCGGGACATCCACTACGTGCACATCTCCACGGCGTACGTCGCGGGCCGGCGCCGCGGCAGCATCCCCGAGGCCCCGGTCGAGCACGACGTCGACCTCGAGTCCGAGCTCCGCTGGGGACTGGGCCAGCGCCAGGTGGTCGAGGACCGGTCGCGCGGCGCCGACCTCCTCACCCGCGAGCGCAAGAAGGCGGAGAAGGAGCACAGCCGCGCCGGGCTGCTCACCGCCGCCCGCGCGACCGAGGCGGCCCGCCGGCAGTGGGTCAAGGACGAGCTGGTCCGGATCGGCACCGAGCGGGCGCGCAGCCTGGGCTGGACCGACTGCTACACCTTCACCAAGGCGATGGGGGAGCGGGTGGTCGAGGGCTGGGCCACCCGTCCCGGAGACCACCACCGCGCCTCGATCGTCCGGCCCAGCATCATCGAGTCCGCCCTCGAGCGGCCGCACGTCGGCTGGATCGAGGGGTTCAAGATGGCCGAGCCGCTGATCCTGGCCTACGGGCGGGGCGAGCTCCCCGAGTTCCCGGGCTCCCCGGACTCGGTGCTCGACATCGTGCCCTGCGACCTGGTGGTCAACGCGATCGTCGCGGTCTGCGCCACCCTGCCCGAGCCGGGGCACCCGGAGTACTACCACGTCAGCTCGGGCGCCCGGAACCCGCTGACCCTGGCGGAGATGTACGGCCTCATCCGCAGCTACTTCACCGAGCACCCGCTCGAGAAGACGGCGAAGCCGGGGGAGCCGCTGCCGGAGTGGGACTTCCCGGGAGCGGCGTCGGTGGGGCGCCTGCTGAACACCTCCGAGCGGGCCCACTGGCTCGCCGAACGGGTCATCTCCAAGGCACCCCGGTCCGACCGCACCCGCAAGGCCGCGCGCGAGCTGGACCGCTTCCGGCAGCGGCTCGACTTCCTGAAGCGCTACCACAGCCTCTACAACGAGTACGCGCAGTCCGAGCTGCACTTCGTGGACGACAACACCCTCGCCCTGACCACGGCACTGGACCCGGCTGACGTCGACGCGTTCGCCTTCGACACCGCGGTCTTCGACTGGAAGACCTACATCGAGGACGTGCACTGCCCCTCGGTGACCTCCTCCGTCCGGCGGATGGATGCGCTGCGTCGCAAACGCGGCGCCCGGCCCAGCACCATGCGCGACCTCAGCAAGGACACCGCGGGTGCCTCGGCGGTGGCGATCTTCGACCTCGACGGCACGATCATGACGACGAACGTGATCGAGCAGTACCTGTGGTCGCGGCTGCCGGAGCTGCCGCGCGGCCGCCAGCTGGCGGAGGTGGGGCAGGTGGCCCGCCGGCTGCCGGGCTACCTGCTCGCCGAGCAGCGTGACCGTGGCAGCTTCCTGCGCGCGGTCTACCGGCGCTACCGGGGCCTGGACCTCGCGGCCCTGGAGCACCGGGTGGACACGACGCTGGCCCCCTACATCCTCAGCCGGCTGTCACCCGACGCCCTCGAGCGGATCCAGGAGCACCGCGCCGCCGGCCACCGGACGATCCTCATCACCGGGGCGGTCCGGACGCTGACCCGGCCGCTGCGGGAGTACTTCGACGTGATCGTGGCGGCGGAGCTGGCCACCGACGATCAGGGCCGGTGCACCGGCTTCCTGGTCACGCCGCCGCTGGTGGGGGAGTCCCGGGCCGCCTGGCTCAAGCGCTACGCCTCGCTGCACGACGTCGACCTGAGCCGCAGCTTCGCCTACGCCGACTCCCACTCCGACCTGCCGATGCTGGAGACGGTCGGCCACCCGGTCGCCGTCAGCCCCGACATCCCGCTGATGCGGGCCGCCAGCCGCAACCAGTGGTCGATGGTGGAGTGGAAGACCAAGCCCAGCACGCCGCGGTGGCACATCCCACGCTGACGGGCGGCTGAGCTCCGGCCGGTAGGATCGGGGCCATGTCCGGACACTCCAAGTGGGCAACCACCAAGCACCAGAAGGCCGTGGTCGACGCACGCCGGGCCAAGTCGTTCGCGAAGCTGATCAAGAACATCGAGGTGGCAGCGCGGCTCGGCGGCGGTGACCTCGACGGCAACCCGACGCTGTACGACGCCGTCCAGAAGGCGCGCAAGACCTCCGTGCCGAAAGACAACATCGAGCGCGCCATCAAGCGTGGGTCGGGTGCGGAGTCCGGCGGGGCGGCCTACGAGACGCTGATGTACGAGGCGTACGGCCCGGCCGGCATCGCGATGCTGATCGAGTGCCTCACCGACAACCGCAACCGCTCCGCCTCGGAGGTCCGGGTCGCGGTCACCCGCAACGGCGGCACCATGGCCGACGCGGGCTCCACCGCCCGGGTGTTCAGCCGCAAGGGCGTCGTGGTCATCCCCAAGCAGCAGGACGGCCGGGAGATCAGCGAGGACGACGTCCTCGAGGCGACGCTCGACGCTGACCCGGAGGAGGTCAACGACCTGGGCGAGAGCTTCGAGGTGGTCAGCGACCCCGCCAACACCGTCGCCCTCCGCACCGCCGTGCAGGCCGCCGGCCTGGACTACGACTCCGCCGAGGTCTCCTTCGTCCCGGAGTTCACCCAAGAGGTCGACGCCGCGACCGCCGAGAAGCTGATGCGGATCATCGACGCCCTCGAAGACTCCGACGACGTCCAGAACGTCTACGCCAACTTCGACGCCCCCGACGAGGTCCTCGCCGCCATCGGCTGAGGGCGCGGGGGTTTGTCGGTTCCCCAGGTAAACCTGGGAAGTTCCCGCTTTACCCAGGTTGCAACCTGGGTAAAGCGCGTACAACCTGGGCGAGGTGGCGGCGGGCAACCTCCAGCGTCCGCCGACACACCCCTGCCGCCGACACGCTCCCTGCCGACACCGCCCGGCGCGTCGGACGGGGATCGACGCCGACGCCTCGTAGGGTGAAGCGAACACCTGTTCGACCGACCTGGGCGAGGCCCGAGCGAGGAGTTGGCGCGTGCGCGTTCTCGGCATCGACCCCGGTCTGACCCGCTGCGGCTTCGGGGTCGTCGAGGGCCGGCCCGGACAGCCGCCCGCGCTGGTCGCCGTCGCAGTCGTCCGGACGCCGCACGAGCTCGAGACCGCCCGCCGGCTGGTGCAGATCGAGGAGGCCGTGGAGGCCTGGGTACGGACGCACCGCCCCGAGGCCGTCGCCGTCGAGCGGGTCTTCGCCCAGCACAACGTGCAGACGGTGATGGGCACCGCCCAGGCGGCAGGGGTCGCGATGCTCGTCGCGGCGCGACACGGGCTGCCGGTCGCGCTGCACACTCCGAGCGAGGTCAAGGCCGCGATCACGGGCTCAGGTCGCGCCGGCAAGGACCAGGTCGGCACGATGGTGACCCGGATCCTGCGGCTGACGGAGATGCCCAAGCCGGCGGACGCCGCCGACGCCCTTGCCCTCGCCATCTGCCACGTCTGGCGAGGCGGCAGCACGGCCCGGGTGAACGCCGCCGTGGAGGCAGCGGCCGCCCTGGCCGCTCGTCAACGCCGTGCCTTCAGCCAGGCCCGACAGTCCGGAGGAGCCTCATGATCGCCTCACTCACCGGCACCGTGCTGCAGGTCGGTCCGACCTCAGCCGTCGTCGAGGTCGGCGGCCTCGGCATCCTGGCGCTCTGCAGCCCCAACACCGTCGCCGGCCTGCGCGTCGGCCAGCGCGCGACCCTGGCCACCTCCCTGGTGGTGCGGGAGGACTCGCTCACCCTCTACGGGTTCGCCTCCGCCGACGAGCGAGAGTTCTTCGAGCTGCTGCTGACCGCCACCGGTGTCGGTCCGAAGCTGGCGCAGGCAGCGCTAGCCGTGCTGCCGCCGGACCAGCTGCGGGTCGCGATCGCGAGCGAGAACCTCGTCCAGCTGACCAAGGTGCCGGGAATCGGCCGGAAGGGGGCGCAGCGGATGGTGATCGAGCTGAAGGACAAGATCAACGCCGTCGGCCTCAGCAGCGAGCCGCACACCAGCAGCGCCGTGCAGCCGGCCTGGCGCGACCAGGTGTCCCAGGGGCTGGTCGGCCTGGGCTGGTCCGCCAAGGACGCCGAGGCCGCGTGTGCGGAGGTCGAGCCGATGGTGGCCGACGACCCGGGCGTCAGCGTCGCGGTGCTGATGCGCGCCGCCCTGCAGACGCTCGCCCGGAAGTGACCCGATGAGCACCGAGCGGCAGGGCCCGCGGGGGGCGGACCAGATCGACGACGAGCTGGAGGGTCTGCTCCGACCGGTCGCGGACCCGGACGAGCGGGCCGCCGAGTCCGCACTGCGCCCGACCTCGCTGAGCGAGTTCGAGGGCCAGCCCCGGGTCAACGACCAGCTCGGACTGGTGCTCGAGGCCGCTCGGCACCGCGGTGGAGTCGCGGACCACGTCCTGCTGTCCGGCCCACCCGGCTTGGGCAAGACGACACTGGCGATGATCATCGCCGCGGAGATGTCGGCGCCGCTCCGGATCTCCAGCGGTCCGGTGATCACCCACGCGGGCGACCTCGCCGCCATCCTGTCCGGCCTCGTCGAGGGCGAGGTCTTCTTCCTCGACGAGATCCACCGGATGTCCCGCCCCGCCGCCGAGATGCTCTACCTGGCAATGGAGGACTTCCGGGTCGACGTCGTCGTCGGAAAAGGCCCAGGCGCGACCGCCATCCCGTTGGAGATCCCGCGCTTCACCCTGGTCGGGGCCACCACCCGGGCCGGTCTGCTCCCCGGACCGCTGCGCGACCGGTTCGGCTTCACCGCCCAGCTCGACTTCTACGACACGGCCGCGCTGGAGCACATCGTCTACCGCTCCGCCGAGCTGATCGACGCCGACCTCGACGCGGCCGGTGCCGCGGAGATCGCCCGCCGCTCCCGCGGCACTCCCCGGATCGCGAACCGGCTGCTGCGCCGGGTCCGGGACTACGCGCAGGTCCGCTCCAACGGCCGCATCACCCGCTCGCTCGCCCAGGCCGCGCTGGAGCTCTACGAGGTGGACGAGCTGGGTCTGGACCGCCTGGACCGCGGCGTGCTGGAGGCCATCTGCCGCCGCTTCGCGGGCGGGCCCGTCGGGCTGTCGACGCTCGCGATCTCGGTCGGGGAGGAACGCGAGACGGTGGAGGAAGTGGCGGAACCGTTCCTCGTCCGGCAGGGCTTCCTGATGCGGACGCCGCGGGGCCGGGTGGCCACACCGGCGGCGTGGGAGCACCTCGGACTGCGGCCGCCGGCCCCCGCGTCGGGCACCGACACCGTCCCCGACCTGTTTGGCTGAGACCGCCTTCCGCCCGCAAACTAGGTAAGGTGGGTCGGTCGGCGCGGCAGCGTCGCGCCGCCACGTGCGGCAACTTGACCGGTGCGCACCTCGCGGTGCACGCCCCCGACGAAACGCTGGAGCCATGCCCAACTTGTCAACACCGATCCTGATCGCCTTGATGGTGATCGCCTTCTACCTGCTGATCATGCGTCCGCAGAAGAAGCGCCAGCAGGCGATCCAGCAGACCCTCAACTCCCTCGGGCCGGGCAGCCGCGTGCTCCTCGGCAGCGGCGTCTTCGGCACCGTCATCGCGATCGGTGAGCGGCAGGCCCTGCTTGAGATCTCACCGGGCGTCGAGCTGACCGTCCTCAAGCAGGCCATCGTCCGCGCCGTCACGGAGGCGGACGAGGAAGACCTGACCGAGGAGGAGCTGCCCGACGACGAGCTGGTGGCCGAGCCCGAGGCGAGCGTCCCCCAGGAGATCGACTACTCGCGCAGCTCCGACAGCTCGGGGAGCACGACGGGTGTCGACTCCTCCGTTCCCGACGGCACCACCCCGTCGGCGGGGGCCGATCCCAAGCGTCTCGGCTGATCCACCGCCCCGCACAGCAAGGAACCCCTCCCCGTGGCAACACCCGCTGGCCGGCCCGGCCGGACTCTCGTCATCCTCTTCGCCCTGGTCGTCGTGCTCGTCGGCCTGATGGGGCTCAGCAACACCTGGAAGCCGAAGCTTGGTCTCGACCTCCAGGGCGGCACGACCATCACCCTCACGGCGGCCAACACCAGTGGCACCGGCTCGGTGGACCCCAACAGCCTCGAGCTGGCCCGGACCATCATCCAGAGCCGGGTGGACAGCCTGGGCGTCGGCGAGTCCGAGGTCACCACCTCCGGAAACCGGCAGATCAACGTCAGCGTCCCGAACGTGCAGCAGGACCGGCTGGTGCAGCTGGTCGGCCAGACGGCCGTGCTGCGTTTCCGCGCGGTCTACGCCGCCGAGCAGGTGACACCGCCGGCGCCGCCGAGCCCGGCGCCGAGCGAGGCCGGCAGCGCCAGCCCGGCACCGTCAGAGTCCGCCCAAGCCCCCGCGTCCGGCGCCCCGGGCGCCGGCGCATCCAGCGCGCCCAGTGCCAGCAAGAGCGGCAACAACAGGCCGATGCCCGGCCTGCCGACGGCGCCGCCCGCGCCGTCGACCCCGCGGCCCACCGCCGAGGGGAAGGGCACCCCGCCGGACAAGGCTCTCGAGTGGCAGCCGAGCGAGGCCGACCAGGCTGACTTCGCCGCCTTCAACTGCGACCAGGCGGACAGCCTGCCGGACGTCGCGGACCAGCCGCTGATCTCCTGCAACAAGGAGGGGACCGAGAAGTACCTGCTCGGACCGACGCTGATCCAGGGGGACCAGCTCACCGGCGCGAACGCCGGCATCCCCCAGAACGACGTGCAGTGGGTCGTCAACCTGACCTTCAACTCCGAGGGTGCCGCCGCGTTCGAGAAGGCGACCGGTGAGCTCGCCAGCCGTAGCGACCCGATGAACCGGTTCGCGATCGTGCTGGACGGCGAGTCGATCTCCGCGCCGTCGGTGAGCGCCGCGATCCCGGGCGGGCAGGCCCAGATCTCGGGCAACTTCACCCAGTCCTCGGCGAGCGAGCTCGCCAACGTGCTCAAGTACGGGGCGCTGCCGCTGGCGTTCGACGTCTCCGAGGTCTCCAACGTCTCCGCCACGCTGGGTGGTGAGCAGCTGCACGCCGGCATCATCGCGGGCCTGATCGGGCTCGGCCTCGTCGTCGCCTACTGCTTCGTCTACTACCGCGGGCTGGGCATCGTCGTGGTCGCCTCGCTGCTGGTGGCGTCGATCATCACCTACGCCGCCATGGTGCTGCTGGGCAGCTCGGTGGGCTTCGCGCTGAACCTTCCCGGCATCGCCGGCGCCATCGTCGCCATCGGTGTCACCGCGGACAGCTTCGTCATCTACTTCGAACGCATCCGGGACGAGGTACGCGATGGCCGCAGCCTGCGGGTGTCGGTGGAGACCGGCTGGCGCCGGGCCCGGCAGACGGTCCTGATCGCGGACGCCGTCTCGATGCTGTCGGCGGTGATCCTGTTCATCCTCGCCATCGGGTCCGTCAAGGGCTTCGCGTTCACGCTGGGTCTGACGACCCTGATCGACGTGCTCGTCGTCTTCACCTTCACCAAGCCGCTGATGACCCTGCTCGCCCGGACCAAGTTCTTCGGGGGCGGGCACCCGCTCTCCGGCCTCGACCCCCAGCACCTGGGCGTGCAGGCACTGCCTGGTGCCCGGCGGCGGACCCCCAGCGGAAGGCCCGCCCCGGCCCGACGCAGCGGCGGCGCCCACACCGTCGGGGGCGCAGCCGCCACCACCGGAAAGGAAGCCTGATGTCCAGGTTCGGCCAGCTCGGGCACCGCCTCTACACCGGCGAGATCTCCTACGACTTCCTCGCCCAACGTCGGCGCTGGTACTCCATCTCGGCGGTCCTGATCCTGGTGTCGCTCAGTGCGCTGATGTTCCGCGGGCTCGACTTCGGGATCGAGTTCAAGGGTGGCGCCGACTTCCGCGCCCCCACGACCGTCACCGCCCAGACCATCGACCAGATGCATGTGGCGCTCGACAAGTCAGGCGTGCCGAACGTCCAGAACGCCACGATCAACACCATCGGCAGCGACCAGGTGCGGGTCCAGACGCGCACCCTGGACCCGACGACCGAGGTGCCGAAGCTGCGGGCCGCGATCGGGCAGGAGGTCGGGGTGCCGACCGACCAGGTCGCCTACAACCTGATCGGCGCCTCGTGGGGCGGGCAGATCACCGAGCGGGCGCTGATCGCCCTCGGCGTCTTCCTGGTGCTGGTCGGGCTGATGATCTGGATCTACTTCCGGGACGGCGCCATGTCGGGGGCCGCGCTCGTGGCCCTGGTGCACGACCTCATCCTGACCATCGGCATCTACGCGCTGGTGGGGTTCACGGTGACACCGGCCACCCTGATCGGCGTCCTGACGATCCTGGGCTACTCGCTGTACGACACGGTCGTGGTGTTCGACAAGGTGCGCGAGAACGTGCGTGACCTCAAGGGCAGCACGACCCGCACCTACTCCGAGGCGGCCAACCTGGCCGTGAACCAGGTGCTGGTCCGGTCCATCAACACCACGGTGATCGGCGTCCTGCCGGTCGCGGCGTTGCTCATCGCGGGAGCGGCGATCCTCGGCGAGGGCCCGTTGAAGGACCTCGCGCTGGCCCTCTTCGTCGGCATGGTGTCGGGCGCCTACTCCTCGATCTTCATCGCCACGCCGCTGCTGGCCCAGATCAAGGAGCGGGACCCCGAGATGCAGAAGCTGGCGAGCCGGGTGGCGAGCCGGCGGGCCAAGGAGGCGCCGCGCAACCGGTCGAACGTCCTGCAGCCCGCGACGGCCGGGGGAGGGGGCGACCCCGACCCGTCCGATGACGCCACCGAGGAGGAGTCGTTCGCGGAGGAAGGCGAACGGCCTCTGCCGGCGCTCACCGTGACCCGGGCGGCGGCCGGCAACGTCCCGGTCCGACCCGTCACTGAGGGGGCGGCCAAGCGTCCGCAGCCGCAGCACAAGCCGCGCAGTCAGCGCAGAAGCTAGCGGCCGGCGATGACGCTGGACCTGGCGTCCCTGGTCGTCGACGTGCCCGACTTCCCGCGGCCGGGGGTGACGTTCAAGGACGTCACCCCGCTGATCGCCTCGCCGACGGGGCTGGCCGCGGCGGTCGAGGGCCTGGTCCGGGCCTCCAGCCGGGACGTGGACGTCGTGGTCGGCATGGAGGCCCGCGGCTTCATCTTCGGAGCGCCGGTGGCACTGGCGCTCGGCGTCGGCTTCGTGCCGGTGCGGAAGCCCGGCAAGCTGCCCCGGCCCGCCATCTCGGTCAGCTATGACCTGGAGTACGGGACCGAGACGCTCGCGGTGCACGCCGATGCGGTCCCGCCGGGTGCGCGGGTGCTGGTCGTCGACGACGTCCTGGCGACGGGCGGCACCGTGCTGGCGACGGCCGAGCTGCTCCGCCGGCTGGACGCCGAGGTGGTGCAGGTGGCCGTGGTGGTGGAGCTCGGCTTCCTGCACGGCCGGGCCCGGCTGGCCGAGCACGGCCTGGACCACGTCACGGCCCTGATCGGCGCCGGGTCGGCGTGAGCCCGCGTCGACGCAGCAGCGGCAGCGTGCGGCTGGAGCCGACGGGACGTCGACAGCAAGCGAGTGCCCAAGATGCCCTGGTCAGCCTGCCCGCCCGGAAGACCCATCCCGTCATGGCCCTCGCGCTGCGAGGGGCGATGGCGCTGGTGCTGGTCTTCATCGTGGTGTCCATCGTGTACGTGGACCGCGGCTCCTACACCGACAACCACGACGGCGCGGTGTCGCTGATCGATGCCATCTACTACGCCACGGTCACCATCACCACGACCGGTTACGGCGACATCACCCCGGTGACGCCGCATGCCCGGATCGTGAACGCGATCGTCGTGACGCCGCTGCGGATCGGGTTCCTGGTGCTGTTGGTCGGCACGACGCTGCAGGTGCTGGCCACCGAGGGCCGGCGCATCATCCTGGACGCACGATGGAGGAAGCACATGCGCAACCACGTGGTGGTCGTCGGCTACGGCACCAAGGGCCGGAGCGCCGTCGACACCATCGAGGCCAACGGGTGCAACCCGGCGCAGATCGTCATCATCGACGGTCGAACCTCCGCCGTCGCGGACGCGAACACCCGCGGCTACGCCGCGATCGAGGGCGACGCCACCCGCAGGGAGGTGCTGCGCCGGGCCGAGATCATCAAGGCCCGCGAGGTGATCATCACCTTGGACCGGGACGACTCGGCGATCCTGGTCACGCTCACCGTGCGCCAGCTGAACCCCAGCGCCCACGTCGTGGTGGCGGTGCGCGAGGACGACAACGCCTCCCTGCTGCGGCAGTCCGGCGCGAACGCGGTGATCACCTCCTCCGAGGCGGTGGGACGGCTGCTCGGCCTGTCCGCCACCAGCCCGAACCTCGGCACCGTGATCGAGGACCTGCTGTCCTCCCGGGAGGGCCTCGAGGTGGGCGAGCGCCAGGTCACCCGGGAGGAGGTGGGCCTCGCACCGGGACAGGTCGAGGGCGAAGCCGTCCTCGCGGTCGTCCGCAACAAGACGCTGCGGCGCTTCTACGACCCCACCGTGGCGAAGCTGGAGACGGGTGACCAGGTCGTGGTGGTCCGCCACGCGGCGGACGCAGTCTGAGCGGTGTCCTAGACTGATCGCCTCTGCGACGTGAGGGACTGCCGGTGAGCGATCAGGGTGCCGCTGTGCGGCCGAGCACGGGCCCGGAGGCCGAGAGCACGGCGCGCGCGGTGGGTCTCGTGGGCGAGCACGCCAGCACGACGGAGACGACGGACCTGCTGCCGGCCCGGGTCGTCCCCGGCGAGCAGCCCCGCGTCCGGATGCGGCAGCGGCTCGCCCGGCTGGGCACCACCCGGCCTCAGACACCCGTCCTGGACCCGCTGTTCCGGGTGATTCGGGCCAACCACCCCAAGGCCGACCTCAGCGTGATCGAGCGGGCCTACCGGACCGCCGAGCAGGCCCACGCCGGCCAGCTACGCAAGAGCGGTGACGCCTACATCACCCACCCGCTGGCCGTGACCACGATCCTCGCCGAGCTGGGGATGACCGAGGCGACGCTGTGCGCCGCCCTGCTGCACGACACGGTCGAGGACACCGACTACACCTTGGCTCAGCTGACCAGCGACTTCGGCGAGGAGGTCGCGCTGCTGGTCGACGGCTGTACCAAGCTCGACAAGGTCAAGTACGGCGACTCGGCGAAGTCGGAGACCATCCGCAAGATGGTCATCGCGATGAGCCGGGACATCCGCGTCCTGGTGATCAAGCTCGCCGACCGCCTGCACAACATGCGCACCCTGCACTACCTGCGACCGGACAAGCAGTCCCGGATCGCGTCGGAGACGCTCGAGATCTTCGCCCCGCTGGCGCACCGGCTGGGCATGAACGCCATCAAGTGGGAGCTGGAGGACCTGGCGTTCGGCACCCTGCACCCGAAGGTGTACGACGAGATCGTCCGGCTGGTGGCCGAGGCGGCACCCAGCCGGGACGAGTGGCTCGCCGGCGTCATCGAGCAGGTGCAGGCCGACCTCAAGGCCGCGAAGATCAAGGCCACCGTCACCGGCCGGCCCAAGCACTACTACTCGATCTACCAGAAGATGGTCGTCCGCGGCCGCGACTTCCAGGACATCTACGACCTGGTCGGGCTGCGCGTCCTGGTGGAGGACAACCGCGACTGCTACGCCGCGCTCGGCGTGCTGCACGTCCGCTGGAACCCGCTGCCGGGGCGGTTCAAGGACTACATCGCGATGCCGAAGTTCAACATGTACCAGTCGCTGCACACGACGGTGCTCGGGCCCGAAGGCAAGCCGGTCGAGCTGCAGATCCGCACCGAGGAGATGCATCGGCGGGCCGAGTTCGGTGTCGCTGCCCACTGGAAGTACAAGGAGGGCAAGGGCGCGCCTCCCACCGCCAACCCGGGCGACACCGGTGAGCTGGTGTGGGTCCGGCAGCTGATGGACTGGCAGCGGGAGTCCGCCGACCCGGGGGAGTTCCTCGACTCGCTGCGGTTCGAGATCAACTCCACCGAGGTGTACGCCTTCACCCCCAAGGGCGACGTCATCTCGCTGCCGCAGGGCTCGACGCCGGTGGACTTCGCGTACGCGATCCACACGGAGGTGGGCAACCGGACGATCGGCGCCCGGGTGAACAACCGGCTGGTGCCGTTGGAGTCGGTGCTGTCCAACGGCGACGTGGTGGAGATCTTCACCTCCAAGGCCGAGAACGCGGGGCCGAGCCGGGACTGGCTCGCCTTCGTCGCCAGCCCTCGAGCGCGGAACAAGATCCGGCACCACTTCACCCGCGAACGCCGTGAGGAGTCGATCGAGTCCGGCAAGGAGGCGCTGGCCCGGCAGATGCGCAAGGCGGGCCTGCCGATGCAGCGGCTGCTCACCCTCGAGCACCTGACGGCCGTCGCCGGCTACTTCAAGCTGCCCGACGTCTCCACCCTGTACGCGGCGGTGGGGGAGAACACCGTCGGCGCGCAGGCGGTGGTGAACCGGCTGATCAGTGTCGCGGGCGGCGAGGACGCCGCCGCCGACGAGACGAGCGAGGACCGTGTCGTCACCGGCCGCCGGCGACGCAGCACCGGGTCCAGTGGCAGCGAGTCCGGCATCCGCGTGCGGGGCGCCACCGACCTGTGGGTCAAGCTGGCGAAATGCTGCACGCCCGTCCCCGGTGACCCGATCATGGGGTTCGTCACCCGCGGCGCCGGCGTCTCGGTGCACCGGATGGACTGCGTGAACGCCGCGAGCCTGCGTGCCGAGCCGGAGCGTCTGATCGACGTCGAGTGGGCCCCGACGGCCAAGAGCTCGTTCCTGGTCGCGATCCAGGTGGAGGCGCTGGACCGCAACCGGCTGCTCTCCGACATCACCCGAACGCTGTCGGACCAGCACGTGAACATCCTGTCCGCCGCGCTGAGCACGACCAAGGACCGGATCTGCAAGGCCAAGTTCACCTTCGAGACGGCCGACCCGACCCATCTGGACCACGTGCTGCAGGCCGTCCGCGGCGTTCCCGCCGTCTTCGACGTCTACCGCATTTCTCAGTAGCGACGGGGTGCTCAGCCGGAGTAGTCCGCGATGGCTCTGCGGGCCTGCTCCAGCCACTCGTGGTAGGTGGCCGCGGAGGTACGGGCTTCCTGCGCACCCTTCGCGTCGCCACGGGCCTCGGCCTCGGCCGCGCGGTCCTCGAGCTGGGCGATCTGGGCCTCCAGCTTCGCTGCCGTGTCCAGCGCCCGGGCACGGGCCTCAGGGTTGGTACGGCGCCAACGCTCCTCTTCGGCGTGGGTGACCGCCTGCTCGATGGCCTTGAGCCGGTTGTCCAGCGGGCGGATCGCGTCCCGTGGCACCTTGCCGATGGCCGACCAGCGCTCGAGCAGCTCGCGGTACATGGCACGCCCCGCCGCGGGGTCGGTGATCGGCAGCGTCGCCTCGGCCTCGGCCAGCAGCTTCTCCTTGGCCTGTGCGTTGACCTGGAACTCCGCCTCCTGCTCGCTCAACGCCGCGGTCTTGGCGGCGAAGAACGTGTCCTGGGCACCGCGGAAGCGCCGCCAGAGCGTCTCGTCGATGCCGCGGGGAGCCGGGCCGGCCTCCTTCCAGCGCTGCATCAGCTCGCGGTAGACGCCGGTGGTGGGTCCCCAGTCGGTGGAGCTGGCCAGCTCCTCCGCCTGCGCCGCAAGCTTCTCCTTGATCACCCGGGCAGACTCGCGGGCCTCGTTCTGCTGGGCGAACTGGGCCTTCCGCCGACGGGTGTAGGTGGTGCGGGCGCTGGAGAAGCGGTGCCACAGCTGGTCGTCGGTGGCGCGGTCCAGCCGAGGAAGGGTCTTCCACTGGTCCAGCAGCGCCCGGAACCGGTTGACGCCCCCTCGCCAGTCGTTGCCGGCGGCCAGCCGCTCGGCCTCCGCCACGAAAGCCTCCTTGGCCGCGCGGGTCTCCTCGCTGGCCTTGGCGCGTTCCGCCCGCCGGGCGGCCCGCTGCTCCGCCAGCCGGGGAGCGAGGGCGTCCAGCCGCCGCAACAGCCCGTCCAGGTCGCCGACGGCGTGGGCGCCGTCGACGGCGTTCCGGACGGTCTTGACCGAGGCCGCCGCGTCGTCCGGCGACAGCGCACCCGACGCAACCCGGCGCTCCAGCAGCGACACCTCCAGCTCCAGCGACTCATAGCGTCGGGTGAAGAAGGCCATGGCCTCCTCCGCAGGCACGCCCGGCACCTGGCCGACGGCGCGCTCACCGTCAGCGGTGCGGACGAAGACCGTGCCCTCGGCATCCACCCGGCCGAAGGACGCGGCACCGACGCCTGCTGTCCCAGCGGCTCCGGGCTCCGCAGCTTCAGTCATGACCCCAATCCTGCCCGATAGTGTCCCGAATGTGTTCATCGCATCTTTTCCCGCCGGGCCTTGGCAGACCAACTGCTATCTCGTCGCCACGGGGCCCGGTGCGGAGTGCGTGGTGATCGACCCGGGGATGGACGCGGTGGCCGGAGTGGAGGCCTTGGTGGCCGAGCACAGGCTGAAACCCGTCGCGGTGCTGCTGACCCACGGCCACCTCGACCACACCTTCTCGGTGACCCCGCTGTGCCGGGACAACGACGCTGTCTGCTGGGTGCACAGCGACGATCGAGTGCTGCTGGCGGACCCGTTCCGGGCGATGAGCCCGGACTCCCTCGCGCTGGTGCAGCGGCTCGCGGGCAGCACGAGATTCTCCGAACCGGACGAGGTCCGTGAGCTCGCCGACGGGTCCGACGTCGCCGTGGCGGGCCTGCACTTCCGCGCGATCCACGCTCCAGGGCACACCCCCGGCTCGACCATGTTCCGCACCCCTTATCCCGAGGCGGACGTCGACTCCGTGGTGTTCGCCGGCGACGTGCTGTTCGCCGGGTCGATCGGGCGCACCGATTTGCCAGGCGGCAACCACGCCGACATGCTGGACAGTCAGCGCACCAAGGTCCTGCCGCTGCCGGACACGGTGGCCGTGCTGCCCGGCCACGGCCCCCAGACCACCCTGGCGCGGGAGCGCGCGCAGAACCCGTACCTGCAGCCGGCGCAGCTGCAGGGCGTTCAGCATTCCGCCACCTTCGAGGAGTAGGTCGTGAGTCGCCCCAAGCCGCTCTCGGGTTTCCCGGAGCTCGCTCCGGACGCCAGGATCGTCGAGCAGTTCGTGCTGGACCGGCTCCGGGAGACCTTCGAGCTGCACGGCTTCGGCTCCATCGAGACCCGGTCGGTCGAGCCACTGGACCGGCTGGCCAAGCAGGGCGAGATCGACAAGGAGGTCTACGTCGTGCAGCGGCTGCACGGCGGTGCCGAGTCCCGGGCCGAGCTGGGGCTGCACTTCGACCTGACCGTGCCGTTCGCACGGTACGTGCTGGAGAACGCCCACCAGCTCGCGTTCCCGTTCCGGCGCTACCAGATCCAGAAGGTCTGGCGAGGCGAGCGGCCGCAGGAGGGCCGCTACCGCGAGTTCACCCAGGCCGACATCGACATCGTCGACGCCGGGACGCTGGCCGGCCACCACGACGTCGAGCTGCCGCTGGTGACCCTCGCCGCGCTGGAGCGACTGCACGTCGACCTCGGTCTGCCGCCGGTCTTGATGCGGGTCAACAACCGGCGGCTCGCGCAGGGCTTCTACCTGGGCCTCGACATCGCCGACCCGCCCGCCGTGCTGCGCCAGGTGGACAAGCTCGACAAGATCGGGCCCGACCAGGTGGTGGAGCTGCTGGAGACCGAGGTCGGCATCAGCCCCGCGCAGGCCCGGTCGGTGGTCGAGCTGGCCCAGATCTCCACCACGGACGAGTCGTTCGTGGAGCGGGTGCAGCGGCTCGGCGTGCAGCACCCCGAGCTGGACGAGGGGTTGGCGCTGCTGGCCGACGTCGTCCGCGCCGCGCAGACCTACGTCCCGGGCCGACTGGTGGCCGACCTGAAGATCGCCCGCGGCCTCGACTACTACACCGGCACCGTCTACGAGACCGAGCTCGTGGGCTTCGAGTCCTGGGGCTCCATCTCCTCCGGCGGTCGCTACGAGTCCCTGGCGACGGACGGCCGCACCACCTACCCGGGCGTCGGGTTGTCCATCGGGGTCACCCGGCTGCTCGCCCCGCTGCTGGGCCGGGGACTGCTGACGGCGTCGCGTCCGGTCCCCACCGCAGTGCTCGTCGCGGTGGAGTCGGAGGAGACCCGGCCGGCGGCGATGGCCGTGGCCGAGCAGCTCCGGTCCCGCGGGATCGCCACCGAGGTCGCGCCGCGCGCCGACAAGTTCGGCAGGCAGATCCGCTATGCCGACCGGCGGGGCATCCCCTTCGTCTGGTTCGGGGCCGGGATGAGTGGTGAGGTGAAGGACATCCGGACCGGCGAGCAGCTGCCGGCGGACGCCGCACGCTGGAGCCCGCCCGAGCAGGACCTGCGACCCCGGGTGCAGCGCACCCCCTGAGCGCAGACGGCCTCCTGCTGTCAGTGGGGGCGGTTAGCGTTCCCGGCATGAGCACTGCACCGTTCGTCCTCGTCCCCGGTCACTGGCTGGGCGGCTGGTCGTGGGACCGGGTGACCCCGGGTCTCGTCGCCGCCGGCCACCGGGTCACGGCCGTCACGCTGCCCGGTCTGGAGTCGGCGGAGTCCGACCGGAGCCGGGTCCGCCTCGCCGACCACATCGCGGCGCTGGCCGACATCGTGGCCAGGGAGGGCCGGGACACCGTGCTCGTCGCGCACAGCGGCGCCGGGAAGGTGGTCACCGGCGTCCTCGACCAGGACCCGGACAGTGTCGCCCGTGTCGTCTACGTCGACAGCGGGCCGTCCTCGCCCGGCGATGCCACCGAGCTTCCGCCGGAGCTGGTCGAGCTGGTGCTGCCGCCCTTCGACCAGCTGCAGGCCAGCCTGGACGGGTTGACCCCGAGCGACCTCCAGGAGTTCCGGGACCGATCCCGGCCGCACCCCGCGGGGCCGGTCCGCGACCCGCTGACGGTCGGCGACCCCCGGCGCCGGACCATACCCAGCACGATCGTCAGCTGTTCGTTCCCCTCCAGCACGGTGGCCGAGCTGGCTGCCGCGGGCCATCCGATGTTCGCCGAGGTCGCCCGTCTCGACGACCTCCGCTACGTCGACCTGCCCACCGGCCACTGGCCGATGTGGAGCCGGCCCCGAGATCTCGCGGAGGCGCTTCTGGCCGCGGTCGGCTGACCGGCCGCTAGGGTGGGCCGGAGACGGCAAGCAGGAGGTCGGGTGCCCGTTCCAGCGCACCAGCACAGCGTGCTGGCCTCGGCCGACAGCGAGGTCTTCGCATCCCTGCGGAAACGACCCAGCTCCCGAGACGAGCGGTACCAGCTCGGCCGTGAGCTGCGCCAGCACGTTCCGCGCAAGTCGCTGGGCCAATGGGAGCCGCCGGTGGACCGGCCGGACCCCGTCGCCCTGATCCAGCAGTCGCACCGCGGCCGCCTCGCCTGGCTGATCCCGGTCCGCGTCGCGCGGATGGTGGGGTCACCGTACGGGTTCCTCCGCGGCACAGCGATCGTGATGGCGGAGGACGTCGCGCACCTGCCCGCCACGGGCATCCAGCCCGTGATCTGCGGGGATGCCCACCTCGGCAACTTCGGCTTCTACGCCTCGCCCGAAGGTGAGCTGGTCCTCGACCTCAACGACTTCGACGAGGCGCACCCGGGCTGCTGGGAGTGGGACCTGCGCCGGCTGGTCGCGAGCATCTGGGTGGCCGGCCGCGAGAACGGCTCCAGCGAGCACCAGTGCCGCGACTCGGTGGAAGCGTGCGTAGCGGCCTACCGGGGCGAAGTGGCCTTCCTCGCCGGGCAGCCGCTGCTGATGCGCAGCTACAACCGGCTCGATGTCGGCCGGCTGCACGAAACCGCGACCGAGAAGACGCTGCGGGACGAGATCAAGCGGGCAGCGAGGAAGGCCCGCTCCCGCACGAGCGACCGCGCCCTGCCCAAGTTCACCGCCGAGCACGAGGGCCGCCGGCAGATCGTCGCGGAGCCGCCCCTGATCACCCGGCTGGAGCAGGATGAGGCCACGGACGTGGGTGAGGCGCTGGACCGCTACCTGGACACCATCGCGCCGCACTGGCGGCGGGCTCTCGGTGGCTACACCCTGGTCGACCTGGCCCACAAGGTCGTCGGGGTCGGCAGCGTCGGTCTCCGGGCTTACGTGGCGCTGCTAGAGGGCAGCAGCCCCGACGACGTCGTGTTCCTGCAGCTCAAGCAGGCCCGGCGCTCGGTGCTGGCGCCGTACGTGCACGGCACGTCGGCCTGGCACGCCCACCAGGGCCAGCGGGTCGTGGAGTACCAGCAGGCGTTGCAGACGGTGAGCGACCCGCTGCTCGGCTGGACGAGCGTGCAGGGGCGCCAGTACTACGTCCGGCAGTTCCGCAACATGAAGGGCACCATCCCGCTGGACGCGATGGACCCGGCGTCGCTCACCGACTACGCCGGCATCGTCGGGCACCTGCTGGCGAAGGGCCACGCGCGCACCAGCGGTGCGTCGATGATCGCCGGGTACGTCGGCGGCTCGGACAAGCTCGACCGGGCCATGGCAACCTTCGCCCGCGCCTACGCCGACCAGACCGAGGCCGACCATGCCCGGCTCGTCGCGGCCGTGCGGGCCGGTCGGCTGCCCGTCACCGACGGTGCGCTGGACGGCGGCGGCTCGGCCTTCCGGCCGGGCTGACGTCCACCGACGAGCACGTTACCGGCTCGGCGGTGGCCGGCGTGACCGCCAGACCAGGCCCAGGCCGACGCCGACGACCGCCACCAGGCCGAGCCCGGTGAGTCCGGCGATCCGCAGCCCGCGGCTGAGTGCCCGGTCGGTGTTGGTCGAACGCTCCTCACGGTCGGATTGACCCTCGACCGGAGGCCGGGGCCGACCCAGCACCGCCGGTGCGTCCCCGGGGGAGATGTTGCCGCTGCACGCAGTGGTGATCAGCCGACTCACCGCGTCGTCGCCGCTGCCCTCGATGCCGTCGAGAGCGAAGACGACCCAGGTGGACCCGTCCGGGGGCGCCAGGCCGCAGCCGCGTCGGTCCCGAGGGGTGGCCACGACCTGGTCCCGGTACGCGATGCCCTTGTAGACCCCGTCCACCCGGAACCGCAGGTCGGTCCGCGCGTCCTCCCCACGGCCGACATCGTCGCGACTGAGCAGCGTCCCATGGAAGACGACGTCGGCCAGCCGCAGCGAGCGGACGAGGGAGTTGTGCGCGCAGTCGCAGGCGTTCGCCGGTCTCGCGTCGACCCACACCGCGAGCGTGGCCAGGAGCAGCGCGGCGACGAGCGCGAGCGAACGGGCACCGACCCTGGTCACCTCGCCAGTCTGCTGGGGCCACTGCGGCCAGACAAGGGCAGTTTGGCGCTGGTCGGCCAGCAGGTCAGAGCCGCATCGCGACGACCGTCGGCGGCGCGATATGCGCAGGACTGGCCCGAGCCCGCCCCCGTAGGATCAGGGCTCGTCCTGAAACACGTTCTGGAAGGAAGCAGTCTGTGATCCGCACCCATGGTGCCGGCACCCTCCGGGCCGAGCACGCTGGTACGACCGTCACCCTCGCCGGTTGGGTCGCCCGCCGCCGCGACCACGGAGGGGTGGCGTTCCTGGATGTGCGCGACGCTTCCGGGGTGGTGCAGGTGGTGGTACGGGACGAGATGCTGGAAGCCTCCGGCGGCCACGACCTTCGCAACGAGTACTGCGTCCGGATCGTCGGCGAGGTCGCCCTGCGGCCGGAGGGGAACGCCAACCCGGACCTGCCGACGGGTGCCGTGGAGGTGGTGACCAGCGAGCTGGAGGTGCTCAGCCCTTCGGCGCCGCTGCCGTTCCAGATCGACGAGCGGATCAACGTGGGGGAGGAGGCACGGCTCAAGTACCGCTACCTCGACCTGCGCCGGCCCGCGCAGGGAGCGGCGATCCGGCTGCGGAGCAAGGTCAACCAGGTCGCGCGCGCGGTGCTGACCGAGCACGACTTCGTCGAGATCGAGACACCGACACTGACCCGGTCGACGCCCGAAGGTGCCCGGGACTTCCTCGTGCCGGCGCGGCTCAAGCCCGGGTCCTGGTATGCGCTGCCTCAGAGCCCGCAGCTGTTCAAGCAGCTGCTGATGGTGGCCGGGGTGGAGCGCTACTTCCAGATCGCCCGCTGCTACCGGGACGAGGACTTCCGCGCGGACCGGCAGCCCGAGTTCACCCAGCTGGACGTCGAGATGAGCTTTGTCGACCAGGACGACATCATCGCCCTCAGCGAGGAGATCATCACCCGCCTCTGGGCGCTGATCGGGGTCGACGTTCCGGCCCCCTTCCCGCGCATCACCTATGCCGAGGCGATGAGCCGCTACGGCAGCGACAAGCCCGACCTGCGCTTCGGTCAGGAGATCACCGAGCTGACCGACTACTTCGCGGAGACCTCCTTCCGGGTCTTCCAGGCCGAGTACGTCGGGGCGGTGGTGATGCCGGGCGGGGCCGGGCAGCCCCGCAAGCAGCTGGACGCCTGGCAGGAGTTCGCCAAGCAGCGCGGCCACCGTGGACTGGCCTACGTGCTGGTCGGGGAGGACGGCGAGCTGGGCGGCCCGGTGGCGAAGAACCTGTCCGAGGCCGAGCGTTCGGGACTCGCCGCCCGGGTCGGCGCCTCGGTCGGGGACTGCATCTTCTTCGCGGCCGGCGCCCGCTCCTCGGCCCAGGCCCTGCTGGGGGCAACCCGGCTGGAGATCGGCCGTCGGGTCGGCCTGGTCGACGAGTCGGCCTGGGCGTTCTGCTGGGTGGTGGACGCCCCGCTCTTCGAGCCGGCCAGCCAGGCCGTCGCGGCCGGCGACGTGGCCGTGGGAGGGGGCGCGTGGACCGCCGTGCACCACGCCTTCACCTCACCGAAGCCCGAGTCGATGGACACGTTCGACACCGACCCGGGCTCGGCCCTCGCCTACGCCTATGACGTGGTCTGCAACGGCAACGAGATCGGTGGCGGCTCCATCCGTATCCACCGTCGCGACATCCAGGAGCGGGTCTTCGCGGTGATGGGGCTGAGCCAGGAGGAGGCGAACGAGAAGTTCGGGTTCCTGCTGGACGCCTTCAGCTACGGTGCCCCGCCGCACGGCGGCATCGCCTTCGGCTGGGACCGGATCTGTGCACTGCTCTCGGGCATGGACTCGATCCGCGAGGTCATCGCCTTCCCGAAGTCGGGGGGCGGGGTGGACCCGCTGACGGACGCCCCGGCCCCGATCACCGCGCAGCAGCGCAAGGAGGCGGGGGTGGACGCGCCTGCTGCTGCACTGGCGCCGGTGTGAGGAGCAGCGACCTGGGCCAGCCGGATGGAGGGCGAGCCGAAGTGATCGGAATGAGAAAGAGGGCCCGGAAGGGTTGCGCCCCTTCTCAGAGTTCTGGTTAAGTCGATTTCGTGGTCGAGCAGCGTGCCGCACTCCGCTCCTCTCTGAACGGTATGCCATGTCGACTGCACGCCTGGACCGCACCGCCGCGACCAACCCCGACGTTCCGCTGATCGGAGCTCCGGCCCCGAGCGGTCTGGTCGCCCCCACCCGACGCCGCACCGTCGTCGGTCAGGAACCGCCCCCGCACTGGCGTGACTTCGCCGCCTGCATCGAGGAGGACCTGAACCTCTTCTTCCCGATCAGCACTGTCGGCGCCGCCGCAGCCCGCCAGGTGGAGGCGGCCAAACAGGTCTGCCGGGCCTGCCCGGTGCAGCAGAGCTGCCTGGAGTGGGCGCTGGAGGTCGGCCCCGAGTTCGGGATCTTCGGTGGCCGCACCGAGGTGGAACGCCGTCGGCTGCGGAGCCGGCGCGCCGCCGGCCAGCACTGGCGAGCAGCAGGTGTTCCCGGCGCACACCGCAGCGAGCAGTCGGTGGCGGAAGACCTCGAACCCCGCTGACCTCGGAACACGCGTCGGTGGGGCCAGCCCGCGGCGCGACCTGACCAGGGTCGTCACCGGCTAGGGTGCCAGGCGTGGACGAGGCACCGCGGTGACTGAGGACCTCTTCGGCGGCGGAGCCGTTCCTGCCGTCACCCCCGGGTTGTCCGGCAGCCTGGGGGAGGCGACCGGCACCCACCTGCCGCTGGCTGTGCGGATGCGCCCCCGGACGGTGGACGAGATCGTCGGCCAGGCGCACCTGCTGGGGCCCGGGTCGCCACTACGGCGCCTCGCCGCCGGGGAGGCGATGTCGGTCTTTCTCTGGGGACCGCCGGGGGTCGGCAAGACGACGATCGCTGCGGTGGTCTCGCAGAGCACCCGCCGCCGGTTCGTGGAGATCAGCGCCGTGACCGCCGGGGTCAAAGAGGTGCGCTCCGTGCTGGACCAGGCACGCCGCGACCTGCGCGCCGGGCAGGAGACGGTGCTCTTCGTCGACGAGGTCCACCGGTTCTCCAAGACCCAGCAGGATGTGCTGCTCCCGGCCGTCGAGAACCGGCTGGTGACCCTCATCGCCGCCACCACCGAGAACCCGAGCTTCTCCGTCATCTCCCCGCTGCTGTCCCGGTCGCTGCTGCTCACCCTGCGTCCGCTGACCGACGACGACGTCAGCCTGCTGCTGGACCGGGCGCTCACCGAGGAGCGGGGGCTGCGCGCGCCGGACGGCAGCGCCCTGGAGCTCACCGGCGAGGCACGACAGTCGATCCTGCGGCTGGCCGGTGGCGACGCCCGCCGGGCCCTGACGTATCTGGAGGAGGCTGCGGCGGGGGCAGCGGCCGTCGGAACCACGACCATCGACGACGACTCGGTCGCGCGGGCCGTCGACAAGGCGGCGATCCGCTACGACCGGGACGGCGACCAGCACTACGACGTCATCAGCGCCTTCATCAAGTCGGTCCGCGGTTCCGACGTCCAGGCGGCGCTGCACTACCTGGCCAGGATGATCGCCGCGGGGGAGGACCCCCGATTCATCGCCCGTCGGCTGGTCATCCTCGCGTCGGAGGACATCGGGCTGGCAGACCCCACGGCCTTGCAGACCGCCGTCGCCGCGGCAGATGCCGTCGCCTTCATCGGCATGCCCGAGGGTCGGATCAATCTCGCGCAGGCCGTCATCGCGCTCGCTCTCGCACCGAAGTCGAACGCCGTGGTGATGGCGGTCGACGCGGCGCTGGCCGACGTGAACGCCGGCCGGGTCGGGCTGGTTCCCGCCCACCTCCGCGACGCCCACTACGCCGGCGCCAAGAAGCTCGGCCACGGTCGGGGCTACGTGTACGCGCACGACGAGCCGCACGGGATCGCCGCCCAGCAGTACCTGCCCGACGAGCTGACAGGCTCTCGCTACTACGTGCCGAGCGACCACGGGTCCGAGGCCGCGCTGTCGGCACGGCTCGCCCGGATCGAGCAGCTGCTCGGCCAGGAGAGCGAGGGTCAGCGCTAGCCCCTGCCGCGGCGCTCGACGCCACGCCTGACGAGGCGGCGCGCGGGCGAAACGACCAAGGACGGTTCCCGCGGTCGCGATAGGGTTCTGAGGATCGCAGCCCGGGCTGCCGTCGAAGCCGTCGACCCGGCAGCACCCACGCAGCTCCCGGCGAGCTGCAGAGCACTCGAAGGAAGCCCTGATGTCCGTAGGATCAATCGCCGGCCTGGTCGCCGCCATTGCCTTCGTGGCCCTGGTCGCTCTCGCGGCCGTCCCGCTGCTCAAGCTGGGACGTGTGCTGGAAGAGATCCGACTGGCGGTGCGCGACATCGGCCACGAGTCGGTCCCGATCCTCACCGAGCTCCAGGGCACCGTGCGGGCCACGAACGATGAGATCGAGCGGCTGAGCATCGTGACCGAGGACGTGGCCAAGGTCAGCCGCAACGCGACCGTGGTCAGCGAGAACGCCGCCAACATGACGACCCTGTTCTCGACCACCCTCGGCGGCCCGCTGGTCAAGACGGCCGCGCTGAGCTACGGCATCCGCAAGGCGCTGCGGGGTGAGGGCTCGCTGCGTCGCAGGCCGAAGCGGGTGAAGGCATGATCGGCCGGCTCTTCTGGTTCATGCTCGGCGCCGGCGTCGCGGTGTGGGTCGCGGGCAAGCTGCGCAGCACGGTCCGCCGGGCGTCGCCTGGCGCCATCGGCACCAGGGTGGTCGACTCCCTCGCCGGCCTCGGCGACTCGGCGCGGGACTTCACCGACCGGGTCCGGACGGCGACGGCCGAGCGCGAAGCCGAGCTCCGCGCCGAGCTCCACCTGCCGGCGGACGACGCCAAGGGCCTCGCCCTGCCGGAGTAGCCCAGCCGACCGCTCGACCTCTTGCTAAGGACCGACCATGAACACCGCCGAGATCCGGCGCCGCTTCCTCGACTACTTCGCCTCGCGCGGACACGAGGTGGTGCCGTCTGCGCCCCTGCTCTACAACGACCCCACCCTGCTGTTCGTCAACGCGGGGATGGTGCCGTTCAAGCCGTACTTCACCGGAGCCGAGACGCCCCCGTTCGACCGTGCGACGAGCGTGCAGAAGTGCGTGCGAACCCTCGACATCGAGGAGGTCGGGAAGACCACCCGGCACGGCACCTTCTTCCAGATGAACGGCAACTTCTCCTTCGGCGACTACTTCAAGGCGGAGGCGATCCGCTACGCCTGGGAGCTCGTCACCGCGAGCCAGGACGCCGGTGGTCTGGGATTCGACCCCGACAAGGTCTGGGTCACGGTGCTGCACACCGATGACGAGGCGGCGGCCCTGTGGGCGAACATCGCCGGCCTGCCGGCTGAGCGGATCCAGCGGCGGGGGCTGCTGGACAACTACTGGAACATGGGGGTCCCGGGGCCCGGGGGTCCCTGCAGCGAGATCTACATCGACCGGGGACCGGAGTACGGGCCCGACGGCGGTCCGATGGTCGACGAGGACCGCTTCCTCGAGATCTGGAACCTCGTGTTCATGCAGGAGGAGCTGTCCGCCGTCCGGGCCAAGGACGACTTCGACACCGTGGGTGACCTGCCCCGGAAGAACATCGACACCGGGATGGGGCTCGAGCGGGTCGCCCTGCTGCTGCAGGGCGTGGACAACCTCTACGAGATCGACCAGGTCTTCCCCGTCATCCAGCGGGTGACCCAGCTGTCGGGTCGCCACTACGGCGTCAACCACGACGACGACGTCCGGATGCGGGTGGTCGCCGACCACATCCGGTCCGGCCTGATGCTGATCGCCGACGGCGTGACGCCCGGCAACGAGGCGCGCGGCTACGTGCTGCGTCGACTGCTCCGCCGCACTGTCCGGTCGATGCGGCTGCTCGGCGTCCACGAGCCGGTGCTTCCTCAGCTGCTGCCGGTGAGCCGGGACGCGATGGCGGAGGCCTACCCCGAGGTGGCGTCGGACTTCGCCCGGATCTCCTCGATCGCCTATGGGGAGGAGGACGCGTTCCGCCGCACCCTCACCACGGGCACCCAGATCTTCGACCTGGCCGTCGCCGATGCCAAGCAGGCGGCCCAGCCGGCCCTGTCCGGCGAGCGCGCCTTCCAGCTGCACGACACCTACGGCTTCCCGATCGACCTCACCCTGGAGATGGCTGCCGAGCAGGGGTTGGCGGTGGACGAGGCCGGCTTCCGCAGGCTGATGCAGGAGCAGCGCGACCGGGCGAAGGCCGACGCGAAGGCGAAGAAGGCGGGCGCAGCCGGGACCGAGGTCTACCGGGAGCTGCGCGCCCTCGGCCAGACGCCGTTCACCGGCTACGACGAGCTGGTCACCGACTCCCGGGTCCGGGGCATCGTCCGCGACGGTGAGCTGATCCACGCCGCGGGGGCGGGGGACGTGGTCGAGGTCGTGCTGGAGCGCACCCCGTTCTACGCCGAGTCCGGGGGCCAGGACTCGGACGCGGGCGTGATCACCGGCGACGGGCTCCGGCTCGAGGTGGTCGACGTCCAGCGCCCGGTCAAGGGGCTGATCGTGCATCGGGTCCGGGTCGCCGAAGGGGAGCTGAGCTCCGGCTCGGAGGTGCTGGCCCAGGTGGACGGGGAGTGGCGGCTCGGCGCCTGCCAGGCCCACTCCGGTACCCACGTCGTCCACGCGGCCCTCCGCCAGGTGCTCGGCCCCACGGCGCTGCAGAGCGGTTCCTACAACAAGCCGGGCTACCTGCGGCTGGACTTCGCCTGGCCGTCCGGGCTCAGCCAGGCGGTCCGCTCCGACGTCGAGGAGGCGGCCAACCAGGCGATCCGGCTGGACCTCAACGTGCGCGCCGAGTACATGCCGCTCGCGGTCGCCCGCGAGCGTGGCGCCCTGGCGCTGTTCGGGGAGACCTACGGCGAGGAGGTGCGGGTCGTCGAGATGGGCGGGCCGTGGTCGCGGGAGCTCTGCGGCGGGACGCACGTACAGCACTCGTCCCAGATCGGCCTCGTCACGCTCAACGCGGAGTCCTCGGTGGGCTCGGGGGTGCGCCGCGTGGAGGCGTTCGTCGGCATCGAGGCGTTCCGCTACCTGGCCAAGGAGCGGTCGCTGGTGCTCGGCCTCACCGAGGCGCTCAAGGTGCAGCCGGACCAGCTCACCGACCGGGTGCACCGGCTCGTCGAGCAGCTGCGGGCAGCGGAGAAGCAGATCGCGGACCTGAAGAGCCGCAACGTCCTCGCCGAGGTCGGCTCCATCGCCGGCCGCTCCCACGACATGTGGGGGGTCGGCTACATCGGCCACCACGCCGACGGGGTCAGCGGCAACGACCTGCGGACGCTGGCGCTGGAGGTGCGGAACCGGGTCCAGGACCGGCCCTCCGTCGTGGCCGTCGTCGGCGGCACCCCGGAGAAGCCCAGCGTCGTCATCGTCACCACCCAGGGTGCCCGCGACCGCGGGCTGAAGGCCGGGGACCTGGTCCGGGCGGCGAGCGAGGCCCTCGGTGGTCGCGGCGGCGGCAAGGACGACATCGCGCAAGGTGGCGGCAGCGACGGCAGCAAGGCCGGCGAGGCCCTGACCGCTGTCGAGCACGCCATCGGCCACCAGCTGCTGTCCTGAGGAGCTGAGGTGGCCGAGTTCCGGCGTGGGGTCCGGCTGGCGCTGGACTGGGGGGACGCGCGGATCGGTGTCGCCGCCTGTGACCGGGACGGCGTGCTGGCCTACCCGCTGGACACGGTGCCGGCCGGTCCCGACGAGCTGACCCGGATCGGCCGGCTCGTCGCCGAGCACGAGCCGCTGGAGGTCGTCGTGGGCCTGCCGCGGTCGCTGAGCGGCGCCGACGGGCCGGCCGCCCAGAAGGTGCGGGAGCGGGCGGCGGCGCTGGCCGGGACCGTGTCGGTCCCGGTCCGCCTCGTCGACGAGCGGCTCACCACGGTCACCGCCGCGCGCCGGCTGCGGGAGGGAGGCAGGCGGGCCAAGCAGCAGCGTGCCGTCATCGACGCGGCGGCCGCGGCGGCGATCCTCGAACAGGCCGTGGCGCTCGAGCGCTCCCGGGGGGAAGCGCCCGGGGAGCTAGTATCGGCACCTGGTGCCCCCCGGTAGGGAGGACCGTGCACCAACGGCGCAAACGGCGCCAGGACAGACTCGAGGGAGACCAACCGCGTGACATCGATGCTCGACCCTGAGGTCAAGCCGAGCGCAGCACGGGAGATCATCCACCGGGGCAAGGGCTGTCTGGCAGTGATCGTCGCGGCAGCGGTGCTGATCTTCGGCGGCTACTTCGTCTACGACCAGTCC
Source organism: Friedmanniella sp. (assembly GCA_045806705.1). Lineage (GTDB taxonomy): Bacteria > Actinomycetota > Actinomycetes > Propionibacteriales > Propionibacteriaceae > Microlunatus. The sequence goes on from JBJMIS010000072.1 coordinate 27,376, forward strand.
AAGGGCTTCCTGGAGGGGTTCGGCAAGATCCCCGACTACCCGGGGCCGGGTCGGGGGTCGGTGACCGTCACCATCCCGGACGGGGCGTCGCTCGACGACATCGGCGCGCTGCTGGTGTCCAGCAAGGTGGTGCAGTCGACCAAGGCCTGGGACCAGGCGGTGCGCGGCGAGGAGCGAGCCACCAGCGTCCAGGCAGGTCGCTACGTCATGCGCAAGCAGATGCGCGCCGTCGACGCCCTCGGCCTGCTGATCAACCCGGGGGAGTCGCGGGTCAGGGCAGAGTTCACCATCGCCGAAGGGCTCCGGCTGAGCGCGCAGGTGGACGCCCTGGTCAAGGAGACCAAGATCAAGAGGTCGGACTTCGAGAAGGCCCTGAACAGGCCCGGCAGCCTGGGTCTGCCGAAGTACGCCAAGAACCGCCCGGAGGGGTTCCTCTTTCCCGACACCTACGAACTGACGGCGGATGCGACAGCCAGGTCGACGCTGCGTCAGATGGTGGCCCAGTACAACACCGTCGCGGACCAGATCGGGCTCGAGGCCGCCGCCAAGAAGCTGGGCCGGTCGCCGTACGAGGTGGTGATCGTCGCCAGCATCATCGAGCGCGAGGTGAACCAGAACCAGTACCGGGCGAAGGTCGCCCGGGTGCTCTACAACCGGCTCGACCAGGGCATGAAGCTCGGCTTGGACTCCACGGTCATCTACGCCGAGAAGCTCAAGACCAACACCACCACCCGTGAGGACCGGGACAGCAAGTCCCGCTACAACACCTACCGCTACGAGGGGTTGCCGCCCGGACCGATCTCCGCGCCGGGGAAGGCGGCGCTGCGGGCTGCCGCGAACCCGGAGAAGGGGGACTGGCGCTACTTCGTCACCGTCAACTTCGAGACGGGCGAGACCAAGTTCGCGACCTCCGACGCCGAGTTCCAGACAATCGAGCAGGAGTTCAAGCAGTACTGCCAGGACAACCCCGGGACCTGTGACAGCTGAGCCACGGCGCTGCGCCGTCCTCGGCTCGCCCATCGCCCACTCGCTCTCGCCGGCCCTGCACCGCGCGGCGTACCGGGTGCTCGGGCTGGACTGGCGCTACGACCTGGTCGAGGTCGACGAGGCCGGCCTGCCCGGTTTCGTCGCCGGCTGCGACGCGTCCTGGCGCGGCCTCAGCCTCACCATGCCGCTCAAGGCCGCCGCGCTGGAGCTCGGCGACGTCGACCCCCTGGCCCGGCAGGCGGCCGCGGCGAACACCCTGATCTTCGAGGCGGACGGCTCCCGCCGGCTGTACAACACCGACGTGGCCGGGCTGGTCTGGGCGTTGCGTCGCGCGGGCGTGGACGCGCTGGACCGGGTCACCATCCTGGGTGCCGGCGCGACCGCCCGGTCCTCGCTGCTCTCGGTGGCCCGGCTCGGCGCCAGCCGGGTGACGGTGCTGGCGCGAACGCCGGCGAAGGCGGAGCCCCTGGTGGCGCTGGGCGCCAGCCTCGGCGTGGACGTGCTGGTCACACCGTGGGCGGCCCCGCTGCCAGCCGCCGACGCTCTGCTGTCCACCGCGGTCGCAGGTGCCGCCGACCACCTCGCCGCCGCGGCCGCCGCCTCCGCCCCGGTGGTCTTCGACGCCATCTACCACCCCTGGCCGACCGTCCTCGCCGCGGCCGCCGAAGCCGCCGGCTGCCGCCTGGTCAACGGCCTCGACCTGCTGGTGGGCCAAGCCCTCCTCCAGCTCGAGCTGATGACCGGCCACCTCGTCGACCCCGCCGTCCTCTACACCGCCGGCCGTTCCGCCCTCGCCGGGCGGGGGTGAGGGGGGCCCCGTCGGGATCCCAGGTAAACCTGGGACGTTCGCGCCTTGCTCAGGTTGCAACCTGGGTAAAGCGGGAAGAACCTGGGCCAACTGTGACGCTTGGGGCGACATGGACGAGCGCCGGGCGCCCCCGTCCTGCGTGGGAGACTGGGAGCCATGCTCAGATGGCTGACCGCAGGGGAGTCGCACGGTCCCGCCCTGGTGGCGATCCTCGAGGGGCTCCCGGCGCACGTGCGGGTGACGACCGACGACATCGCGGACGCCCTCGCCCGGCGCCGGCTCGGCTTCGGCCGTGGCGCCCGGATGAAGTTCGAGGCTGACGCGGTCACCATCCTCGGCGGTGTCCGGCACGGCGAGACCCAGGGTGGACCCGTCGCAATCCAGGTCGGCAACACCGAGTGGCCCAAGTGGGAGAGCGTGATGGCGGCCGACCCGGTGGACGCGGAGGTGCTCGCCGGTCAGGCCCGTAACGCGGCGCTGACCCGTCCGCGTCCCGGTCACGCCGATCTGGCGGGCATGCAGAAGTACGACTTCGACGAGGCCCGCCCCGTGCTCGAGCGTGCCAGCGCACGAGAAACCGCTGCCCGCGTCGCCCTCGGTCGGGTCGCGAGCGCCTTTCTGCGGCAGGCGCTCAACGTCACGCTCCTCAGCCACGTCGTCGAGCTCGGCACGGTGGCCGCGCCGGGCGGGCTGGTTCCCACCCTGGCTGACCTCGAGGCAGTGGACGCCGATCCTGTCCGCTGCTTCGACGCCGCGGCCTCCGCCGCCATGGTCGCCGAGGTCGAGGCCGCTCAGAAGGACGGCGACACCCTCGGGGGCGTGGTGGAGGTCGCGGTCTGGGGGCTGCCTCCGGGGCTCGGTTCGCACGTGCACTGGGACCGCCGCCTCGACTCCCGGCTGGCCGGTGCGCTGATGGGCATCCAGGCCATCAAGGGCGTGGAGGTCGGTGACGGCTTCACGCTGGCCAGGACCCGCGGCAGCGCAGCGCACGACGAGATCGTCGCGGGGAATGGCGGGATCTCGCGAGCCTCCCACCGGGCCGGCGGCACCGAAGGCGGCATGAGCACCGGCGAACTGCTCCGCGTCCGGGCAGCGATGAAGCCGATCGCCACCGTGCCTCGGGCGCTTCGCACGATCGACACCGCGACCGGGGAGAACGCCGTCGCGCACCACCAGCGGTCCGACGTCTGCGCCGTCCCCGCGGCCGGCGTGGTCGCAGAGGCGATGGTGGCCCTGGTCGTCGCCGACGCCGCGCTGGAGAAGTTCGGGGGCGACTCCCTGGAGGAGACCAAGCGGAACTACGAGAACTACCTCAAGCAGGTCGCGGATCGCGGTCTGTCGGTTGCTCCCGGCACCGGGCAGCAGTGAGCGCCCGGATCGTCCTGGTCGGCGCCCCGGGATCGGGCAAGTCGACCGTCGGCCCCCTGCTAGCGGAGCGGCTTGGTCTTCCGTTCACCGATGTGGACGCCGTGATCGAGGCACGCACAGGTCGCAGCATCGCGGAGATCTTCGCGGACGACGGCGAGCCCGCCTTCCGTGCCGTCGAAGAGCAGACCACCGCCGAACTGCTCGGCGAAGAGGGGGTTCTGTCGCTGGGTGGGGGAGCGGTCCTGTCGGCCACCACCCGCAGAGCGCTCGCGGGGCACAGGGTCATCTGGCTGCAGGTGAGCGCCGCCACTGCCGTCCAGCGGGTGGGGCTCAACGAGGCTCGACCGCTGCTGCTCGGCAACGTACGGGGGCGGCTGATCAAGCTGCTGGCCGACCGCAGCCCGCTTTATGCCGAGGTCGCCACGGAACAGATCAGTACGGACCAGCGGAGCCCGGAGGCGATCGTCGACCTGCTCGTACAGGCGGAGCATGCCCGTGCCTGAGCCGACCCGCATCGGGGTGTCGGCCGAACATCCGTACGACGTCCTGGTCGGTCAAAATCTGCTGCCGGAGCTCCCCGGGCTGTTGGGTGACGACGTGCGGCGGGTCGCCGTCATCCACCCACCGACGCTGGTGGGACTGGCCGGCTCCGTGGTGCACCGCTTGAGCGAGGCCGGCTACACCGCACTCCGGATCGACGTGCCGGACGCCGAGGCGGCCAAGACAGCCAGTGTGGCCAGCACCTGCTGGTCGGTGCTCGGCAACGCGGGCTTCACCCGCTCGGACGCGGTCATCGGTCTTGGCGGCGGATCCACCACCGACCTGGCGGGCTTCGTCGCCGCGACCTGGCTGCGAGGGGTGCGGCTGGTCAGCGTGCCGACGAGCCTGCTCGGCATGGTCGACGCCGCGGTTGGCGGCAAGACCGGGATCAACACCGCCGAGGGCAAGAACCTGGTCGGAGCCTTCTACGAGCCGGCCGGGGTGCTCTGCGACCTCGACGTGCTGGCCGGCCTACCGGCCGCTGACCTGGTGGGTGGCCTCGCCGAGGTGATCAAGTGCGGCTTCATCGCCGACCCGGAGATCCTGACCCTGGTGGAAGCCGATCCCGTCGCGGCCCGTAGCCCCGACAGCCCGCAGCTGCGAGAGCTGGTCGAGCGGTCGATCGGGGTGAAGGCCCAGGTCGTCTCGGCCGACCTCCGGGAGGCAACCTCGACCGGTGGCCAGGTTGGCCGAGAACTGCTGAACTACGGCCACACCCTGGGGCACGCAATCGAGCGCCGGGAGCAGTACCGGTGGCGGCACGGTGAGGCCGTCAGTGTCGGACTGGTGTTCGCCGCGGAACTGGCGCGGCTGGCGGGAAAGCTCGACGATGCGACCGCTGATCGCCACCGTAGCGTGCTGTCGAGTGTCGGATTGCCCGTCACCTACGCGCCGGAAGCCTTCGACGATCTTCTCGTGACCATGGCACTGGACAAGAAGACCCGCGGGGCCACGCTGCGCTTTGTGGTGCTGAACGGGCTGGCCTCGGCCGAGATCCTGGCCGGTCCATCCAAGGACCTGTTGCGATCGGCGTACATGGCGATCGCGGCCTGAGCTCAGCGGACCAGAACCTGCAGCTCGCCGACCGGGATCTGCGTGCTGGCAGATTGGAAAAAGGGAATCGTCCCGGTCGCCCCGTTAATGGTCCAGTCGATGGCCCACACCGCGTTCGCCGTGACTGTGTACGCCCCAGCGGGAAGCGAAGGCCGGGGGTAGGCATAGCCGCACGACGGAGACTTCGTACCAGGCTTGACGGAATGGGTCCACCTCGTGCCGAGGTTGCTGCAAGTCACCTTGTGACCATCACCCATGTCGAAAACCACGCGAACCAGACGCGGGTCCAACGACACGGCGATGTCCAGGACCGAATCCGACACCGGAGCCGGATCGAGGTTGCCGTCGGCCCAGAGCCACAGCGGGTACCCCACCGCCGCCATCTTCCACTCGTTCAGTTCCGGCGACGGTCCGATCATGGGTTTCGGAGCCGTCAACCGAATGCGGGCCGACGCAATGTAGGCCACCTGCTCCGGGGACAGCGCGGGGGCGGCGGGCGGGGCGGTAGCAGCGGGTGCCTTGCCGGCTTGGCGGATGTTCGGAGCGCTGGGAAGGGCCACCTTCTGGAACCGTCCGCACAGCTGAGCCCTCGGGTTGTCGATGCACTGCCCCTGAGCATTCACCGCCGCTCGGTTCGCGTTGATGGCGGCGGAGACCTTCTGCTTGTACGCGTCGATTTGGGTCTTGTACTCGGACTTGGGTAGATACCTGTACGTAGGATTCGACGAATTCGTGATTTGCCTAGCTGGTCGCGTTATCCCGTGCCGTTCTGTGTGTTGCTGCTTCCTCCAGGCTCTAGCAAGGACGCTATTGTCGCTTATAGCGAGCCCGGATCCCTCGTCTGCTCCGGCCACGTGAGGCATGACGGGAAGGATGGTGAAAGCCAGCATAACGATGAGGTGGAACCGGCCTAGTCGCATGACTGCACCTTCCTTCCCCTGCCCGACCAAACCTTCCAGCCATCCCCAGTGTTCCGGACTTGCATCTGGGCTTTCCTAACCTCACCCCTGCCTACCGTGTGTCCACGGCTTCCAACTATACGAACGTCCCGGCTGTCCTCGCAGACCTCAAGCTCCAATTCATCGCCCGAATATCCAACGTGTCTCACGTAAGCAACTTTCTCGTCGCCCATTTGACGGTCGGCTAAACCTGCGTAGGCCATGACTATCTCCGCGAACTCTCGCAGGTAACTCCCGCCAGCAGTCGCCTTCATCACGCTCGTCGGCTCCTTCGCCCCGCCAGCTCGCAGGACGCGTCCGTACTCGGCACGAAACGTCCGGTACGCCTTCTCGGCCCCGGCGTAGTCGAGCCGCTCCTGCCGCTGCTGGGCGGACTCGGTGGGCGTCTGAGCGGGAGTGGTTGGCGAGAGTGAAGGGCTGGGGCCGGTGAGGTCCGCCGAGCAGCCCTGAGCTGTGAGCAGGCACAGCAGGGCAGCCGTCAGAAGTCCCCTGCCTACGCGAGCCATCCCCATGCCCTCCCCGTACGCGAAGAGCAAGAGTGGCACGGCTGTCCCGGCCTTGTCAGCCCATCACCGGACTCTGTGCACAACTCCGTCGATCCCCTGCTGAGTGACGACTTCGGGCTCGACTACGAGCCCGAAGTCGTCAGCTGGGCAGGCGAACGACGACAATCAGCCCATGACCCAGTACGACCACTTCGCCGAGGCCGCCCAGGCGTATGCGGCCTTGGTCTCGCAGATCACCCCTGACCAGTGGGATCGCCCGGGCCTCGGGGTCTGGGACCTGCGTGCCCTCGTCGGCCACGGTGCCCGCGCGTTGATCACGGTCGACACCTATCTCGACCGACCGGCTCAGCTTGAGGCCCTGGACGGCCCGGTGGCCTACCTCGCCGCGACCTCGGGCGCAACCGACCCTGCCGCGGTCGCGGAACGGGGTCGTCAAGCCGGGGAGGCGCTGGGCACCGAGCCGGCGCAAACGGTCCGGGGGCTGGTTGACCGGGTCCTGCCACGTGTCCGCGACGCCGGTGACCCCCTGATCGAGACGATCGGCGGCGGCATGCGGCTGAGTGCCTACCTTCCGACCCGAACCTTCGAGCTCGTCGTGCACGGCCTGGACGTCGCCCATGCAGCCGGCCTTGCCCAACCCGGCCTGAGCACCTCACTGCTCTCGGCGATGACCTGCCTGGCCAGCGCGGCGGCGGTCCGGCACGACCACGGCCCGACCCTGCTGCTCGCGCTCACCGGCCGCGCGCCCCTGCCAGCGGGCTTCTGCGTCGTCTGAGCCTCGTCGCCCTTGGTCTAGACTGAGTGGCTGCCCTCGACGGGCGAACAGACAGAAGGGTATCTACGCGTGGCGTCGACGAATGATCTGAAGAACGGCATGGTCCTCGACCTGGACGGCCAGCTCTGGTCGGTGGTCTGGTTCCAGCACCACAAGCCCGGCAAGGGCAACACTGTGGTGCGCACCAAGCTCAAGCACGTCCTGTCGGGCAAGGTGGTGGACCGGACCTTCAACTCCGACACCAAGGTCGACACGGCGAACGTCGACCGCCGCGACATGCAGTACCTGTACCACGATGGCTCCGGCTTCGTCTTCATGGACACCAGCACCTACGAGCAGATGTCCATCAGCGACGACGTCGTGGGTGACGCGAAGAACTACCTGCTCGAAGAGCAGATCGCGACCGTGGCGATCCACGAGGGCAACCCGCTCTACATCGACCTGCCCGCCTCGGTCGAGCTGCAGATCACCTATACCGAACCCGGCCTGCAGGGCGACCGCAGCACCGGTGGGACCAAGCCCGCGACGCTGGAGACGGGTCTGCAGATCCAGGTGCCGCTGTTCATCACCAACGGCGAGAAGGTCAAGGTCGACACCCGCACGGGGGACTACCTCGGCCGGGTCGCCTGATCTGACCGGGCGCACCGTGACGGAACCCGCCCCCCGGGCCCGCAGCCACTCCACCCGCAGCAAGGCCCGTAAGCGCGCCCTGGACATCTTGTTCGAGGCGGAGCTCCGCGGGAACGACCCGCTCGAGACACTCGCCGTCCGTACCGAGCGGGCTGAACCGCCGGTCCGGGAGTACACGAGCCACCTGGTGCAGGGCGTGGTCAGGCACCGGACGGAGATCGACCGGCGGATTGCGGCGAGCATGTCGAAGAACTGGACGCTCGACCGGATGCCGCGGGTTGACCGGACGGCGGCGCGGATCGCGGTTTTCGAGATCGACTTCGGTGACGTTCCTGACGCGGTGGCGGTCGCCGAGGCCGTCGCCCTGGTCACCGAGCTGTCGACGGATGAGTCGCCGACGTACCTCAACGGCCTGCTCGGCGCAGTCCTGGCCACCAAGACCCCGGACGCGGCGCCGCCCGCCCAGTCGGCCTGACCGAACACCCCAGCAACGCGGAGAGAGCGGTCGCCCGGATGGGCGGCCGCTCGTCGCGTCCGGTGCTCGGTGCCGACGGTGTCAGCCCTGCAGGATCTTGGCCCCGACCCGTTCGGTGAGCTCGGCCTCCGTGGCTTGGAGCATCTCCACCCGCAGCTGCCGGACCGCAAGCTCCTCCTCGGCCTCACTGAGGATCCGCTCTGCCTCGAGCCGGGCCAGCCGGGTGACCTTGTCGGCCGTCCGCTGGCTGTTCAGCAGCAGCCCGTACTCGTACGAGCGCAGGCTGTCGGCCCCGTCCCCGTCGGCGTTCAGTGAGGCGCCGCTGTCGGTCGCCTCCACCTTCGCCTTGATGGCGTCGAGGCGGTCGTGCGCCTGGGTCAGCAGCTCGTCGAGCTGCTTCCCGACCGAGTCGAGCACGGCCGCGATCTCGGCCTGGGCGCCAGCCGTCACCGTGAGGTGCTGCCGGGCCTGGTCCTGAGCCGCCGTCAGAACGTCCAGGGCCGCGACGGACAGCCGCTCGGTCGGGTCGTCGAGCGCGTCCGCGTCGAAGCCGGGCAGAGCCTCGGCGACCGGTTGGGGCTGCGGCTGAGCCGGCTTCTCAGCGGGGGACTGCAGGCTGACGGTGGTGCGCAGCGGCACCTCCCGCACGAGCAGCACGGCGACCAGCGTGACCACCGAGGTGGCCGCGGCGATGGCGAACAGCAGCCCGAACGAGTCCCCGTAGGCCGCGTGGACGATGGCCTGGATCGGGGCCGGCAGGTCCTTGATGTCCAGGCTGTTGCCGCCCGCGCTCGCTGCCGCGGGCAGACCGGCGGACCGCAGCCCGGTGGTGACGTTCGCCGCCACGTGGTTCGCGAGGATCGCCCCCAGCACCGACACGCCGACGGCACCGCCGAGGGAGCGGAAGAAGGTGATGGTGGCGGAGGTGGAGCCGATGTCCCGCACGTCCACCGTGTTCTGCACGGCGAGCACGATGTTCTGGATCAGGGCGCCGATCCCGACCCCCATCACGGCCATGAAGATCGCGACCCGCCAGTAGGGGGTGCTGTGGTCGATGGTGCCCAGCGCGGCGAGTCCGACGACCAGCGCGACCGCGCCCACGACCATCAGCGGCTTCCAGCGACCGGTCCGGGTCACCAGCTGGCCGCCGAGCGTCGAGACGAGCATCTGCGCGACGATCAGGGGGATCGTCATCAGACCGGCACGGGTCGCCGAGTGACCACCGGCGAGCTGGAAGTACTGGGTGAGGAAGGTGCCGCTGCCGAACATGGCGACACCGACGGCGATGCTCGCCACGATCATCAGGACGGTGGTGCGGTTGCCGAGCAGCCGGATCGGCACCATGGGCTCAGCAGCGCGGAGCTCAGTCACCACGGCGAGGGTCACGGCGACCACGAAGCCCGCCAGGAACGCGGCCGACTGCCAGGAGATCCAGGCGTAGTCGGAACCGGCGAAGGTGACCCAGAGCATCGGGAGTGCAGCGACCACCGCGATCAGCGCGGCACCGAGGTAGTCGATCGTGGCGTGGCCGCGGCCGGCCGGCGGGTGCAGGGTGATCTGCAGAGCGACCAGGGCCAGCACGGCCAGCGGCACGCAGACGAAGAAGCACCAGCGCCAGCTGGCATTGTCGGAGATCAGCCCGCCCAGCAGCGGGCCGGACACGGTGCTGACCGCCATCACGGCACCCATGTAGCCCGAGTAGCGACCGCGCTGCCGCGGCGGGATCAGCGCGCCCATGATCGACTGGGTGAGGGCGATCAGACCACCCATGGCCAGTCCCTGCAGGGCGCGGAAGGCCATCATCGGGGGCACGGTCTGGGAGAGGCCCGCACCGACGGAGCCGGCGACGAACAGCACGATGGAGAGCTGAACCAGGACCTTCTTGTTGAACAGGTCCGACAGCTTGCCCCAGATCGGGGTGCTGATCGTCATCGCCAGCAGGGAGGCGGTGATCACCCAGGTGTACTGGCGCTGGGTGCCGTTCAGGTCGGACATGATCGTCGGCAGCGCCGTCGAGACGATCGTGGTCGAGAGCATGGCGGTGAAGAGCGCGGCCAGAAGGCCGGTCATCACCTTGAGGATCTGCCGGTGCGCGGCGTCTTCATCGGTGCGTACAGGTGCAGCCACCGCGGTGGTCGTCATGGGCTTGCCTTCGTTCGGGTGGTGGTTCGGTGAGCTGGTCAGGAGAGGCTGGAGAGCTCGGCGGTCGGGTGGTCCTCGTGGCTGCCGTGGCCCCGCAGGCCCAGCCCCACGCAAAGGGTCTCCTCGAGTCGGGTGAGCAGCCGCGTCAGTGTGCGGACGTCGGCGGAGTCCCAGTCGTCGAGCAGGGGAGTGAAGCGGTCGGCGACGTCCTGCCGCGCCTCCTCAAGCCGCTGTCGACCGGCGGCGGTCAGCCCCAGGCGGGCGGCGCGGCCGTCGACCGGGTCGGTGCGACGCTCCACCAGTCCGGCCCGCTCCAGCGGGACCACCGCTCTGGAAACGACCGAAGGCGCGATCTGCAGTCGTGCGGCCAGATCACCGGGACGCGCGTCGCCGCTCGCCAAGGTCTTGAGGATGCCGAGCGGGGTGCCGCTGAGGCCGTACTCGGCCGGCTCGCGGTGGCTCGCGGCCCGGGCCGTCCGGATCAGGTGGCTCAGGGCGTCGAGCAGCTGGCTCGTGTCCTGACCGCGCTGGTCCTGCGCCAGATCCTGCCGTGATGCCATCTGCTTCGCTCCTGGTCCTTAGTTGCCGAAAGCAACGTATCTGCTCGGTTTACATAGCGCAACTAACCAGTGGTTTGTTCCCGAGATCCGCAGGGCATCGCCGGCGGCCGTCTCGGGGACGGGGCGGCACGGCGAGGTGCTGATAGCCTGTCGGGCGATCAACCACCCTTTAAGACCTGTCCTGTGAGGCAGGAAAGGACGGGCATGACCGCAGCCAGCTTGACGCGCCCGGATCCCGCTGACTCCCCGGCTCCCCCCGCGCTTCTGGTCCTCGAGGACGGCAGAACCTTCCATGGGCGGGCCTTCGGCGCGATCGGCGAGACCTTCGGCGAGGCGGTCTTCGCGACCGGGATGTCGGGTTACCAGGAGACGCTGACTGACCCGAGCTACCACCGCCAGGTCGTCGTCGCCACCGCCCCCCACATCGGCAACACCGGCTGGAACGACGAGGACGACGAGTCGGGCCGGATCTGGGTCGCCGGTTACGTCATCCGCGACGCCTCGCGCCTCCCCTCGAGCTGGCGCTCCCGGCGGACCCTGGAGCAGGAGCTGCGCGCGCAGGGCATCGTCGGCATGTCCGACGTCGACACGCGGGCTCTGACCCGGCACCTGCGGGAACGCGGTGCCATGCGGGTGGGGGTCTCCAGCGTCGAGACCGACCCGCAGGCGCTCCTGCAGCGGGTGCAGGAGGCGCCGGCGATGTCCGGGGCACACCTGGCGGACGACGTCACGACGGCATCGACCTATGTGGTGCCCGCCGAAGGCAAGCCCCGCCACCGGGTGGTGGCGGTCGACCTCGGGATCAAGTCCATGACGCCCCGGCAGATGGCGCGGCGCGGCATCGAGGTGCACGTCGTCCCCTCGACCGCGACCTTCGCCGAGATCAGCGCTCTCCAGCCGGACGGAGTGTTCTTCTCCAACGGTCCGGGCGACCCCAGCGCGACCGAGGGTCCGGTCGAGCTGCTGCGCAACGTCCTCGGCGCCGGCATTCCGTACTTCGGGATCTGCTTCGGCAACCAGATCTTCGGCCGGGCCCTCGGCTTCGGCACCTACAAGCTCGGCTACGGGCACCGTGGGCTCAACCAGCCGGTGATGGACCTGCGGACGAGGCGGGTCGAGGTCACCTCGCACAACCACGGGTTCGCCGTCGACGCCCCGATCGGCACCCCGACCCAGACCCCCTACGGCACCGCCACGGTCAGCCATGTCGGGCTGAACGACCAGGTGGTGGAGGGCCTGGAGCTGCGGCAGGCCGACGGCCGGGTGCTGGGCTTCTCGGTGCAGTACCACCCGGAGGCGGCAGCGGGGCCGCACGACGCCAACTACCTCTTCGACCGCTTCGTCGAGGTGATGGAGGCCCGCTCCGACACTGACCCAGCCGATCCAACAGCCGATGGCGGCCGAGGGGAAGGGGAGGTCTGATGCCTCGCCGCACCGACATCGAGTCGATCCTGGTGATCGGCTCCGGCCCGATCGTCATCGGCCAGGCCAGTGAGTTCGACTACTCGGGGACGCAGGCCTGCCGGGTGCTCCGCGCCGAGGGCTTCCGGGTGATCCTGGTCAACTCCAACCCGGCGACGATCATGACCGACCCGGAGTTCGCCGACGCCACCTACATCGAGCCGATCACGCCCGAGTTCGTGGAACAGGTGATCGACCGCGAGCGACCCGACGCGCTGCTGGCGACCCTCGGCGGCCAGACGGCGCTGAACGCGGCCGTCGCCCTGCACGAGAATGGTGTCCTGGAGAAGTACGGCGTGGAGATGATCGGCGCGTCCTTCGAGGCCATCCAGCGTGGGGAGAACCGGCAGCAGTTCAAGGACATCGTCGAGCGGCTGCAGGGGATTCCCGGTGGCCCCGCCGAGGTGGCCCGGAGCCGGGTCTGCCACTCCATCACCGAGGTGCTGGCCGCCGCCGAGGAGCTCGGCTACCCCCTCGTCGTCCGACCGAGCTTCACCATGGGCGGCGTCGGCTCCGGCTTCGCCCACGACGAGACCGAGCTGCGCCGGATCGCCGGAGCCGGGCTGTCGGCCAGCCCCACCACCGAGGTCCTGATCGAGGAGTCGATCCTCGGCTGGAAGGAGTACGAGCTCGAGGTCATGCGGGACCGCGCGGACAACGTGGTGATCGTCTGCTCGATCGAGAACTTCGACCCGATGGGTGTGCACACCGGGGACTCCATCACCGTGGCGCCGGCCATGACCCTGACCGACCGCGAGTACCAGCGGATGCGGGACGTCGCGATCGGCATCATCCGCGACGTCGGCGTCGACACCGGCGGCTGCAACATCCAGTTCGCGATCGACCCGGCAACGGGTCGGATGATCGTGATCGAGATGAACCCGCGGGTCTCGCGCTCCAGCGCACTGGCCAGCAAGGCGACGGGGTTCCCGATCGCCAAGATCGCGGCCAAGGTCGCCGTCGGCTACACCCTCGACGAGATCCCCAACGACATCACCGAGCAGACGCCGGCGAGCTTCGAGCCGACCCTGGACTACGTGGTCGTCAAGGTGCCGCGGTTCGCCTTCGAGAAGTTCCCCTCCGCGGACTCGACGCTGACGACTCACATGAAGAGCGTCGGTGAGGCGATGGCCATCGGCCGCAACTTCACCGAGGCCCTCGGCAAGGCGCTGCGGAGCCTGGAGGACCCGAAGGCGCCGTTCGACTTCGCGCGGCCGCTCACCGAGTCGGTGGAGGAGCTGCTCGACCGCGCGTCCCGGCCGCACGACGGTCGGATCGGCCTGGTGATGGCGGCGCTGCGAGCCGGTGCCACCCCCGAGCAGGTGTTCGAGGCGACGAGGATCGACCCCTGGTTCATCGACCAGCTGGTGCTGGTGCTGGAGGTGGCGCTCACCGTCCGGGACGCGCCGGAGCTCAGCGCCGAGGTGCTGGGGCTGGCCAAGCGGCACGGGCTGTCCGACGCCCAGATCGCGGCCCTGCGGCACCTGCGTGAGGACGTCGTCCGAGGCGTCCGATGGGCCCTCGGCATCCGGCCCGTCTACAAGACGGTCGACACCTGCGCCGCCGAGTTCGCCGCGCGGACGCCCTACCACTACAGCTCGTACGAGACCGAGACCGAGGTGCTGCCGCGGGAGAAGCCGGCGGTCCTGATCCTCGGCAGCGGTCCCAACCGGATCGGCCAGGGGATCGAGTTCGACTACTCCTGCGTGCACGCCGCGATGGCGCTCTCCGACGCCGGCTACGAGACCGTGATGGTCAACTGCAACCCGGAGACCGTGTCCACCGACTACGACACCGCCGACCGGCTCTACTTCGAGCCGTTGACGCTGGAGGACGTGCTGGAGGTCGTGCACGCGGAGCAGCAGGCAGGCCCCGTGGTGGGGGTGATCGTCCAGCTCGGCGGGCAGACGCCCCTGCGGCTCGCCCAGGGCCTGAAGGACGCGGGCGTCCCCATCGTCGGCACCAGCCCCGAGGCCATCCACCTGGCCGAGGAGCGGGGGGCGTTCGGGGAGGTGCTGGACGCCGAGGGGCTGCCGGCTCCCAAGCATGGCCTCGCCCGCTCCTTCGACGAGGCGAAGCTGATCGCGGACGAGATCGGCTACCCGGTCCTGGTCCGGCCGTCCTACGTGCTCGGCGGCCGCGGGATGGAGATCGTGTACGACGAGGGAGCCCTGTCCGCCTACATCCAGCGGGCGACCGAGGTGTCGCCGGCCCACCCGGTGCTGGTGGACCGGTTCCTCGACGACGCGGTGGAGATCGACGTCGACGCGCTGTACGACGGCGAGGAGCTCTATCTGGGTGGGGTGATGGAGCACATCGAGGAGGCGGGCGTGCATTCGGGTGACTCCGCCTGCGCCCTGCCGCCGATCACCCTCGGCGCCGAGGTGGTCGACAGGATCCGTGTGTCCACAGAGAAGATCGCCCGCGGGGTCGGGGTCCGGGGTCTGATCAACATCCAGTTCGCCCTCGCCGGCGACACCCTCTACGTGCTGGAGGCCAACCCTCGGGCCTCGCGGACCGTGCCGTTCGTCTCCAAGGCCACCGGCACCCAGCTGGCCAAGGCCGCGGCCCGGCTGATGCTCGGAAGCTCGATCGCCGAGCTCCGCCAGGAGGGGATGCTGCGCGCGACCGGCGACGGTTCTCAGGAGACGAGCAACGGCCCGATCGCGGTCAAGGAGGCGGTGATGCCCTTCAACCGCTTCCGCACCGTCGAGGGTGCCTCGGTCGACACGATCCTCGGACCCGAGATGAAGTCGACCGGTGAGGTGATGGGCCTCGACGTCGGCTTCGGCACCGCGTTCGCGAAGAGCCAGGTGGCCGCCTTCGGGCCGCTGCCCACGAAGGGCACCGTCTTCGTCTCGGTGGCCAACCGCGACAAGCGGTATGTGATCTTCCCCGTGAAGCGGCTGGCCGATCTCGGCTTCGAGATCCTGGCCACCGCGGGCACCGCCTCGATGCTGCGGCGGCACGACATCGTCGTGCGGACCGTCCGCAAGTACAGCCAGGGTCCGGGTCCGGACGGGGAGAAGACCGTCGTGCAGGCGATCCTGGACGGCGAGGTGGACCTGATCTTCAACACCCCGCACGGTCTCAGTCCCGACGGGCGTCCCCGCTTCGACGGCTACGAGATCCGGACGGCCGGGGTGCTGCGCAACGTCCCCTGCATCACCACGGTGCAGGGGCTCGCCGCCGCCGTGCAGGGGATCGAGGCCGTGATGGCGGGGAATGTCGGGGTCCGATCCCTGCAGTCCTGGGCGAACGGGTGACGTCCAGCCCTGATCCTGGCCGGCCCTCACCCATGATCATCGGCTCATGATCGTTGATCTTGGCTACCAGCGGGTGCTGCGTCCGATCCTGTTCCGCTCTCACGGCGGCGATCCCGAGCGGGTGCACGAGCAGACGCTGGCCATGATCAACAGGCTCGGGGAGCATCGGCTGGCGTGCGCGGCGGTCGCCGCTGTCCTCGCCCGCCACCGCGAGCCGGTACGAGTGGCCGGCATCACGTTCCCCGGTCGCGTCGGTGTCGCTGCCGGGCTGGACAAGAACGGGGTCGGGGTCAAGACCTGGGGCGCACTCGGCTTCGGCTTCGCCGAGCTCGGCACCGTCACCGCCCGCGCCCAGCCCGGCAACGACCCGCCGCGGTTGTTCCGGCTGCCGGAGGAACGGGCCATTCTCAACCGGATGGGCTTCAACAACCTGGGAGCGGCAGCCCTGGCGGAGCGGCTGCGGTCCGCCGGCGTTGCCCGCGGCAACGCAGCGGTGGGCATCCCCCTCGGGATCTCCCTGGGCAAGACCAAGAGCACACCTCTCGGCGAGGCGACGGAGGACTACCTCACCTCCCTCCGGCTGCTGGCCGGCTACGCGGACTACGTCGCCGTGAACGTGTCCAGCCCCAACACCCCGGGGCTGCGGTCGCTGCAGGACGCCGACGCGCTGCGCGAGCTGGTCGGCGCGCTGGTGACCGAGGCGGGCCGCCTCGCAACGGGGCAACCGGGCGTGCCGATCTTCGTCAAGCTGGCGCCGGACCTGACCGAGGACGCCCTGGAGGAGCTGCTGGGGGTCTGCACCGCGGCGGGCGCCGCGGGTTTCGTGGCGACCAACACCACCGTCGGCCGGGACGGGCTGGCCGCGGACCACCCCCGACGCGACGAGGCCGGCGGACTCTCCGGCGCACCTCTGGCGGAGCGGGCCCGAGCCGTGGTGGCCTTCCTCGCCGCCCGGACGACGCTGCCCGTCATCGGCGTGGGCGGCATCCTCAGCCGTGACGACGGCCAGGCGATGCTGGACGCCGGCGCCCGGCTGCTGCAGGTCTACAGCGGCTACATCTACCGCGGGCCCGCGCTGGTGAGCGAGCTCAACCGGCTGCGGCCGCCCCACCCGTCGGAACAGGAGTGAGGATGCCGGTGCGCCCCAGCTACGGTGAACGGCTGCAGCAGGTCGTGGGGGAGCGTGGCCCGCTCTGCGTGGGCATCGACCCGCACCCCAGCCTCCTGCAGGCCTGGGGTCTGGAGCCGGACGTCCGAGGGCTGGAGAGCTGCGCGCGGGGCCTGGTCGAGGCGCTGGCCGGTGAGGTCGCGGTCTTCAAGCCGCAGTCGGCCTTCTACGAGGCCTACGGCTCGGCCGGCGTTGCGGTGCTGGAGCGCGTGCTCGCCGACATCGCCGACGCCGGCGCGCTGTCGCTGCTCGATGTGAAGCGGGGCGATATCGGCTCCACCATGGACGCCTACGCGCGCGCCTACCTCGCCGACGGCCCCCTGGCGGCCGACGCCGTGACCCTGAGCCCGTACCTCGGCTTCGGCTCTCTGGACGGTGCGATCGAGCTGGCCGCCGAGCACGGGCGTGGCGTCTACGTGCTCGCGCTGACCAGCAACCCGGAGGGGCGGGAGTTCCAGCACGCCCGGACCGCCGACGACCGGCTGGTGGGCCAGGTCGTGGTGGACGAGGCCGCCGCCCGGAACCCCGGTCCCGGCCTCGGCCACGTCGGCATCGTGGCAGGGGCGACGATCGGCTCCACGGGCGTCGACTTCTCCCGGCTGAACGGCTCCATCCTGGCTCCGGGCATCGGGGCCCAGGGCGGCACCGCCGCCGACCTGCTGGCCGTGTTCGGCTCGGCGGTCGACCTGGTGCTGCCGACGACCAGCCGAGCGGTGATGGCCGCAGGACCCGACCCGGCGGCGATCCGCGACGCCGCTCGGGGGACTGTGGCCGCCATGAGGGCCGTCCTCACCGTGGGGTAGGTTTCGGAACCACCAAGGCCGCCCCTACCACCGGTGCGCGAGTGCCAGTGGTTCGTAGATGAGGACGCTAGTGGTGACCATTCCCCCGTTGAGCGACGAGCAGCGTCAGCAGGCTCGTACCGCCGCCACCGAAGCCCGTCGTCGTCGCGCCGAGATGAAGCAGGCGCTCCGCTCCGGTGAGCGGACGCTCGCCGACGTCCTGGGGCAGGCGGAACAAGATGATGTGATCGCCCACACGAAGGTCATCGACGTGCTGAAGTCCCTGCCGCGGGTCGGCACCGTCCGGGCCACCAAGGTGATGGAGCGGCTCGACATCGCCGCCAACCGACGGCTGCGGGGCCTCGGCAGGCATCAGACCGCCGCACTGATCGCGGAGTTCCCTGCGGCGGAACCGGCGCCCGACGTCCCCTCGTGAGTCCCTCCCGCCTCACCGTCCTGTCCGGACCGACGGCCGTGGGCAAGGGCACCGTGGTGTCCCGGCTCGCCGCCGACCACCCGGAGATCTTCGTGTCCGTCTCCGCCACGACGCGACCGCCGCGGCCGGGCGAGGTGCACGGCATGCACTACCTCTTCGTCTCTGAGGCCGAGTTCGACAAGCTGGTCGCCGACCAGGCCCTGCTGGAGTGGGCGGTCGTGCACGGCGTGCACCGGTACGGCACCCCTCGGGAGCCTGTGGTCGCCGCGGTCGCGGCAGGGCGACCCGCGTTGCTGGAGATCGACCTGCAGGGTGCCCGCCAGGTGCGGACGGCCTGCCCCGAGGCCCGCTTCGTGTTCCTGGCTCCGCCGTCCTGGGAGGAGCTCGTGCGTCGGCTCGTCGGCCGGGGCACCGAGTCGGCCGAGCAGCGGGAGCGCCGGCTGGAGACGGCCCGACGAGAGCTGGCCGCGGCGAGCGAGTTCGACCACGTCATCGTGAACGGCGAAGTAGGCCAAGCTGTCGCCGAGTTGGTAGCCTTGACCCGTCTGTGACGACAGACGCCCCGAGACGCGACATCCGGCTCGACCGAGCCGGCCTTCGCGCTGCGCGGTGCTCAGCACCGCAGGGGGTCACTCGAGCTGAAACCGAAGGTACATCGTGACTGTCCACCCCGTCGCCGAAGGCATCACCAACCCGCCGATCGACGAGCTGCTCACCAAGTCCGACTCCAAGTACAAGCTGGTGCTGTTCGCCGCCAAGCGCGCCCGCCAGATCAACGCCTACTACTCCCAGCTCGGCGAGGGCCTGCTGGACCACGTCGGCCCGCTGGTCGAGACCGGCGTGCAGGAGAAGCCGCTCTCCATCGCCCTGCGCGAGGTCAACGCCGGCAAGCTCAACTGCGTCGACGTCGATCCTGACGCCGTCGAGTCCGAGGAGTCGGCCGAGCAGGGGCCGACGTACATCCAGCCCGCCTGAGCGTCATCTGCGTTTCGAACCGGGTCCGGGTGGGTCGGCCGTCCCCTGGATGCCCGACCCCGCGTGACCCTGACTGTTCGACGGCGTGCCGATGAGCCGGATCGTCCTCGGCGTCGCCGGAGGCATCGCCGCCTACAAGGCCTGTGAGCTGCTCCGGCGGCTGCTCGGCGACGGCCACGAGGTGACCGTCGTGCCGACGGAGTCGGCGCTGACGTTCGTCGGGAAGGCGACCTGGGCGGCACTCTCCGGGCGTCCGGTGCACACCACGGTCTGGGCCGACGTGCACGAGGTACCGCACGTGAAGCTCGGCCAGCAGGCCGACCTCGTGATCGTCGCCCCGGCGACCGCCGACCTGCTCGCCCGCGCGGCCACGGGGCGGGCGGACGACCTCCTGACGAATGTGCTGCTCACGGCGCGTTGCCCCGTCGTGCTGGCTCCCGCCATGCACACCGAGATGTGGGACCACGCCGCCACCCGGGCCAACGTGGCCACCCTGAGATCCCGCGGCGTTCTGGTGGTGGACCCGGACTCCGGGCGGCTGACCGGTCCCGACTCCGGTCCCGGTCGGCTGCCGGAGCCGGCCGAGCTGCTGGCCGTCGCCCGGCTCGTCCTCGCCGATCCCCACCTGGCGGCTCAGTCCGCCAGCCAGGACCTGGCGGGCCTCGACGTGGTGGTCACCGCCGGCGGAACCCGCGAGCACCTCGACCCGGTCCGCTTCCTCGGCAACGCCTCCTCCGGCCTGATGGGCTGGGCGCTCGCCCGAGCCGCCCGGCTCCGCGGCGCCTCCGTCCGACTGGTCGCGGCGAACGTCGACCAGCCGCCGCCTCCCGGCGTCCAGCGGCAGCCGGTCACCTCCACCGCCGACCTGGCCGAGGCCGTCACCGCCGCCGCCCGAACGGCCGACATGGTGGTGATGGCAGCCGCGCCCGCAGACTTCACCCCGGCCGCCGCCAGCGCCACCAAGATCAAGAAGTCCGGGAACGGCGGCCTGCAGGTCGACCTCGTGCAGACCACCGACGTGCTCGCCGGCCTGGTCCGCGCCCGCACCGACGAGCGACAGGTACTCGTCGGCTTCGCGGCGGAGACCCCGACGCCCCAGCAGAGCCTGCTGGATCTCGGCCGCGCGAAGCTGGCCCGGAAGGGGTGCGACCTGCTGGTGCTGAACGCGGTGGGACCCGACCTGGTCTTCGGTCGACCGGACAGCGAGATCACCCTGCTGACCCCGCAGGGGAGCCGCGGACCCCTGGCCGGCAGCAAGGACCAGCTCGCCCATGCCATCTGGGACGAGGCCCTCGCGCTGCGCGCGTCCCGGTAAGTTGACCCCCGCCCGGCAACGACGGCCGGCGCCCGAGCAAGGAGACGAGGACATGGCCCGCAGACTGTTCACCTCGGAGTCGGTGACCGAAGGACACCCGGACAAGATCGCCGACCAGATCAGCGACTCCGTTCTGGACGCGCTTCTCGACCAGGACCCCGAGAGCCGCGTGGCCGTGGAGTGCCTGGTCACCACCGGTCTGGTGGTCGTCGCCGGCGAGGTGACCACGAACTCCTACGTGGAGATCCCGGGCCTGGTCCGGCAGAAGATCATCGACATCGGCTACGACTCCTCCACCAAGGGCTTCGACGGCGGGTCCTGCGGTGTGACGATCGCCATCGGCCAGCAGTCACCTGACATCGCGCAGGGTGTCGACACGGCCTTCGAGACCAGGACCGGTGCCTCGGCGGACCTGCTGGACGCTCAGGGTGCGGGCGACCAGGGCCTGATGTTCGGCTACGCCTGCAACGAGACCGAGTCGCTGATGCCGCTGCCGATCGCGCTGGCGCACCGGCTCGCCGAGCAGCTCGCCCAGGTCCGCAAGGACGGGACCATGCCCTACCTGCGGCCGGACGGCAAGACACAGGTGACCGTGGAGTACGAGGGTGACCGGCCGGTGCGGCTGGACACCGTCGTGCTCTCCAGCCAGCACGCCGCCGACATCGACCTCGAGGCCCTGCTGGCCCCCGATGTCCGCAAGCATGTCGTCGAGCCGGTTCTGGAGCGCTTCGACATCGACGCCGCCGACTTCCGGCTGCTCGTGAACCCCACCGGCCGGTTCGAGATCGGCGGCCCGATGGGCGACGCAGGGCTGACCGGACGCAAGATCATCGTGGACAGCTACGGCGGCATGGCGCGGCACGGCGGCGGCGCCTTCTCCGGCAAGGACCCGTCGAAGGTGGACCGCTCCGGCGCCTACGCGATGCGGTGGGTGGCCAAGAACGTGGTAGCGGCGGGCCTGGCTTCCCGGTGCGAGGTGCAGGTCGCCTACGCGATCGGCAAGGCGCACCCGGTCGGCTTCTACGTCGAGACCTTCGGCACCGAGACGGTGCCGACGAGCCAGATCGCGGACGCGGTGCTCGCCACCTTCGACCTTCGACCTGCTGCCATCATCCGCGACCTCGACCTCAAGCGGCCGATCTACGCCGACACCGCGGCGTACGGCCACTTCGGCCGGTCCTTGCCCGGGCTGACCTGGGAGACCACCGAGCGGGCCGACGCGCTGGCCGCTGCCGTCCGGGGCTGAGCCCTCGGGTCACCGGCCGAGCGGCGGGCGACGAGCCCGCCGCACCGCCCCCCGGATCGACTGCGCCACCGCCGAGCCGACCAGCAGCCCCAGCGCGATCGCCGTGACGACCCCGAGGACGGCGGTCAGCGTGCTGCCGGACGCGGACGCCTCGACCGCCAGCTGCGTCGTCGACAGCAGCCCCAGGCTGCCGGGCACCAGCAGCCAGAAGGACGGCAGGAACACCACCAGCCGGGGCAGCCGGGGTCGGATCGCCTCCACCGCGTAGGCGCCGAGGCTGGCAGCGAGTGCGCCGGCGAAGCTGCCCAGCACCGGGCCGGAGAGTCGCTGACCCAGGGACTGAGCGGTGAACGCGAGCACCAGGGTCAGCGCGATCCAGGGCAGGAGCCGGAGCGAGGGACTCTCCAGCAGCTCGATCCCCGCCGTGATCAGGAGCAGACCGAGCGGTGCGGCCCACCAGCCCAGCTCGTCGACCCGCAGGTTGCCCAACCCGGCGGCGGGCACGGCGAACAGGCGCGCGGCGGCCACGATGCCCAGGGTGAACAGGAGTAGCTGGACGGAGCCGAAGATCAACCGGGCGGCCCCGGCCACCATGTCGCCGGTGGCGAGCTCGGACATGGCGGTGACGAGCAGAGCGCCGGGCAGCAGCACCGCCAGCGGCGGCAGGAGCGTGCGCAGCGGTCCCACGATCAGCCCCGCGTCGGTGCCGGCGAAGACCAGGCAGCCGAGCACGAAGGCGGCGAGCGTGGGCAGCAGCGTCCCCACCAGCCGGATCCGCTGACCCAGCCGGTACAGGGCGACCACGACGGCGCCGCCGAACGCGCCGAACGCGACGTTGGCCCAGCCCGGCTGGAGGATCAGCGCGATGCCGGTGGCGATCGCCACCCAGCCCAGGTTGGCCAGCCGGGTCGGGTAACGCGGCGGCCGGTGTGGCAGGGCCAGTAGCGCGGCGATGGCCTCGTCGATGGTCAGCAGGCCCTGCAGCAGCTGGTAGCGGATCGTGCGGACCTCGGCGGCCTGGTCCAGCCGGAGAGAGCCCTGCACCCCCTGGTACGTCGACGGCTGGCCACTCCCCAGGCTGAGCATCACGCCGGTGGGACCGGCGGCGACCTGCGCGTCCGGGAAGCCGAGCCGCGCGCTGACCTCGACCACCTCGTCCTCGATGTCGGACACGGGCTGGCCGGTCGCCACCATCGCCGAGCCCAGGCTGACCAGCAACCGGCGCACCTGCAGGTCCGAGGGCCCGCCCTCGCCGTCATCACTCATGCCGTCACTCTGCCAACCCTGGACGGCCACGGCCCGGCGGCGCGGCGCGAGCTCCGGAACTGTCGGCGGGCCCTGCCTATCATCGGGTGTGCCGAAGCCGAGGACCGCCGAACCCGCCACCGCGGTACCGGCCACCATCGCTCGCGCGCCGACGCAGCCAGTAGGCCGGGTCGTGCTCGACCTCCCGCTGAGCCACCTCGACCGGCCCTTCGACTACACCGTCTCCGCCGCCCAGCACGAGGAGGCGGTGCCCGGAGCCCGGGTCCGTGTCCGGTTCGCGGGCAAGCAGCGTGACGGCTTCCTGCTCGAGCGCCGCGACGCCAGTGACCATGACGGCAGCCTCAGCCCGTTGGCGAAGGTCGTCTCGCCCGAGCCGGTGCTGACGCCGGAGGTCGCCCGGCTGATCCGTGGCGTCGCCGACCACTACGCCGGCAGCTTCTCCGACGTGATGCGGCTGGCGGTGCCGCCGCGGCACGCGGCGACGGAGAAGGCTGCCCCAGGCATCCCAGCGACGTCGGAGCTGCCGGTGGCCCCGCCGCACGCCTTGGCCGCCTACCCGACCGGGACGAGCTTTCTGCAGGCGGTCGCGGACCGTCACAACCCGCGCGCCGCCTGGCAGGTCACGCCGAGCGCCGACCGCAGCGGGAACTGGGCGAGCGGGTTCGCGGCCGCGGCCAGGGCTGCCGTGGCGGGCGGGCGGGGAGCAGTCCTCGTCGTGCCCGACCAGCGGGACGTCGAACGGCTGCAAGAAGCCTGCCGAGACGCCCTGGGCCCGGCCGGCTTCGCCGTGCTGGTCGCGGAGGCGGGACCAGCTGCCCGCTACCGGGCCTTCCTCCGGGCGCTGCGCGGCGAGGTCAAGGTGGTCATCGGCAACCGCGCAGCGGCCTTCGCCCCGGTCCGCGACCTGGGGCTGGTGGGCCTCTGGGACGACGGCGACGACCTGCTGGCCGAGCCGCGTGCCCCCTACCCGCACGCCCGGGAGGTGCTGGCGCTGCGGGCGGCCCAGAGCGGTGCCGCCGCACTCTTCGGCGGCTACGCCCGGACCGCGGAGGTGCAGGCCTGGGTCGAGCGGGGCTGGCTCCGTGAGCTCGCCCAGGAGCGTGCGGTGGTCAGGCACAGCGCACCTCAGGTGAAGGTGAACGCCGACAGCGACCGGGCACTGGAACGGGACCCCGCGGCCCGAGCCGCGCGGCTGCCGCACGAGGTCTTTCTGCTGATGCGCGCCGTGCTGCCCCAGGGCCCGGTGCTCGTCCAGGTGCCGCGAGCCGGATACCTGGTGGCCCTGGTCTGCCAGGACTGCCGCGAGCCCGCCCGCTGCCGGCACTGCCAGGGACCGCTCCGGGCAGCGCGGGGACCGGGTGGGGTGGGCGTCCAGGCCGGCTGCAGCTGGTGCGGCCGGTTGCAGGTCGACTGGGAGTGCCCGATCTGCGGCTCGCGCCGGTTCCGGGCACCGGTGGTGGGCTCGGAGCGGACGGCCGAGGAGCTGGGCCGTGCCTTCCCCGGCACGGCAGTCCGGCAGTCCGGCGGCGGCCAGGTGGTGCCGACCGTGCCCGGCACCTCGGCGATCGTGGTCGCCACGCCAGGCGCCGAACCGTCCGCCGAGGGCGGTTACGCCGGCGCCGTGCTGCTCGACACCCCGATGCTGCTGCTGCGGGCGGACCTCCGCGCCCAGGAGGAAGCGCTTCGCCGCTGGCTGAACGCCATCGCCCTGGTGCGCAGCGGTAGCGAGGGCGGGTCGGTCATCGCGGTGGGGGAGAGCGCCAGCCGGGCGCTGCAGGCGCTGGTCCGGGTCGACCCGGCCGGCTTCGCCTCCCGTGAGCTCGCAGACCGCCGCGAGGCCCACTTTCCGCCCGCCGCGACGCTCGTGGCCGTGGAGGGGCGAGCCGAGGCCCTGGCCGAGTTCATCGCCCTGGCTCAGCTGCCACCGCACACCGAGTGTCTCGGGCCGGTCGAGATTCCCGTCGACCGCGGAGCGGAGGGACCCCTGTCCCGGCTGACCCTGCGCTCTCCTCCGTCCGAGGGCGCCGCTCTGGTCAAGGCAGTCAAGGACGTCAGCGCCGTCCGGAGCGCGCGCAAGAGCGAGGGAGGGCTGCGGATCCGGGTGGATCCGGTGGCGATCGGCTGAGCGCGCCCGCCCCTAGACTCGTCCGGTGCGCATCGTCTTCGCCGGTACCCCCGAGGTGGCGCTGCCGCCGCTGGATGCGGTGCTGGCCTCCCGGCACGAGGTGGTGGCCGTCCTGACCAGACCCGACGCCCCCGCCGGCCGTGGCAAGCGGCTGACCCCGAGCCCGGTCGCCAGGCGGGCGGCGGAGCTCGGGATCGAGACGCTCAAGCCGAGCAGGCCGCGCGACGAGGACTTCGTCGCCCGCCTGACCGAGATCGCGCCCGACTGCTGCCCCGTGGTGGCGTACGGCGCGCTGCTGCCCCAACGGGTCCTCGATGTCCCCGCCCGGGGGTTCGTCAACCTGCACTTCTCGCTGCTGCCGGCCTGGCGGGGCGCCGCGCCCGTGCAGCACGCCCTGATCGCGGGCGACAGGACCACCGGAGCCACCACGTTCCAGATCGTGCTCGAGCTCGACGCCGGCCCGACCTACCTGAGCCTGACCGAGCCCGTCCGGGACACCGACACGTCCGGTGAGCTGCTGCAGCGGCTGTCGGAGCGGGGAGCGGACCTCCTCGTCCGGACCCTGGACGGCATCGAGGACGGGTCCCTGCAGCCGACGCCGCAGCCCGAGGACGGGGTCAGCTTCGCCCCGAAGCTCGAGGTGGCGGACGCCCGGATCGACTGGAGGGCCCCGGCGGAGGTCATCGACCGCCAGATCCGCGGCTGCACGCCCGAGCCCGGTGCCTGGACGGTCTTCGGGGGAGAGCGGCTGAAGGTGGGCCCCGTCACTGCCGCGGACGGCGACCTCGCGCCGGGGGCCCTCGACGTCACGAAGGCGAGCGTCCGGGTCGGCACCGGGACGAGGCCGCTGCTGCTCGGACGGGTGCAGCCGGCCGGCAAGAAGCCGATGCCGGCGGCCGACTGGGCGCGCGGGGTCGCCTTCCCCGCCGACGCCGC
This sequence comes from Friedmanniella sp., assembly GCA_045806705.1. Lineage (GTDB taxonomy): Bacteria > Actinomycetota > Actinomycetes > Propionibacteriales > Propionibacteriaceae > Microlunatus. Next base: position 53,155 of record JBJMIS010000072.1, read on the forward strand.
TCTGGGCCGCTGAGTGGCAGCCCGACCGCGGCCGTCCCGGCCGGGCAAGCCCGCCAGCAGGTCCCGGCGTGCTCCTGACCGTGCCCGCCGGTTGGCGTTCGACACCCTCCGCATGGTCCACGCCGAGGGTGCCTATGCCAACCTCGCGCTGGCCGAGCTGCTGGGCGAACGGGGGCTGCCGCCTCGTGACGCCGCCTTCGCGACCGAGCTGGTCGCCGGCACCTGCCGGCTGCAGGGGACCTACGACGAGATCATCAGCGCCGCCGCGGACCGGCCGCTCAACAGCTTTCAACCCGCCGTGCTCGACCTGCTCCGGCTCGGGGCACATCAGGTGCTGTCGCTGCGGGTCCCGGTGCACGCCGCAGTCGCGGCGATGGTGGACCTGGCCGCGGCCACGGTGGGCGAGCGGGTCACCGGGATCACGAATGCGGTGCTCCGCCGGGTCGCGGCTCAGGATCTCGACGGCTGGCTCGACCAGCTCAGCGTCGGGCGGCGCCCCCGCGACGTGCTCGCGCTCCGGAGTGCTCATCCGGGATGGATCGTCGACGCGTTCGCCCAGGTGCTGCCCGAGGCCGAGCTCGAACCCGCACTGGCCGCGGACAACCTCAACCCCGACGTCACCCTCGTCGTCCGCCCCGGCCTTGCCGACGTCGCGGAGCTGACGGCCGCCGGGGCCGTCCCGGCGCCCTACTCGCCGTTCGCGGCCCGGTGGTCCGGGCCGCCCGGTGAGCTTGCTGCGGTCCGCGAGGGCCGGGCGGGTGTCCAGGACGAAGGCTCCCAGCTCGTCGCCTGGGCCCTGACCCGCGTCCCCGCACCCGCCGGGCCGTGGCTCGACCTGTGCTCGGGCCCGGGCGGCAAGACGGCCCTGCTGACCGGCCTGGCCACGGGACCGGACGGGCCGGTGGTGGCGGTCGAGCCGTCGTCGCACCGGGCCGCGCTCGTCGCGGCCGGGTCTCGCGCCTACCACCGCCGACCCGCCGTGCTGCAGGCCGACGGGACACAGCCGGCCTGGCGTCCTCGCAGCTTCGCCCGGGTGCTCGTCGACGTGCCGTGCAGCGGTCTCGGGGCGCTGCGCCGCCGGCCCGAGGCGCGTTGGCGCCGGGGGCCCGAGGACGTGGAGCAGCTGCACGGCCTGCAGCGGGCGCTGCTGGCCACCGCCCTCGACGCGGCCGCCCCGGGCGGAGTCGTGGCCTACGTCACCTGCTCACCGCACCAGCGCGAGACCGCCGACGTGGTCACCGAGACCCTCGCCGACCGGACGGGCGTCACGCTGCTCAGGGCGGCGGACCTGCTGCCCGAGGTTGCTCAGGCCGCGGCGGGGGACTTCCTCCAGCTCTGGCCGCACCGGCACGGCACGGACGCGATGTTCGCCGCCTACCTCCGCGTCGGCTGAGGCCTCGGGGCGGCCCCGGCCCAGCAGGTTAGAGTCGCGACCGTGGTCCGCATCATGCCCAGCCTGCTGTCCGCCGACTTCGCCAACCTCCAGGCGGCCATGGAGTCCGTGCCCAGCGCCGATGCGCTGCACGTGGATGTGATGGACAACCACTTCGTGCCGAACCTGACCCTCGGGCTGCCGGTCCTGCAGTCGCTGCGCAAGGCCACCCCGATGATGCTCGACGTCCACCTGATGATCGCCGACCCCGACCGCTGGGCCCCCGGCTACGCCGAGGCTGGAGCCGAGTCGGTCACGTTCCACGTGGAGGCGGCCGCAGCACCGGTCCGGTTGGCCCGGGAGATCCGGGCCCAGGGGGCGCGGGCGTCGATGGCGCTGAAGCCGGCGACCCCCATCGAGCCCTACGCCGACCTGCTGGCCGAGCTGGACATGGTGCTGATCATGACCGTCGAGCCGGGGTTCGGCGGGCAGAAGTTCCTCGACCTGTGTCTCCCGAAGATCAGGCGGACCCGCCAGCTGCTGGACAAGGTGGGCGGCGACGTGTGGCTGCAGATCGACGGCGGCGTCTCCAGCGAGACCATCGAACGGTGCGCGAGCGCGGGAGTGGACTCGTTCGTGGCCGGGTCGTCGGTCTTCGGCGCCGACGACCCGGACGCCATGGTGGCCGAGCTACGCCGGCTTGCCCTCGCCGGGGACTGACTCCCGCTTCTCGGGCGGGACCTCCCGCTGACGTCGCCCACGCTGCTCGTCGGGGGTCTCACTCTCCGGCGCTGAGCTGATCAACGCGTTGAACCAGTTGGCCGGCACCGAGTTGTCCACCAGGACGGACTTGAGGAACAGCGTGGCCGGGATGGCCAGCAGGGCACCCAGGGCGCCGAGCAGGTAGGCCCAGAAGACCAGCGACAGGAAGGCGACAGTGGGGCTGATCCCCACGGCGTCGCCCGTGAAGCGTGGCTGGATGATCGTCTGCACCACGATGTTGATCACCGTGTAGACGATGACCACCGCGATAGCGCTGGCGGCTCCCCCTTCGAGCAGGGCGATCAGCGCCGGCGGGATGACACCGAGAACGAAGCCGATATTGGGGATGTAGTTGGTGACGAAGGCCAGGACCCCCCAGGTCAGTGCCAGCGGCACGCCGATGATCAGCAGCGAGATCACGTCCAGCACCGCCACGATGAGGCCGAAGACCGTGGTGACGAGCCAGTACTTGCGCACGCGGGTGGCGAAGTTGACGAGCCCGTCGGCGATGTGGGGCCGGGTCTCCCGGATGACCGCGATCCGCTCCTTGATGGTGCCCGCGTCGAAGGCCAGGAAGATCACCACCGTGACGATCAGGATCAGCAGGGCGGCGCCGCCGCTGAGTGCGCTGAGCAGCCGCTGGGCCGGCCCGGCGAGGCTGCTCAGCTGGAAGGACGACGCCAGGTCCTCGATCTGCTGCTGCCCATAGCCCAGCCGGTCGGCGAGCGCGAGGAGGGACTGGAAGATCTGGTCGAAGGCAGTCGCGTACTGGGGCAGCGTGTCGACCAGCTTGTAGATCGCATAGATCACCGAACCCAGGATGATCAGCTGCAGTATGTAGATGGCGACCAGCCCCACGGTGCTCGCGAGCCAGGATGGCCAGCGGCGTCGAATCAGCACGGAGCGCAGCGGGTGCACCGTGATCACGAGGGTGAGCACCAGGAACACGGGTGCGACGATGTTGGCGGTGGACCGCAGCCCGATCGCGATGATCACCAGTGCGGCGACGATCAGGACGCCGAAGAACGGGGGGCTGCCCGCGAGCCCAGGTCCCGGGGTCGGATCAGGTCTGGGCGGGGTTCTGGGCGCAGGGGCGGGTGTGTGCTCGGGCACGGGTCTCCTCGGCGGGTCGGGATACAGGCGGGGCGCCGGGCCCTAGCCTGCCCTACGGCGAGGGGCTCGGAAACGCTAGTTGCCCTGGCGCCGCCGCAGGTAGCGCTCGAACTCGGCGGCGATGACCTCACCGCTGGCCTCCGGCAGGTCGGTCGCATCCTGCTGCTGCTCCAGGGAGGTGACGTACTCGGCCACCTCCGAGTCCTCGGCTGCGAGCTCGTCCACGCCCCTCTCCCAGGCCCGCGCCAGCTCGGGTAGCTCACCGAGCTCCAGGGAGGTGTCGAGCACCTGCTCGAGCTGGGAGAGCAGGGCCAGCGTCCCCTTGGGGCACGGCGGGTGCGACACGTAGTGCGGGATCGCCGCCCACAGGGACAGCACCTGGACGTTGCTGCGCTCCAGCGCATCCCCCAGCACACCGACGATCCCGGTCGGGCCCTCGTAGCTGGACGGGGCAAGCCCCATCGCGGTCATCAGCTCACGGTTGCCGGTGGAGGTGGACACCGGGATGGGACGGGTGTGCGGGGTGTCGGCCAGCAGCGCGCCCAGCAGGTGCACCCGCCTGGCATTCGCCGACTTGAGCGCCGAGGTGATCAGCGTGCAGAACTGGCGCCAGCGCAGGTTGGGCTCGAGCCCCTGAACCAGCACCAGGGGCCGCCCGTCGGCCAGCTCGGCGATCCGCAGCTCGGTGGTCGGCCAGATCAGCTCGCGGTCGTCGTCGTCGTTCAGCTCGACCATCGGGCGGTTGACCTGGAAGTCGTAGAAGTCGTCCGGGTCGATCGCGAAGACCGACTCGGCCTCGTAGGCCTCGGCCAGGTGCTCGACGGCCCCGGTGGCCGCGTTGCCGGCGTCGTTCCACCCGCCGAACGCCACCACCACCACCGGGTCGTTCAGGTCGCGGAGGTCACGGCTCGGCACGTCAGACATGACCTCACTGTAACCGTCGGCTTCGGCTCGAAACGGTTCCACGAGGGCCGCGCCACATCCTGGTTAACCCCCACCCGTGCCGCTCCGCACGCCTATTCTCGTCAGATGCCTGCCGACCTGCGTTCCATCCTGTCCTCCCGCGTGGTGATCGCGGACGGGGCGATGGGGACGATGCTGCAGGGCTACGACCTCACCCTGGCCGACTTCGAGCAGCTCGAGGGCTGCAACGAGGTCCTCAACCGCACCCGGCCGGACGTCGTCCGGGCCATCCACGACGCCTACTTCGAGGTGGGCGTGGACGCGGTCGAGACCAACACCTTCGGCGCGAATCTGTCGGCGCTCGGCGAGTACGGGATCTCCGACCAGATCCTGCCGCTGTCCGAGGCCGCAGCCCGGATCGCCCGCGAGTCGGCCGACGCCTACAGCACGCCGGACCGGCCGCGCTGGGTGCTCGGCAGTGTGGGACCCGGCACGAAGCTGCCCACGCTCGGCCATGTCGGGTACGCGCAGCTGCGGGACGCCTACCAGCAGCAGGTGGAGGGGATGCTGGCCGGCGGCATCGACGCGGTGCTGATCGAGACCTCCCAGGACCTGCTGCAGACCAAAGCCGCCACCCTTGGTGCCAGACGAGCGCTCGCGCACGCCGGACGATCACTGCCCGTCATCGTCCATGTGACCGTGGAGACGACCGGGACGATGCTGCTCGGCTCCGAGATCGGCGCCGCCCTGACCGCGCTGGAGCCGCTCGGCATCGACCTGATCGGGCTCAACTGCGCCACGGGTCCGGCCGAGATGAGCGAGCACCTGCGGCACCTGTCGCGCTACGCCTCGATCGGCGTCAGCTGCATGCCGAACGCCGGGCTGCCGCAGCTGACCTCCGGCGGCGCGCACTACCCCCTGAAGCCCGTCGAGCTGGCTGACGCCCTCGAGCAGTTCGTGGGCGAGTTCGGACTCGGCCTCGTCGGCGGCTGCTGCGGTACCTCACCCGAGCACCTCCGGCAGGTCGTGGAGCGGCTGCAGGACCGTCCGGTCTCGGAGCGCCGGCCGACGCACGTGGCGGCGGCTGCCTCGCTGTACGCCGACGTGCCCTTCCGGCAGGACACCAGCTACCTCTCGATCGGTGAGCGGACGAACGCCAACGGGTCGAAGGCGTTCCGCGAGGCGCTGCTGGCCGAGAACTGGGACGACTGCGTCGACATCGCCCGGGCCCAGATCCGCGACGGCGCGCACCTGCTCGACCTGAACGTCGACTACGTGGGACGCGACGGCGCCGCCGACATGTCCGAGCTCGCCTTCCGGCTGGCGACGGCGTCCACGCTCCCGGTGGTGCTGGACTCCACCGAGCCGGCCGTACTGCAGGCCGGGTTGGAGCGGCTGGGCGGACGAGCCGTCATCAACTCGGTGAACTACGAGGACGGCGACGGGCCCGACTCCCGCTTCACCCGGATCATGCGGCTGGTGGCCGAGCACGGCGCCGCGGTGATGGCGCTGACGATCGACGAGGAGGGCCAGGCGCGGACCCGCGACTGGAAGGTGGCGGTTGCCAAGCGGGTGGTGCAGGACCTGACCGACAACTGGGGCATGCGGCGCAGCGACATCATCCTCGACTGCCTGACGTTCCCGATCGCCACCGGCCAGGAGGAGACCCGCCGGGACGGGATCGAGACCATCGAGGCGATCCGGGAGGTGAAGCGGCTCTTCCCGGACGTGCAGACCACACTGGGGCTGTCCAACATCTCCTTCGGGCTCAACCCGGCGGCCCGGGTGGTGCTGAACTCGGTGTTCCTGAACGAGTGCATCGAGGCCGGTCTCGACTCCGCGATCGTGCACGCGGCGAAGATCGTGCCGATGGCGCGGATCCCGGAGGAGCAGCGTCAGGTGGCGCTGGACATGGTCTACGACCGCCGAGCCGAGGGCTACGACCCCTTGCAGCGGTTCCTCGAGCTGTTCGACGGGGTCACCACCGCCGACACCAAGGCCGAGCGCGCGGCCGCACTGCTGGCCCTGCCGACCAGCGAGCGGCTGCAGCGCCGGATCGTCGACGGCGAGGGCAAGGGGCTGGCCGAGGATCTGGACCTGGCGATGGCCGAGGGCAAGAGCGCGCTGGAGATCATCAACACCGACCTGCTGCAGGGCATGAAGGTCGTCGGCGAGCTGTTCGGCTCCGGTCAGATGCAGCTGCCGTTCGTGCTGCAGTCCGCCGAGGTGATGAAGACCGCCGTCGCCTACCTCGAGCCCCACATGGAGAAGGCCGACAGCCGCGGCAAGGGCACGATCGTGCTGGCCACGGTCAAGGGCGACGTGCACGACATCGGCAAGAACCTGGTCGACATCATCCTGACCAACAACGGCTATACGGTGGTGAACCTCGGCATCAAGCAGCCGGTGGGCACCATCATCGAGGCGGCCGAGGAGCACCAGGCGGATGCCATCGGCATGTCGGGGCTGCTGGTGAAGTCCACCGTGGTGATGCGGGAGAACCTCGAGGAGCTGAACGCGCGCGGGGTCGCGGCGAGCTTTCCGGTCTTCCTCGGCGGTGCCGCCCTGACCCGGGCGTACGTCGAGCAGGACCTCCGGGAGGTGTACGCCGGTGAGGTCCGCTACGCCCGGGACGCCTTCGAGGGACTTCGGCTGATGGACGCCCTGATGGCGGTCAAGCGGGGCGAGGAAGGGGCGGCCCTGCCCGCACCCCGGGAGCGACGGGTGAAGCGTCGCCCTGATCCCGCCGACGGGGAGCTGGTCGACCACGAGGCATCCGCCGTGCAGACCGCGGTGCGCTCCGACGTCGCCCGGGACGTCGACGTACCGACCCCGCCCTTCTGGGGGGACCGGATCGTCAAAGGCATCTCCTTGGCCGACGTCGCCTCCTATCTCGACGAGCGAGCGACCTTCATGGGTCAGTGGGGGCTGAAGGGGAGTCGCACCGGTCCGAGCTACGAGGAGCTCGTCGAGGCCGAGGGGCGGCCGCGGCTGCGCGCCTGGCTGGACCGGGTGCAGACGGAGGGGATCGCGGAGTTCGCCGTGGTCTACGGCTACTGGCCCTGCTACAGCGAGGGCGACGCCCTCGTGGTGCTGCGACCGGGTGGGGACGTCAACGACCCGGGGGCCGAGCTGCACCGCTTCACCTTCCCGCGCCAGACGAGGGGCCGGCACCTCTGCCTGGCGGACTTCTTCCGCGACCGAGAGCTCGCCTCGGCCAAGGGTCCGGACGTGGTGGCGTTCCATCTCGTGACGATGGGGGCGGCCGTGTCCCGGGTGACCGCGGAGCTGTTCGAGCGCAACGCCTACCGCGACTACCTCGAGCTGCACGGGCTGAGCGTGCAGCTGACCGAGGCGCTCGCGGAGATGTGGCACGCCCGGGTCCGCTCCGACCTCGGGTTCAGCCGGGAGGACGGCGACGTGGACGAGATGATTCGCGACCAGGCCTACCGCGGCTCGCGCTACTCGTTCGGCTACCCCGCCTGCCCCGACCTGGAGGACCGAGCCAAGCTGGTCAGCCTGCTGCGGCCGGAGCGGATCGGGGTCGAGCTCAGCGAGGAGCTCCAGCTGCACCCGGAGCAGTCGACCGACGCCCTGATCGTGCACCACCCGGAGGCGAAGTACTTCAACGCCCGCTGAGGCGGCCGCCCCCGGTTTTCTGCCCGCTCGTGGCCGGCCGGTTGTCGTGGGCCCGGCGTGTCGCCCCGCTCGTCGTCCCGAGTGGTCACTATCCGTGTCCCCAGGCATGGGCCTCCGTCGCGGCGTGTCCACAGCCCGGTGTCAGGACGGCTCACCCGGGGGTGGGATGGCCAGCCTCTCGGCGTGCCGTACAGCAACGCTGACATCGAGCAGGCCCTCCGCGAGGGTGCAGGCGTCCTGGCCCGTCGGAACCATCCCCGTCTCGTGCCCGCCATCGACCACGCCGTGCGCGTGGGTGGTCTGCGGGCGCTGCTCCCCGGGGTCTACGTCGGTGCCGCCGCTCCGCCCGACCTGGTCGTCCGGGCCCGGGCTGCCATGGCCTGGTCACGGGACGCGGTCGTGACCGGCCGGGCGGCGGCTCGGCTGACGTTCTGGCCGGATCTCGCGGTCGAGGACGTCGAGGTCGCGGCGCGCCGTGTCCGCGCTTGCACGCCCGGATACCGGTTCGAGCGGCGCGTGGTCGAGCCGGAGCTGGTTCTCGAGAGTGCCGGGATCCGGTTGACCCGCCCAGCCCTCACCGCGCTGGACCTCTGCGCTTCGACCGGCGGAGACGCCATCGACACCGTCCTTCGCAACCGGGGTGCCAGCCTCGGCGAGCTCCACGCCGTGCTGGGCCGCACGGGTCACCGGCGAGGCAACGGAGTGCGCCGCGAGCTGCTGCTCGACTCACGGGACGAACCGTGGTCGGAGGCGGAGCGCCGCGCCCACCGGCTGCTCCGGGAGGCGGGACTCCTCGGCTGGGTCACCAACCATCCGGTGATCGCGGGAGGCCACCGCTACTACATCGACATCGCCTTTCCGCGGGCCATGCTCGCGATCGAGGTCGACGGCCGCGTGCACGACCGGTATGACGCCTTCGAGTACGACCGGGCGCGGCAGAACGACCTGGTGCTGCAGGGCTGGCGGGTGCTGCGGTTCACCTGGGCGATGCTCGTCGACCGGCCCGAGGCGGTGCTGTTGGCGATCGGTCAGGCGCTCCAGGCCGGAAACTGACCGCTCGTCGTGGCCGACCGCTTCATCGGACGCGTGTCGTCCCCGTCGGGCGGCCTGAGCGGTCGATTTCCAGGTGGCGATTCGGCGCCTGGCGGCGAGGCTGGGAGGATGGGCCCGCGATGAGCACCACCTATCCGGGCCTGGCCGCTGTTCTCTGGGACTTCGACGGCACCCTTGCCGACACCGAACCCTTGTGGATCGAGGCCGAGTACGAGCTGATCACCAAGCTCGGGGGCACCTGGAGCGAGGAGCAGGCCAACGAGCTCGTGGGCAACTCGCTGCTCGACTCCGGTGCGTACATCCTCAACGCGATCGGCCGCCGCGACCTCGAGCCCGCCTGGGTTGTGGAGCAGTTGATCACCAGGGTGGTGGAGATCCTCAGCGAGCGTCCCATGCCCTGGCGACCCGGTGCGCTCGAGCTGCTGACGTCGCTCCGCGAGTCCGGCGTGCCGTGCGCGCTGGTCTCGGCCTCCTACCGGGTACTGCTCGACGCGGCGCTCAGCCAGCTGCCGGCGGGCACCTTCGCGGTCTCGGTCGCGGGCGACGAGGTGACCCAGGGCAAGCCGCACCCCGAGCCGTACGAGAAGGCCTGTGCGGAGCTGGGTGTCGACGCCCGGCACTGTGTGGTGTTCGAGGACTCCATCACCGGCGCGACCTCGGGCAACGCGGCTGGCGCCCTGGTCATCGCCGTACCCAACCGCGTCCACATCCCGCACGCCCCCCGTCGGCTGCAGGTCGCCTCTTTGACCGAGCTGAACCCGGCCGAGCTCGCGCGGCTGCAGGAGCAGGCCCGTGCGGCCGGCTGAGCGCTGCCGGGACCTCCTCGTCGGCCTCCTCGCCCTCGGGCTGACCCTGACCGGCTGCAGCCTGGCCGGCGACTCGCCAGGTCCCACGCCGTCGGGCAGCCCGACACCGCGACCCTTCACCGTGATGAGCACCGACCAGGTGCACGTGACCGACCCGGCCGCGATGACCGACACCGCCTCCGCCATGCTCGCCCTCAACGCCTTCCAGCGGCTGATGACGGCCGACCCAGGTCAGTCCGTCCTCAAGCCTGACGCGGCGCGCGACTGCATCTTCACCGCGGCCACCACCTACACGTGCACGCTGAACGAGAAGGAGTTCTTCCACAACGGCCACCCCCTGACCTCGAGCGACGTGAAGTTCAGCATTGAGCGCGCCGCTCGGCTCAACGTGGCCGGCTCGTCGGCGCCGCTGTTGTCCTCGCTCCGCAGGATCGAGGCCCCGGACCCCGTCACCGTCCGCTTCCTGCTCAGCCGGGTCGACACCCAGTTCGGCTGGGCGCTGGCGTCACCGGCCGCCTCCATCGTCGACGAGGAGGTCTACGACGCCGACCGGGTGCGCCCGAACGAGGACCCGATCGTCGGTTCCGGCCCCTTCCGGGTCACCAGGTACGAGCGGAACGAGATCGCCTTCGAGCGCTACCCCGACTACGTGGGTCGCAACCCGGCCAGCCTGGACGCCCTCGTCTACCGGAGCGTCGGCGACTCCGCATCGGTCGAGGACGCGATGAACAAGGGCATGGTGGACGTGGTCTGGCGTGGTCTGGACGATGCCGCCGTCACCCGGCTCACCCAGCAGGCAGCCACTGCGGACGGGGTGACCGCCAACGGGTTCCGGCAGAAGGTGCTCACCGGCACCCGGGTGCTGCAGCTGCAATGGAGCCCGGACTCGCCGAGCCGGTCGAACAAGGCACTGCGCACCGCGATCGCGCTGGCCCTGCAGGGCGACCGGACGTCGGACTCCGTCGTCCCGGGTGGGGTGCCGGGGCATGTCGCCACCTTCCCCCTAGGCGGCAAGGCCAGGCCCAAGGTCACCTGGAAGAGCCGGATCAACCTGACCCTCGGCTACGACTCGACCACACCCAATGGGCAGGACATCGCGACCCGCATCCGCACCAGACTGGAGGAGACCGGCGGGTTGAGCGTGCAGCTGCGGCCCGACGAGGCCGGGGACCTCAACCTCGTGGACCGCAAGGCCTGGACGGCGACCGCGCTCGCCTGGCTGCAGCCCTACCTCGAGGCGCCGCTGCCGCGCTCGGCAGCCACCGTGTCGAAGACCGAGACCACCTTCCGCGGAACGACCGTCGACGCCGAGGCTCTCCAGCTGTTGGCCGACCTGCAGAAGCAGGCGGCCGCCGACCTGGTCCTGCTGCCCCTCACCCAGTCCGACGAGCACGTCTTCGTCCGGGCAGGCGCCGACATCGGGAACGCCTCCTACGGGCCGGGCTGGCAGCTGGGCCTGTTCGGGATCAGCCGTGGCTGAGGACGAGGCGAGCCCAGACCCGCTTCCGGCGGTGCCGTCCGGCGTTCGGATCGGACCCTTCGTCGCCGGCGAGCGGATCACGCTCACCGACAACAAGAATCGCCGGCACTCGGTCGTGCTCGCGGCGGGTGGACGGTTCCACACCACCAAGGGGGCCGTCGACCATGACGAGCTGATCGGCCGGCCGGAAGGCGTCGTGGTCACGTCGGTCGGCGGCACCAGCTACCTGGCGCTCCGGCCGCTGCTGAACGAGTACACGGTCACCATGCCCCGCGGTGCCGCCGTCATCTACCCCAAGGACGCGGCCCAGATCGCCATGAGCGCCGACATCTTCCCAGGGGCCCGCGTGGTCGAGGCCGGGGTGGGATCGGGCGCTCTCACCTGCACCCTGCTGCGAGCGATCGGCCCGACCGGCCGGCTGACCTCCTATGAGCGCCGCGAGGACTTCGCCGAGCAGGCCCGCAAGAACGTCGGCGGATTTTTCGGGGTGCCGCTGCCGACCTGGCAGCTGGTCGTCGGCGACCTGGTCGAGAGCCTGTCGGACGACCCCGTCGACCGGGTGATCCTCGACATGCTGGCCCCCTGGGAGTGCGTCGCCGCGTTGTCGCAGGTGCTGGTGCCGGGCGGCGTGTTCTGCGCCTACGTCGCCACGACCACCCAGCTCGGGCGCACGGTGGAGACCTTGCGGGTGCAGGGGGGCTTCACCGAGCCCGAGGCCACCGAGACGCTGATCCGGGCGTGGCACGCCGAGGGTCTCGCGGTGCGGCCGCGCCACGACATGGTGGGCCACACCGGGTTCCTCGTCACGGCACGGCGCCTCGCTCCCGGCGTGACGGCCCCGCCGCGGAAGCGCCGCCCGGCCCCCGGCGCGTATGGCGAGGATTACACCGGCCCGCGGGGGGAGCGCGGGTAGGGTCAGGTCAGGAGGTGCGTCATGACCGGACCCAGCCAGGATCGTTCTGCTTCTGATGACCGTGAAGCGATGGCCGCCCAGATCAGTGCGCTCAGTGACGAGCTCTACCGGCTGCGCGAACGTCTCTCATCCCACCCGCATGACATCGCCGTTCTCGAGCGCCGGCTGGCCGACGCCCGCCAGGACGCGAGGACGACGGCCGCCAACAACGAGCGACTCGCCTCCACGCTGCGCGAGGCACGCGACCAGATCGTCGCGCTGAAGACCGAGGTCGACCGGCTCGCGCAGCCGCCTGCCAGCTTCGGCGTCTTCCTCGCCGACACCGGCGAGCACACCGCCGACATCTACACCTCCGGTCGCAAGATGCGCGTCAGCGTGAGCCCCGAGGTCGACCTCGATACCGTCGCCCCCGGCCGTGAGGTGATGATCAACGAGGCCATGAACGTCGTCGCCGCGCTGGACTTCGACCAGGTCGGCGAGGTCGTGCTGCTGAAAGAGATCCTGGAGGACGGCGAGCGGGCCCTGGTCATCGGGCACGGCGACGAGGAGAGCATCGTCCGGCTCGCGCAGCGGCTCCGGGAGGGCGACAAGCTGCGCTCCGGCGACTCCCTGCTGATCGACCGCCGGGTGCACTTCGCCTATGAGCGGGTGCCCAAGCTGGACGTCGAGGAGCTGGTGCTCGAGGAGGTGCCCGACATCGACTACTCGGTGATCGGCGGGCTGGGCTCCCAGATCGAGGCCATCCGGGACGCGGTCGAGCTGCCCTACCTGCACAAGGAGCTGTTCGCCGAGCACGAGCTCAAGGCACCCAAAGGCATCCTGCTGTACGGACCTCCCGGCTGTGGCAAGACCCTCATCGCCAAGGCTGTCGCGAACTCCCTGGCGAAGAAGGTCACCGAGCGGACGGGGCAGGAGGGCCGCAGCTTCTTCCTCAACATCAAGGGCCCGGAGCTGCTGAACAAGTACGTCGGCGAGACCGAGCGGCACATCCGGCTGGTCTTTCAGCGGGCGCGGGACAAGGCCTCCGACGGGATGCCCGTGATCGTCTTCTTCGACGAGATGGACTCCCTGTTCCGCACCCGGGGGACAGGCGTGTCCTCTGATGTCGAAAACACCATCGTGCCGCAGCTGCTGAGCGAGATCGACGGCGTCGAGGGGCTCGACAACGTGATCATCATCGGCGCCTCGAACCGTGAGGACATGATCGACCCGGCGATCCTTCGGCCGGGCCGGCTGGACGTGAAGATCAAGATCGAACGGCCGGACGTCGAGGCGGCGCGCGAGATCTTCAGCAAGTACCTGACGCCTACCCTCCCGCTGCACGCGGAGGACCTGGCGGAGTTCGGCGGTGACCCGCGGACGACGGTGGCGGGGATGATCGACCGGACGGTCGCCCGGATGTATGAGGAGTCGGAGGAGAACCAGTTCCTCGAGGTCACCTATGCCGGCGGCGACAAGGAGGTCCTCTACTTCAAGGACTTCAACTCTGGCGCGATGATCCAGAACATTGTCGACCGCGCGAAGAAGATGGCGATCAAGGACCTGCTCGACACCGGCGTCCGGGGGCTACGGATCGGTCACCTGCTGCAAGCCTGCCTCGACGAGTTCGCCGAGAACGAGGACCTGCCGAACACCACCAACCCCGACGACTGGGCGAAGATCTCCGGCAAGAAGGGCGAGCGGATCGTCTTCATCCGGACGCTCATCTCCTCGAACAAGGGAACCCAGCCGGGCCGCTCGATCGACACGGTGAGCAACACCGGCCAGTACCTGTAGGGCATCAGGGTCGGGGTGGGTCCCTGGTCTCAGACCCGCGCACGCTGCCCCGACCGGCTCCGTGCCCGCTGCACCAGGGAGAACACACCTCGCCAGCCAAGCAGCATCGCGGCGAGCACGACGCTGGCGACGATCACGAAGGACAGTTGGACGCCGGCGCCGGTCAGGGCCCGCAGGAGCATCCCGACCGCGACGGTCGAGACCCAGACCGTCACGGCGACGGGGCGCGCGAGGGGAGCGCGCCAGCCGCGGCTGACCAGCAGCCCGACGAGGTAGCCGGCCAGGAACGGCCATGCGGTGTGCAGCACCCCCGTCAGGTTGGTGCTCTCGTCATGGCTGCTCCGCCCGACGATGGCGAACACCAGGATGCAGATGACGTCGGCCGCGAGCGCCGGCCAGATTCTCACGGCGGCAACACTACGCTGGGTGCATGGCTGACCGGGCACGTCACGGGAGCAACGCCGCGGAGGACCCGGCGGAGCTCGTGCCGCCGTCGGCCCAGCGGCAGGCCCGGGTGATGGGCCTGGAGACCGAGTACGGCATCAGCGCCCTGCCGGTCGGGCGCGCCACGACGGCGATGGAGGAGGACCTCCACCCGATGCAGCTCTCCAACCACGTGGTGAAGGCCTACGGCAACGCGGTCGCCGGCCAGCCCGCGGGCTGGGACTACGAGACCGAGACGCCACTGCGGGACATCCGGGGCTACGAGATCTCCCGCTCCACCGCCCACCCCGACCAGCTGACCGACTCCGACCTCGGCATGGCGAACATGATCCTGACGAACGGGGCGCGGCTGTACGTCGACCACGCGCATCCCGAGTACTCCGGACCCGAGGTGACCGGGGCGCTCGACGCCGTCCGCTGGGACAAGGCCGGTGACGCGGTGATGGCGATCGCGGCGCAGCGCGCCAGCCAGTCGCTCGGCCGCTCGGTCCGGCTGTACAAGAACAACACCGACGGCAAGGGCGCCTCCTACGGCACGCACGAGAACTACCTGCTGGACCGGTCCACCCCGTTCGACCGGGTGGTCACCCAGTTCACGGCCTTTTTGGTCTCCCGCCAGGTGATCACCGGCGCAGGCCGCGTCGGCATCGGGCAGGCGAGCCAGCAGGCCGGCTTCCAGATCAGCCAGCGGGCGGACTTCTTCGAGGCGGAGGTCGGGCTGGAGACGACGCTGAACCGGCCGATCATCAACACCCGGGACGAGCCGCACGCCGACGCGACCCGGCACCGGCGGCTGCACGTCATCACCGGCGACGCCAACCTCTCTGAGATCTCGACCTACCTCAAGGTCGGCACGGCCTCGTGGGTGCTGCGGGTGATCGAGGCGGGTGAGCTTGGCGCCGACCTGCGGCTGGAGACGCCGGTCGCGGCGATGCGGGCGGTCAGCCACGACCTCAGCTGCCGGTCCCCGCTGACCCTGGCCGACGGCCGACGCTTCTCCCCGCTCGACCTTCAGGAGGTCTACCTCGAGGCCTGCCGCCGACACCTGGAGCGAGTGTCGGGCGACCTCACCGAGACGGCCGTCGTCGAGGCCAAGGACGTCTTCGCCCGCTGGCAGGACTGCCTGGACGGGCTGCGGACGGACCCTTTCACCCTCGCCGACCAGCTGGACTGGGTGGCGAAGCTCAGCCTGATGGAGTCCTACCGCTCCCGGGACGGACTGGGCTGGGACGCCCCCAAGCTGGCACTGATCGACCTCCAGTACGCCGATGTCGACCCCCGGCGCAGCCTGTACGCGGCCCTCGTCGCCAAGGGCAAGCTGCGCCGTCTCGTCGGCGACGAGGAGGTGGACCGGGCCCGGACCTCCCCGCCCGAGGACACCCGCGCCTTCTTCCGAGGGCGGGTGATGCAGAAGTTCGGTGCATCCGTGGTCGCGGCCTCCTGGGACTCGGTGATCTTCGACGTCCCGCACCGGGCCGCCCTGCAGCGGGTGCCCCTGCTCGACCCGCTGCGCGGCACCCGGGCTCAGGTCGGACAGATGATCGAGGACTGCGACGACGTCGCGGAGCTGTTCGCCGCACTCGGTCGCTGAGCCCGGCTCGCGACTCCGCGCACCGGGATCTGTCAGTGCAGGTGGTTAGGCTTGCACCAGTCGACGTACGCGGGCTCGGTGCCCGTGCACGAGTCGAGACGAGGAGCAGTCATGGCTGAGTCAGAGCAGAGCTCACGGAAGACCCGGCGGGCCGAGGACCACGAGGTGGAGGAAGAGCTGGCCCCCACGGACAGCGCCCACAAGGCTGAGCTGGACTCCGAGGTCGACTCCCTGCTCGATGAGATCGACGACGTCCTCGAGGTGAACGCGGAGGAGTTCGTCCGCTCCTTCGTCCAGAAGGGCGGCCAGTGAACGACCGTCCTCTCGGTCTGCCTCGCGACTTCTTGACGGCGGCCACGTCGTCGTTCAGCGACTTCGCGGCGAAGGTGGCGCCGAACGTGCTGCCCTCGTCGCGTGAGGCCGGCGCTGGAGCCGGTGCTCTGGCGCCTCACGGGACCACGCTCGTCGCGACGACCTATCCGGGCGGCGTCGTCGTGGCCGGCGACCGCCGGGCCACCATGGGGAACGTCATCGCCCAGCGTGACATCGAGAAGGTATTTCCGGCCGACGAGTTCTCGGTGGTCGGCATCGCGGGCGCCGCCGGCATCGCCGTCGAGATGGTGGGCTTGTTCCAGGTCGAGCTGGAGCACTACGAGAAGATCGAGGGCGCGCCGCTGTCCCTGGTCGGCAAGGCCAACCGGCTCGCCACCATGATCCGGCAGAACCTGGGCCTCGCCCTGCAGGGCCTGGTGGTCGTGCCCTTGTTCGCCGGCTGGGACGTGGCCTCGGAAGAGGGGCGCATCTTCTCCTACGACGCCACCGGCGGTCGCTACGAGGAACACGCCTTCTTCTCCGTCGGGTCCGGCTCGGTCTTCGCCCGCGGCGCCTTGAAGAAGCTGTACCGGCCGGACTTCGACGCAGAGTCGGCGACGATGGCGGTGCTGCAGGCGCTCTACGACGCTGCCGACGACGACTCCGCCACCGGCGGTCCCGACCTGACCCGCCGTATCTTCCCGGTCGTCCTCGTCGCGACGGCTGACGGCGTGCAACGCGTGAGCGAGGCACAGATCGAGGAGATGGTGGAGGAGCTGGTGGCAAGCCGTCGCCAGCGCCCCGACGGGCCGGCCGCGCCGGCGATGCCGACGGCGGAGAACTCGTCGGCGTGGAAGACCTTCTCGATGTCTCGCTGGGCGATGAGGTTGCCCATCGTGGCGCGCCGGTCGCCGCCCATGAGGACGCCGTCGGCGCAGCTGATGGCGACGATCGTGGTGGCGTGCGCGCTGACGTCCGCGGCCATGCC
>JBJMIS010000073.1:0-3551 GCA_045806705.1 Friedmanniella sp.
CGGACGCCGACAAGGCCGCGCAGGTGCTGCAGGCCGCGGGCGTGCAGACCCCGGTGCAGCTCTCGCTGCAGTACTCCAACGACCACTACGGCCCGTCCTCGGGTGACGAGTACGCGCTGATCAAGGACCAGCTGGAGTCCAGCGGCCTGTTCACCGTGAACCTGCAGACCACCGAGTGGGTGCAGTACTCCAAGCAGCGGACCGCCGACGCCTACCCGGCGTACCAGCTGGGCTGGTTCCCGGACTACTCCGACGCGGACAACTACCTGACGCCGTTCTTCCTGACGGAGAACTTCCTCTCCAACCACTACAGCAACCAGCAGGTCAACGACCTGATCCTGCAGCAGGCGACGACGCCGGACCCGGCCGCGCGCCAGGCCCTCATCGAGCAGATCCAGCAGCTCGAGGCGCAGGACCTGTCCACGCTGCCCTACCTGCAGGGTGCCCAGGTCGCCGTCGTCCGGACCGGGGTGGAGGGCGCGGCGGACACGCTGGACGCGTCCTTCAAGTTCCGCTACGGGGCCCTGAGCCAGGGCTGACCGGACCCGCCTGAGAAGGTAGCGACACCGGGCCCCGGGTGACCCCGCCGCCACGGCGGGGGCGCCCGGGGCCTCCCATGTGCGGAAGTGATGGCATGACCACAGCAGTGACCGAGCTCGCGGCCGGCGACCCGGCCCAGGAGGACGCACCTGCGGCCCGCAGCCGCCGCGGCGGCGGGGGACTGGGGAGCTACCTCCTCGTCCGCTTCCTGCTGATCATCCCCACCGTGTTCATCCTGGTGACCACGGTGTTCTTCCTCATGCGCTCGACCGGTGACCCGATCACCGCGGCCCTGGGCGGGCGGCTGACCGCCGAGGAACTCGCCCAGCGGGTGAGCGAGGCCGGTTACGACCGGCCCCTGTTCGTGCAGTACCTCGAGTACCTCGGGAACGTGATCACCGGCGACTTCGGGACGACGCTGTCCGACCGGCGCCCGGTCACCGAGGTGCTCACCACCTTCGGGGCGGCGACCCTCGAGCTGGCGGTCTACGCGCTGATCGTGGCCTTCGTCGTCGGCATCCCGTTCGGCCGGCTGGCCGCCTACGCCCGCGACCGGTGGCCCGACGCCTTCCTGCGGGTCTTCGCGATCCTCTGCTACGCCACCCCGGTCTTCTTCACCGGCCTGGTGCTCAAGCTCGTCTTCGCCAGTGGGCTGGGCTGGCTGCCGGTCGCCGGCCGGGCCTCGACGCGCGCCGAGATCGAACTGCAGTTCCTCGACGACCCCACCGGTATCTACCTCGTCGACGCGCTGCGCCTCGGCGACAGCGAGGTCGTGCTCGACGTCCTGGAGCACGCGGTGCTGCCGGCCCTCGCGCTCGGGCTGCTCACCGCCGGGGTGTTCCTGCGGCTGGTGCGCACCAACGTCATCGGCACGCTCGGCACGGGCTACGTCGAGGCCGCCCGCTCCCGCGGGGTCGCCGAGCGCCGGCTGCTGCGCAAGCACGCCTACCGCCCGGCGCTCATCCCGATCATCACGGTGATCGGACTGCAGGTCGCGCTGCTCATGGGCGGCGCGGTGCTCACCGAGACGACCTTCGAGTGGAAGGGGCTGGGGTTCCAGCTGGCCCAGTACCTGCAGGCCCGCGACTTCGTGGCCGTGCAGGGCATCGTCGCCCTGCTCGCGGTCATCGTCGCGGTCACCAACTTCGTCGTCGACGTCATCGCCGCGCTCATCGACCCCCGGGTGAGGTACTGATGGCCACCTCCGTGACCGTTCCTCCCGAGGACGCGCCGCGCACCGATCCGTCGCGTCGGGGATGGCGCCGGCTGCCCGTCGTCCACCAGCTGCGGCAGAGCGTCGGGCTGCAGCGCGGCATGCTCGTCGCCGGCCTGCTGCTCACCGCCCTGTTCCTGCTGACCGCCCTGTTCGCCCCGCTGCTGGCGCCCTACGGGCACGCCCAGCTGCGCGACGCCGACGGACCGTTCGGCGCCCAGCAGCCGCCGTCGGCCGAGCACTGGCTGGGCACCACCGTCGGCGGCTACGACGTGTTCTCCCGGGTGATCCACGGCTCGCGCACCGCGATCCTGGTGATCGTCGTCGCGATCGTGCTCTCGCTGTTCGCCGGCGTGCTGCTCGGCCTGGTGTCGGGCTACTTCGGCGGCTGGCTGGACCGCGTGCTCGTCGTGGTCTGCGACGCGGTCTACGCCTTCCCGTCGCTGCTGCTGGCCATCGTCATGGCGATCGTCATCAGCGGCGGGCAGTCCAGCTTGTTCGGCGGCATCCTCGCCGCGGCGATCTCGATCACCGTGGTGTTCATCCCGCAGTACTTCCGCGTCGTCCGTGCCGAGACGGTGCGGATCAAGAACGAGGCCTACGTCGAGTCCGCCCGCGTCATCGGGGCCGGGCACTGGCGGATCATGACCCGGCACGTGCTGCGCAACGCCACCCGCACGCTGCCGCTGATCCTCACGCTCAACGCCTCCGAGGCGATCCTCACCCTCGCCGGCCTGGGCTTCCTCGGCTTCGGCATCGAGCCGACCGCGGCCGCGGAGTGGGGCTACGACCTCAACGCCGCCCTGTCCGACGTCACCAGCGGCATCTGGTGGACGTCCATCTTCCCCGGCCTGGCGATCGTGCTGGTCGTGCTCGGGCTGACCCTGGTCGGGGAGAGCCTCAACGACCTGGCCGACCCGCGGCTGCGCAGCCGCCGCGCGGTGACCGCCGGGGAGGCCGCCGAGACCCCGGTCGTGCCCGGCGGGGTGCTGGACGGGGGGCCGGGCGGCCTGGACGGGATCGAGGAGACCCACCGATGACCACCGCACGCGAGGACGTCGTCGCCATCGACGACCTGTCGGTCTCGTTCGCCACCGACGCCGGGACCATCGCCGCCGTCCAGGGGGTGAGCCTGTCGGTCGCCGCCGGCGAGGTGCTCGCCGTCGTGGGGGAGAGCGGTAGCGGCAAGACGGTCACCGCGCGCAGCATCCTCGGCCTGCTGCCGGAGACCGCGACCACCCGCGGGGCCGTGCTGCTGCGCAGCAGGGACGGCGCCGAGGAGCACGACGTCGTGACGCTCTCGCGCCGCCAGCTGGGGGACGTGCGGGGCCGGGACGCCGCGATGGTGTTCCAGGAGCCCTCGACCGCGCTCAACCCGGTCTACCCGGTGGGCTGGCAGATCATCGAGGGGCTGCGGGCGCACGGCCGCTACAGCCGCAAGGAGGCGCGGGCCAAGGCGATCGACGTGCTGCGCCGGGTGGGCATCCCCGACCCGGAGGAGCGGATCGACCACTACCCGCACCAGTTCTCCGGCGGGCAGAAGCAGCGCATCGTCATCGCCCAGGCGCTCGTGCTGGACCCCGGCGTGATCATCGCCGACGAGCCGACGACGGCCCTCGACGTCACCGTGCAGGCCGAGATCCTCGAGCTGCTGCGGCGCTGCCGGGACGACTTCGGCGCGGCCATCGTGCTCATCACGCACAACATGGGCGTCGTCGCCGACCTCGCCGACACCGTCGCGGTCATGTACAAGGGCGAGATCGTCGAGCAGGCCGACGTGCACACGCTCTTCGCCGCG
>JBJMIS010000074.1:0-47679 GCA_045806705.1 Friedmanniella sp.
CACTACGGTCGTGCTCGCCCACACGGTCTCGGTCGGGCGCGTGCCGTTCGGCGATCCCACGCTCTGGCCGAGCAACCACACGACCGCCGTCGCCGCAGCCGGCCTGTGCCTGCCACTGATCCTGCGCGGACGGCTGCTCCTCCCGGCGGCGGCGATCGCGTTCGGCATGACGGCGGCGATGCCGCTGATGCTGCTCCTGCGCGGGACGCACCTGCTCTCGGACGTCGTCGCGGGGCAGCTCGTCGCCGGCTTCTGGGCCGTCGTCGCGGCTCAGAGCGGCAGGCGCCTGAAGACCGCGCGCGGCAGCAGCTTGATGGCCAGCATGACCCAGCGCAGGAACCCGGGCACGTAGACGATCCCGCCCCGGCCGCGCAGGCCGTCGAGGACCGCCGCGGTGACCGCCGGCGGGTCGACCGCGCCCGGCGCCGCGTCGATCCCTTCGGTCATCTTCGTGCGCACGAAGCCGGGGCGGACGATCAGCACCTGGACGCCCGAGCCCTCGAGCGAGTCGCGCAGCCCGCGCGCGAAGGCGTCCGAGGCCGCCTTGGAGGAGCCGTAGGCGAAGTTGGAGACGCGCGGGCGGTCCGCGGCGACGCTGGAGAGCAGCACGAGCGTGCCGCGGCCCTGGCGGCGCATCGCCTCCGCGCACAGGGCGAGGATCGAGACGGTGCCCGTCCCGTTGACCGCGTGCAGCGCGGCGGCGTCGGCGAGCTGCTCGTCGCCCTGGCGGCCGAGCAGGCCGGCGGCGACGATCGCGACGTCGATCCCCTCGGGACGGGCGAACACGCGCTCGACCGCCGCGGCGTGGCCGTCGGTGCGCGCGAGGTCGAGCTCGACGACGTCGGTCGCGCCGGGCAGCGCGGCGGCGGCGCGCGCCGTGTCGCGCGCGGCGAGCACCACCGTGCGCGCACGGTCGGCCTGCAGCGCGCGGACGATGTCGAGCCCGATCTCGGAGGTGCCGCCGAACAGGGCGACGGACTGCACGGAGCCGAGCGCGTCCCTCATCCGCCCACCAGGCCGAGTCGCCGTGCCAGGTCCGATCGCATGCGTCCCTCCGGGTCGGCGGAGCGCTGGACCTCGCGCCAGCGCTCGAGGTCGGGGTACATCACGGGCAGCAGCTCCGGCCGCACGCGGGCGTCCTTGGCGAGGTACACCCGCCCGCCCGCGGCGACGACGACGTCGTCGAGCTCGTCCAGGCGGCGCGCGAGGTCGCTCGCCCCCACCGGGATGTCGAGCGCGAGCGTCCAGCCGGCCATCGGGAAGGAGAGCATGCCGGAGCCCTCGCCGAAGCGCTTCAGCACGGCCAGGAACGAGCTCATGCCCGCGCCGCTCACGCGCTCGAGCAGCGTGCGGATCGCCTCGCCCTCGGCGTCGGGCACGACCGCCTGGTACTGGACGAACCCGCGCGGGCCGTAGAGCCGGTTCCAGGCGGCGACGGCGTCGAGCGGGTGGAAGTAGGGGCCGATCGGCTCCAGGCCGATGTGCTCCTGTGCGGGGGCGCGGCGGAAGTACGCCTCGTTGAAGGCGCGCGCGACGGTGCTGTTCAGCACCCCGGAGGGCACGATGCCGGGGACGCCGAGCACCGGCCGCGAAGTCTGGGCCAGCGGCTTGCGGCGCTGCCTGGGCGGCAGCTCCTCGGCCGTGGCGTGCTCGCCGCGCAGCAGGACGCCGCGGCCCATCGCGGCGCCGCGCTTGAGGCAGTCGATCCAGGCCACGGAATAGCGGTAGCCGGCGTCGCGCTCGCGCATGGAGCCCATCAGGGCGTCGAGGTCGCCGGCGCGCGTGGTCGTCACGCGCATGTACGCGCTCGTGACGGGCGTCAGGCGCAGCCGCACGCGGGTGATCACGCCGGTCAGACCCATCCCGCCCGCGGTCGCGGCGAACAGCGGCTGCGCGGGCGTCACCTCGCGCAGCTCGCCGCCCGCGAGCGCGAGCTCGAAGGCTTCGACGTGGCGGGAGAAGGCGCCGTCGACGTGGTGGTTCTTGCCGTGCACGTCGGCGGCGATCGCCCCGCCGATGGTCACCTGCCGGGTTCCCGGCAGCACCGGCACCCACAGCCCGAAGGGCAGCAGAGTGCGCATCAGCGCGTCGAGGCTGACCCCCGCCTGCACGGTGACCGTCGGCGGCTCGGACGCCGCGTCGACGGCCAGGATCTGGTTCAGCTTCGTCAGGTCCAGCGTCAGTCCACCGGCGTTCTGCGCGGCGTCACCGTAGCTGCGGCCGAGTCCGCGCGGGGCCACCCCGCGACCGCCGCCGGCCGTCCGGAGGGCCGACACCGCGTCCGCCAGGGAGTCGATCTGGGCCAGGTGCGACATCGACGACGCGGTCCGGCCCCAGCCGTGCAGCTCGACGAGCCGTTGCGGGATCATCGGCTGTGACTCCGGCATCGAGGGTCTGATGTCGGGCACGCCGTCGCGGCCGGCCTCCGCCGGGAAGTCGTTCACCGGAACACCGCCAGGGAGATGGCCACGAGCCACACCAGTCCAATCGCTTGCAGCACCCGGTCGTGCAGCACGACGTCCTCGGGCTCACCGGCGTTTCCGGTGTCGACCTCCAGCGCGTACTGCAGCAACCCGAGCGTGAAGGGCGCGATGGAGATGGCCGTCCAGGGTAGCCCGAAGGGTCCGGCACCCCGGTACTCGAACGCCCAGAGGCTGTAGGAGATCAGCACCATGACGGCGGCCAGCATCCACGCGAAGCGCAGATAGGACTCGGAGTAGCGCAGCAGGCTGCGCCGGGTCCCGGCGTCCGCCCCTACCGACTTGAGCTCGGAGTAGCGCTTGCCCGCGATCATGAAGAACGAGCCGAAGGCGGCGACCAGCAGGAACCACTGGCTGAGCGGGATCTCGCTGGCCACCCCACCGGCGATGGCCCGCAGCAGGAACCCGCTGGACACGATGGCCAGGTCGACCACCGGGAGGTGCTTGAGGAAGGTCGAGTAGAGCACCTGGAGGGCCAGGTAGACGGTGAGCGTGAGCCCGAGCTCCCAGGCGGTGGCGAAGCCCAGCGCGAAGCCGAGCACGCCGGTGACGGCCGCCAGCAGCAGGGCCGCCGGTGGGCTGAGCTCACCGGACGCGACGGGCCGGAACCGCTTGCGGGGGTGCAGCCGGTCCTCGGCCACGTCGCGCACGTCGTTGATCAGATACACGGTGGCGCTGATCAGGGAGAAGGCGACGAACGCCAAGAGGGTGTGGAGCAGGACGGTGGGCACGAACAGGCGGCCCGCCGCCAGCGGGGCGGTGAAGACCAGGACGTTCTTCACCCATTGCCGGGGCCGCATGGCCCGCACCGCTGCCGGCACCCGTGAGGATGGTCGGAGGGTGAGCTCCTGCGCGTCGGTGGTCACGACAGGCAAGGCTATCCGGCTGCCCGGCGCTGAGCCGCCCGGCGCTGCGCTGCCCGCTGGGTGATCTCGGCGTCCAGCCGGTCCAAGGTCTGGTTGGGGGCGCCCTCCTCCTGGGCCCGGCGCAGCTGCTCCAGCTCGGCTTTCGTGACCCCGGCCGCTGCGGACGCGCGGGCCACCGCTGGAGAACCGAGATTGACCGGTGCGACGGGATAGCCGCCGCGGGAGGTGACGCCCTCGACGAGGCGGACGGGGACGGGCCGCTGGGCCCACGCCTCGCTCCCGGTGTAGCGGGCACCGACCAGCGCGGGTCCCACCACGGCCGCGTACGCCGCGTGGCCGGCGGCGTCGGGGTGGAAGGAGTTGAGGAAGGGCCTGCTCGGCCCGTTCACCCAGGCCTCCGCGTCGCACCAGGCGTGTCCGGCGAAGGCGGCGGCCGGCGCCGCGTACCGAAGACCAGCGGCTCGGGTGCGGGCGGCGATCACGTCGTCGAGCGCGTCGGTCGCCGCCTGCAGCCGCTGCATCTCCTCGGGGCTGAAGAAGGTGAGCGCGCTGCAGTCGGTCCCGTCGAACAGCTGGGGGTAGCCGGTGACCACGACCTGGGCGTGCGGGGCACGGGAGCGGATCGTGGCGAAGACGGCGTCCAACCGGGCCGGCAGTGCCGAGCGCAGCGTCCTCCCGGCTCGGTCGACGGCCGACCGGCAGTTCCCGAGCCACCCCGGTAGCGCGCAGGTCCGGAGCACCGAGGCGAAGCCCAGGTCGTTGCCGCCGATGGTGAGAGTCACGTACGCGGTCGAGGGCTGTAGCGACGGTGCCTGGTGCTCGATCACGTCGGCCGTGAGCGCGCGGGCGCACGCGGCGAAGGTGAGCGCGAGACCGGCCCGCGCGGCGACCAGAGCGGGATAGCTCTTCGGCGAGCGGTGGCAGCCGGCGCTCTCGGCGTCGTAGGTCCGCGCCCCGACCCCGGCGGCGAAGGAGTCACCGAGGGCGACATAGGACGGGGTGGCCGCTGCCGAGGCGGCAGGGCTGCCGACCAGCACGACCGCGGCAGCGGTCAGCACGGCGGACAGCGGGCGTAGGGGACGACGGACGCGGAAGATGCGCATGAGCAGCCTTGCTTTCTGCGGCGGGGGACCGGGGCAGAGGCTACGCCGACCTCCCGGTGATGCGCGGCGCCGGGCCGGAGCCGGGGCTCGTGGCCCTAGGCTCGGGGGCAGACCCGAGCTCAGGAGGAGCTCGAGGTGATGCCGCCCGGCCCGGGCGGCGGACCGTCGACGGCCCGCGGCCAGGCGAGACGAGAGGTGGAGCCAGCGCCGGATGGTGATCCTGCACCTCGACCGATACCGCGTGATCGCGGAGACCTTCGCCCGTCACGGCCTGGGCGTGCTGCTCGGCGCTTCCGGAATCGAGCGCTTCATCCCGTTCCACCGCACCCTGGCCCGCTACGCCCACCGCTCGGAGAGCTACTCCACCGCCCAGCACGTCCGGCTGGCGCTGGAGGAGCTGGGGCCCACCTTCGTCAAGCTCGGCCAGGTCCTCTCCACCCGCTCCGACCTGCTGCCGCCGAGCTACCTCGCGGAGCTGGCGCTGCTGCAGGACTCCCTGTCGCCGGTGCCGGAGTCGGTGATCCAGGAGGTGCTCGAGCAGGAGCTCGGCGGGTCGGTCGACGACCTCTTCGCCAGCTTCGACCGCAGCCCGCTGGCCAGCGCCTCCATCGGTCAGACGCACGCGGCCACGCTGCTCGACGGCACCGACGTGGTGGTCAAGGTGCGCAGGCCGGGAACCGTGGAGCAGATCGAGGTCGACCTGGAGATCCTGCAGAACCTCGCCGCCCAGGCCGACCGGCGGTGGGAGGACGCGGCCGGCTACAACCTGCCCGGCCTGGCGGAGGAGTTCGCCCGCACCCTGCGGGCGGAGCTGGACTACCTGGCCGAGGGGCGCAACGCCGAGCGGTTCGCGGAGAACTTCGCCGACGACCCCAGCGTGCACATCCCGCAGGTCTACTGGGAGACCACCTCCTCCCGGGTGCTGACCCTGGAACGGCTGCGCGGGCTCAAGGTCAGCGACCTCGACGGTCTCGACCGGGCCGGCATCGACCGGCCCGCGCTGGCAGCGCGAGCGGCGCGGGTGGTCGCCCAGATGATCTTCGACGACGGCTTCTTCCACGCCGACCCCCATCCCGGGAACCTCTTCATCGAGCCGGACGGCAGGATCGGTCTGATCGACTTCGGCATGGTCGGGGTGGTCGACACCGAGCTGCGGGAGCGGC
This sequence comes from Friedmanniella sp., assembly GCA_045806705.1. Taxonomy (GTDB): domain Bacteria; phylum Actinomycetota; class Actinomycetes; order Propionibacteriales; family Propionibacteriaceae; genus Microlunatus. The sequence continues at coordinate 5,613 of JBJMIS010000074.1, forward strand.
TGGGCATCTTGCTCCTCGCCCTGACCCGGAAGGACCCGCACCGGATCGCCGCCGCCCTCGCCAAGCTGTCCACCAGCTCGACCCGGGTCGACCTGCGGGCCCTCAGCGCCGACATGGTCCCGATCATCGAGCTCTACGACGGCCGACCGCTCCGTGACGTGCCCGTCGGCAAGCTCATCCGGGAGGTGCTCGCGGTGCTGCGGCGGCGGCACCTGCAGCTCCCGCGGGAGTTCTCGCTGCTGCTCAAGATGGTGGTGATGACGGAGGGGATGGGCGTCTCGCTCGACCCCGACTTCCACCTCGGCGACGTGATCGGCCCCTACGCCCAGCGGCTGGTCGCCGCCCGCTACTCACCGGCCGCCGTGATGCGGCACCTCGCCGACGCCGGCGTCGATGCCCTGGAGATCGCCACCCAGCTGCCGACCCAGCTGCGGCGGCTGCAGGGGATGCTCGACGAGGGCGGTCCGGAGGTGCACCTGCGCACGGTCGACCTCGAGCCGCTCGTCGACCGGCTGGACATCATCTCCAAGCGGGTGGTCGCCGGGGTGGTCGCGGCGGCCTTCGTCCGTGGGGTGGCCGAGCTCGCGGCCAACGATCCGGAGCGGCGCCAGGCGTGGCACGTGCCGTTGCTGGGCGCCAGCGTGGGGACCGCCGGTGCCCTGGCCGCCTACCTGGGCTGGTCGTCGCGGAAGCGGAAGTAGCGCAGGGTCGGGGAGCCCCTCCCGCACCCCGTCCGAGGAGGGGTCAGGCCCGGGTCTGAGCCAGGGCAGCCGCCAGCAGCGTGAGGGTGGCCTCCCGGGCCGGCGCGCGGCCGGCCGGGTCGGCTTCGGACGAACCGGCGACCGGGTTGACCATCACCTCATCGACAGCGAAGGTCGCCGCCAGCTCGGTGAGCTGCGCGACCGCCGCCTCGGGGGTCCCCACCACCCAGCGGCTTCGCATCTGCTCCGCCAGCGCCACGTGCTGGGCGGGGAGCGCGGTCCGCTCCGCCTCCTCCACGCTGAGCTGGGGCCGCAGCTCGCCACCCGTCCGCAGCGCGACCATCGCCAGCAGCTGCGGTCGAGCGAGCCGCTCCGCCTCCTGGGCGGTCTCGGCGACCACCGCATTCACCGTGAGGAAGGTGCGGGGGGCACTGAGCAGATCCGAAGGTCGGAAGGACGACCGGTACAGGTCGAGAACCTGCGCCGTCCCCTCGCCCGAGAAGTGGTGGGCGAAGACGTACGGCAGCCCCTTGGCGGCGGCCAGCCGGGCGGAGTAGTCCGAGGACCCGAGCAGCCACACCTGCGGCGTCCCCACCGCCTGCGGGGTGGCCCGCAGTGGGTAGCTCCGACCCTGCAGCTGCAGCCCGACACCCTCCGGCGACAGCATGGCCAGCACGTTGTCGACGACCTCGTCGAACCGGTTGGCGTCGGCGGTCTCCGGCCCGTTGTGCCGCAGGGCGAAGTTCGTCACCGGGTCGCTGCCCGGCGCGCGGCCGATACCGAGGTCGATCCGTCCGGGGTAGGCGGCCTCGAGCAGCGCGAACTGCTCGGCGACGACGAGCGGCGCGTGGTTCGGCAGCATCACCCCGCCCGAGCCGACCCGCATCGACGAGGTCGCCGCCGCCAGCATGGCGATCAGCACCGGCGGGTTCGTCGCGGCCACGGCCGGCATGTTGTGGTGCTCAGCGACCCAGTAGCGGTGCATCCCCGCCGCCTCCGCCACCTGCGCCAGCGCGACCGTCGCCTGCAGGGCCTCCGCCGTCGTCTGCCCGCTCCGGACCGGGATCAGGTCCAGCACGGAGAGCCGCAGCGGACGGTCCTCGGTCGACGCGGTACCGGGCGGGCTCTGCATCGTGGTCACGAGAACGGCAACCGGCCGCCGGGAAACGCTATTCCCGGCGGCCGGTCCCGCGATCTCGTCGCTACACGCCCGTGCGGCCGCCACCCTCGGGGTAGATGTCCTCGGTCACGACGCCGGTCTCGCCCGGCGCGAGCGGGGCCGGTTCGACCGGGTCGACCGAGGAGACCGGGGCCTCGGTCGCGTCGAAGGGCGTGGCCACGGGCTGGGTGCCCAGCCCACCCGTCTCGACGACGTCGACCTCGGTGACGTCCACCTCGGTGTCGTCGTGCTTCTTCGCGCCTGCGGCCGCGACCGCGGCGATCCCGGCGGCGGCTGCGGCGGCGGCACCGACACCCGCTGCGACGGCCTTGCCGCTGACACCAGCCTTGCCGGCGTCACCGCGCGACTCTGCCGCGTGCTCGACGCCCGGCGTGCCCACGTGGCCGCTGCTCTCGACCGAACCCCGCCAGGCGCCGGTGGCGTAGCCCTCGGCCTCGACGAACGCCTTGAAACGCTCGAGGTCGCCTTCGGCCTGGTTCTCGACGACGTTGAGCTTGTCGCCCACCTTCTCCACCAGGCCCTCAGGCTCGTACTCGAGGACGAGGTGCACCCGGGTGCGGCCTCCGAGGTCCTCGAAGGTGACGGCGCCGGCGTTGGTCGCCCCCTCGGTTGCCGCCCAGGCGACCTTGCGGTCCGGGACCTGCTCCAGCACCCGGGCCTCCCACTGACGGCGGACGCCGGCGATCTCGGCAACCCACTGCAGGCGGTCGTCGCCCAGCTGGGTGACGCTGGTGATGCCGTTCATGAACTGGGGGAAGTCCTCGAACTGGGTCCACTGGTTGTAGACCGTGCGCACGGGGAGGTTGACTTCGATGGACTTGTCGACCTTGGTCGTCATGTCACTCCTTCGTCTCGGCTGTGAGATCTGGCAGGTCCCATCGTGGCCTCCCCGGACCCGGCCCCGGCAAGGGGGTCAGCGGGAGCGGACGGACCGCAGCACGTCGGTGGCGAGCCGGGCCAGGGTCACCGCGCCGACCGCGCGGAAGGGGTGCAACGGGTCGGGATCCTTGGACCCCGTGGGGCCGCCGAGCTCTGTGTGGGCGAGCGCGCTCATCACCACATAGGCGTCCTGGGGGTCCCAGCCGTGCTCGTCGACCATCACCGAGAAGAGCGACTCATACGCCATCTGGATGGAGTCCTGCACCGGGTCGCCGAGCCCCACGCACACGTACTCAGCGCCCGTGTCGAGCTGCGGCCCGCGGATCCTCCGGCCCGTGAGCACGTCGACCGACACCGTGGCCCGTCCGGCGATCTCGATGGCCACGAACGAGGACTCGCCGCGCGCCATCACCGCGTGCAGGTCGCCGACCGACAGCAGGCCGCCCGGCACCTGGACCGGCAGGTAGACCGTGGTGCCCGGCCCGGCGTCAGTCAGGTCCATGTTGCCGCCGGTGGGCAGGGTCGGCATCACCGTCGAGCCGTCCCGGTCGGCGGGCGCCAGGCCGAGGCAGCCGATCATCGGGGCGGCGGGGCAGTCCAGCGTGGCCGTCAGCTGCACCCGGCCGTCCCGGACCGGGACCCGGCGGACGAAGAAGTCGGGCCCCATCACCCCGGCCAGGGCGCCCGCGCCGGGGATGGAGACCGACCAGCCCTGGTCAGCCATGGCGATGTCGTGGATGGTGACGGCCAGCACGTCACCGGGTTCGGCCCCCGCCACGAAGACGGGGCCCGTGATCGGGTTGATGGTGGCGGTGACCCGGGCGAGGTCGCCGAACTCCTCCATCTGGGCGTAGGCCAGGTCGTCCGTCTCGAACGTGATCCGGTCGCCAGCGCCCGCGGTGACCGTGAGCACCGGCGGTCGGGAGGCGCTGAAGGCCGCGGCGGACTGGTCCTTGGTCAGCAGGTGGTCCGCCATCACGCCACCGGCTCGTTCTCGACGGCGGCGAACGGGTCGGCCGCGTGCTCAGCGAGCACCCCGGTGCCCTTGCGCTGGTAGTAGAGGAGCACCAGGGCACCGATTCCCAGCCAGAGCACGCCGCCGATCTTGGCGGAGGCGTCGGCGTTCCAGAGCACGAACCCGATGATTCCGAAGCCCAGCACCGGGGTGATCCAGTGCAGGAAGACGTTCCGGCTGCGCTGCTTGACCGCGTAGTAGGCGACCACGGAGACGTGCAGCAGCAGGAAGCTGGTGAGCGCACCGAAGTTGACCAGGGTCGAGATGACGTCGATCTGGCCGACGAAGAAGAGTCCGGCCGCCAGGGTCAGGGCGGCGACCACGAGGATGGCCCGCTCCGGCGCCTTGGTCTTGGCGTTGATGTGGGAGAGGAACCGGGGCAGCCGGCCATCCCGGCTCATCGAGAACAGCAGCCGCGAGGTCGCGCTCTGGGCCGCCACGGCGTTGGCGATGCCGACGGCGAGCGCGTTCATGGCGAGGAAGGCGACCTCCCAGCCGCTGCTGCTGATCGAGCCGACGATCGAGAAGAACGCGTTGTTGACCTGGTCCTCGCCGAACTCGGTCGTGCCCGGGACGAGCATGGCCGCGAGCCAGGTCTGGGTGACGAAGAACAGGGCCACCAGCACCAGGCCGGTGATCATGGCGACGCCGGCGGCCCGCCGGCCGCCCTTGGCCTCCTCGCTCAGGGTGGCGATGCCGTCGAACCCGAGGAAGCTCAGCACGGCGATGGACAGCGCTGCGGCCGCCAGCTGCGGGGTGAACAGGTCGGCGTTGAACAGCGGTGTCGCGGTGAAGTGCGCGCCGTTCACGCCACGGTTGATCGCGACCACAGCCATCACCACGAAGATGGCGACGAAGATCAGCTCCGCCGCGAGGAACACCCGGTTCACGACCGCGGTGAAGGAGATCCCGACGTAGTTGACGGCTGTGTTGACGACCAGGAAGACGATGATCCAGACCGGCTTGGGCACCGACGGGAAGATGCCCGCCATCGACTCCGCCGCGAAGACGTAGAGCAGCGTGGGCACCAGCAGGTAGTCGAGCAGGATCGTCCAGCCGGCGAAGAAGCCCAGCACGGGGTGCAGCCCGCGGCCGACGTAGGAGTAGACCGAGCCGGCGATCGGGAAGGCCTTGGACATCTGGGCGTAGGAGAGGGCGGTGAAGATCATCGCGACCAGGCCGATCAGGTAGACCAGCGGCACCATCCCCTTCGCCTCGTTGAACACGACGCCGAAGATCGCCCAGGGTGCGATGGGCACCATGAAGACGAGGCCGTAGACGATCAGGTCCGTGGTGGAGAGGGTGCGGTTCAGCTCCTGCTTGTAGCCGAACTCGGCCAGGTCGCGCGCCCCCTCACCCAGGGGTGAGGCCGGCGGCGGTGGAACAGGTCGTTGGGTGGTCATGAGCGCTCCGTGGCTGGTGAGATGGGTCGTTCGCGCTGCTGCGTCGCAGCCCGGGTCAGTCGTGGCGGCGGAGGAAGTCCCCCACCACCCGGCGGAACTCCTCGGGCTCCTCGACGTGGGGCATGTGGCTGGACCGGGCGAAGACGTGGCTGCTGACGTCGGGGATGCGCTCGACGAACGGCTGCCAGACCTCCGGCCGGGCCTCGTCGTGCTCCCCGGCCACGACCAGGGTCGGCACGTCGATGCCGGCAAGCCGATCGACGACCGTCCAGTCCCGGAGGCTGCCGATGACGTGGAACTCGCTGGGCCCGTTCATGGTGTGGTAGACGGTCGGCTCCGCCTCGATCTGAGCGAAGCTCGCCGCAACCTCGGGCGGCAGCGGCTGCACCCGGCACACGTGCCGGGCGTTGAAGACGTCCATCGCCCGGTGGTACTCGGGGGAGTCCGTGGTGCCTGCGGCCTCATGCTCGTCCAGCACGCGCTGCACGTCGGGAGGCAGAGCGGCACGGAGCTCCGCCGCGGCCGCCAGCCACAGGGCCATCGAGGCCGGGCTGTCGCAGATGGTGAGCGAGGCGATGCCGGAGCTGTCCGACAGCACGACCTCGGGACCCAGCATGCCGCCCCACGACTGACCCAGCAGATGGAAGCGCCCGCCGATGCCGAGGACGTCCACGAGGTTGCGCAGCTCGGCGACGAACAGCTCGACCGTCCAGAAGGCGGGGTCCGCCTCGGGAAGGTGCGTGCTCCGACCACAGCCGAGCTGGTCGTAGTGCACGACGGCCCGACCGTCCTCGGCCAGGCTCGTCATCGCCAGGCAGTAGTTGTGCGCGGCCCCCGGACCGCCGTGCAGGATCACCACCGGTGCGCGATCTGCGTCAGGGTCCAGATCGCCGGTCACCCGGAACCAGGTCTGGTGACCCTGGAAGTCGGCGAAGCCGGTGCGAACGGACTGTAGCTGCAGACTGGACATGGTTGCCCTCCCCGAGACGCGAGCCAGATCCCGCGCAGTAAAACACGTCAAACGTGTGCGCACGCGACCGGGGGAATCGACGCCACCCGTCCCGGACAGGACGCAGGAGGGCCGGCAGCGCGGCGGCGGCCGTGCAGGGCTGAGCCCGCGGCGGTCCCGGCCCGTTGCAGGATGGGGCCAGGACCATCCGGGCCCGACCGAGGAGGACGCATGCCCAAGACCACCAAGTCCGGCGAGGTCATCGAGGACGAGCTGCCGAGCACCCTGCAGCGCTCTGACGAGAAGGCGCAGCGCACCTACGCCAAGGTGCACGACTCGGCGCTGGAGACCTATGACGAGGACGAGCGGGCGGCCAACCAGGTGGCCTTCGCGGCGCTCAAGCACACCCACGAGAAGGTGGGGGACCACTGGGAGCCGAAGGAGGAGAAGGGCCCGTCGGACGCCCAGGCGGAGGGCAACCGGGACACCCACCGGGAGACCGCCGGCGGCGTCGACGCCAACGCCTCGAAGAAGCACCTCTACGAGCTGGCGACCCGACTGGAGATCAGCGGCCGTTCGAAGATGAGCAAGGCCGAGCTGGTCGAGGCACTGCAGAAGGCCAACAACCGTGCGAGCGCCAAGGCCCGGAAGCAGAGCGCGTGAGCCCAGCGGCGCGGACCTACGACCTCGTCCTGGTCGGCGCCACCGGCTTCGTCGGCCGGCTCACTGCCCAGCACCTGGCCCGGTACGCGCCCCCGGAGCTCCGGATCGGTCTGGCCGCCCGATCACGGGAGCGGCTCGAAGCGGTGCGCGCGGGGCTCGGTGGGTCCGCCGATCGGTGGCCGCTGGTGGTGCTCGACGTCTCGGATGCGGCCTCGGTCTACGACCTCGCGCGATCGACCCGGGTCCTGCTGACCGCCGTGGGCCCCTATCTGCACCGAGGCCTGCCCGTGGTTCGCGCCTGCGCAGCGACCGGCACCGACTACGCGGACCTGACGGGGGAGACGCTGTTCGTCCGGCGCAGCATCGACGCGGCGCACGGCAGGGCCCGGGCCAGCGGTGCGCGGATCGTGCACGCCTGCGGGTTCGACTCGGTGCCCTCAGACCTCGGCGTCGGCCTGACCGCGGCCCGGGCTGCCGCGGACGGTGCGGGCACGCTCACCGACGCCGTGCTGCACCTGCGGTCTCTCCGCGGCGGCGTCAGCGGGGGGACGGTGGACTCGATGCGCCAGCAGCTGATCGAGATCGCGGCCGACCCGGTGGCCCGTGCGCTGGTCGGGCGGCCCGACGCCCTGCTGGACGAGCCGTCGCAGGGTCGCCGCCGGTCGAGCGGGGCACGGGTCGTCAGCCGCGACCCGGTGACCGGTGTCTGGCAGGGGCCGTATCTGCTGGGCGCCTTCAACCGTCAGATCGTGCAGCGCAGCGCCGCCATGTCCGGCGAGGCGTACGGTCCCGGGTTCCGGTATCGGGAGGTGGTCGACGGGGGTCGAGGGCCCCGGGGAGCGGCGGCCGCAGCGGCGATCGCCGGCGGCACGGCCGCGTTCGCCGCGGGGATGTGGTTCCGGCCGACCCGGGCCCTGCTGGACCGGGTGCTGCCGCAGCCGGGTGCGGGACCGAGCGAACGCACCCTGGAACGCGGCCGCTTCCGGATCGAGGTGCTGGCCACGACGACGAGCGGGGCCCGCTACCGGACGCGGGTGGCCGCCGACCAGGACCCGGGCTACCACGCCACCGCGGTGATGCTGGGGGAGTCGGGGCTCTCGCTCGCCTGCGACGCGCTACCTGACGTGGCGGGGGTGCTGACCCCCATGGTTGCGCTGGGGGAGTCGCTGGCGGTGCGGCTGCGGCGGCACGAGTTCACGTTCGAGACGACCAGGCTCTGAGGCAGCCCGGGCTCAGCTCGCGCCCCAGAGCGTCGGCCAGGCGATGCCCAGGTCCAGCAGCAGCTCCCGCAGCAGCGGCAGGCTGATCCCGACGACGTTGTGGAAGTCGCCGTCGATGCCCCGGACGAACGGGCCGCCCAGCCCGTCGACGGTGAACGCGCCGGCTACCTGCAAGGGCTCACCGCTCGCCACGTAGGCCTCGATCTCGGCGTCGCTGAGGTCGGCGAAGTACACGGTGGTGGAGGCGACGGCCGTCCGGGTCCGTCGCGCGTCCGGCCCGGCGAGGACGACGTGGTGCCCGGTGTGCAGGACGCCGGACCGGCCCCGCATCCGTCGCCAGCGTTCCGCCGCGACGTCGGGCGTCCCGGGCTTGCCGTACGCCTCGTGGTCGAGCTCCAGCATCGAGTCGCAGCCGATGACCAGCAGCTGCTCGCCGTCGCGGGTGAGTGACGTGGCCACCGCCTCGGCCTTGAGCTGGGCCAGCCGTGCCGCGAGCGCGGGCACGGTCTCCGCGGTCACGCTGCTCTCGTCCACCCCGGACACGACCACCTCAGGGTTCAGTCCCGCGTGCTGGAGAGTGCTCAGCCGGGCGGGCGAGGCCGAGGCCAGGACCAGGCGGGGGGCGGTGCGGGGCGGAGGCATGGCCGCCAGGGTAACGACAGCCCGGTGCCGACTCCGCCGGTCGCAGGCCGTCGGCCGCTCCGAGGGCCCGCAACCCCGGGCCGTCCTGTCCGAACCGGCCGCTACGGTGGCCGCCATGGACTACGTCAACCTCGGTGCGACCGGCCTCCAGGTCTCCAAGGTCTGCCTGGGCTGCATGAGCTTCGGTGAGCCCGACCGGGGCAACCACAGCTGGACGCTGCCCGAGGAGCAGAGCCGACCGCTGATCAGGCAGGCCGTCGAGGCCGGGATCAACTTCTTCGACACCGCCAACGTCTACTCCGCCGGCAGCAGCGAGGAGATCGTCGGGCGGGCCCTGCTCGAGTACGCCTACCGGGACGAGGTGGTGATCGCCACCAAGGTGCACGGCCGGATGTCGGAGGGACCCAACGGCGGCGGTCTGTCCCGCAAGGCGATCCTGACCGAGATCGACGCCAGCCTGAGCCGTCTCGGCACCGACTACGTGGACCTGTACCAGATCCACCGCTGGGACCCGCGGACGCCGATCCTGGAGACGATGGAGGCGCTGCACGACGTCGTCAAGGCGGGCAAGGCGCGCTACATCGGGGCGTCGTCGATGTGGGCCTGGCAGTTCTCCAAGGCGCAGTACCTGGCGAAGGCCGCGGGGCTGACCCCGTTCGTCTCGATGCAGGACCACTACAACCTGCTGAACCGGGAGGAGGAGCGCGAGATGCTGCCGCTGTGCCTCGACCTCGGCGTCGGTGTCATCCCGTGGAGCCCGCTGGCACGGGGAAAGCTGACCCGCGACTGGGACGCCTCGACCACCCGCAGCGAGACCGACGAGTTCGGCAAGCGGCTCTACCACGACGACGACCGGCTGGTGGCGGAGACGGTCGCCACCATCGCGGAGGAGCGGGGGGTCCCCCGGGCGCAGATCGCGCTCGCGTGGGTCGCAGCGCATCCGGCCGTGACCGCGCCGATCGTCGGCGCGACCAAGCCCGGTCACATCGACGACGCCGTCGCCGCGGTCGACCTGGTGCTCACCGAGGAGGAGCGGAGGCGGCTCGAGGCCGACTACCAGCCGCACGCCCCCGCCGGGTTCTGAGGGGCGAGGGCGGCGGGTCCGTCAGCGCCGTCCGCCACCCAGCAGGCCGCCGAGCAGGTCGGTGATCGGGTTGGCCGAGCCGGCCGCCTGGTCCTGCGCCTGACCCTGCGCCTGGCCGCCACCGAGCATCGTGCCGAGCAGGTCACCGACCCCGCCGCCCGCTCCGCCTCCGGCACCGCCGAGCAGCGAGCCGAGAACGCCGCCGGCGCTGCCGCCACCCATCCGTTTGGCCAGGTAGGACATGACGATCGGGGCCAGCAGCGGGAGCAGCCGGCGGACCAGGTCGCTCTGGTCACCGCCGCCGAGGTTGGCGCCTAGGGTCTGGGCGACCCCGTCGGACTGGCCGCCGAAGATGTTGCCGACGATCTTCTGGCCGTCGTTCTCGTCGACCTGGTCCAGGTCCACCCCGCCCTCGATCAGCCCGGCGGGATGGTTGCCGAGCGCCCCCTCCAGGGAGGCGGCCCCGGCCGGGTCCTGCGCATTGGCCTGCAGTCCGCTGAGCAGCGCCGGGATCGCCTGCTGGGCCGCCGCCCCTGCGGTCTGCTCGTCGGTTCCGAGCCGGCTGGCCAGCTGACCGAGCGGGAGCTGCTGCATGATCTCGTCGACGGCGCTCATCGGCGCTCCTTCCGCGGGGCCGCCCGGCGGGCAGCGGTGCGCCTCACCCTAGCCAGGGGAGCTGGCTCAGCCCGTCCGGCCCGAGGCCTGCCAGGCGCCGGGACCGGGCAAGGGCGGTGCCCCGATGGCCCGGGCGTACGACGCCCAGGCCGAGACCTCGGGTGCGGGCGGCGGCTGCGCCGGCGCGCGGGCGGTGAGCACGACCAGCAGCGCCGCAACCTCTTCCTCGGTGGGCCGGCCACGCACGACGCGGAGGGCCGGGGCCGGTGCGAGGTCGTCGGTGCCGGTCACAGCGGGATGTTCCCGTGCTTCTTGGGCGGCAGCGTGGCCCGCTTCGTCCGCAGCAGCCGGAGCACCCGGGTGATCTCGACCCGCGTCTCGTGCGGGGTGATCACCGCGTCGACGTAGCCCCGCTCGGCCGCGATGTAGGGGTTCGCGAGCTCGTCGTCGTACTCGGTGACCAGCCGGGCGCGCATGGCCTCGGGGTCGTCGGCCTTCGCGAGCTCGCGCCGGTAGAGGATGTTCACCGCGCCCTGAGCGCCCATCACCGCGATCTGGGCGGTGGGCCAGGCCAGGTTGAAGTCCGCTCCCAGGTGCTTGGAGCCCATCACGTCGTACGCGCCGCCGTAGGCCTTGCGGGTGATCACCGTGACCAGCGGCACCGTCGCCTCGGCGTAGGCGTAGATCAGCTTCGCGCCGCGGCGGATGATCCCGTTCCACTCCTGGTCGGTGCCGGGCAGGAAGCCGGGGACGTCGACGAACGTGATCACCGGGATGTTGAAGGCGTCGCAGGTCCGGACGAACCGGGCAGCCTTCTCCGACGCGTCGATGTCCAGGCAGCCGGCGAAGTGCAGCGGCTGGTTCGCCACCACCCCGACGCTGTGGCCGTCGACCCGGCCGAAGCCGACCACGATGTTGGGCGCGAACAGTGCCTGCACCTCGAGGAAGTCGCCGTCATCGAGGACCCGGCTGATCACCTCGTGCATGTCGTAGGGCTGGTTGGGGGAGTCGGGGATCAAGGTGTCGAGGTCGTGGTCCTCCTCGTGCGGCACCAGCGCGTTCTCGACGTCGAACGTCGGCGGGTTCTCGAGGTTGTTCTGCGGCAGGAAGCCGATCAGCGACTTCACGTACTCGATGGCGTCGGTCTCGTCGGCCGCGAGGTAGTGCGCGTTGCCCGACTTGGTGTTGTGCGTCCGACCGCCGCCGAGCTCCTCCATGCTGACGTCCTCGCCGGTCACGGTCTTGATCACGTCCGGGCCGGTGATGAACATCTGGGAGGTCTGGTCGACCATGACGACGAAGTCGGTCAGCGCGGGGGAGTAGACGTGCCCGCCCGCCGCGGCGCCCATGATCAGCGAGATCTGCGGGATGACCCCGCTGGCGTGGGTGTTGCGGCGGAAGATCTCCCCGTACAGGCCGAGCGAGACGACCCCTTCCTGGATCCGCGCGCCGCCACCCTCGTTCAGCCCGATCAGGGGACAGCCGGTCTTCAGGGCGAAGTCGATGATCTTGACGATCTTCTCCCCGTACACCTCGCCGAGGCTGCCGCCGAAGACGGTGACGTCCTGGCTGAACACGCAGACCGGGCGGTCGTCGATGGTGCCGAAGCCGGTCACCACGCCGTCGCCGTAGGGGCGCCGCTTCTGCATCCCGAAGGTGCTCGACCGGTGCCGGGCGAACTCGTCGAGCTCGGTGAAGGAGCCCTCGTCGAGCAGCAGCTCGACCCGCTCGCGTGCCGTCAGCTTCCCCTTGGCGTGCTGCTTCTCGACAGCCGCCGCCGAGCCCGCGTGCACCGCCTGCTCGATCCGCTCGTCCAGGTCGGACAGCTTGCCGGCCGTGGTGTGCAGGTCGAGCGCGGGGTTGACGTGGTCCATAGGCGGCACCCTAGCCAGTTCCTCCCGGGCCGCGGACCCGCGGTCGCTGGCTGGCGCCGGCACTAGGATCCGACGTGTGCTGAGCGGGGACATGCTGGACGCCGAGGTGCTTCGTCGCGAGCTCGTCCGGCCCGGCGGCCTGTGGAGCGAGGTCGACGTGGTGCCCCGGACCGGGTCCACGAACGCGGACCTGGCCCAGCGGGCGCGGAGCGGGGCGCCGTCCGGAAGCGTGCTGGTCACCGACTTCCAGGACGCGGGGCGTGGGCGGCAGGGGCGCAGCTGGGTGGCGCCGCGCGGTTCCAGCATCGCCATGTCGGTGCTGCTCCGGCCCCGCGACGTCGATCCCGGGCGCTGGACCTGGCTGCCGCTGCTGGCGGGGCTCGCGGTGGTGGAGGGTCTGCGGCGCGCGGCCGACGTGCCCGCGGTGCTGAAGTGGCCGAACGACGTGCTCGTGGACGACCTCAAGGTCTGCGGCATTCTCGCCGAGCGGGTCGAGACGGCGGCCGGCCCTGCCTGTGTCGTCGGGATGGGCGTCAATGTCTGGCTCAGTGCCGACGAGCTGCCGGTGCCGACCGCCACCTCGCTGGCGCTGCTGGCCGCCGCGCGGGAGCCGGGCGGGCGTCCGCCGTCCCGGAACCTGCTGATCGCGACGATCCTGGCTGCTTTCGAGCTCATCTACGAGCGCTGGGAGGTCCTCGAGGACGACACCCTCTTCGCCGCCTCCTACCTGCAGCGCTGCGACACCATCGGCCGCCGGGTCAGGCTCGACCTGGCCGGCGGGGTCACCGTGGAAGGTGTCGCCGAGGCCCTCGACCACGACGGCCGGCTGATCCTCCGCACCCCCGCCGGTCCCCAGACCTTCGGCGCCGGCGACGTCATCCACCTCCGCACCTGACCCTGCCCCCCGCCCCCTCGGCGTGAGGTGGGGTCGAGGGTGCGTTGGTTCCCCAGGTAAACCTGGGAAGTACGCGCCTTACGCAGGTTGCAACCTGGGTAAGGCGTACAGAACCTGGGCCGAGTGAGGGCCTCAGGCGCTCGACCGGACGTACAGCCGCCGCGACCGGTCAAGATCGCTGCGGAGTCTGTGCACGAGCGCGGCCGAGGATCCCGGGGTCAGGTCCGCCCAGGTCCATCGCGTCACGCCCCTGCCCGTGGCCCGGATGTCGTCCTCGCGCCGCTTCTCGCGGAAGACGACGTCGCCGGGCGTCTCACCCTCGCGCAGCAGGGCGGCGTACTTGACCTTGCCGTCGAACTCGCCCACGTGGCGGCACTCCGGCCAGTAGAAGTCGGTGATCGCGAGCAACTGTCCTAACGACGAGTGCACGTGGTGCTGCAGCTCCGGGCACGGCAGGGCGTGCCGGTAGAACAGGACCCGGCTGAGCGACTCGCCCACCGAGCCCGCGCGTCCGTCCGCGAGCTGCATCGCCATCCGCGCTGTCCGCGAGCCAGGTCGGCGACCGAAGGTGCCACCGACGGTCAACAGGTCGTTCCGCAGGTCCGGCCACCGTCGCAGCGCGCTGTCGGCGGTGCACACGCCCGCCTCCAGGCTCGAGCCGGACGCCACCTCCCAGACAGCGCGCGCCGGGCTGACCACCGGGAAGCCGTCGACGAGCTTGACGTCCGCCGCGATGTCGTGGGTGAGCCGGTGGTGTCGGATGCCCATCTCGTTCCTGCTGGATCCGGCGTCGAGGCGAACGAGGTGAACGACTCCGAGGTCCTGCTGGTACAGGTCCAGTCCATGGACGGCCGCCGCCGTCACGCTGGTGAGAGCCACAGGTCCGAGCTGGCATGCGATGGCTGCGCGGGCGAGGAGCAGATAGCGTCCGATCTCGTCTTGCGCTGCGTAGTGGGGCGCCGGTGAGTAGCAGCCCCGGCGCAGCCTGACCAGCACGTTGACGCGTACCGCCCACTGCAGCTCGCGGTCCCCGATCCCGGCCGCGAGCGCCTGGGCACGGGTGAAGACGCCACGATGGGCTGCAGCGAGGACGTCGTACACGGCTTCCATCGCAGCAGTCTCGATCTCGAGGGCGGCTTCGCCGGCTGAGACCTCGCAACCTGTGGACAAGCCGCCCACCTGGCCCAGGTTCTCTACGCCTTGCCCAGGTTGCAACCTGAGCAAAGCGAGTAGTTGTCAGGTTTACCTGGGGAACCGACGCACCCCCGCCCGGCCGGAAGGGGGGCGGGGTGGGGGAGGTGTGTCAGGCTGGAGGGCGTGGGACTGCCGCCGAAGCTGCTCGGGACGGACGAGTACGAGGTGCTGCACACCCGGACGCACGCGAAGGCGTTGGTGCTGCCGGCGGCGGCGTTCGTGCTGGTCGCGGCGGGGGTGGGGGCCGGAGCGGCGATGATCCCCGACGAGGCGCGGCCGGTCGGGCAGGGCGCGATCGCGGTGGTCGGGCTGCTGCTCGCGGTCTGGTGGTGCCTGCTGCCGTTCCTGCGCTGGCGGACGACGACGTACACGCTGACGAACCGGCGGCTGATCACCCGCAGCGGAATCCTGAACAAGGTGAGCATGGATCTGCCGCTCGCGCGGGTGAACGACGTCGCCTCGGAACGGAGCCTGCTGGACCGGCTGTTCGGCTGCGGGACCTTGAGGGTGCAGACGGCGTCCGATGCCGGCACGGTCACCCTCCTCGACGTGCCGGAGGTCGAGCAGGTGCACCAGACCATGGCCGAGCTGCTCTTCCAGCCGTCGACGCAGTACTGGCCCGAGCCCCAGAGCTGAGCACGGGGTGCCGACGGCGCCGTAACATGGACGCTTCCGCCCCGAACCCGTGAGGACTGACCCGTTGGTTGACCGTGCCCCGCTGCCGCAGCCGGTCGAGCTCCCGCTGACCGACCGGTCGACACCTCTGGGCCTGGGGACACAGCTCGTCCGGTTCGTCGCCACCGGCGGACTCTCCGCCATCGTCGACTTCGGCCTGCTGGTGGCGCTGATGGCCCTGGGTCTGGGGCACACCTCGGCCAAGGCGCTCTCGTTCGTCGCGGGCACCACCACGGCCTACCTGATCAACCGGCGCTGGACCTTCCGCGCGGAGCCCTCCCGGCGTCGGTTCCTGGCTGTCGTGGTGCTCTACGCCGTCACCTTCGCGCTGCAGGTCGGCCTGTTCAGCGTGCTCTTCGACGCGCTGACCCGCGCCGGGCTGAGCCGGCTCGCGGTCCAGGTCGTCGCCTTCGTCATCGCGCAGGGTGTCGCGACCACGGTGAACTTCGTCGTGCAGCGGACGGTCATCTTCCGGCTGCGCTGACGGCGGGCCGGCGCGGGTTGGCTAGGCTCAGCCCCCGTGACCGCCTCTGCCGCCTCCGGCCCCCGGCCCTTCGTGGTCGGCATCATCGGGGGCGGCCAGCTCGCCCGGATGATGTACCAGGCCTCCATCGGGCTCGGCATCCAGGTCCGGCTGCTGGCGGAGGGCCCGGACGTCTCCGCCGCCGGCGCCGTGCACGACGTCACGGTCGGCGACTACACCGACCCCGCTACCGTGCGCGCCTTCGCCGAGCGTTGCGACGCCGTCACCTTCGACCACGAGCACGTGCCGGGCGGCCTGCTCCGTGACCTGGAGTCCGCCGGCGTGGTGGTCCGACCCGGGGCGCAGGCGCTGCTGCACGCGCAGGACAAGGCGGTGATGCGGGAGCGGCTCACCGCGCTGGGCATCCCGTGCCCGGAATACCGGGTGGTGCCCGACGCAGCGGCGCTCACCGCCTTCGGCGAGGAGCACGGCTGGCCGCTGATCGCCAAGACCTCCCGGGGTGGCTACGACGGGAAGGGTGTCTGGAAGCTCGAAGGTCCGGCGGAGTCGGGACGGCCGTTCGAGGACCTGGCGCCCGGTGTGCAGATCGTCGCCGAGGAGTACGTCGACTTCGCTCGGGAGCTGAGCGCGTTGGTGGTCCGGTCGCCCTCGGGGCAGGCGGTCGCCTATCCGGTCTCGGAGTCGGTGCAGCGCGGCGGTGTCTGCGTCGAGACGGTCACCCCGGCGCCCGACCTCGACCCCGACCAGGCGGTGGCCGCCGAGCTGCTGGCCCTGACGGTGGCGCACGAGCTCGAGGTGGTCGGGCTGCTGGCGGTGGAGCTGATGCAGCGCCGGAACGGCTCGGTCGTGGTCAACGAGCTCGCGATGCGGCCGCACAACACCGGCCACTGGACGATCGAGGGTGCGCACACCTCCCAGTTCGAGAACCACCTGCGGGCCGTGCTGGACCTGCCGCTCGGGGACCCGACCGCCCGGGCTCCGTGGACGGTGATGGCGAACGTGCTGGGCGGCACCGTGGAGGACCTGCCGTCGGCGCTGCTGCACTGCTTCGCACGGGACCGTCGGCTGCGGGCCCACCTGTACGGCAAGCAGGTGCGGCCGGGCCGCAAGGTGGGCCATGTCACCGCCTACGGCGACGACCTCGTCGAGACCCGTAGACGCGCCCGGCACGCGGCCGGCTACCTGATGGGAGACCCCGATGTCTGAGAAGGCAGGACCGCAGGTCGGGATCGTGATGGGCTCCGACTCCGACTGGCCGGTGATGGAGGCAGCCGCCACGGCTTGTGAGGAGTTCGGGGTCCCGTACGAGGCCGACGTCGTCTCCGCGCACCGGATGCCGGACGCGATGATCGGCTACGGCCGCACCGCGCACCAGCGGGGTCTGCGGGTCATCGTCGCCGGGGCCGGGGGAGCGGCCCACCTGCCCGGGATGCTCGCGGCGGTCAGTCCGCTGCCGGTGATCGGGGTGCCTGTCCCGCTCAAGCACCTGGACGGCGTCGACTCGCTGCTCTCCATCGTCCAGATGCCTGCCGGCGTGCCGGTGGCGACCGTCGGCATCGGGGCCGCCCGGAACGCCGGGCTGCTCGCGGTCCGCATCCTGGCCGCCGCCGACCCGGTGCTGGCCGAGGCGATGGTCCGCTTCCAGGACCAGCTCCGGACCGCCGCGGAGGCCAAGGGTGAGCGGGTCCGCGGCCGCCGCCCGGAGGGCTGAGTCGTGGCCTTCGCCGGCACGGAGATCGCCGCCGGGGTCGGGCTGCTCGGTCGAGGGTTGGCGCTGATCCTGCGGCGGCCGCGGCTGTTCCTGCTCGGCGCCATCCCGCCGGTGCTCACCTCGATCCTCTTCACCGCCGTCCTGGTGCTGCTCTACCTGCAGGGTGACACGCTGGTCGGTGCGCTGACCGGGTTCGCCGACGCCTGGCCGGGGGTCTGGGCTCGCACCGTCCGGCTGCTGGTCGGCGCCGCGCTCGGGGGCGGCGCCATCCTGCTGATGGTGATCTCCTTCACCACTCTCACCCTCACGCTGGGCGCACCGCTCTACGACCTCATCTCCGAGTTCGTGGACCGCGAGCTGCCCGACCCCCCGCCGGAGCCGGACGAGGCCCTCGTCAGCTCCTTGAGCCGGGGGCTGCGCCAGTCGGCGTCGTTGATCGCCGTGTCGGCCGTGCTCGCGATCGGGCTCTTCGCCGCCGGCTTCGTGCCGCTGGTCGGGCAGCTCGTGGTGCCGGTCGTCTCGGCCCTGGTCGGCGGCTGGCTGCTCGGCATCGAGCTGGTCGGTGCCGCCCTGGAGCGCCGCCAGGTCTTCACCCTGCGCGGCCGCCGGGAGCTGATGCGGCGGCGACGGCTCCGGGTGCTCGGCCTCTGCGTGCCCACGTTCCTGCTGCTGGCGATCCCCTTCGTCGGCGTGGTCGTGTTCCCCGTCGCCACCGCGGCCGGCACGCTGCTGGCCCGGCAGCTCGTCGGTGAGTCGACCCGGCCCGTCCACCCGGGCCGAGCTGTCCCCCCGGAGGACGCCTCAGCGGCGTGACGGCGGCGGAGCCGTGCTGGCGCGCGCCTGCAGGGTGGGGGTGGAGTCGCGGAACGAGCCGGGCACGGCCCCCTCGATCAGGTCGAACAGCCGCCGGCCCACGTGGGCGCCGAAGCTGATCACGTCGTGGCTCATGGCGGACAGCCGCGGGTGGGTGATCAGACAGAGCGGGGAGTCGTCCCAGGCGAGCAGGCTGATCTGGCCGGGGACCGCCACGCCCAGCTCGGTCAGCGCCGACACCGCGGAGACGGCCATCAGGTCGTTGTCGAACATGATCGCGGTCGGGGCGTCCGGGCCCAGCACCAGCGCCCTGGTCGCCTCCCGGCCACCGTGGGCGGAGAAGTCGGCGACGCAGATCTGTCCGGACGCACCGTGCACGGCCGTGGCCGCCAGGAAGGCCTTGTCCCGGATCTGGACGTGGCTGAGATCACCGATGCCGGTGACCCGGGCGATCCGGTAGTGGCCCAGCGACACCAGGTAGGCCACGGCCTCGTCCATCGCGGCGACGTCGTCGGTCCAGACCGAGGTGAAGGAGCCGGTCACGCTGGGGTCGCCCACGACGACCGCGGGTAGGTCGATCGCGTCCAGCAGCGGCAGCCGGGGGTCGTCCACCCGGACGTCCACGACCACCACCCCGTCCACCCGTCGCTCGGAGGTCCACTTGCGGTAGGTCTGCATCTCGCTGTCGAGATCCGCGCACACCTGCAGCAGCAGCGCGTACGAGCGGGTGCTCAGCACCGACTCGAGGCCGGCGACGAACTCCATGTAGAACGGCTCCGCCGCCAGCGTCTTCGGGTCCCGGGCCAGGATCAGACCGAAGGTGTCCGTGCGGGAGCCGGACAGCATCCGGGCCGTCCGGTTCGGCGCCCAGCCCATCTCGTCCGCGACGGCCAGGATGCGCTCCCGGGTGGCCTCGGACACGCCCGGGCGACCGTTCAGCGCGTAGGACACCGCCCCTTTCGACACGCCTGAGCGGCGCGCGATCTCGTTGATCGTCACCCGGTTCACAGCACCACCCTCGAGCAGGAGTCCCTCGTAATCTACCTACTGAACCGGTTTGGTAGGTTCCTTCGTGGTTTCCGCCTCGCGGCCGGGTGCCTGAACCGGGGCCGCGGGCCCGGGCACCCGGGCCAGTTCCGCCCAGCCCGCGCGCGGAGACGACCATCAGTTCGGACTGAAACCCCGACGAAGGAGGACCATGTCCAACCAGAACCTGTCCGTGCAGCTCTACACCGTCCGCAACGCCCTGGCCGAGGACTTCGACGGCACCCTGGAGCAGATCGCCGGCTTCGGGTACACCCAGGTCGAGCCCTTCCAGTTCATCAAGTTCCTCGACGGGCTGCGCAACCTGAGCAAGCACGGTCTCGCCGCCCCGACCACCCACGTGGGTCTGCTGAGCGGCGACCAGGACGAGATCTTCGCAGCCGCGAAGGAGCTCGGGATCGAGACGGTGATCGACCCGCACGTGCCGGTGGACCGCTGGCAGAGCGCCGAGGACATCAAGCAGACCGCCGCCCAGCTGAACGCGGCCGCGGAGAAGGCGGCCGGGTACGGGCTCAAGGTCGGCTACCACAACCACGCCTTCGAGCTCGAGTCGGTGATCGACGGCAAGCACGGTCTCGAGATCCTCGCCGAGAACCTGGCTCCCGAGGTCGGGCTGGAGGTGGACACCTACTGGGCCTACGCGGGCGGCGCGGACGTCCCGGCCCTGCTCGAGCGTCTCGGCGACCGCGTCTTCGCGCTGCACGTCAAGGACGGCGACGGGAGCAAGGACACCAAGAAGCAGGTGGCGGTCGGCTCCGGTTCGCTGCCGGTCTGGGACTTCATCGAGGCCAAGCCCGACGCCCTCCGTGTCGTCGAGCTCGACGACAGCTCGGGGGACCTGCTCGAGGCGGTCCGGGACAGCCGGGCCTACCTCGTCAACGGCAAGGGAGCCTGAGGTGACGAGCGCGACCCAGCACCGGACCGGTCCGGTCGGCGTCGGGATCATCGGCGCCGGCGTGATCAGCAAGACCTATCTCGACAACCTGACCAGCTTCGCCGACACCGAGGTGGTCGCGATCGGCGACCTCTACCCCGAGCTGGCCAGGAACCGGGCCCAGGAGTACGGGATCCCGGCGTCCGGCGACGTGGCCGCGGTGCTGGACAACCCGCAGGTCGAGCTCGTGGTGAACCTGACGATCCCGGTCGCCCACGCGGAGGTGGCCGGCCAGGCGATCGCGGCCGGCAAGCACGTCTGGAACGAGAAGCCGCTGTCCCTCGACCGGGCCAGCGGCAAGGCGCTGCTGGAGGCGGCGGACGCCGCGGGCCTCCTGGTCGGCTGTGCACCCGACACCTTCCTCGGCGGCGGGCTGCAGACGTCACGGCGGCTGCTCGAGGAGGGCGTGATCGGCACGCCGCTGACGGCGCTGGTGCTGCTGCAGGGGCCGGGGCCCGAGTCGTGGCACCCGAACCCCGCCTTCCTGTTCCAGGAGGGCGCCGGACCGCTGTTCGACATCGGCCCGTACTACCTGACCGCGCTCACGCAGTTCTTCGGCGCTGTCAGGTCGGTCGCCGCGATCAGCTCCAAGGCCCGGGACAAGCGCACCATCGGCTCCGGGCCCCGAGCCGGCGAGGAGTTCGAAGTCACGGTGCCGAGCCAGTACGCGGCACTGGTCAGCTATGAGTCCGGTCAGTCGGCATCGATGATCTACTCCTTCGACTCCGCGGTGAAGCGGACGCTGCTCGAGGTCACCGGCACCGAAGGGACCATGCTGGTACCCGACCCCAACCGCTTTGACGGGGCGATCATGGTCCGCCACCGTGACGACGAGGACTGGCAGGTCGTGGCCCAGGCCGAGGAGGTGTCCTCGCGCGGCACCGGCGCGCTGGACCTGGCCCGCGCACTGCGCCAGGGTCGACCCCACCGGGCGCAGGGGGCCCTCGCCTTCCACGTGCTCGACACGATGATCGCCATCGCCGAGTCCGGAGAGAGCGGCCAGTTCACCGCCGTGCAGAGCACCGTCGACAAGCCGGCGTTGCTGCCCGAGGACTGGGACCCGAAGGCCGCCACCGTCTGAGCGCGGTCACCCTCGGCCCGGACACCCTCGTGGTGTCCGGGCCGAGGCGTTCCCGCACAGGGGCAGTGCCGTGCCGGGCGAACCTGCTAGCGCCCGACGACGTCGTTCACCGAGCGCAGCACCGGTTTGGTGGTGAGCGCGGCCTCGTCCAGGTCCGCGCTCGTCACGACGAAGGTGTGCCGCTCACCGGCCAGCAGGGTCACCAGCCCGCTGTCGACCCGGGCCGCGGCGTCGAGCCGGTCCGGGAAGAGCATCAGGTCCTTGACCAGGGCCGAGGCCGTCACCGTGACCGCGCAGCCGCCCTCGGCGTGCCCCACCTCGACCTCGTAGCCGGCGTCCGGCTCGACCAGCGCCAGCTCGGTGTCCTCCACGAAGTAGCCGAAGGTGGTCGGCAGTCCCTCCGTCGTCACGCTCAGCAGCTCCGAGCGCGGGTCGGCGGGCGAGAGGATGTCGGCGTCGAGGACCACCGAGACGGCTGACCGGGGGTCCAGGTGGAAGAGGGCGTGCTGCTGGGCCAGCACCTCCGAACCCGGGCCCGTGCTCCGCCGGGTGATCAGGAACTCCCCGGACCAGGCGCGGTCGCTGTCGTTGTGGGCGACCAGGGTGAGAACCGGAACCCCGTTCTCGTCGGGTCGCGGCTGGAAGGTGGTGAGCCGGTCGGCGTAGACCCGGCGGAGGGCGTGCCAGAGCGGCTTGCGGATGCCCCGGCTGTCCACCGCCGCCCAGGAGACGACCGGCCAGTTGTCGTTCAGCTGCCAGACGACCGCGCCGCGGTTCAGCGGGAAGTGGCTACGGAAGTGCTCGACGCCGAAGGCGACGGCACGGGCCTGGTTCAACGAGGTCAGCCAGTGCCAGTCGTCCATCGCGGCGACCGGCTCGGTCCGCCACTTCGGCAGGTGGTCGCCCAGCCCGCGCTCGAGCTTCAGGTTGCCGTCCTGGGCCTTCTGGTGCACGAGCATCTCGTGGCCGTAGGGGTCCAGCGGGCTGTCGTGCACCACCGCGGTCAGGGTGGACCAGGCGGGAGGCCCCTGGAAGCCGAACTCGGAGACGAACCGGGCCGGGTAGTCGCGGTAGTGGGAGTAGTCGATCTGGTTCCAGACGTCCCAGATGTGCATCGTGCCGTGCCGGTAGTCGTTCGGGTGGTGGTACTTGGCGAAGGAGAACGGGCTGCCGGGCGTGTAGGGGGTGCGCGGGTCGAGCTCGGCGACGATCGCGGGCAGCAGCTCGGTGTAGTAGCCGTCACCCCAGCTGCGGCCCGCCAGCGCCGTCCGCCAGTTCCACTCGACGTAGCCCCAGATGTTCTCGTTGTTGCCGTTCCAGATCGCCAGGCTGGCGTGCTGCGACAGCCGGCTGACCGCCTCCCGGGCCTCCGCCTCGACCTCGCTCCGCAACGGCTCGTCCTCGCTGTACGCGGCACAGGCGAACAGGAAGTCCTGCCACACCAGCACGCCCAGCTCGTCGCAGGCGGCGTAGAAGGACTCGCTCTCGTACATGCCGCCGCCCCAGACCCGGAGCAGGTTCATCCCCGCCTCGACCGCCTCGACCACGCCGGCCCGGTAGGTCGCCGGGGTCAGCCGGGTAACCAGGGCGTCGTCGGGGATCCAGTTCGCACCCTTGACGTAGACGGGCTGGTCGTTGACGGCGAGCACGAACTCGGTGCCGTGGGGGTCGGGTCCGGTGCTGAGGGTGACGTTGCGGAAGCCGACCCGGCCGGACCAGCTGGCCAGCTGCTCTTCCCCGGCGGCGACGGTCAGCGAGACGTCGTAGAGCGGCTGGCTGCCGTAGCCGACCGGCCACCACGGGCTGGCGTCCGGCACCCGGTTGGTCAGCACGACCGACTGCTGGCCCGGTCCCGCCACGGCCTGCGCCTGCTGTGAGCCGACCCGGACGGTGACAGCCACCTCTCCGCCCGCCGCATCGGCCGTCCAGTCGAGGTCGACGTGGGTCTCGAGGACGCCCTCGCTGCCGTCGAGGCTGGCCAGCGGACGTACCCCGGCGAGCCGGACGTCGCTCCACGACTCGATCGCGATGGACTTCCAGATGCCGACGCCCGCCAGGTCGGGGCCCCAGTCCCAGCCGTACTGGCTGGCCATCTTGCGCAGGCTGTTGAAGGGGTGGTCGTAGGCGCGTGGCCGGTCGCCGAGCTCCGCGGACAGCCGCTCGGCCCCCGACACCGGGGCCTCGAAGCGGATCTCGAGGGTGTTGCTGCCCTCCACGAGAACCTCGGTGACGTCGATCCGGTGCGTGCGGTGCTCGTTCGCCGTGCGAGCCACCTCGGTCCCGTTCAGCAGGACGGTCGCCAGCGTGTCCAGGCCCTCCGCGACCAGCTCGTGGCGCCGTTCCCCGCCGCCGGCCCAGCTGAAGGTGGTCTCGTAGGCCCAGTCGGTGCGGCCGATCCAGGCCAGCGCGGCCTCGTTGTCGCCGTCGAACGGGTCCGGGATCAGGCCCGCCGCGAGGAGATCGGTGTGCACCTCGCCCGGCACGGTGGCCGGCGTGCCGCGGCCCGCCTCCGCCCACTCGCCCGGGACGGGGCGAAGGGCAGTCACGGTCCAGGCGGCGCCTGCTGCGGAGTCGAGGGACGTCCGGCGCAAGGCACCCATCGTCGGGGTGGTGGAGTTGGAAGTCACTCGGTCACGCTACTTGACCGGTTCAGTAGCGGCGAAGGTGGTCGCCGGCTCCTCAGCCGGCCAGCCGGACCCGCGCCTTCCGGACCGCGGCACCCATGCTGGCCACCGCCTGCTCCAGGATGGGCCGGGGCGTCGCGAAGATCAGCCGGACGAAGCCCTCGCCGGCATCGCCGCAGCCGGTGCCGTCGGTCAGGGACACGCCGGCATGCTGGCGGAAGAAGTCCGCGGGGCTGCCGTCGATGCCCAGGCCGCGGCAGTCCAGCCAGGCGATGTAGGTGCCCTGCGGCGGCGCGTAGCCCACCTGAGGCAGGTGTTCGGCGAGCAGGTCCGTCAGGGCTCGCCGGTTGCCGTCCAGGTAGCGGACGACCTGCTCGAGCCACTCCTGCCCCGCGGTGAAGGCGGCCGTGTTGGCGACGACGCCGAGAGTGCTGGCCCCGTGACTGGCCAGCCAGCCGATCTGCTCCCAGACCCGGGCGTCGGCCTCGTTGCTGAGAATGACCTGCGCACACTTCAGCCCGGGCAGGTTCCACGCCTTGGAGGCGGACGTCGCGGTCACCGTGTGCCCCGCGGTCACCTCGGACAGCGACGCGTACGGGAGGTGCCGGGCTCCGGGGAAGACCAGGGGCGCGTGGATCTCGTCGGAGAACACCCGGCCGCCGTGAGCGGCGACGACGTCGGCGACGGCCATCAGCTCGGTCCGGCTGAACACCCGGCCCACCGGGTTGTAGGGGTTGCAGAGGATCAGCAGGTGGCCGCCCGCGCGGTAGGCCGCGTCGATCCCGTCGATGTCCAGGGCGTAGGTCCCGTCCTCGTCCTGGCGCAGTGGAACCTGGATGACGTCGCGGCCCAGAGCCGGCGGCACGGTCAGGAACGGCATGTACGCCGGCGTCGGCAGGATGACGGGGGAGCCGGGGCGTGAGTAGGAGGTGATCACCACCTCCAGCGCCTTCAGCACGTCGGCGACGGGATGCACCTGCTCGGGGGCGAGGTCCCAGCCGTAGACGGTGCGGTGCCATTCCGCCGAGGCGCGGGACATCGCGCCGGCGATGCCGGGTGGCAGGTAGCCGACGAGGCCGAGGTCCACGGCGCCGTGCAGCGCCTCGGTCACCGCCGGTGCGGTCCCGAAGTCCATCTCCGCCACGAAGGCGCCGATGGTGTCGGGGAATGCGCTCCACTTCAGGCCGCCGACCCCGCGCAGGTGTTCAGCCGCGATCAGGTCGAACTCGGCAGCGTGCTCCATGCGTCTCCCAGGGGTCGTCGTCGAGCAGGACCCGCTGTGCTCAGCTGGCGGGACGCGGGCGATGCTGACCGGTCAGCTTGTCGATGGTGGCCTGGTCGGCGCCGAGCCGGCGCAGCGACGCGATGAACGTGCGCGTCGCGCTGACCGACTGCACCACGGGTCGGGTGATGATGGACGAGCGGGCCTTCGTGATGTTGCCGGGTGACATGTCCCTCCCTTCCCTTCTTCGTGTCACGATCCTACGCCTCGGGCCACCTGCTGCAGCAGCGCCTGCGCGGCGAAGTTGAGCAGCCCGAGGACCTCGTCGGTGGTGAGATCGGCAAGTCGTCCGGCGGGGCCGTCGAGCACCACGCAGCCGACCACCCGGGAACGGGGACCCGAGTCGTCGATGATGGGCGTGGCGACGACGACGGCGTACTTGTCACGCACGTCGCGGTACTCCTCGTAGTCGAGGCCGAGCCGGAGGTCCGCGGGGAGGTCGCGCCACTCCTCGGCCGTCGGGTCGCCGAGGTCGGCGTACAGCTGGGCCAGGTCCACCGCCACCACCTCTCCGCGGTCCACGCAGGCGCCGATCACCCCCTTCCCCGGTCGCCAGGCCACGTCGGAGCTCACCGGCCGCCGTGAGGCGCGGACCCGGTGCACCCGACGCAGCCGACTCCGCCCCGGCCACCACCAGACGGCCTCGATCCGGTACGCAGCCACCCCCAGGTCGCGGTAGTCCAGCGGCGGGTCGACCTGGTCGACGACGGTCCAGATCGCCGTGGTGAGCGTGATCTCGGCGAGCTCGTGACGCTGGCCGAGCCGTCGTTCCCGCCACTCCCGCCAGGCCGAGCCGATGGTGGCGACCGCGGCGAGCGCGGCCGAAGTGACGATGCAGGCGACGAGCAGCCGGGCCGGAGCGTCGACGACGCCGGCCCCGTGCAGCGCCAGGATGATGCCGGCGGCGGCCGCCAGCAGCGCACCCAGCGTCTTGGCCACCGCCCTGCGCATCGTCCTGGTCCTTTCTCCGGTCCGCCGCAGTGGGCGGGTCGTCGACGGGAACAGTACGGACGAGCGCTGACAGCTTCACGCGGCGGCGGGTGTGGGCCCCGAGCTCACTTGCTGTAGGCGGACAAGCCGGAGGTGTCACCCCGGGCGATGTCGGCGAACATGGCGGCGGCCTTCCGCTCGTCCCAGAGCACCGCCGAGCCGGCGGGGGTGAACGCCGCCGGGTCGGAGACCGGCACCGTGAGGGTGAGGCCCTCGCCGCCGGCGACCTTGCGCATGGCGAGCGCGAGCCGGCCCATCTGCCACAGCGAGGTGTCCTGGCCGAGCCGGACCGACTCTGCCGTCGCGGTGTTCAGGCGCCAGTAGCGGACGGGGTTGAGAACGGTGGCGGGGGAGGCGGCCTTGCTGGCGACAGCAGCAAGCATCTGGCGCTGCCGCTCCACCCGGCCCAGGTCCCCCCGAGGGTCGGCCTTGCGCATCCGCACGTAGCCCAGCGCGGTGGTCCCGTCCAGGTTCTGGCAGCCCTTCGGCAGGTCCAGGTGGCTGTCGGCGTCCTTGATCGCCCTGGGCAGGCACATCCGGATCCCGTCGAGGGCGTCGATGACGTTGACGAACCCCCCGAACCCGATCTCCAGGTACCCGTCGACCCGTAGCCCCGTGCTCTGCTCGACCGTCTGCTCCAGCAGCCGGGCGCCACCGAAGGAGAACGCGGCGTTGATCTTGTTCTGGCCGTTGCCCGGGATGGGCACGTAGGAGTCCCTCGGGATCGAGATCAGGGCCGGCTTCCCCAGCCGTGGCACGTAGAGCAGCATCAGGGTGTCGGTGCGCTGGCCGGCGGAGCTGCCGGTGCCGAGCTTCTTCCGCTCCGCCTTCGTCAGCCCCTCCCGGGAGTCCGAACCGACGAGCAGGAAGGTCTGCCCCGGCTGGTCGGCGGGGCGTTTGCCGGCCGGAGCGTCGGCCACCCGGTCGACCTGGCTCCAGGCGTAGGCAGGAACCCCGACCAGCCAGAGCACGGCGAGCCCGAGCAGCAGGGCGAGAACCCGGAAGGCCGTGCGGACCGGCCGCCGCCGACGGGGCGGACGGCCGGGGGCCACCATCGGTGGGGCCTGCGGCGGAAGGGCCGGCGGGGGCCCCTGCGGGCCGCGGTCGTCAGGTCCAGGCCCGGCGGCTGCGGGAGCAGCGTGGTGCTGGCGGTAGAGCGAGTCGCGGTAGTCCGGTGTGACGGGGTCGCCCGCCGGCGGTCGCTCAGTGCCGGGATGCGGCCGGGAGGCTTCCCGGGGTGCGTCCGGTGGCCCGGGCAGGACGCGGGTCGGCTCGGGCTCGGACCGCCGCGGCGCTCGGCCGTAGAGCCAGTCCAGGTCCTCCTCGCGGCTGGGCGGCATAGCCCGAGGGTACCTGTCGCGAGCCGGCGGCCGCGGGCGAAAGTGGGGCGCTCCGGCGTGGCACGAGGAGAGCGGCAGCCGTCCCTGGCGATACTGACGAGCGATCTTCTTCAGGGACGTCGTTCCGGTGGCCCTGTGCAGGTCGCCCTTCCCCCTCATGCATACCGAAAGGCTCCCAGGTGTCCAGAAGCACCGAGGAGGACGCGCGCCACCTCCCCAGCACCCTGCACACCCCCCAGCAGCGCAGCGAGCGGGTCAAGCTGCGTCGCGGCCTGACCTTCCTCGGGATGACGCTGCTGTTGCCGGGCTCGGCTCAGCTCGCCGCCGGCAACCGGCGGCTGGGGCGGCTGGCACTGCGCGTCTGGATCGGGATCTGGGTCGTGCTGGCTCTGGTGGCGTTGCTGGCCCTGGCCTGGCGGGGCGCCGCCGTCAGCCTGCTGACCAACGGCCTGACGTTGCGCCTGGTGCAGATCGCGCTGATCGTGCTCGGCCTCGGCTGGGGTCTGCTGCTGCTCGACGCCTGGCGGATCAGCCGGCCGCCCGAGCTGGCCCGGCGGCACCGGCTGGGCTTCGCCGCACTCAACCTCGCGTTGGTCTTCACGGTGGTGGGCGGGCTCCTCGCCTCCGCCTCGATCGTGTCCTCCCAGCGGGACCTGATGGCGACCGTGTTCGCTGGTGGCGGCGACCAGCAGGTCAAGCAGGGTCGCTACAACGTCCTGCTGCTCGGCGGCGACGCCGGCAAGGACCGGGTCGGCCTGCGACCCGACAGCATGACCGTGGCGAGCGTCGACGCCGAGACCGGCCGGACCGTGCTGGTCAGCCTGCCCCGCAACCTCGAGGACGTCCCGTTCCCGCCGTCATCGCCCCTGCACGCCAGGTTCCCCCGGGGCTACAGCTGCCCGGACCACTCCTGCATGCTGAACGCGATCTACACCTACGCCAGCGAGCACCGCGACCTGTACCCCGGCGTCCGCAACCCCGGCGCCCAGGCGACCATGGAGGCGATCGAGGGCGCCACCGGGCTGCAGATCAACTACTGGGTGCTGATCGACCTGCAGGGGTTCGAGGACCTGGTGGACGCTGTCGGGGGCATCACGATGGACGTCTACCGGCGGGTCCCGATCGGCGGTGGCAGCCACAAGATCTACGGCTACGTCGAGGCCGGGAAGAACCGCCACCTCGACGGCCGGGAGGCGCTGTGGTTCGCCCGCTCGCGCTCGGACTCCAGCGACTACGACCGGATGGTCCGGCAGAAGTGCGTGATGAACGCCATGCTGGACCAGCTCGACCCGGCCACGCTGTTGACGAACTTCAACAAGATCGCCGCCGCCGGCAAGGAGGTGGTGGCGACCAGCGTGCCCACGTCGGAGATCAACACGATGATGGACCTCGCGCTCAAGGCCAAGAAGCTGCCGACCTCCAGCCTGGCGGTCGTGCCTCCGCTGATCCAGCCCGGTGCACCCGACTTCGACGTGATCCGCGCGGCGGTCGCCCAGAAGGTCGCGGCGTCCGAGGCCCGGGACGCGCCGGCGTCGGCCGCACCGACCGCGGCGACCAGCACGCCCGCGACGAAGAAGAAGGCGACGGCCAAGCGGGCGAACACCGACGACCTGACCGCGGTCTGCTCGGCTTGAGTCCTGGCGGCTTCGGCACCGCCGCGCGGCGCCCGTGGGGCGGCGACGGGCCGGCTGACAGGATGGCCGGATGAGCGGATCAGCAACACCGGCCTCTGCCACCCCCGAGGGCGGCTGGCCGGGCGTCAGCGTGGTCATCCCGGTGCTGAACGAGGAGCGCCACCTCGCGGCCGCCGTCCGCCGCGTGCTGGCTCAGGAGTACCCCGGAGAGCTGGAGGTGATCCTGGCCGTCGGACCCAGCCGCGACCGGACCCAGGAGATCGCGACGGAGCTGGCCGCGGTCGACCCGCGGATCCGGCTGGTCGACAACCCGGCCGGGCGGACACCGAACGCGCTCAACCTGGGCGTGGCGGCAGCGCGGCACGACATCGTCGTGCGGGTGGACGGGCACGGTGAGCTGACCGACGGCTACCTGGCCCGGGCGGTCCAGCTGCTGGCGGAGACCGGGGCTGCCAACGTCGGCGGTGTGATGGACGCCCAGGGCAGCTCCCCCTTCGAGCAGGCTGTGGCCACGGCCTACACGACCCGGTTGGGGCTCGGCGGGTCGGCGTTCCATCTCGCCTCATCCCCGGCCGGCGAGGCCGAGACGGTCTTCCTCGGCGTCTTCCGGAAGGCCGACCTGCAGGCCGTCGGCGGGTTCGACGAGTCGATGCACCGGGCGCAGGACTGGGAGCTCAACTACCGCCTCCGCGGGAGCGGCCGACGGGTCTGGTTCTCCCCGGAGCTCCGGGTGACCTACCGCCCCCGATCCTCCCTGCCGGCGCTGGTCAGGCAGATGTACGACACCGGCAGGTGGCGCCGCGAGGTGGTGCGACGTCATCCCGAGACAGCCAGCCTGCGCTACCTGGCGCCTCCGGTGGCGGTGCTCGGGATCGCCGGCGGCACCCTGGCCGGGGTGGTCGGTGCCGCCACCGGGTCACGGCTGCTGAAGGTCGGTTTCGCAGCGCCCCTCGGCTACCTCGCCCTGGTCACCGGTGGCGCTCTCACCGCCGGTCGGCTGCCGCTGCGGGCGAGGGCGTGGCTGCCGGTCGTGCTGTCCGCCACCCAGCGGGCCTGGGGGTCGGGCTGCCGGGTCGGCCTGCCGACGCGCCCCGAGGTCCGTCGGGCGCGCTCGGAAGCCGCCTCCCGCACCTCATGACTACCGGTTGGCTACTTTGTCTTAACAATGCCAGGATGGTGACACCAACCTAGGAGTCGCCATGCCCCTCGTCCGCATCGACCTCCAGACGGGCCGGACCCCCGCCGAGCTGCGCCGGATCGCCGACGTCGTGCAGGAGGTGATGCTCGACGTCTTCGCGGCGCCACCTCGGGACCGCTACCAGATCATCACCGAGCACCCGGTCGGCCACATCATCGCGGAGGACACGGGGCTGGGGATCGAGCGCAGCGAGAGCGTCCTCGTGGTCCAGATCTTCCAGCAGGGCCGCAGCGTGGAGCAGAAGAAGGCGGCATA
The DNA here is from genome assembly GCA_045806705.1 of Friedmanniella sp. Lineage (GTDB taxonomy): Bacteria > Actinomycetota > Actinomycetes > Propionibacteriales > Propionibacteriaceae > Microlunatus. The sequence continues at coordinate 35,992 of JBJMIS010000074.1, forward strand.
CGCCCAGCTGGCCGCCCGGCTCGACGCCGAGTGCGGCCTGCGACCGGAGGACCTGATCGTCAGCGTGACCGGAAACGAGCGGGCGGACTGGTCCTTCGGGCTGGGTCGCGCCCAGTTCCTCGAGGGTGAGCTGTAGGCCCGTCGAGCCTGTCCATCACGGTGGCTCCGGTTCAGCTCGACGCGGTGCGGTTCATCGATGCGATCATCGCCCACGTCGTCGACAGGGCCCACGGTGGTTCGTCTGCGGGAGGTCCCTCAACGCAGGCGCGCAGGGTCGCGAGCAGTCCCTGCGTGGCGGTCAGCTCGGGCCCGAGCCTCAAGCAGAGCGATGACCAAGGTCTCGTCCCCTGGCAGGGTGACCTTCAGGTTGACCGGGTCACCGGGCACGGTCGTTACCGTGAAGCCTGCTGCCTGGACCAGTGTCGTCTCGTCGATGAAGGTGGTCGGGCCGTGCGGGTCATGGTGCGCGTAGGTCGCAAGGAGGATGTCGCGGCGTGCGCCGTGCGGCGTTTGGGAGCGGTACAGGTCGTCGCGGGGGATCAGCTCGACGATCCTGCCGTCCTGCAAGCGGCGCATGCTCTCGGGGACGGCTACCACGGGGACGGCGGCGCCGTGCCGACGTGCGGTGTGCGCCACTCGGTCGACAACCTCGGGGTCGATCAACGCGCGAGCCCCGTCGTGAATGAGGATCACCTCGCCGCTCGTGGCCGCCACACCGCGCGCGACCGAGTCCTGCCGTCGCTCACCACCCGCGACCACCATCGCGTCAAGCTCGCGGACGAACGGCATCGCGGCGAACAGCTCGACGCGGTCGGCACGAGCGACGAGGACAATCCTGCGCACCGTCGTCGCGGCCGCGACGGCTCGCATCGTGTGCACGAACAGCGGCTGTCCGCCGATCTCCATCAGCAGCTTGTCGTAACCGTTCATCCGAGTGCTCGACCCGGCGGCAAGGATCACCGCGTCAGCGAACGGCTCGCTTGGTACGTCCACAACCCGCTCCTCACGTCGCCGGTCGACCGCCCTCACATCGCGAAATGTACGAGGGATCCTATGTGCCAGCAGATCGTGGGGCTTGGAGTGATGGGGGACATCCCGACCCGGCACCTCACCCTGGTAGGTCGTGGCAGTGGGCTGGGTGCTCCGACGACGCGCACCTCGATGCATCCGTGAGACCGCCTACCAACGCGCCATCAGGTCGGCGCCGCGGGTGCCCGACCTCCAGTTCTCGCGATCGCCGCGCGGATCGCCTCAAACGCTCGTCGCGACGACCGTCCGTCGGTGTGGGCGTAGAAGCGAGGGAGCAACTGGTCGAAGTGGTCTGCGTGCGCGCCGATCCCGTCAGTTACCGCCCGCCGCAACGCCTCCACCAATTCGTCGAGGGTTCGGCACTTGTCACCGGGCGTGACCTCCTCGAATGGATAGTAGAGGCTGCGCACGCTGAGGAACTCGTCGTAGTCCGGCACGAAATACACGATCGGCTTGCGCAGCAGCATGAAGTCGAACGCCGCGCTGGAGAAGTCGGTGACCAGACCGTGAACCTCGGGGTAGAGCGTGATCGGGTCAATCGTCGGATCCACCATCCGCAGCGCCGCGCGCTCGCCCCACGGGCTCGAGCCGGCTGTTCCGCGATCCGAGTCGACGAAGTGCAGCTTGACGTACAACACCGTCCCCGCCTCGGCAGCGGCGCGCTCGAGCCCATCCCAGTCGAAGTCGTGGCGGGAGAATCCGTCTCGGAAGGTCGGCATGAACAGGAACACGGGTGCCTGCTCGCTGCGAATCCGCGCCACGTCAGGCGGGACCGGTCCAGCCCGCGGCGCGAGCAGCGCGTCATGGCGGGGGAACCCGGTGATGAGCACCCGCTCACGGGGAGTCCCGAAATACTCAACCGCCTGCCGGGCGTGCTCGTCAGAGGTGGCGAGGGCGATGTCCGGCCGCACCGCATGCCACGGCAGAACGGCACGCCAGAAGAGGCGCTGGCGGAGGGAGCCGTGAAACAGCCGGTAAAGACGATGCGTCGGCACATCGATCCCGCGATCGGCCCGCTTCATCCCGACCCCGTGGCGGAGCAACACCGTGATCGCGCCCGGCGACGTCCAATGGTTGATGTCCTTGGTATATCCGTCGTACAGGTAAACGCCGGCGCGCAGCGACGCCCACAGACCCGCGGGCGACCACCGCAGGCGGGCGTCGAACCCGCGTTCGGACAGTTCGGATTTGATCGATCTACGAGTCGTGATCCACGTCGCCCTCGGGCCGGCGTCGTCGGCGGCCACCTCGAGGAACAGCGCTGCTGCGTTGTCACCGAAGCGCCGGCCAGACCAGCAGCCGAACACCCACCGATCGGGATTGCGCGGCCAGAGACGGGCGATCGCGTAGGCGACGAACTGCAGTGGCCGCAGGAGCACACTTGCCACGACCCGGACGTTCCTCATCCGCCGCCTTCCCTGCGGGTGCACTTCGGAAGTTGCGAAGATACACGTATCGCGTCGACATCGCCCCGGCCGCCAGTGCCCGCAAATTGGTGGGTCGGAAGCCGCAGTTCGCCGCCGGGCTGGTCGCCCGGGACCTGATCCGGCAGGCCAAAGGCAATGGGTGCCCAAACCTCGCGCCGGGGGCGGCCGCTGGTGATGGTTCTAACGGCCATGACCCTTTGTCTTTACAAATTGTTGACACCACTCGGGTCAGGTCGTAGGTTCTACGGGAACCGGGCGGCTCTCGACGCCGGTTCCCTCGAAGGAGAGCGATGACCAACGACGCCGACGTCCGCCCCCAGCCCGGTCCCGGGCTCGAGGTGTTGACCTTCGGCCGCGCCGGGGTGGACATCTACCCGCTGCAGGTGGGCGTGGGGTTGGAGGACGTGCAGACGTTCGGCAAGTACCTGGGTGGCACCACGGCCAACGTGGCCGTCGCCGCGGCCAGGCTGGGGCGCCGGGCCGCCATCATCACCGGCGTCGGGAACGACCCCTTCGGCCGCTACGTCCGCCGGGAGCTCCGCGACCTGCAGGTCGACGACCGCTACGTGGTCACCAACTCGACCTACGCGACCCCGGTCACGTTCTGCGAGATCTTCCCGCCGGACGACTTCCCGCTGTACTTCTACCGCAAGCCCACCGCCCCGGACCTGCAGGTGCGGCCGTCCGACATCGACTTCGACGCGGTCCGCGAGACCCGGCTGATGTGGCTCTCGGTGACCGGCCTGAGCGAGGAGCCGAGCCGGGAGTCCCACTTCGCTGTCCTCCAGGCGCGGGCGCGGAAGTCCTTCACCGTCCTCGACCTCGACTACCGGCCGATGTTCTGGGACACCCCGGCGCACGCGACCGAGCAGGTCCAGAAGGCGCTGCCGCAGGTCACCGTCGCGGTGGGCAACCGGGAGGAGTGCGAGGTGGCGGTGGGGGAGTCCGATCCCGAGCGTGCCGCCGACGCGCTGCTCGCGGCGGGGGTCGAGCTCGCGGTGGTGAAGCAGGGCCCCAAGGGGGTACTGGCGAAGACCCGCTCCGGCGAGCGGATGGAGAGCCCCCCCATCCCGATCCGGCCGCTCAACGGCCTCGGCGCGGGTGACTCCTTCGGCGGGTCCCTCTGCCACGGCCTGCTGGCCGGTTGGCCGCTGGAGAAGGTCCTGCAGAACGCCAACGCGGCGGGCGCCATCGTCGCCTCCCGGCTGGAGTGCTCCACCGCCATGCCCACCGAGGCCGAGATCGACACCCTGGTCGCGGGCGGTGACCCGAATGCCTCGCTGGCCGACGCGCTGGCGGTCCACTTCTCACCGGCCGGCCGGTGAGCAGCGTGACCAGCCTGGTCGGGACGGAGCGTCGCGGCTTCGTCGGCTCGATCGCCGAGATCAACGAGGTGCGCGCCCGGGAGCCGCAGCGGATCAAGCAGCTCTTGCTCAGCCGGCGCCGGCGTGACCTGTTCGGCCCGGACGGGCGGCTGATGATCGTCGCCTGCGACCACCCGGCGCGCGGGGCCCTGGCCGCGAGCGGCCGGCCGACCGCCATGGCCAACCGGATGGAGCTGCTGGAGCGGCTGGCCACGGCCCTGTCGCGGCCGGGCGTGGACGGGCTGCTCGCGACGGCCGACGTCGCCGAGGACCTGCTGCTGCTGGGTGCGCTGGAGGACAAGCTGGTCTTCTCCTCGATGAACCGGGGCGGCCTGGCGGGCGCCCGCTTCGAGCTCGACGACCGCCGTACCGGGTACGACGTGCGGGGGACCGTCGAGGCCCGCTTCGACGGCGCGAAGATGTTGGCCCGGATCGACCTGGACGATCCCGGGACCGTCGCCACCCTCGAGCAGTGCGGCCAGGCGGTGACCGAGCTGAACCGGGCCGAGCTGGTGGCGATGGTCGAGCCCTTCCTGTCCCGGCGGATCGACGGCAGGGTCGTCAACGACCTCAGCCCCGATGCCGTGATCAAGTCCGTGCACATCGCCCAGGGCCTGGGTGCCTCCAGCGCGTACACCTGGATGAAGCTGCCCGTGGTTCCGGAGATGGAGCGGGTGATGGAGGCGACCACGCTGCCGACGCTGCTGCTCGGCGGCGACCCCGACGGATCTCGGGACGAGACCTACGCGGCCTGGCAGGCGGCACTGGCGCTGCCGTCGGTCCGCGGGCTGGTGCTCGGCCGGACGATGCTCTACCCCGCCGACGACGACGTGGCCAAGGCGGTCGACACGGCCGTCTCCCTGCTCCGATGAACAGTTACTACCTGCCTGCGGGTGCGAACGCGACCACGGAGTACGACCTGGAGGTGACCCCCGAGTCGGCCTCCTGGGGGTTCTCCAGCCTGCGCGTCCTGACGCTCGCCCCGGCCGGCACCCACACGCTGCACACCGGGAGCGACGAGGTGGTCGTGGTGCCGCTGAGCGGAGCGGTCGACGTGGAGGTCGACGGCGCGCATCTGGAGCTGGACGGGCGTCCGGACGTGTTCGCCGGGCCCACCGACTTCGCCTACCTGCCGGTCGGTCGTGCCGCCACCCTGCACTCGGTGGCCGGGGGGCGGTTCGCGCTCTGCGGCGCCCGGACCGAGACGGTGCTGCCCGTCCGCTACGGGTCTGCGGCGCAGGTTCCCGTGGAGCTGCGCGGCGCGGGTCAGTCGAGCCGACAGGTCCGCAACTTCGCCACCCCCGAGGCGCTCGAGGCGGGCGCCATCATCGCCTGCGAGGTGATCACTCCGGGCGGCAACTGGTCCTCCTACCCGGCGCACAAGCACGACACGGCCACGGCCACGGAGTCGGAGCTGGAGGAGATCTACTACTTCGAGATCGCCGCCGGTCCGCACGGCGAGCCCGGACTCGGCTTCATGCGCACCTCGTCGTCGCCGGGACACCCGATCGAGGTGCTCGAAGAGGTGCACGACCGGGACGCGGTGCTGGTCCCCTACGGCTGGCACGGCCCCTGCGTCGCCGCTCCCGGCTACGACATGTACTACCTGAACGTGATGGCCGGACCGTCGGCCGAGCGCGCCTGGAAGATCTCCGACCACCCTGACCAGACCTGGGTGCGCAGCACCTGGGCCGACCAGGAGGTCGACCCCCGACTCACCGCACCCTCGAAGAGAGGCTGACGATGGCCCCAACCGTCCAGCTCACCGTGGCCCAGGCCATGGTCAAGTTCCTCAGCGTCCAGTACTCCGAGTCCGACGGGGTGGAGCAGAAGCTCTTCGCCGGGTGCTTCGGCATCTTCGGCCACGGCAACGTGGCGGGCTTCGGCCAGGCACTGCTGCAGGCCGAGCTCGAGGAGCCCGAGGCGCTGCCCTACATTCTCGGCCGCAACGAGCAGGCCATGGTGCACAGTGCCGCGGCCTACGCCCGGATGAAGAACCGGCTGCAGACCTATGTCGTGTCCACCAGCGTCGGTCCGGGCGCGACCAACATGGTGACCGGCGCGGCGCTGGCCACCATCAACCGGCTGCCGGTGCTGCTGGTCCCGGCGGACACGTTCGCCGACCGCAGCGCCTCGCCGCTGCTGCAGGAGCTGGAGCAGCCGTACGCCGGCGACGTGACCGTCAACGACTGCTTCCGCCCGGTCTCGCGCTACTTCGACCGGGTCTGGCGACCCGAGCAGCTGCCGGCCGCCCTGATGGGGGCGATGCGGGTGCTCACCGACCCCGCCGAGACCGGTGCCGTGACGGTATGCCTGCCGCAGGACGTGCAGGCCCAGGCGTTCGACTGGCCGGTCGACCTGTTCGAGCGCCGCGTCTGGCACGTGGCCCGGCCGCTGCCCGAGCCGGCCGTGCTCTCCCGCGCCGCGGAGATCATCCGGTCCGCCGCCAAGCCCCTCGTGGTCGCCGGTGGTGGGGTGCACTACTCCGGTGCCGTCGACGCGCTTGCCGCGTTCTGCGCGGCCACCGGCATCCCGGTCGGCCAGACCCAGGCGGGCAAGGGCACGCTGGTCTATGACCACCCGCAGTGCCTCGGCGCGATCGGCTCGACGGGCACGACCGCGGCGAACGCCATTGCCGCCGAGGCTGACGTGGTGATCGGGATCGGTACCCGCTACTCCGACTTCACCACCGCCAGCCGGACGGCTTTCCAGAACCCCGCGGTGCGGTTCGTCAACATCAACGTCGCCGGGCTGGACGCGGTCAAGCAGGCGGGGCTGGGTGTGGTCGCCGACGCGCGGGAGGCGTTGCAGGCCCTGACCGGGCTGCTCGAGGACTACCACGTCGACGCGGCCTACGCCGCCCGCTACGCCGAGCTCGATGCGGCCTGGGACGCAGTGGTCCAGTCGGCGTACCTGCCGGCGACGGCCAACGCCGGGGCCGGCGGTCTGCTGACCCAGGGCGAGGTGATCGGCATGGTGAACGAGCTGTCCGACCCGCGCGACGTGGTGGTGTGCGCTGCCGGTTCGATGCCGGGCGACCTGCACAAGCTGTGGCGCACCCGGGACCCGAAGGGCTACCACGTCGAGTACGGCTACTCCTGCATGGGTTATGAGGTGGCCGGCGGCATCGGCGTCCGGATGGCCTGCCCTGACCGGGACGTCTTCGTGATGGTGGGGGACGGCTCCTACCTGATGATGGCCACCGAGCTCGCCACGGCCGTGCAGGAGGACGTCAAGATCATCACGGTCCTGGTGCAGAACCACGGCTACGCCTCGATCGGCTCGCTGTCGGAGTCGCTCGGCTCGCAGCGGTTCGGGACCAGGTACCGCTACCGCAACCCGCGCACCGGCCGGCTGGACGGGGAGTTTCTGCCGCTGGACCTCGCGGCCAACGCCGCGAGCTTCGGGCTGGAGGTGTTCAGGACCTCCACCGCAGCCGAGTTCGCGGATGCGGTCAAGGCCGCCAAGGCAGCCGAGCACGCCTGCGTGATCTACGTCGAGACCGACCCGCTGATCGGGGCTCCGGACTCGGAGTCCTGGTGGGACGTGCCGGTGAGCGCCACGGCCACGTTGGCGTCCACCCAGCAGGCGCGGCAGGTCTACGACGAGCACAAGGCGACCCAGCGGCTGCACCTCCGCCCGGCCGATTCCTGACCCCTCGGGCCACCCCTCGACAGGCGGGGGCAGGGGCAGGTGAGGGCGACGACCAGCAATCCGACCACATCACGTCGAGCACAGAAGCAGGAGACTTCGTGGCTTCCAGGATCACCATCGGCACGGCCCCGGACTCGTGGGGGGTCTGGTTCCCCAGCGACCCGGAGCAGGTGCCGGCGAGCACCTTCTTGAAGGAGGTGGTGGAGGCCGGCTACGAGGCGATCGAGCTCGGCCCCTACGGCTACCTGCCCAGCGACGCGGCCGAGCTGCAGGAGGCCCTCGACGAGCACGGCCTGCGAGTGCTCGCCGGGACGGTCTTCTCCCGGTTGCACCAGCCGGACGCCTGGGACTACACCTGGCGGCAGGTCACCGACGTGGCCGCACTGACCCAGGCGGTCGGCGGTGAGCACATCGTCGTCATCCCCGAACCCTGGCGCGACCACCGCACCGGGGCGCGGAAGGAGGACCCCGAGCTCAGCCCGGAGCAGTGGGGGCTGCTGACGTCGAAGACCGACGAGCTGGGTCGTCGGATCCTCGAGGAGTACGGCCTGCACGTGCAGTTCCACTCCCACGCCGACAGCCATGTGGGCTACCAGCCCGAGATCGAGCGGTTCCTGCAGAGCACGAACCCCGAGTACGTGAACCTCTGCCTGGACACGGGGCACGTCGCCTACTACGGCGGCGACTGCCTGGAGCTGATCGGCGCCTACCCCGACCGGATCGGCTATGTGCACCTCAAGCAGGTGAACCCGGAGATCGTGGAGCGGGTGCTCGACAAGGACCTCTCCTTCCCCGAGGCCGTCCGGATGGGCGCGATGATCGAGCCGCCGCTGGGCGTGCCCGAGATGGGGCCGGTGCTGGACGCGCTCAGCGGGCTGGGCCGCGACCTCAGCGGCATCATCGAGCACGACCTGTACCCCTGCCCGCCCGAGGTGCCGCTGCCGATCGCCAAGCGCACCCGCACCTACCTGAGCTCCTGCAGCGGAGCCGACATCGACCTGGGAGACCGCTGATGGCTGGACCGGACACCGCCGACCTCCGGATCGCCGTCCTCGGCGTGGGCATGATGGGCGCTTTCCACGTCGACGCTCTGAGCCGGCGGGTCCGCGGCGCCCGGGTCACCGTGGTGAGCGACTTCTTCGCTGACAAGGCCCGGGCCGTGGGCGAGCCCGTCGGTGCCCGCGTGGTGGCCGACCCGCTCGAGGCGATCGGCGCCGACGACGTGGACGCCGTGCTGGTGGCGACGCCGGGGGCCGCGCACGAGGAGCAGGTCAACGCCTGCCTGGACCGCGGCGTCCCGGTGCTCTGCGAGAAGCCGTTGACCACCGATGTCGCGTCGTCCTACGCCATCGTGCAGAAGGAGGCCGCGCTCGGCCGGCGGCTGATCCAGGTGGGCTTCATGCGCCGCTTCGACGCCGAGTACGTGGCCCTGCAGCGGCTGATCGCCGACGGCGGGCTGGGCAACCCGCTGCTCGTGCACTGCGTCCACCGCAACCCCGACGTGCCGCAGCACTTCAACTCCGAGTTCATGATTCGGGACTCGGTGGTGCACGAGGTGGACGTGGCCCGGTTCCTGCTGGACGAGGAGATCATGAGCGTCCAGGTGCTGAGGGGGGTGCCGACCAGCGCGGCGCCCGCCGGGACCAGCGACCCGATGATCGTCGTCTTCGAGACCGAGTCGGGGCGGATCGTGACGGACGAGATCTTCGTCCGCAGCGGAGTCGCCTACGAGGTCCGGACCGAGGTGGTGGGCGAGCGGGGCAGCGCGATGATCGGGCTGGACCAGAACCTGGTGCTGAAGAGCCCGGGGGGCCGGTGGGGCGGGCAGATCACCCCGGGATTCGTCGAGCGCTTCGGGGCCGCCTACGACACCGAGCTGCAGCGCTGGGTGGACGCGGCGAAGCAGGGGACCGTCGACGGACCGGGCTCCTGGGACGGCTATGCCGCCGTCGCCGTGTGCGAGGCCGGGGTGGAGGCGGTCCGCAGCGGCGCCAAGGTGGCCGTCCAGCTGCAGCCGAGGCCGGGCGCCGCGGTGGCGGTTCCGACGGCGGGGATCCAGGCTCCCGACCTGGAGGCGGCACTGTGAGGCTCGCGCTCGACCCGCAGATGTTCTTCGCCACGCACACCGTGTGGGAGCTGCCGGACGTGGTCGCGAGCCTGGGCTACGGCTGGCTGGAGCTGTCCCCCAAGGCGGACTTCGTGCCGTTCTTCAAGTACCCGCGGGTGGACGACGCCGGCGTGCGCAGGTTGAAGAAGGTGGCGGCCGACGCCGGTGTGGGGATCGCGTCGCTGCTGCCGGTGCTGCGCTGGTCCGGTCCGGGGGAGGACGAGCGGCAGGCCGCGGTCCGCGCCTGGAAGCGGACCATCCAGATCGCCGTCGACCTCGGGGTGGACACCATCAACACCGAGTTCAACGGCCGGCCGGAGGCGGCGGAGCATGCCGAGTCACAGTTCCTGAAGTCGATGGACGAGCTGCTGCCCCTGTTCGAGCGCGAGGGGGTCGCGCTGGTGCTGGAGCCGCACCCGGACGACTTCATCGAGGACGGTCTGGACGCGGTGGGCATGGTGCGCGGGCTCAACCGGGACTGGGTCGGCTTCCTCTACTGCACCCCGCACGCCTTCCACCAGGGGCACGATGCCGCCACGGTGATCGGTGCCGCCGGGGAGAAGCTGCGCTACGTGCACCTGGCCGACGCCTTCGACCACACCGCGTCGAACGGCCTGCGCTACATCACCAACCCTCCCGGCAACCCCGTCCGGGTGCACCAGCACATGGAGATGGGCCGCGGTGAGGTCGACTACGACGCCGTCTTCGCGGCCCTCGCCGCCGTCGGGTTCGACGGAGTCGTCTCCAGCTGCGTCTTCGGCTACGAGGAGGACGCCCGGGCGATCTCGGAGCGCCAGCGGGACAAGGCCGTGGCGCTGATCGACAAGCACTTCGGCGCCGACGCCGGGGCGGCCCTGCTCCCATCCAGCAACCACTGAGCTCTCTCACGGAGGACCAACCATGGCAACCACGCTCTACCACTGGCGGAACGGCTCGATCTTCGAAGGCTCCGGCGGACGCTTCTCCGATGTCACCGACCCGGCGACCGGCGAGGTCAGTGCGCAGCTCGCCCTGGCGTCGGAGGACGACGTCAACGCGGTCGTCGCTGCCGCCACCGCCGCCTTCCCCGGCTGGCGCGACACCTCCCTGGCCCGGCGCACCCAGATCCTGTTCGCCTTCCGAGAGCTGCTCAACGCGCGCAAGGGCGAGCTCGCCGAGATCATCACCAGCGAGCACGGCAAGGTGCTCTCCGACGCCCTCGGCGAGGTGAGCCGTGGGCAGGAGGTGGTCGAGTTCGCGTGCGGCATGCCGCACCTGGTCAAAGGCGCCTTCACCGAGAACGCCTCGACCCGGGTGGACGTCCACTCGGTCCGCCAGCCGCTCGGCGTCGTCGGGATCATCTCCCCGTTCAACTTCCCGGCCATGGTGCCGATGTGGTTCTTCCCGATCGCGATCGCCGCGGGCAACACGGTCGTGCTGAAGCCCAGCGAGAAGGTGCCGACGGCGTCACTGTGGATGGCGCAGCTGTGGAAGGAAGCAGGCCTGCCGGACGGGGTCTTCAACGTGCTGAACGGCGACAAGGTGGCGGTGGACGGGCTGCTGACCCATCCGGACGTCGCGTCGATCTCCTTCGTCGGCTCCACGCCCATCGCCCGCTACGTCTACGAGACGGGCACCAGCCACGGGAAGCGGGTGCAGGCGCTCGGCGGGGCCAAGAACCACATGCTGGTGCTGCCGGACGCCGACCTCGACCTCGCCGCCGACCAGGCCGTCAACGCGGGGTACGGCTCGGCCGGCGAGCGCTGCATGGCGATCTCCGCCGTGCTGGCCGTCGGGCCGATCGGCGACGAGCTGGTCGCGAAGATCAAGGAGCGGACCGTGGGGCTCCGCACCGGCGACGGCCGGCGCGGCTGCGACATGGGCCCGCTGGTCACCGCCGTGGCCCGGGACCGGGTCTCCGGCTACGTCGACGCCGGCGAGCAGGCGGGTGCCGAGCTGGTCGTGGACGGCCGGACGGTGCAGCCGGACAGCGACGGCGAGGGCTTCTTCGTCGGCCCCACGCTGTTCGACCACGTCACCACCGACATGAGCATCTACACCGACGAGATCTTCGGCCCGGTGCTCTCGGTGGTCCGCGTCGACAGCTACGACGAGGGTGTCCGGCTGA